>JBGSZR010000295.1:0-63167 GCA_041750275.1 Gemmataceae bacterium
CCCGCCCGGCCAGCCCGGGCCGCGTCCCAGCACGAGCAAGCCGGCACAGCCGAGTGTCATGGCGAGCGGATAGTAGCATTCGAAGAGCAGGTTATCGGCGATTCGATCCGGCGCGAACGCAATCATGGCACAGTTCGCGAGCAAAGCCGCGGCCCGGCCAACGGGATGCGGTGCGAGCAGTTCGTTCAGCAACAAGGGCAGACACAGGAACGCAAAGGCAGTGAGGCCGGTTTGCAGCACCACGTTCGCCACGGGTTCGGGGCAGATCGAGGCGACGAGCGGCACGAGCAGGCCAACGCGATCCTGGTGCCAAAAGAACGGCGTCCAGGCATAGCAACTGGCAAGCGAGAAGAGCAGACTATCGGAGTGATGTTGCCGATGGATACCCGAGAAAGCCAGCCACGCGGCCAGGATGGCGTTGAGCGCCAGGAATTGCCAGAGGTGCGGACCCTGTGATCGGGGAGATTGGCTCATGAATCGGCAGGTGTGTCGTCCGCAGTGTTCAGTTGGCCCTTGATGAGCCTCTGGGCCTGCGCCCAGGCAACCGTCAAGAATTCATGATATTCCTCGGCGTTCAACATGCCATCATCTGAACCTTCCAGGTCGAAGAGCCAGCCGCGATCGTAGCCGTGGGCGTTAATCGCCGAGGGATCTTCGAGAAGTTCCGCATTGAAGCGCGTGATGCGGCCGGCCACGGGTGCGTAGAGGCCGGAAGTTGCCTTCTGCGTTTCGATGTAGCCGATCTCTTGCTTGAGCGTCACGAGGCCCGGCTCGATTCGCCACTCCAGGAAATAAACATCTTGCATGAGTCGCACGGCATAGCCGCTGAAGCCGAATGTGTGCACGCCATTCTCACCCGCCCGGCACCACATATGATTCTTGCAATAACGCAAATTCCGCGGCAACACCGCCGCGTGAGTTCCCATCATAAATGTGAGCGGTTCGGACATTGCGAGTGAGATATCAATGGTCAGGATTGAATTCAGCGATGAACACGCCACTGATACGGATCACGTGTAGCGGTCGCTAATGTATTGCGGGTCAAAGAAGGCGGGCAGATGGCGGTCAATCTGCATGAGACCGTCTGGCGTGCAATCGATGGTATCGCCCACCGTCAGCCAGCCTTCGTTCTTCAATTTATCGAACGCCATGCGAAACTCGCTGCGAATATTGACGCCATACTTCTTCTCAAAGTAAGCGGGCTCGATGTGGCCGGTCTTGAGCAAGAGCACAATCTCACGAATCAAACGATCGCGTTCCACAGTGGGAAAGGCTCTACCAATGGGCAGTTCGCCTGCATTCAATTTCTCGATATAGGTTTCCCAGGTGTCGAGATTTTGCAGGTGCACACCATTCACGTGGCCAAACGAGGCAACGCCGGTGCCGAACATGTCCGCGCCGCTCCAGAGCGCTTCGCGGTACACAAACTTGGTCGTGGCCTTGTTTTTCACCACGGTCGTGGCACTGGAAATATCGTAGCCCACCTTTTGGAATTCTTCGAAGGCGTATTTCACCCAGGCCCGCTTGGTCGGCCAGTCTGCGACGGCCAGAGCCGGTTCGTCGTTGCCAATGACTTTCAATTCCTTCGAGAAGACGGTGTTATAGGGCAATTCCATCTGATAAATGGTGACGCAGTCCGGCGCGAGTTCAATGGTTTTCTCGACGCAACGCTTCCAGTTATCCCAGTCCTCACCGACCATGCCGGCGATGAGATCGAGATTAATTTGCGGAAAGCCGAGTTCGCGGGCCCAGCCGAAGGCACGATAGATTTCCTCTTCGAGATGGGCCCGACCATTGTACTGGAGAATATCGGCTTTGAAATTCTCGACGCCGAGTGAGAGCCGTGTGACACCCTGGGCACGGAGTGTCTCCAATTTGTGCTTCTGGAGCGTGCCCGGTTCGCACTCGAAGGTGACTTCGCGAGCCTGGTCCCATGGCATCACGGCTCGAAGGCGGGTCATCAATTCATCAAGCTGGTTGGCACTCAGGTATGAGGGTGTGCCGCCTCCAAAATAAACATAGTCGAGCGCTCGACCACCCACACAGGGTGACTTCGCGAGAAGCTCGACCTCCTTCACGAGTGCGTCAAGGTAAACCTCAATATCCTTGGCATTCTTGTCCGTGTAAACGCGGAAATAACAGAATTTGCAACGTTTGCGGCAGAATGGAATATGGAGATACAGGCCCAGCGGTACACCCGGCTTGGGCGGCGCGTTAATGACATCCATGGCCTGCGGCAAATAACTCGGCTTCCAGAAAGAGAACGGCGGATAATTGGCGATGAAATAGTTGCCGAGGCCTGTCTTTTCTTGATCCGGTGCAGTGGTATTCATAGGAGCAGCCTCAACGCGGCGATGGATGACGGATGTGTCGAGTTGGATACCACGATCTTATCGTAATCTTACACAGCAAGCGAAGTTCGCACGTCGGTCTCGTCTTATTTGGCACCCAGGCAATAGAGCGAACCCTTGTCGGTGCCGACCAGCACACAATTCGGCCCGACTGCCACGGAACCGGTGACGGCCGAGTCCAGATTAAGTTCCTGCAACTTCTTGCCGCTCTTGAGTTCCAGCACATAGAAGTTGCCGTCATTACTGAGACAACCTGCGTAAACGCGCTCACCCACAACAACGGGCGAGCCATCGACGGGCCCATCGGTTTCGAACGTCCAGACGGGCTTCCCCGTCTTGCGATCTAGCCCGTACAGACTCTTGTCGCGACTTCCAGCCACGATGAGTTCGGGCGTGACAACGGCGGACGAAAAGAAGGGCTGGGCCCGCACCCGCGGTTCGAATTCCCACACCTTGGTCTGTTTCTTCCAGTCGATCCCCACGACCTGATTGGTCATGGTGCCGACGTAGGTGAAATCGCCACTCACGGCCGCGGTGGCAGCAGCCTGGCCGCCGAGCGGCACGGTGCCAAGTTCCTTGCCCGTCCTGGCGTCGAGCACGTGCAACACTTCATCGCATCCCGCAACGAAGGTGGTGTCACCGACAACGACCGGTGAGCCATTCACGGGGCCTTCCGTCTTGACTTCCCACAATTTCTTGGCCTTGGAGTCGATGCAATAGAGTGTGGAATCATGTGAGCCGAACAGGATATTATCACCATGAAAATTGCAGCCGGAAGAAATCTCACCTTCGGTTTCGAATTTCCAGATGAGCTTGCCATCAGCCGCATTCACACAATAGAAACGTCCGTCGAGATCGCCGATATAGACCTTGCCATCGCGCACGCTCGGCGAGGCGCGGAACGCGCCGAGCCTGGTCTTCCATTTCTCCTGGCCCGTGGCGAGATCGAGTGCGTACAGATGTTTGTCGAAGGAACCGACGTACACGGTGTCCTGGACGATGGCCGGTGCGCCTTCGATGGCATTCTTGGCTTTGAAGACCCAGCGTTCCTCAAGCTGGTCGGGCAGCTTGGCCTGGCCCACACCCGACATGAGTGCATCACCACGATACAGTGGCCAGTCGGCAAACGAGAACGAAGTCGCCAAAAACAATCCGAGCAAGGCCAACGCATGTCGTTTCAGCATCACGAATCCTCGCATGAACTCACCACGCGGCCTGATAAATCTCCAGGATATCCGCTTCCGTCACCGGGCGTGGATTAAATCGAGCCGTCCACTGATGATTCGCCTCCTCTGCGAGCAGAGGGAGAATCGTGTCCGAGACACCGCACTCTTTCAGCGTTTTTGGCAGACCCGCGGCGGCGAGCATCTCGGTGATGCGCTCGGCGAGAATCTCACCGGGTCCACACAAGTGGGTATCGCCGAGGAGTTCGCCATAGAGATTTCCCACAACATGTCCATTATAACGAATCACGTGCGGCAACATCACACCAATGGCCACACCGTGGGTAATGCCATAGTGAGCGGTCAGTGGGTTCGCGCAACTATGGCACACACCGAGCATCGCATTTTCAATCGCCATGCCTGCAAAGTGTGCTCCGAGTTGCATGGCGGAACGCGCTGAGAGATCTGTTGGATAATGCATCACCTGTTCGAAATTCGCTTCTAAATGCCGAAACGCGGTGAGGGCACACATGTGAGAAATGGGATTTCGCTTGAGGCATACGAAGGATTCAACGGCATGCGCGACGGCATCAATCCCCGTCACGGCACTGACTTGCCGGGGCTGGGAGACGGTGACTTCCGGATCGAGAATCGAGACGCGGAACGCCGCTTTCTTGTCGCCACAGGCCATCTTGAGGTGCGTCCGCTCATCGGTGATGAGCGCATAACACTGTGCTTCGCTGCCGGTGCCAGAAGTCGTGGGTACTCCCACAGAGGGGAGCATCGGTTTGGTCGCTTTTCCGAATCCCTTGTAGTCGGCCATGCGGCCGCCGTTGGTGAGGAGAAAATTGATTCCCTTCGCACAGTCCATGGAGCTCCCGCCGCCCACTGCGACGATGCAGTCAATGGTGTGAGTATGGGCGAAGACGACGCCGGCTTCGACTTCACGTTCGGTGGGATTCTCCCTCACACCATCAAATGTGAAGACCTCGAGACCCGCCTCCGTGAGAGACCGCGTGGCTCGTTGCGGATGGCCCGCGTGTTCGAGCCCGGGATCGGTGACGAGCAGGACGCGTGTTCCCCCAATTGAACGGACCACTTCCCCGAGCCGGCTGATGCTGCCAGCTTCAAAGAGAACGCGACCCAGTGGCTCGTGGTCAAACGCGGGCAGGGGCGCGGCCCGCATGCTGGAGCGCCCGTTGTTTGTAAAGGTGGGTGAAAAGGTTCCCTTCATGCGGCTGATCCCAGGTCAGGCGGTTGGTCGGCAGCGGTCCGATGTTCAACCGCTCGATGTTTGGGCAAGCCAGAGCGGAGGCGATGAAATCGGTATCGTCGGAGAGGACGGTGGCGGCGAGCGTGTAGCCGATACGCTTGAGCACATCGTGCTGTGGCCATTCTATCACGCTGGCATAGGGAAACAGAAATTCCTTGTTCGCCAGCGGGTGATCGGGCGAATCGCAGCGGATGATCGTGGGCAACAGCCAGGCACAGCGGCCTTCCTTGATGAGCCGCGGTGTGCCGCGAATTTTCTCCGTCACATCCACAGCACCCGGGGTCTTGAGCCCCTCGTCCACCATGTTGTTGATGGCTTCGGCCACAGAGGCATTGGCAAAGGCACTGATCTCACATTGCGGATCATCCCAGGGGCGTGCCTTCGCACCAGCAAGTTTCTTCGCCAGGCCCTCGGCAATGGCATCGCCATTCCTGGGCGTCCACACCGCAGACGCATTCACGCAAGCCCGCCCGCCGTTCGCTGCAATCCCTTCCACCAACAGATCCAGGTGCTGCTCCCAGTGATCGGCACGATCTTCACCGAACAGATATTTGCTATACCCGGTGCCATGGATTTCCACGCGATGGTCATTCTTGTAAGGAGCCATCGTGCGGTCATCGCCGAACGCCATGCTGCGACCGCAGAGCCGTAGGATATCGGCTGCCCCGGCATGATCCGTGGGCAGGAAACCGATGGCACTGGCGGGCATACCCGCTTTCAGGAAAGCCTGCAAGACGCGGTACGGCGTCCACGGTTCTTCTCGCCCGGGTTTCAACAACAGTGGAATCTTGAAGGCCAGTGTCGGCACCCACAGCGAATGCACGCCTGGCGAATTCGAGGGCAGCACCGCACCAAACACATCCGTGGTGGGGTAGAACGCCTGCATCCGCCCCTGCTGAGTGGAATAGCCCTGATCGAGTGCTTCCAGAGGCAAACCCCGCGTGAGGCCGCCAATCACTTCTTCGATGTGGCCCAGCACATAATGCACTTTGCGAGCATTGCGATCGCAGAAGACGATCGGCGAGCCAGTTGTGGAGGAAAGGTTGCGAATGTACTGATCGAAGGTCAGTTCGGTGTCGCCGCAGGGGAGTGAGGCATTGAGGAAATAATCTGCCGCCTTCTCGTACATCGCCAGTAGATCGCGAATGGGAATTGAGGAGAGTTCCTTGTGCGCGCGTTCCATGTTGCCGAGGTCGCGTGCAATCATGGAGCCCGTGACCTGGCTTACCTCGGCCACCGGATCACCCGTGACGTGATGCACGAGCGTGGCCTTTTCCAGGCTGGTGTACGATTTGCCGAAACGGAGTGCGGGTATCTGTATCATGGAGTGTTCCGGGGGTCGAGCAGGGATAGCGAAACCTTGCCGGGCAAGGCAATGCAATTCTGGGGTAAAAGCCTGAAAGGAGTCCAATTTATTCTAAGCACCCGGACGCCTATTCCCAGCAGCCAGGTTGCCACAGCTCATCACCGGCCTGTCAGTCGGCCCAAAAAATGAAAAAAATTCTGGATAGATGCTTTCCATGTGTCGCTCGCTCGTGTAGTCTCTTTTTCAGATCGCTGTCATAATTGAGGGCTCGCAGTCAGCCGGGTAGTTTTTCTCCGGCCGCTCGCCTGCGAATCTTCCGGATCCTCGCTCCGATTGCACGCGGTCCGATGAGCGCCCACATTCCTCTCCCACATGTGGGTCGTAGTTCACCGTTATTCTCGTGCAGCCGTCCGCCGTGTTGCGATCTCGAAACATTCGAGGCAGCTTTACGGCGACGATGTTCGAGCGATCTTCCATCTCCGGTTCCATCATGTGAAGTAACATTCAGGTGCACGCATGACTCGCCGACAATCACAATTGGGCTTTACACTGATTGAACTCCTGGTGGTCATCGCCATCATTGCGATCCTGATCGGGTTGCTGCTGCCAGCCGTGCAAAAAGTTCGCGAGGCCGCTTCTCGTGCCAAGTGTTCGAACAACCTCAAACAGATGGGCCTCGCCTGCCACAGCTTTCACGACGCCCAGGGTGTATTTCCCCCCGGCCTCGGTGCCGTGGGTGACAACCAGACCGCACCATTCAACGCCACGAGCCCCGCTAACCTGATGTTCGCCAGCTGGCATACGCACATTTTGCCATTCGCGGAGCAGAGCCCACTCTATGAACAGATGAAGCCGAACATCAACGGTCTGGGCAAGCCCGTTCCCTTGTACGCCTGCACTTCCGATCCAAAGGGGCAGTTTGGGTACAACGGCAATGGCTTCAATGGACAACTGACCACAAGCTACGTCGGCTCGGCTGGAGTCGATATGTACAACACATATCCGCCGTCACAACTCACCGGCATCCTTCACTGGCGTTCGAAGGTGAAGATTTCTGGGGTGAGCGACGGCACATCCAACACATTTCTGATCGGCGAACGGCCCGCATCGCTGCCCAACGGCTGGTGGGGATGGTGGGATACCACCCGCTCACCAGGAGCATGGTGGGACTACGACTGCCTCGGTGGCGTCGCCAATACCGGATCTTTCTTCGGCTCGTCGGACGACAACGGCGGCGGAACCCCTTGTCCAAGTGGGGCCGCTGCCGGTGTCTATCGCTCTCCGGGCAGCCAGCCCAACGGTTGCAACTTCGACCACTTCTGGAGCTATCACCCGGGCGGGGCCATGTTTGCCATGGGTGATGGTTCCGTCCGGCTCATTCCTTACAGCGCAAGCTCCATCATGCCCGCTCTCGCAACACGCTCCGGCGGCGAAGTGATCAATAGCTCGTTGCTGCCCTGATCCGCCAAGCTTCCGTTCCTTGTGCAACTCCTCGTTTGGGGTGTAGTCACAGCTACACTCCATTCCGGTTCCCCTCGCACTTAAACATCTGGACATCATGCCCAAATCCCAAATGTTCCAGGCTGCGTTTGGCATTGGTTTTTTGGTGGGGTTGCTCACGCTCTGTGGGTGCTCCAGCGACAAAGCGTCCGCATCCGGTGAAGTCCGTTACAAAGGCAAGCTGGTCAAAGGTGGTAGCCTCGTCTTCTCGGGACCAGACGGCGTGGCCATCGTTACCAATATCGATCCGGAAGGCACTTACTCGGTCAGTGGCGTGAAGCCCGGCAAGGTAAAAGTCGGTCTTAATGGTGCCTCACCGTCTGAAGGTGGGCGAAGCGGCCGTGAGGCGGGCGGCCGGGGCAGTCCACCGCCGCCCGCCTCATCTGCTGCGAAGAACGATCCGGATGCGGTTGTCATTCCAAAGGAACTCGGCTCGCCCGAGAGCTCGGGAATCACGATCGAACTCAAGCCGGGCTCGAACAGCGTGAACATCACAGTTGACTGATTGCCACTCTGCGAACGTCCTCGAACCGATCAGTACACACCCACAACGGTGCCGCCGGCGAGTTCCGCGAAGGGTCGCACGCCGCTGACGCCGTCCCACGGGTATTTCTCGAAGGGAGCCTCGCGCTCGCCTTCATCCCGCTCGGGGAAGCGTGGCACAAAAAACTCTTTTGTGAAGGTGCTTAACAACACCCGACCGGTTCCGCCATAGGGCACAACCTCATCATAATTCTTCGGATCGACCACTTCGATGACCGCACGCGGTTGCGGGGCGTAATAGGAAATCTTGAATCCATCATCCGGGCCGATCGGCTTACTGCACGCCAACCCCATGAGTGTGTTGCCGTACGTCGGCGTCATGTAGACATCGCCGTTGTCGAGCATTTCTTCGTAGGCTTCGCGCGTGAACTGCGGTGTGAACTCGGTACCGCCGGAGAAAATTCCGGTGATCCCGGCTGACTTGATGCTTCGCAATCCGCCAGCCGGGATTGGCTTCTTCAACTCGCGGTATTTGTCTTCGAGCTTGCCGGCGCGGAGCGATTCATCGAGTGCCGCGAGTAGCTTGGGCGTGGTGAACATGCACTTGATATCGTGGCCGCCGGCGAGCACGGTGATGGCCTGATCGATGCAATGTTGCTTGTAGGCCTGGGCCTCGGCGACCTTGCGTTCCTTGAGACATTTCACGACATAGCGAGGGTCGAGATCGATGGCGAAGCAGATGCCGCCGCGGTACTGGGCCAGGTGTTCGATCGCGAGTCGCAACCGGCGTGGACCGCTTGGCCCGAGCATGAGCCAGTTGCCGCCGCGTGGGAAATATTTGTCCGGCAGTGTGTCGGACATCATCTCGTAATCAATCTTAAAATCATCAATGACAATACGTGATTTGGGCAATCCGGTCGTGCCGCCGGTTTCGAAGACATAGACGCCACGGTCTGCGTATGCCTTGGGGACCCATTTGCGAACGGGGCCGCCCCGCAACCATTCATCTTCGAAGAGTGGGAATTTCTTGACGTCGTCCCAGCCATTAACATCGGTCAGCGGATTAAACTTGAATTCCTTGGCCTTTTCGAGCCAGAAGGGTGTGCCGGTGTCGGGCGAGAAGTGCCAGCGCACAATCTCGCGGACGTGGGCATCGAGTTGCGCCCGGGCGTTCTTGATGCGTTCTTCGAGTGTGCTACCGCTGACAGGCGTTGGCTTGCCGGGCGTATCGGTCACGGGGAAACCTCATGGATGAATTAATGACTCACACATTATCTCACCCGATCGCCTGGCGAAATCGCAGGCGATCGGGTGAGAATCACTTGCAGATTACTTCGTCTTGAGGGCGAACAGGGAGTGCTCGCTCATCACATAGAGCACGCCGTTGGCCACCACGGGGGTGCTGCGGATCGGGGCATCGAAGCCGATCTTGGCGAGCAGATACTTGTCGGCCACTTCCTTGCGCTTGGCGAGCATCTGCTTGCGGGCCTCCTTGGCATCGGCGGGAGCGGCCTTGAAATCGAGTTCATCGATCTTGGCCGGATTCTTGTCGTGTTTGAAGATGAACAAATCCCCCTGATCATTGGCCAGCAGGATCTTGCCATCCACGTAGTACGGTGAACCCCAGATCGAAGCCTTGGTATCGAACTGCCAGTAGTGCTCACCGGTCTTGGCATTCAGGCAGTGTAAATATCCAGCGAGTTCCGAAATATAGAGAATATCATCGATGATGCAGGCGGAACTCATGGTACGACCAAACAGGAAATCGCGCACGGAATACGGTCGGCTTTCTGTGCCACCGTAGCGCCAGGCGAGGCCGCTGTTGGGGTTCGGCTTCTCCATCGGATTTCCGTCTTTGTCTTTCTCACCGGTTGCAAGAGTGGGGGAAATATCACCCTTCTTACCTGCGGGAGCGATGCACCAGAAGTTGCCGATGCCGGTGGTGTGTTCCGGATCCTGGCCCACGCCGATGTAGACCTTGTTATCGTAGATCACGGGTGTGCCGATGAAGTCGTTGCGGGTGCCGGTGCCACCGAGTTCGTACACGGCATCCTTCGGATTGCAGTCGAACTTCCAGATCTCCTCACCGGTCTCGGGGACGAAGCTGTAGAGCCAACCATCGCCGCCGGGGAAGATCACCTGGCGCACACCGGCGATATCGGCGTACACAGCATTGGACCACTGCCCGTGCATGATATCACGACCGGGAGCATTGCTCTTCCATAACAGTTTGCCTGTATTTTTATCCAGGGCAATGAAGCTCGGGGCTTCCGGCGCGGGCAAGTTAATGTGCCCTTCGTCCACTCCATTGGCGGTGACAATGTACATGATGTCGCCGATAATGAGCGGCGAACAGGCAGACATGTTATGTGGGAAGACATTCAACTCGCGAATCATGTCGTATTCCCAGATGATATCCGCATCCGTGGGCATCTGGTAAGCTTCGGTCTTCATGCCATCGTTGCCGTTGGCGAGGCCATCGACATCGACACACACCACGCGGCACTGATTGCTCACATAATAGATGCGGCTGCCTTCCACCATCGGTGTGGAGCAGAGCCCTTCCTTGGGCCAGTCGTGGACCTGGCCGCTGGGGAGTTTGTCATGCACGGCCTGCCACAGAAGTTTGCCGGTCTTCTCGTCGAAGCAATAGAGAATGCCCTTGTCGACGGGCTCTTCCCCCTTGAAGTCGCGCTTGTTGCGAGGGCGTTCGTTGTTGGTGCCAACGAAGACTTTGCCGCCCGAGATGATGGGCCCGCCGTAGGCACGCGAACCGAGATCTTCCTTCCATAGCAGCCATTCCTGCGACCATTTCTTGACGTCGTCCTCATCGTCCCACATCGGCCCGGCCGTGGGGAACTTCGCGAGTTTGTCCTTGGGATTCACCATGTTGCGGTCGGGTGTGCCGCCGAACATGATGTGATCGCTGGAACCAGCCGCAGCCGCCTTGGGTTGTGCGGCGGCTGTTGCGGGCTGGGCCTGGCCGCGACTCAGGGCCCACACAGAGCCGATGCCGATGGCGGTGAAAAGTGAGGCCGCGATCAATGTTCGGTGAGAAATCCTGTGAAGCATCAGTGTATATTCCAAAGAGAGTAGATGTTATGTTGACTTGAGGCGGCAGCGAACACCGCCCCAACCGACAATCACTTGTTCGGTGTCACAATGACATTGTCGTAGAAGATGCCCGAACCGGGCTCGGTGGGCGTGATGTTCGAGACATAACCATAAACTGCTGCGGAACCCTCGCGATTCGGATTGGGATCCTCGAACTCAATGTTCCACTTCTCGGGTTCCTTGTCGCCGGTCTTCCACACCTTGGCCCGCACGATCGCGGTCTTCTCTTTCTGCTCCACGCTCAACTTCGCCGTGTACCACGTGCCCGGCTGCCAGTCGAACTCCGCAGCCTCGTTGATACGCGGCTTAGCTTCCCACGCCACAAGTCGGACTTCCCGCTTGGCGGCATCCGTGTCCTTCTTGCCATCCATGATGAAAGTATAGCGGCTGTTCACGATACCCATGTCGCCAACCTTGCCGCGTTCGAGTGTGCCCATGAGATCGCATTGAATCGTGTACGATGCGGCGGGCAGTGTGATGTACGCATCGGCTCGCGAGAATGGCGGGCGCGAGTCGGTGTTGACCTTCGACAGGACCTTTTTGCCATCCTTGGTGGTCACGAAGAATTTGGCCTGGGCGTTCACCCAGCCGGCGGGTGCGGCACCATCCGGAATTTTCTCGAAGTCCTGAGTGTATGGCATGTTCGGAGCCACGCGAATGCGAGCCCGTGCTTTCTGCCCGGCCACATCGGCTTCCACGTACCCGTGCTGACTCGGCATTGGGGTCAGTGTCACGGTGCCCTTGGCCGCGTTCCCTTCGACGGTCGCCTGGAGTGGCGGCGGGCCCGCGGTCGCACCCTTCGGCACGGGGGGTGTCACCACGCTCCACTTGGCCGGCGGGTCCGGGAGATTGCTCTTCACGGTGCGGCCATTGGCATCGACAAGCACCACTTCGAGTTCCACTTTCTCACCGGGCTTCGCGACCACATCCGCCGGGTAGAGTCGCGCACCGGCAATGGCGTTCTCCTTGAATGGCGTCTCGGCCGGGAGTCCCTGGTACTTGCCACACTCCGCCTTGGCATCCGGATCACCCAGGCAGAAGAGATCGGTGCTGGTTGTGAAGTACACATGGCCATTGACGGCGATGCAGGTGCCGTTGGTCTCGTTCACGCCCTTCGGATCGCGGAAGCGGTACTGGAACACTTCGAGTTCATCGGGTGCCATGTTGCCATTGAGTGGCAGAATGTGAATTGTGCCCTTCACATCGAAGATGTAAATCTTGCCATCGGCAATGAGCGGGGCCCCGCGGACTTCGGTGCCGTAGCGGTAGCGCCAGAGCACTTTGCCATTCTTGGCGTCGAAGCAGAAGAGGTCGCCGGTGTCGCTGGGGAGGTAGAGCTTGCCGTCGTGCAGGGCTCCGGAGGCGAGGCCGAAACGCTGGCCTTTGCGGTAGTCCCAGACGATTTTGGGCATCTTGGTGGCAGGGTCGATCTGGCTGGCATCGACGCAAACGACGCAACCAATGGGGCCGCCGCCAGGGTTCTCTTCGCCGTGCGAGCAATAAACGAGGTTGCCACTGACGAGGGGTGAACTGTTGATGACGCCGGTGCCGAACGGCAGGCTCCACATGAGTTCACCGGTGCGAACCTTGAAGGCGTGCAGGCCGCCGTCGGCTCCGCCCGCGATGAGGAGTCGCTGGCCGCCGATGACTGCAATGACGGGGTTGGAGTAGTAGGTTCCCTTGATGGGTGTGCCCGTGTCGCCCCACCAGACGACCTTGCCGGTCTTGCCATCGAGGGCCACGAAGCGGTTGCTGCCGCGAGCCTGGTCGCCCCAGCTGGCGTTGACCACGCCGACGATGACGAGCCCGCTATCGAAGATGGGGCTGACGATGCGGCCGCCGTAGCCGCTGATGCGGCCGAATTCTTCGGTGAGGCTATGCTCCCAGATCACCTTGCCGGTCTTGCCGTCGAGGCAAATCATCAGGCCGGCGGTGGTGTGCCAGTACACGTACCCCGTTTCAGGATCCGCGGCGAGCGTGGTCCAGCCGAGGCGGCTCGACACGATCGTGGTGTGGAAGACGTTGACCTTGTATTCCCAGATGGGTTTGCCAGTCTTCTCGTCGAAGCACATCAGGCGTTCGCCCTCGTTCACGCCTTCGCCGGCACCGCTGATGATGTAGATGCGGCCATCCATCACGAGCGGAGCACTGCGGCCGCCGAACGGCTGGCTCCAGACGATGTTGCCCTTGGCCTTCGCCTTGATGTCGAAGCTATCGGGCAGGTTCTTCTCGAGCGAGACGCCGTTCTGCTCCGGGCCGCGCCAGTGAATCCAGTCATCCGCGGCCACCGGGTTCGCCGTGGACCAGCCGAGCAACACGGAGAAGGCGAGAAGCTGGATTTTCCAGCGTGGCGGCGAGAGAGTTGGCGACATATCGGTCTCCGGGGGTTAACGCGGCGGTGTCGTTGTCTTAATCGCGGCAATCATCGGTGGTGAACCAGTCGTCGCGCTTTCAGCTCGAAGCGGGGCAAGGTTCCAGGTGGCACGGCGACCACCTCGACGCGGAAGAGCAAATCATCGCGAACGGCTCGGCTCACCGCTTCCGCAACTTCGATGCCATTGCAATTCACCGCCGGCTCGACCTCGATTCGCAAATCGGCAAGCGAACCGGTGTGATCGACGTTGATGCGGTACTCGGCGGCTTCCGGGAAGCGACGCACGATCGCCTCGATAGCGGAAGGATACAGGTTATTACCGCGTACGTGAATCATATCATCGGCGCGACCCAGAATGCCACCATCTAGCCTGCGCCAGGTGCGGCCGCCGGGGTCGGCATCTGTTGCGATGCGAACGAGATCACCCGTGCGGTAGCGAATCAGCGGGCTGGCCGTTCGGTGCAGGTTGGTCAGCACGAGTTCACCGAACTCGCCATCGGGCACGGCAGCGTGGCCACCGGGTTCGAGCACTTCGGCGATATACTCGGATTCGAGCAAGTACATCTGCCCGCGGGAATCGGCGGACTCAACCGCCACGGGGCCGACTTCTGTCATGCCATAGTGATCGAAGACGCGAGCGCCCCACACCTGTTCGATGCGGCGGCGGGTGGCGGGGATGTTACCCCCCGGTTCACCAGCCAGCACGAGAGCCCGCACGCGGCTGGCAGCGAGATCGATACCTTCCTTCGCTGCGAGTTCCGCCAGATGCAGGGCGTATGTCGGTGTGGCGAAAATGATGGTCGCTTCGTGCTCGAGCAGGAAACGCAGACGGGCCGTGCTGGTCATGCCACCGCCGGGAATCACCAGGGCACCGAAACGCGACGCGGACTCGAATGCACTCCAGAAGCCAATGAACGGGCCAAACGAGAACGGGAAGAAGCAGCGGTCCTGGGGCGTGAGGCCCATGAAGGGGAAACTCACCAGCCAGCAGTTCAGGATCGCTTCCCATGATTCGGGTGTGTCCAGCCAGCGAAGCGGTCGTCCGGTGCTGGTGCCGGAGGTCTGGTGCAGGCGAGCATAGCGTTCGAGTGCGAAGCTCAGGGCGCTGCCGTAAGGCGGGTGTGCGGCCTGATCCGCCGCGAGATCGGCCTTCGTGGTGAAGGGGAGCCGCGTGAAGTCTTCCACGCTGCGAATGTCCGTGCTGCGGATACCGGCTGCCGTAAACTTCGCATTGTAGAAGCGATTGCCCGGCAATGCGACATCCAGCAGCTTGCGGAAGCTGGCGAACTGGGTGAGTCGAATTTCGGAGAATGGAGTCGTGGGAGACACGGCGAAATCACCCCGGCGAGCGGGCACGGGCAGGCGTCGAAAGTATACGCGGCAGCACTCGGCCGACAAGCCGACGATGCTCCACCATGATACCTGTCCGATGGCCTCTTCTTACACGGTCACCGCACGCACATGCACGACGCTCTCCGGTACCAAGCTTCGCACGGAGCCGTCTTCGGTTTCGATCTGCAGATGATCGAAGCTCATCTCCCGCATCCGCCCGTGAAGCACCGTGCCATCGGTCAGATCGAGCACGACGGGCCGGCCGAGCAACCCCATGCGCCATTTCCAGTCGGATTCGACCGCGATTCGTTCTCCTTCGAGCAACCGGCGATACTCGCCATCGAGCGCCGCGATCACGCTACCCACGGCATCACGCAGTTGCGTCTCGCGGCTGGTGAGCATTCGCAAAGATGTGGCATCGGGCAAGCCCGCATCGGCGAACTCGGCGGCACTCTGATTCAGGTTCAGCCCGATGCCCACGACGGTGGCGGCACCCTGCTCGATCAGAATGCCGCAGATTTTCTTGCCGTGGACGAGCAGATCGTTGGGCCACTTGATGCGGGCTTGCAGGGACGTGTGCGAATAGATCGCATCACCCACCGCGACCGCAGCCCAGGCCGTGAGAATCGAGGCCCGGCGAATCTCCGGCGGCGTATCGAGCACGACCGAAAGCAACAGCGCCGCACCAGGGCGGCTCAGCCAGGTGCGACCATGCTGACCGCGGCCCGCTGTCTGGTTGCGGGCCACGATCGCCACACCTGGAGTGCTGGTGAAAGACGTGGCCAGGCTGTTCGTGCTCTCCACTTCATCGTAAACCAGGATGCGCTGGCCAATGTGGACCGTGGGAAATTGCCATTCCTCGTTGGGTGTGAGTACCATCACGAGCGGTGATCCAGGCCGATATCGAGGGCAATGGCGGAGTGTGTGAGTGCCCCGACGCTGATGCGATCGACACCCGTGGCAGCGATATCGCGCACGGTGTTAAGGTTCACGCCACCGGAAGCTTCGAGTTGTGTGGCCGGTGCTTCAGCGTCTCGGCGAGCCACCGCGGTGCGAAGCTCTTCGAGCGACATGTTATCCAGCAAGACGATCTCGGCACGGGCTGCCAGAGCGGGTGTAAGCTGCTCCAGAGTATCGACTTCCACTTCCACCGCGAGCCCGGCGTTGCCGGGAAAGGCCCGGGCACGCTCGATGGCACGGGTCACGTCGCCATCGAGCCCGGCGAGGTGGTTATCCTTGATGAGAATGGCGTCGAAGAGGCCGATACGGTGGTTGGTGCCGCCACCCATGCGGACGGCATATTTTTCGAGAAGCCGCCAGCCGGGTGTGGTCTTGCGTGTGTCCAGGATGCACGCCTCGAAACCGGCGATGGCATCGACATATTGACGGGTGAGCGAGGCGATTCCGCTGAGCCGCTGCAGGAAGTTCAGAGCGGTGCGCTCGGCGGCCAGGATCGAACGCAACGGCCCGGAAATGGTGGCCAGCACCGAACCGGGACTCAGCTGCGACCCATCGGCGAGCACCGCCTCGAAGCGAAGTGCGGGATCGACGCTTTCACACACCAGCGCCGCAACAGGAAGGCCTGCGAGCACGCCCGGCTTGCGAGCCACGAAGGCAGCCTCACCCGTGCGTTCTGCGGGAATGAGTGCCAGGCTGGTGCAATCGCCCGTCGAGCCAAAATCCTCGGCCAGCGCAAGTTGCACGAGCGAGCGAGCAGCACGGCGTTCATCGGGTGAGAGTGCGGACATGATTTCGTTATACAGGCGAGCGGCCCCGCGTAAGCGGGCTGTTCAATAGCCATTCGGGAGCGTCTGGGAATTATTCTGGCTGCATCCGTTGTGTGAAGGCTTCTTCGGTGTGCTTGTGGGTATTTTGAAGCGCGAAGGAACAGCCCGCTTACGCGGGCCGCTCGCCTGAGGTGCTCGCTCGCCTGAGGTGCTTATTCGCGGATGGGCCGGGCCATGTTCTGGCGCGCCAGTTCCAGTGCCTTTTCCTCGGCGAGTTCGTCTTGCGCTTCAGGGTCCGCTTCGAGAAAGTCTGGTGTGACGCCAAGGCCATTGATGGGCGTGCCACGCGGTGAGAGCAACCTGGCGATGGTGAGGCGGACGGTGCCGGACTTCACACCGGCCTGGGCGGGATCGCGCGGGTTATCGAGAGCGGTCAGTTTCAAAGGATACTGCATCGCTCCTTTGCCAAAGGTGGGCATGCCCACGAGCACGGCGCGGTTGTGATCCTTCAAGGCGGCCACCACCACTTCCGCGGCACTGGCTGTCTCGGTGTCGATGAGAGCAACCATCGGCACATCGAGTGCGTTCATGCCGCTGTCCGAGGAAAAGGTGCGGTTCGCGACCTCGCCGACCTGCCCCTGCGTGGTAACGATGAGCCCGGCAGGGAGGAAGAGCTTCGCGACCTCCACGCCCGCCAGGAAGTTGCCGCCGTGGTTGCCGCGGAAGTCCAGCACGAGCACACGCATGCCGCGGTTGCGGAGTTCGCACACGGCCAGTTCCAGTTCCCGCGGCGTCGACGGTTGAAGGCTGCCCACACGCAGGTAGCCAATGCCCTCAGCAGAATTCAGGATGCGAGCCCCGAACACGCTCGGAGCGATCAGCGGGATGTGAACCGTTTCGATCAGGTCCAGATCAGCCGAAAACACCTCGAAGACATGTGTCATTCCCACTGGCGCTTGAAAGGCGTTCGCCAAGGCGTTTGGCCCGGCCATGTCCATGCTGTGGCCGTTGACGCGCGCGATGCGGTCTGCCTTGCGAAGCGTGGTGTGATGCGCCGCCCAGGAGCCCTCGGCGATGCCATCGATGCGCCACTCGCCGTTGTCGTAGACGAGATAAATCCCGTGTTCCGAAAGGTCGCCAACAAGTGCCGAGGGGGTTGCGCTCCCCGGGTTCAAGTACACGCTGTATTCGTCGAGCCCGGAGCACGCCCCGCAGACGAGTTCGAGCACGAGTGCGGCTTCTTTCTGGAAGCGGCACTGATCCTGGGCGGCACTGAGAAGCAAGCGAAGCGTGGCCCGGGCTTCCTTGGCGTTGCGGACGGGCCGGATGGCCCAGTCGCTCCGGAGTGCGTAGCGAAAGGCTTCGACGCGATCGAAGGACGTGGGTTCGAGATACGCTTGCACGAACACGGGATTGCCGAGTGCACGATCGAGTTCTTCGATCCCGGCGGCCCAGAGGTTCTGCGGCAACGCCCGTTCCGCATCGACGTAGACCAGCGGCAGCTTGTGCATCACCTCGGCATAAAGATTGAGCGTGTCGCTCGTTGGCAGTGAACGCGTAAAGCTCTGGAAGTTGCGATCGCGGTGCCGGCGCAGTTGCTGCACGCGACGCAGCGAATGGTTCACCTTCTCGCGGATGTCTGGTGCGGTGCGGTCGGCGATGTAGAGGTGGCAATAGAGCCCGAACGCCGTTTCCCAGTCGCCTTGCTTCTCGGCAGCCTCGGCACGGGTTCGCAGAGATGCGGAGTTTGAGCGGCCAGCATCGCCACGCAGCGCATCCGCTTCACCCGCGAAGGCACCGAAGGAGCATAAGAGAACAGCAGCACACGCCAGTCTGAACCGGAGAGCGGCAACGCGCACAATCATCGCCGAGGTCTCCCAGGAATGTCCGACCGTGTTCGGATGGAGCGGGAGAGGCCAAATCTTCGACCGATATTAACCACGCAAACCCGTCCCCGTCAAATAGATGTTACGCGAAGTTACGGAATCCCACCTTCACGCCCATGCTCGCGATGCGTTTCGGCTCGCTTGTTCTTCCTTGGCGGCTCATAAACTATCGGCGTCTGGCCACAACTGCTCGTGCTTTCCTGAGGAGAGGGAATGGCGGCGGACCCCGTTCGCGAACAAATCATCCGTGCCGCCCACACGGTCGTCATCAAGGTCGGCACCAATGTGCTGGCCAACAGCACGGGGCAACTGGACCGCCATCGCATCCAGAGCCTGGCCGATCAGCTACACCGCATCCGCCTGTCGGGCCGCAAGGTGGCACTGGTCAGTTCCGGGGCCATCGGGGCCGGCGTGGGCAAACTCGCGCTCAGCAAGCGACCCATCGAACTACCGCAACTTCAAGCTTGCGCAGCTGTTGGGCAAACCACCCTGATGCAACTCTACCAGGAAAGCCTGGCCCCACACCACGTTCAAACCGCCCAGATTCTCCTCACGGCCGGCGATTTCGACAACCGCCTGCGTTACCTGAATGTCCGCCACACCATCGTCACGCTCTTCGAGTACGATGCCCTCCCCATTATTAATGAGAACGACACCGTTTCCGTTGCGGAAATTAAATTCGGCGATAACGACCACCTTGCCGCGATGGTCACCAACTTGCTTCGCGCTCCGCTGCTGGTGCTGCTCACCAATGTGAATGGCCTCTATTCCGACGATCCCCGCAGTAAACCGACTGCACAATTACTGCACACCGTGCCCAATATCGATGACTCGATAACAGACATGGCCGGCATCAGTAAAAGCGTTCTCGGCACCGGCGGCATGAAGAGCAAACTGAGCGCTGCCCGCCTCGCCACCGCGGCCGGGGAAGCCGTGATCATGGCCAACGGCTCGATCGATGGCATCCTCGATGGCATCTTTGCCAGCGAACCCCTGGGCACACTCTTTTTGCCGCACGGCCAGGACGTGCCCGCCTGGAAGCGCTGGCTCGGCTACACCGCTCGCCCGCAAGGGAAGATCACGGTCGATGCCGGGGCGAAGCGAGCCATCGCGGAGCTGGGCCGCAGCCTGCTTCCGGTGGGCGTGAGTCGTGTGGAAGGCGAGTTCCGAAAGGGCGACGTGGTCACGATTTGCGATGAAACATCCCGCGAGATCGCCCGCGGCCTCACCAATTACTCCAGCATCGAAGCCGAGCGCATCCGCGGCCTCTCCACCGAGCGCATCGCCGAGCGCCTGGGCAGCCTGCCGTACCATGAATTGGTGCACCGCGATAACCTGGTGCTGGTGGGCGGATAACGCGACCTCAAGCCAAAAACGCTCTAATGCTCGTGATTCCAGACATGTGACTTGATTCCGGAATGGGGTGGGGAAGTGGGTTGGAATCAATGAGAATCACACGGGCACACCGCTTCGCAAGCGCGTGGGGTGACCGCTCACCCATGTGTTGGGCGAGCGGAATAAGATTCATTCGGAGCTTGTTATTTTCCCGGCCGTGGCTCGTCTTGTGGATGACGATGCTGGCGGACCGTAACTCTCCCGGCTGACTGTAGCGATGCCGCGAGGCTCAGCGAACAAACCCGATCCGCCCTCGGGAACTGCCCGACGGGCGGAGTTCGAGGCACTTTATCAAGCGCATAGCCGGGAAGTGTGGGCGCTGGCGTACGCCCGAAGAATGGACGCCGACCAGGCCATGGATATCACGCAGGAAGCGTTCCTACGTCTCTGGAAGCAGTGGGAAAGCGGCAGCGGCGAGGCGATTCAAAATCCGCGGGCCTGGCTCATGCGTGTGGCCCGCAATCTGGCCGAGGACTATGCCAAAAGTGCCTTCCGCCGCAATGGCACGCAACCGCCGGAGATGCTCAACGGTGTGCGTTCGGCTCAGCCCGAGCCAACTCAGCACCTGGAACAGCAGGAACTGTTCGGCGTGCTGCGAAAGGAAATGGATGCACTCTCTGCCGCGGATCGTGAGATCTTAACCTTGCGTTATGCCCTGGAGTATGAAACGCACGAGATTGCCGAGACGCTGGGCGTGGATGTCACCGCCGTGCACATGCGTCTGAGCCGGGCTCGCCACCGGTTAGCCGAACGCTTATCCACACACGGAGAATTCGCTCCCGACGCCGCCGAAGGGGGAACTGAACCATGAACGCCAACGCCACCCCGGACGATATCGATCGTCTTCTCTCCGGCTACTTCAAGGCCCAGATGAAGCAGCCGTGGCCCGCCGCCCCGTCGACCCATCTCAGCGAACCATCGGAACGGGTCGCAAGCCCCGCTGCGTTCGCTGGTAACCACAATCGTGCTCGCATCACGCTCGCCGCCTCGGTGGCGCTCCTGCTCGGCACCTGCTGGATGCTCTCCGGCGATGGCCAGCGCCTCCAGCGCACACGCAGCCAGCCCACCACAAACAGCCCCGCGATCAACCTGATGGATGGATCCGCCAGCAACCCCGCGGTGCTCGAACACCTGAAGAAGGACAAGGCGACGAACCCCGCCGACATGCTCGATCCGATGGAGATGAAGGACATTTTCGGGAAGTGAAGCGCGCAGCCTTCTGGCGAGCGGTCCCACGTGAGTGGGCTGTTCCACTTGGCGATCGAGCAAAATTGGAACAGCCCGCTTACGTGGGCCGCTCGCCTGAGTGACTCATCTCAACTACTCGCCTGATTCGAGTCATCACTTCGCATCTCCACTCTTTCGTTAATCCTGATCTCGCATAAGATGTTTCGTGGATCGCCATCTGCGGGATCGTCCACCCATGGCCACACTCGTGCATGGCACCACGCGCGAACGTGCCGAGCGAATCATCCGTGAGGGGCCTAACCCACGCTATCACGAGCCGGGCGGCCAGACGATTCCCGATGGCTTCTCGACGTATCTCCAGGCGGGACCGTTTCTGTACTTTCCACCCGAGCACTATGCCCGCGGGAAGGCCGCTCAGTGCCCAGAAGAAGGCAGCCCTGTTATACTCATCATTGAGAATGTTCCGGATAATGTCCTCGATGCGGCTAATCAGGATGGCCTCTTTCCCATCGAGTTCGGCGTCATTCAGTTCGATGTCGATAACGGCATCGAGGAACTTCTCGCCGTGTGGAGTGGACTTCGAAAAACCATCCAGGCGATATGACAACGATTATCGCAACCGACGTGCAGACCCTCGACGATCTCCTGAGTGCCGAACGGCTCCGAGCGATCGGCCGGGGATCGCTCGGCCTGGTCGAGAGACTGCTGGCCTATTGCCGTGAGACGAAGCGCACGCTGGAATGGCAACCTGGCACCCTCTCTTCCCTCTCTCCGAGTGGTGAACGGGAGCACGCAGCAACCACCCTTCGCAACGGAGTTTTCCGCGCAGCACTCGCACGTCTCGGCGTCCTGTGCGAGGAATACCAAGCCGGTTCGGCCACAGCATATGCAGGCGAGGGAGTTATCCGCCTGCCCGGTTCGCCACCGGCTTTCTTTCACGTTCGATTCTCGAACATACCTGATCACCAGTTTTTGGAATTGAAGCCCCTAATGAACGACCCCAACGAAGAAACCGAACTTGCACCTCAAACCGATTCTGCGGAAGCAGCCGAGGTCGATGAGAATCTTCCGCCGCACGAGGATCCGGATGCGGACCGCGATCTCGATGCGGACCCGCCCGAGCACGAGTTGCCGCCCGAGACGGATCTGGCCGCGACGTTCCGCGACATGAACCTGATGCGGCCGCTCCAGGATGCGCTCGATCAGGCGGGCTATTATCACCCCACACCTGTGCAGGAAGCGGTGATCCCGGTCGCACTCACCGGCAAGGACGTGATCGGCCAGGCCCAGACGGGCACAGGCAAGACGGCGGCCTTCCTCTTGCCGCTCATGAACCGCTGGCGGCCGCACAAGCTCAAGGGCCCCATCGGCCTGGTGATGACCCCCACACGCGAGCTTGCCCTGCAAGTGGCGACCGAGGCTGAGATGCTCGCGCCGAGCACGCGCTTCCGCACTGTCGCCGTCTATGGCGGGGCCGGCATGGGCAAGCAACTCGATGGCCTCTCGCGCGGCTGCGATCTCGTCGTCGGCACCCCTGGCCGCATGCTCGACCACCTCAGTCGTGGTTCGATGCGTCTCAACGACATTCGCTACGTCGTGCTTGATGAAGCTGACCGCATGCTCGACATCGGCTTCCGCCCGGACATCGAACGCATCCTTAAAAAGTGCCCGCTCACCCGGCAAACGCTGCTCATGTCCGCCACCGTGCCGGACTCCATCAAGAAGCTTGTCAACCGCTACATGACCAACCCCGTGCATTTGCAAATGACGCCCGAGGTGCTCACGGTTGACAAGATTCGCCAATCCTATTTCACGGTCGAAGCCGAAAAGAAGTTCGAATTGCTGGTGAAGGTGATCGAGCGCGAGCAACCCCGGCAATGCCTCATCTTCGTGGAGCGAAAGCGCTGGGCCGACAATCTTTATCGCGATATCAAGCGCAAGGTCGGCGGTGCGGCTGTCATCCACGGCGACTTGCCGCAATCGATGCGCGAGCGCATCATGGCTGCCTTCCGCACCGGCGACATCAAGTACCTCATCGCCACCGACGTGATGAGCCGCGGCATCGACGTGGACGATCTCTCGCACGTCATCAACTACGATTTGCCCCAGGACATCGAAAGCTACGTTCACCGCATCGGCCGCACCGGCCGCATCGGTAAGGACGGCATCGCCATCTCGTTCGTGCTCCCCGAGCAAGGCGGCTTGCTCACGGACATCGAGATGATGATTAACAAGCTCATCACCGCGGACGAAATCCCGGGCGAATGGTACAAGGCACGCCCTGCCGTGAGGCGAATCGAGACCGTACTCCCCGAGAAGACCACGGCCGAGAAGGTCGCGGAAGTGCGTGACGACAGCGGCTGGGGCATCGACGACGCCGGCGACGAGACCGGCAAGGTCGGCAGCACCGTGGAAGAACAGCAAGCCGACGCACCCGCCGAGAAAAAGCCCGCCTACGGCAAACCCAAGAAACGCTACTCCGATCGACTGTAAGTTCACTGGGCCCGCCAGTAGCGGCGGGCCTCCACCTCTCCGACGTGTTCCCCTCTTTTTTCACCGGTAAACACATATGAACCGTCGTGAGTTCCTTTCATCTGCGGCCGTGGCGGCGGGTGGGTTTGCGGTTGCCGGCCAGCCCAAATCGACCGATATCGTCGTCTCCGAGGAAGCGCTCGCCATCCATCGCGAGGCGTTGCTCATCGATGGGCACAACGATTTGCCCTGGACGCTCCGCGAGGCGGATGGGCCCTCGTTTCGCAATATCGATATTGGCAAGCCGCAGCCCAAGTTCCACACCGATCTGGCACGCCTCAAACAAGGCAATGTGGGAGCACAGTTCTGGAGTGCCTATGTGCCCAGCGATACACGCAAGAAGGGCACCGCGGTTCGTATGACTCTCGAGCAGATCGATATCATTCATCAACTCGCAGCACGTCATCCCGAATCGCTCGAAATGGCCTACGGCACCGCGGACATCACCCGCATCCGCAAGGCCGGCAAGATCGCCTCGCTCATCGGCGTCGAGGGCGGCCACTCCATCGATAACTCGCTCGGCGTCCTCCGCGACCTCTACCGCCTTGGCGTCCGCTACATGACACTCACACACTCCGAATCGCTCGACTGGGCCGATAGCTGCTCCGATGAGCCCAAAGCCAATGGGCTCTCGCCGTTCGGTGAAGATGTGGTGCGCGAGATGAACCGGCTCGGCATGCTCGTCGATCTGTCGCACGTTTCGCCGCAGACGATGAAGGCTGCCCTCAAGGTGGCGAAGGCACCCGTGATCTTCTCGCACTCCTCCGCCCGCGGCGTCGCCGACCACGTTCGCAATGTGCCCGACGACGTGCTCTCACTCGTGAAGGCCAACGGCGGCGTCGTGATGATTAACTTCTACTCCGGCTTCATCACACCCGAAGGGGCCCGCTCGATGTCGCGCATGTTCGAGGTGGGCCGCGAATTCCGCAAGAAGTTCGCGGACGACGATGCCCAGTACCGCGAAGCGATGCGGCAATGGGCGAAGGAGAACGACTACCCGCGCGGCGACGTTCGCACCATCGCCGACCACATCGACCAGGTGGTGAAAGTCGCCGGCATCGACCACGTCGGCATCGGTTCGGACTTCGATGGCATCAACAAGACTCCGCACCAGATGACCGATGTCTCGTGTTATCCCTTCCTCACACAGGAACTGCTCAACCGCAAGTACACGAAGGAGCAGATTCACAAGGTGCTCGGTGCGAACTTGATGCGGGCCTTCGCCGGAGCAGAGCAAGTGAGCCGCGACCTGCAGGGGGCGAAGTGAGTGGGCGAATCACGCTTGAAGTGGCCGTGACCACCGCGGAGGAAGCGCGGCTTGCGGTGGAGGCCGGTGCGGATCGGCTCGAACTCGGCTCCGCACTCGAACTCGGCGGAATCACACCTTCTCCCGGCACCTTCGAATGCGTTCGCGCAGCCGTGCCGCGGACACCCATCTACGTGCTGCTCCGCCCCCGCCCCGGCGACTTTGCGTACAGTGATTCCGAGTTCGCCACAATCCTGCAGGACGCCGCGTGGTTCCTGCGAAACGGTGCGAACGGCATCGTCTGCGGCGTGCTCGATGCCGTGGGCCGCATAGATCTCGCCAGCAGCCTCGACCTCGTGCACACGTCACAGGGCAAGGTTGTCTTCCACCGTGCCTTTGATTTTCTGGTGCCATCGCCCACGAACCTGGAAGAACTGATCCAGGCCGGGTTCGAACGCGTGTTATCCAGCGGCGGTGCGGCCACGGCGCTGGCCGGCGCGGACCGCATCGCGGAACTGCAGCAGCAAGCCCGCGGCCGCATCGAGGTGCTCCCCGGCGGCGGTGTGAATGCCGAGAACGTCATCGAGTTGATCCACCGAACAGACTGCAAGCAGGTGCACGGGGCCTTTCGCAAGAACAAGTCGCACGACCGTTCCGAACTGGAACGCCAGATGGGTATCCGCTCCGCCACCGACGGCAATCGCGTCCGAGCCGTGCGTGCGAAATTGGAGGAACACCAACGCGGGCGATGCAGTGGAAGAGGTGCCTGAATCAACAATCGCTTCTGCGCCGCGAACACCTCAGCGGGGAATCACAGAAAATCCGGTCGGAACCCGCGAGACGTGAATGGGGAAACCGGTGTTGATTCCCCACGAGACTGGTTAAACGCCTCTGCACAAACGTTCAGCGGAGCGGGAGGGATTCGAACCCTCGGTACAGTTACCCGTACACAGCATTTCCAGTGCTGCACAATCGACCACTCTGTCACCGCTCCGGGACGAACACATTCCTTCGACACCCGGATGCCCGGGTGGGTTCGCCGCGTGTTCACTTTAGGAGCGAAGGCATTCCGCGACAACGGTGGCTGTTAACACCGAACGGTCTTGCGCTTCACGCCGATCTTCCCCATCGCTTCCATCTTGGCGATGTAACCCACCGCTTCGGGCACCTTGCAGGCGGTATCGCCCATCTCCACGTGCACGGTGCCGATGGCCTTGGCGATCGCTTTTGCCTTTGAAGTTAGTGGAGCGACGTACCCACCGACCGCAATGACGAAGCCGTTCATGGTGTAGCGCACGCGATTGGAAGCCGTCGCAATCTTCGCTTTGACGCGATCGAGAAGTTTCTCCAGCAGTTTCAAGTCCAGCGACTCATCGGGTGTGAGTGCGACCAGGCCCGAATAGGTGCTCCAACCGGCAGCGGCAACCGCTTCCTTGGGCGAATCGATCCACTCGGCGGCGAGTTCGAAGCCGAAGCGCGATTCGGCCGCCACCCAGGCTGTGGTGAATTCCGACAGCATGTACCAGGTTGCGGACTTCACCCACTTCTGAAGGGCCGCCTTGGTCATTTTCGGCGGCTCGGCAATGAGACCGGCAAAGTACATCGCATCGGAGTTGCCGGTGTCATAGAGAGCCAGTGCGAGGGCGTGGTCCGTCTTGATTCGCTTTTGAATCGCCTTCATGTCGCCGATCTTGACGCCGAAGAACGGTTCACGTGCCCCGTGGCGGAGATAGGTTTTCTTGGTCTGGGCTGTGCCGAGCTTCTCCAGTTCGGCCATCACTTCGTCACATGTCATGGGATGCTCCGCACCAAAGAATGAAGATGAGTCGCGTGAGGAGCATTCTCCTGTCGCACTCAATTTCGCACGAGCAGACCCATCGTTTTGCGGAGCTTGGCCTCGGCGATGTTCCATTCGGTGACGACCTTGAGCAAGTCGCCTCGCGATTTGAGCAAGTCGAGTCGGGCCTTGGCAAGTTCACCGGTCACCTGCTGGCCACTCTTCTGCCGCTTTTCCAGTTCCGCCACACGAATGGTCTGCCAGCGAACCTCGGCGGCTGTGGCGATGGCTGCGATCTTCTGTCCGTGAAGATCGAGCACGGCGGCGCGAATCTCGGACTCGGCTTGCTTCTCGCGTGATTGCAATGCTGCCGCAAGGGACTGGCGCGACGAAGCCGCATCCTTTTGCTTCTCGCCAGTGAGGATTTGACCCACTCCATCCAGAAGACTGATACGACTGGCGGCAGCCAGCAGTGGACTGATGCTCGCCAGCACCTGCTGACGCACATCCTGGGCACCCAGGCTGTTATCCATCACCAGCACGCGCAGCACGTTCAGATCCGGGCGATACTGCAAACCGGTGGCGATCGCCTGGTTCACATCCACTTCATCGGGGTTCACACGCAGCGGGTCTTCGGGCCAGAGCGGCAGGAGATCGTTGGGTTCCAGGCCAATCCGTGCCCGCAGCGCTGCATTCAGTTGACCGATAGCCGCTTCAAGCTTGGCAGCCTCGGCTTCCACTTGCAGAATCTGCACACGAAGTTCGTCGGCGGTCACCGTGCCCTTGAAGCCCTGCTGTTCCGCCTTGTTCACGCTTTCGAACTGCGTTTTCAACTCCGTGTGAGCCAGCACGAGCAGGTCCAGCTGGGCTTCGGAACGTGCCAGTTTGAAGTATTGATCCAGTGCATCGAACGCGGCCTGATTGCGAAGTTCATCGGCGGCGTGGCCACGCACGAGTCGGCTCACGCGGGCCGCTTCCATCTTGCGCGGGCTGCACTTCTCCGCCCAGGGATGCGTCGGCTCCTGATTGTCCGGGTGCGAATCCAGATCATCCGCAAACGGTGCATGAAACACCGCGAACATGCGGCACTCGCTCGACGTGAGTTGGCGGTACTTTCCTGGCCGCGGAGTCGGGAACGGCGGTGGTTCGTTCGGCAGACCCGACACATCCGGTTCGAGTGTGAACCGCGGCGTGATCGCCAGCACGGGGCCACCCTTCACAGGCGGGGCCAGAAAGCCGCTTTCCTTTGGATGGCAGCCCGGAATCGCCATCGCAGCAACGACCAGACCGGCAGCCCAGACCATGCCGTTCAAACGTGCAGTTGCTGTGGTCCGGACCATGAAACGACTCCTCGACAGGCCGCAGCGCACGCACGCCACCCGGCACACAACAGTTCTCCGCAATCCTAGAATCGGCTGATCCCCACCATTCGCTTCAACCCGACTCTTGAAAACCCCAGCATCGCGGAAATCCACGCGACTTAACGCGGCGACTTAGTTTCTCCAGAATTGTTCGTTCGCAGATCGTAGACGTGCAGATCTTCCCGCTCGACAATCAACCGGCCGCGCTGGCGGAGAGCCGCTTGCAGGGCCGGTTGCCGTGCCAATTCCGGGAAGTCCGTGACAACGGCAAAGGTGCATCCCTCCGCGATTCGTGCGGCAAGATAAGTATCCGGGTCAAACGCTAATGGCAATTGACCGGCACGAACCATGATGGGAATGTCGTGTGATCGGGGCCAAAAGAAAACGCGAAGACTCGTGCGATATTCCAGCGGATATCCATAGTCTTCAGTCACCGCAACGACTTTTGCCCCGGGGCCCACAACCTCGAGAGCGGCGCGATAGCGGGCATCTCGCGATGCCTGGTTCGCGTCAAGTGTCGCCAGTGCTGATCGCATGACACTGGAGTAACGCCATGGCCCCAGATAAGGCAGGCGGGTGAACCACAAGAACCCGAGGAGGCCGAGGACGGCAAGGACTTGCAGCGGCCGCCGGGTTGCAGGACGATCCGCCGCCAGGCGTTCTAGGTGAGTGAGAACGCGACTGGCCGTCCAGCCGAACCCTAGTGCTGTCATCACGAGTAGTGGTGCGTGGTAGTATTCGTGTGTCGCGCAGTGGTACGTAAAGATACAGATGTACCCGAGATAGCCCG
Organism: Gemmataceae bacterium; assembly: GCA_041750275.1. GTDB lineage: Bacteria > Planctomycetota > Planctomycetia > Gemmatales > Gemmataceae > JBGSZR01. The sequence continues at coordinate 28,799 of JBGSZR010000295.1, forward strand.
TGAACAATCCGAGGAGCAGCGGGCGACCGGACTGGGTGGCGAACCACAGGCCGAGCAAGCCTAGGGCGAGTGCGGGATAGCCCACGATGCGAACAATCATCATCTCGACGCCGCGATAGAACCACCCCTCCAACAACAGACTCGTCATCAATTCGCCACCGCGACCGGAGAGCACGAATGCAACATAGATGATCGAGGGTATCACCATCACGATTGTAAACGCAGCGATGTGCAGCAGTTTCGTGATGAAGCGGTCTGTCGAATGGGAAGCGAGTACGATGCTGGCGAAGCCGGCGGCGAGGGGGGCAAAAAGGATTCCGGGTTTCGCAAAGGCACAAAGGCCGCACAGAGCACCTGTGCCGAGCGTCTCGCGCCAGCGGAGTGCTGTTCGCAATCGGGAGAGGTGCCACACCGCAACGGCAAAGCCACAGACCAGCAGAGAATCCGTCTGAAAACTCCGTGAAAGCAACAGTCCGCTGGGAGTCCAGACGAACCACGTCAGCGCCACGAGGGCCGCCCAGTGATTGCCCGTCTGGCGGATGGCCGCGAAATAGATGAACCAGCTGGCCGCGATCCAGAACAATGACGCATACAACTTGGAAATCCAGGGGATTTCCTCGCCGGAGATGCAATAGGTCGCAGCCACAAGTGCCGGCAAAATCGGTGGGCTGACGACATGTTTGAATCCCACCTCGGTGTACCAGACTGCACGCTCGGGCGTCCGCTGTGCGGGATCGAGCGTCAACCAAATCGCCCGGGCGGCAAGGGCGGATTCATATTGCACGGTGGGTGCGTACGGAAAGGGCCACTCCGAGATATGAACCAGCCGCCAGCCGAGGGCCAGGAAAGAAAACACAATGGCGATTCGCAGCGGAGTCAGCATGGTGGCGAATTGTGACATCCGCCGCCCGATGCGACAACGCGAGTTAGACTCCGGCCGGCATCCAGCGCAGCAGTGGTTCCTTCGCGGCCTTCACTTCATCGGGCCGACTCACGATATGCGAGTGCGGAGCCGTGCGAAGTGTCTCGGATTCTTCGGACTTGATGACCTTCAAGGTAGCGGCGAAAGCATCCAGTGTTTCGCGGCTTTCGGTCTCGGTCGGTTCCATCATCAAGGCTTCGGACACCACAAGTGGAAAATAGACGGTGGGAGCGTGGTAGCCGTAATCCAGAAGTCGCTTGCAGATATCGAGAGCACGGATCTTCCGCTCGCGGAGCATGCTGCGACCACTGGCCACGAACTCGTGCATGCAGGGGCCCTCGTGCGGCACATCGAAGACATCCTTGACGAGTGCACGAAGATAATTGGCATTCAGCACCGCATGTTCACTCACGGCCTTCAATCCATCGGGGCCGAGTGTGCGAATGTAGCAGTAGCCGCGGAAGAGAATTCCGACGTTGCCGAAGAAGCTGCGAACGCGACCGATGGACTTCGGTCGGTCGTTGTCGAGCTGAAAGCGGTCGCCAACTTTCACCACCATGGGAGCGGGCAGATACGGTGCCAGGAAATCACGAACCGCGATCGGACCCGAGCCAGGACCGCCTCCGCCGTGCGGGCCTGTGAAGGTTTTGTGAACATTGTAATGCTGCATATCCGCGCCGAAGTCACCGGGCCGCGTGATGCCGAGGATGGCATTCATGTTGGCACCATCCAAGTAGACCAGCGCACCTTGCTCGTGCAGGAGCTCTGTGATGATTCGAATTTGTGTTTCGAATAATCCTAATGTGTTGGGATTTGTGATCATGAACACAGCGGTGTCTTTGCTGAGTTTCGACTTCAAATCTTCGATATCAACTAGCCCCTTCGTATTGCTTTTCACGGTGACCGTATCGAATCCGGCGAGAGCCGCCGAAGCGGGGTTGGTGCCGTGGGCGGAATCGGGCACTAGCACCTTGCGTCGCTGCGGTTCTCCCTTGTCGCGGAAGTAGGCAGCAGCCACGAAGAGGGCCGTGAGTTCACCCTGGGCTCCGGCAGCGGGTTGCAACGAAACGGCCGGCAGACCCGCGATCTCAGCGAGATATTGCTGCATCTCGTAGAGCAATTCGAGAACTCCCTGAGCGGAGTCATCGTGTTGCAGGGGATGCATCTCTGCGAACGCGGGGATCGCCGCGAGCCGCTCATGGCGTTTAGGGTTGTATTTCATCGTGCAGGACCCCAACGGATAGAAGTTGGTGTCGATGCTCATATTCCGCGCTGAGAGATTCGTGTAGTGGCGAATCAGGTCACCTTCCGCGACTTCTGGCAGCGGAGGCGGTGACGACGAACGATGCTGTGCGGGGATGAGGTCTTCCAGTGATTGCGTGGCTGGCACATCACACGCCGGCAGTCGATGGCAACGCCGGCCGGACCGTGATAACTCGAAAATAAGTTCTGTGGATTGCGTGTTATTCATCTATGTCATTGATGGGGAATGAAGGATAATAAAGAATGACTGACAGCAAATGGGAAATACGCGTTGTTTCTCACTCGTGACCCGGATGCCCAGATTCGCTGTTACGGTGTAAGTGTTGCAATGGCCATGCGAATCAATTCCCTCGGCACGGAAGAATTAGCGGCCCGGCTTCGTCAGGATTTCACCCATCGTGACAGCAAGGCTATCGATATCGGTTCGCGTTCGTTTCTCGGTGACCGCGACCGTGAGGCCATGCTCAAACTGAGGATACCAGCGCTTCAAAGGCAGGCCAGCGTGAAAGCCGTGTTCGCGCAGCTCGGCAAGGACCGCATCGAGATTGCCGGGCACCTTCAGCGTGAACTCTTTGAAAAACGGTGTTTGAAACAGCAATGATACGCCCGGCAGTTCGCAAAGTTTCTGAGCAGCATAGTGGGCTTTCCGCAGGCACAACTCGGCGGTTTCGCGCAATCCCTGCGGCCCGAGTGCGACCAGGTGCACCGCCGCTCGCAGGGCCAGAAGGCCCTGGTTGGTGCAAATGTTGCTGGTGGCTTTCTCGCGGCGAATGTGCTGTTCACGCGTTTGCAAGGTCAGCACCCAACAGCGCTTGCCATTGCGATCAGTGGTTTGGCCGACGAGTCGGCCCGGTATTTTGCGAACGAACTCTTCACGACAGGTGAGAATGCCAAGGTAGGGGCCGCCGTATCCCAGCGGCACGCCAAGCCCTTGCCCTTCCGCAACGGCGATATCGGCACCGTAGTCACCCGGGCGCTTCAGCAGGCCCGCACCCACCGCGTCGAAACTCGCAATAAAGACGGCCCCGGCGGCACGTGCGGCATCACCGATCGCCTGCATCTCCTCGAGATGGCCAAAGAAATTCGGCGATTGGGCAATCACGCACACCGTCGAGTCAGTTACCGCCGATTTCACATCATCCGGATTCAAGAAACCATCGGGTGTCGGCAGTTCCCGCACGCGGCAGTTCAAGTTCGCCAGATATGTCGCGAGCGTGAGCCGATACTCGGGGTGCACACTCCCGGCAATGAGCACTTCGCCCGTGCGGCCTGTGACTCCCAGTGCCATGAGCACAGCTTCCGCGACGGCAGAACCACCCTCATAGAGCGAGGCATTGGCGACAGCCATACCTGTGAGCTGGCACATGAGCGTCTGATATTCGAAGACGGCTTGCAACGTGCCCTGCGACGCCTCGGCCTGGTACGGCGTGTAAGCTGTGTAGAACTCGCTGCGACCCGCGATGGCATCGACTACGCTGGGTATGAAGTGGTCGTACGCACCGCCGCCGAGAAAGCAGATGGCATCTGCGGCAGACTGGTTGCGTTCGGCCAGTTTTGCGATGTGCCGCGTTAATTCCATCTCGGCGAGTGCCGGTGGTATCTCAAGGGGGCGGCTGAGCCGAAGTTCCGCGGGAATCGGGGCAAACAGATCTTCCAGGGAGGCAACACCGATGCGTTCGAGCATCACCTTTTGATCGGCCGGCGTGTTCAGCAAGTACGGCAAGGGTAACTCCAGGACACAATGAGCGAGGTATCAGGTGGAGGAATGAGAGGTCTTGATCCAGGCACGAAACTCACGATCGATTGACGCGAATCCCTTATCGAGCGATTCGGCCATCCGCAGAAATTGCGGAGCATCGGCAAACGGAAAATTGGGGATGGCCCGGCTGGTAGTTGCTTTTGTATAGGTGCCATTGGCACGCAGCCTAAGAACCGTCAAGCGTTTGCCGTCATAACGCCAGACTTCCGGGAGCTTGAAGTCCGAAACCACATGAAGTCGACTGTTGAGTGACCGACTCACCTCAATCTCGATCATGAGATCGGGGGGCGGATCAACTCTGAAATCGATCTCACGAAGACCGGCCAACTTCTTCCAGTTCTGGATGTAGTAACATTCATCCGGCTCGAAGCCACGCTCCAAATCTTCACGTTTGTGTGTGAGCTGGCCGCTGGGGAGATATTCTCCACCGGTCTCGGCCAACCAGGCTTCGACCAAAAGCGCCAGCATTTTCTTGAGCCGGTCGTGTCGATTTGTCACGACCATGATTTCTAACCTCTGGTGGTCGTAGGTGAGAAACATGGTGCGCGGGAAATGATCGTCACGCCACGTCAGCATCTGCTCATAATCGCCCCATGAGACATTGGTGATGGCTGCGCTCTGGCCAGGGCGAAGGAGCCTCGCCAGGACAACCAGCTGGGAATGGCTGGCTTCCTGAGGTTCGATCACAGGCGAAGCCGTCGCCGTGCTCATGGCATCACCTCAACAGAATTAGTGTCCTTCGGACGCCAGCTGTGCATCGTATTGTTCGGAAGTCATCAGTGCGTCGAGCGTGGCATCCGGTGCAAGCTTGAGCTTCACGAGCCAGCCCGTTTCAAACGGATCGTCGTTCACCGGGCTCAGGTTGGTCGCCAGGATTTCATTGCACTCCACGACGGTTCCGGCCACTGGTGAATAGATCGGTGAGGTGGACTTCACCGATTCGATGATGCCGAGTTCATCACCAGCGGCGAGTTCCTTGCCGACCTTGGGCAATTCCAGATAGGTTGGCTCCGTGAGTTGTTCGACGGCAAATGCTGTGATGCCGATAGTGACGGTTTTGCCATCGAGTTTGACCCACTCATGGGACTTGGCATACCGGCGGTCAATAGGGTTCATATTGGTTCCCAGATCAAGGCGAGCAGCCGGGACACTACGGCTGTTAGGGTTGTTGATGAAAGCATATTATCCAAGCGTCGGCGTGTTCGCCGGCTCGGCTGCCGCAACCGAACGCTTGTAGAATGGCAGCGCGGAGACCACCGCATGGAGCTTCGCACCACCAACATCGATTGCCAACTTCGTGCCGACCGCAGCGGCCTTCGGCACGACATAACCCATGGCAATCGACTTCTCCAGTGTCGGGGCAAAACTGCCGCTGGTCACGCTGCCGAGTGTCGTGCCATCCTCCGCCAGGATCACGCTGCCCTCGCGCGCCGCTCGCTTACTCTCGATGACCAGACCGACGCGCACCGGCAATTCCTGCACGCTTGCGGCCGCACGCAGTGCCTCTCGACCAATGAACTCGCCCTTCTCAAGTTTGACGGCCCAGCCGAGCCCAGCCTGAATGGGGTTCAATTCTTCGGTTAGCTCATGGCCATAGAGCGGCATCGCAGCTTCGAGGCGGAGCGTGTCGCGAGCACCCAGCCCGCAGGGCAACGAGCCGCGAGCGAATAGGGCTTCCCACAGGTTCACAGCCTGTGTGTTCGCCACAATCACCTCGAGGCCATCTTCGCCGGTGTAGCCGGTGCGGCTCACGATGCAGGGTTGCTTGCGATACTGCGTCGGCATGGCGTGATAATACTTCAAGCCGGAAACGTCATCCGCGAAGAGACCGGTGGACCACTCCAGGGCGTTCGGTCCCTGCACAGCAATCATGGCCGTGGTGAAAGTTCGGTCCTCCATTTCGACCGCAAGACCGGCACGATGACGTTCCAGCCAGGCCTCGATTTTCTCACGATTGGCGGCATTCACCACCGCCAGGAAACTATCGGGCCAGCGGTAAACGAGAATATCGTCGAGCACACCGCCGTCCTCACGGCAGATAAGCCCGTAACGCACCTGACCATCCTTCATGGTGGCGACGCTATTCGTGAAGATCGTTTCCAGCAACTTCAGCGCGTCGGTTCCGGTGAAGTGCAGTCGAGCCATGTGCGAAATGTCGAAATGCCCTGCAGCAGTTCGCACGGCCCGGTGTTCCGAGGTGATCCCAGCATATTGCACTGGCATCTCCCAGCCGCCGAACGGCATCATCCGAGCCTTGCGTGAAACATGCCAGGCGTGGAGCGGGGTGTGCAGATTCGACATGAACGTGCTCTCGAGGGCGGAGGAGAAGGGCCGCCTGGCGAACGGAAAGAGGCGGCCCCGACGTGGAACCACCTCTGCAAAGTTATCCTAGCCGGGTGGCACGCGAATTCCAGCCAAACCGGGGCCTGAATCTGCCAGACATCATACGCCTGGCTCACCCTGCTCCCGGTGCGAAAGGACTGCGACCTCAGTGAAGTTCGCCTCACCGAGCCACCAGGCGCGGAATTCTGGGACTGATTCGACATGCCCGATGATGATGTGGGCCGCGGTTTCGCCCCATGTGTTCTGCTCCAGATCCCGCCGACTCGGTACTGCAGCGGAGCGGGGGTGGGAATGGTAGAACGCAAGCACATCGAGTTTCGCCTCACGCGTGATGCGCATGGCCGCCAGCAAGTCGCGAGGATTCGTGAGAAAGGCTGAGGGTGAAGGTTGATCATTGCGAATGGGAAAATGCGACTCGACGATGGCAATGCCCGCGACGATTCTCCCGGCCAGCAGTCCGCAACACTCGTTCGGCAACTCGGCGAGTGCGTGGGTTATCACCATCGCTTGCAGTGCGGGTGGTATCAACAGGCTGTGGAATTGTCTCTTATCTTGCACGAATCGCCCTGGATTCTGTATCAGATGCCTGGCTGCTGCAGAGCGCATCGCATTCACGAGAGCCGTTGCAACTCGGAAGGGCTGGAAGTTCTCGACTTGGTGTCCTCGTGATGCAGCTGATGGAGATGATACGGGAACAGAGTGGGAGGATGTGAAGATGAATTGCGGCCGAAATCCTCTCGTGCTGGAGGTGTAAAGGCCTCAGGCACGAGCGGCAGAGCAGACTCAGTCAAGATTCGGAGTGGAACCATCTCGGCGGTCGCCAAGCTGTGTCAGAACCGCGGTTGTGGTTGAATAGCGGATGGAGCGGACGGAGCCATCGCCCATGGCCGCATTGATGCCACTGGGATGGGCACTGCCGAATTCGTTGCCATCTACACCGCTCGGAGCATCGGGGCCCCAGGCGTAGGTCGTGTTGCGCATGATATCCGGATCCCAACCACTGGTGAAGCCCTGATCGTCGTGCCAGTCGCCCTGTTGGTAGCGGGTGCTATTGAGTCGCTTCTCGCCCAACATCCAGGTGTTTGATAGTCCGTCGGTGGCAGCCGCCAGACGAATCGGCCCGACACGGGGTGAGTTTGCAGGAACGGGAGTGGGCCAACTGCCGGCATAGTTTCGAACGATCAGCCCGTAGTAGGGCCCACTTCCAGAGTATTCACCGCCGGCTCCCGTCACACCGCAATAGTCCATCAAGGAGCGAACGCCGTGTCCTGCATCCGTGACCACGGGTGCCCGACGCGACGGGCAGAAATAGATCGAGACCACGGCCGAGCGCTGCTGGTTCCAGTCGGTCAGTTTGTTGATACCGTCCTGTTCAATGAAAGGTAGAATTTGTGCAGCCCAGCCGAGTCCTTGCTGGGGCGGATCGGCGAGCCCGCCACCGCTGAGGGTCGGACCGTCCTGCCAGGCCTGGCAGGACGGTCGGCAGGAAGCCCTTGGCATCGTGATAATTGTGGATGGCCAGGCTCATCTGCTTTAGATGATTCTGGCACCGGGCACGCGACGCGGCTTCACGCACCTTCTGGACGGCTGGAAGCAACAAACCGATCAGAATCGCGATGATGGCGATCACGACAAGCAATTCTATGAGTGTGAATGCAACCCGTTTCGACCACTGCATGATGGGCTCTCCGGGAGAGGCGAAGAGAATATGAGGACTGGCTCGCACACTTCAGATCGAAATGCTTGAAACCACTCGTAACCGTACCCAATGCCTGGGAATGATGCAACTCAAAATCTGAGTAAGTGATGAGAATCGCCACGCAGAAGTTTGAGAACCGCCAATTGCGGCCGACTCCATCAACTCTAAATCCGAGAACATCGATTCAAATAGCCCGTGGGCCGATGGCAGGGTCGCGTTGGAGGAGAGGAGAGGCTTGCGATTCCTGGCCACCCACGTCAAGAATCATCGAGTGGATCAAGTGCCTGCGGATGCGGAAGTTCTCGTTCCTGGAAATTGGTAGAATCGGCGGCGAGGATCAACTCCGTGGTGAAGGAAAGATTGATGCTTGAGAGACTTGACGAAGTTGACTGGTCGTCGCTCACCCACGCGTACGGAGAGGCGATCGATGTGCCCGGTTTGCTGAGGGTGCTCCTGTCACACGATCCCACGGTGCGGAATGAAACAATCGACACCTTGTTCGGCAATATCTGGCATCAGGGCACCGTGTACCCGGCGACGGCCGCTGCCGTGCCATTCCTGTACGAGTTGCTGATCGCCCCTGAGGTTCAAGAGAAGCTCGGCATCGTCCACCTCCTCTCCGCCATTGCGGAGGGCGTCGGCTACCTGGAGGTCCACGCTGTGGGTGATTACGGCGAGCCGACATGGCGCAAGATTCTGGGCAAAGAAGGAAAAACTCTGGAGGCCGAGTTGGAGCGTGAAGCCGCTGCGACCAGGCAGGTCCACCGTGCGGTGTCTGCCGGGCTTCGGCACTTGCTCCCCTATTTGCATGACCCTGATCCGGAGACTCGTCGAGCGGTTGCAATCGCACTTGGCAACTATCCGGAGCATCAATCGTGGGCATTGCCAGCAATCGCTGCTGCGCTGGCAGTAGAAACGGACGAGGAGGTTCGCAAGTCCTTGGTCGAGAGCGAGATAAACCACACAAATCGAGGCGAACCGGGATGATACCAAACGGAACCAACCGCAGGTGAACGCCGGGGGCGGTCGCTATTGCACGGGAGTGACATGCCGAACGCTCGAATTTGCTCCAGTGACATTTTCCCGATTACAATCAATGCTGCTCGGACCGTCGCAGTGGCGGACGTGCATCAGCCCCCTGAGGATTTTCGATGATCGGGCTCGGTGGACAAGAAATCCTGGTCCTGATTATTTTCGTCATGATCCCGCTCGGGATTATTCTCATTCGACGGCAGAGTGGATCACGCATTGCTGATCTGGAGTCCGAGAACAGGCGATTGCGAGAGCGCCTCGACGAGGACCGAACCCGGGACGATGGGTTCGAATAAGAAGGCAACACCAAAACGGAAGGCTGTTATCCGAGTGCAAGAGTGCTGCCGGTCATGAACGGCTTTTCCTGCCAAGCACATCTGATTGACCCGCCCCTCGGATACGTGATGACGAAACCGTTGGAGATCATAGAGTGAGGCGGTGTGAATAATTGGTTTATCTGCGTGATGATGTTGGATGCATTTCGCTCGTGTGAAGCTCTGGCGACTGACAGTGCCGGCACACCGGTCGCTGGGGGTTAGACCCAGCTGAATCGGCCTATCAGAGCGGCCAGTATCAGCGTCTGGTCCCGCCAGTACGCGTCGTCATTTCCGCTCTATTTCAAGATGATTCGAATCATTTCCGTCGGACGAGCACGTGCTGAATGCTATTTCCTCGTTTTCGTGTCACACGCAGCCGGATCGCGCCGGTGTGTGGATAGGGACGATCGCCTTCGGGGAGAATACCGATGTTCGGCTACGGGAAAAAGCAATCCGGCGCAGCCAATCTCGCCGCACTCTTCAACAACATGGGCGCAGAAGGTGGGGCTGAGAATTTTGCCGTCATGCTCAACAACATGGGTTCGACAGAAAACACCACATTGGGTGGCATGCTCAACACACTGAACGCACGCGGCAGCCGAAACTACTCCGAATCCATCCAAAAGACCGACCCGGATAATGCCCGGGCCTTTACCCAATCGATTGAGAAAGCAGCTGAAGCCGAGATTGTCGCGAGATGTGAGGCACTCAACACCATAACGACTGATATCAATCTCATCATTCGAAATCTCTCGCCGTTATCTCATGAGAGCCGTTCAACTCGGCTCGCCCGGCACTGCGGCTTACGAACAAAGCATCATGCTGCTCCGCTTGGTGGGATTCCGATGAACAATGCATAATGATTAATATTAAGGATGCAGAATATTAATTAATTGTATTGTTATCGTCCAGATTTGCTTTCTGAATCTGTGAACCCATCCTTGCGGACTCACCAACAGACTCCTGGAATCAAGCTCTTGCCGAGGGATGTGTAATGGCCGAACCAATGCGATTTACCTGTACGAATTGTCACAGGCGTTTGAAGGTTCCCGGGAGTGCGGGTGGTCGGCGAGTTACGTGTCCGACGTGTGGGGTCAAGTTGACCGTGCCCACGTCGGGGATCGCGGCTCCGGTAAGCGTGCCACACGCAGACAGTCCCGTGGTTTGCTCCATGTGCCTGGGTGCTTCACGCTCGACCGATGGGCTGCTGATCGAAGGGCTTTGCCGTGAGTGTCGGAGCGATTCCCAGGCCGCCTTGAACATGGTCCACCGGAACCCCTTCACGTGCGACTCTTGCAATGGATCGAACCCACTCCGGATCGGCGAAATCTTCAAGACGCCGCTCATCTCGGGCTCCGTCTTCTGCAAGGAGTGCTATCCCGGTGCTCACGGGAAATCGTGGCGTCGGGAGCCAACGTATTTGCCTCAACCGGACCCACTGCCACTGCCGGATTCGTTCGAAGATTCCTTCACGGAAACCGCATCTGAATCCCGCACTTTCCATCGCCAGCCAGTTACGGGTGCGGCGCGCAAGGATTGGTTATGGGTGACACTGGGCCTGGTCGCCGTGGTTGCTCTGGGCATCGGCGTGTGGGCCGCTGTACGGAGCGGAAAGCCCCAGCAAGTGGACACGGCGGTAGAGCCCAAACCCACGCCGCCCGCCGGGCCGACGCTGCCCTACAAACTCGACGCCGACGGCGTCGTCGTTACCCAGGACTGCACGCTGATTTTGACCGCCACGGCCTACATCTTTGAAGACGAAAAAGGCAAGTTCATCCACACTCCCGCCGTGTCTCTGATACCGGTCGGGAAGTCCGTCGCATCTCATCACTTCCGCCACCCGGACGCTGAGGGAAACGGACCGTTTACTCCAAAGGTCCGGCTGATCGTGGAGAACATTCCGCTCAAACCCTCGCTGGGCCTGCAGACAGACGACGGTCGCTTCATTCTTGGAGAAGACAACTCAATAGGATCCGATGTGACCACCAAACTGATCAAGAAAGGGACGCGAATTATCCCGGCCCAGCCGATTGTTGTGTCCGACACGGCCGGCAAGATCATCGCCACGCACCGCCCACCAGAAGGTGCTCGTACCTCCGCAGCGCCGAAGCCAGCACCAGTCCCGGTTTCACCCAAAACCGCTAACCCAGCTGACCTCATTGTGGGTTCGTGGAGCGGGGCCTATCCGACTCTCAAGACCAATGGAGACTCCGAGACTCTCGACGACGTGTGGGTGTTCGAGAAAGCTGGCACATTTCGCCGCGTCATCACGATTTTCCCTGGAACCACGGCGACCCAGGAGGGAACGTACCGGGTGCTCAATGAGAATTCGCTGGAGATCACCAACGGGAACACAATCCTGGTCTGGAAGATGACCCTGACGGCCGACAGCCTGGTGATCGCCCATCCCACAAATCCTCAGCCCGGGGCAGTGGGTGAAGGCACGAGCACCCTGCAACGCACGAACGATTCGGCGAAGGCGGTCGTGCCGAAGGTCATTCTTGAAGAACCCAAATCTGAGCCCATTGAGGGGAAGCCGGACCTGGACCTTTCAGACGCGGTGTTCGAACGGCTTGCGAAGTCGAAGCGAAAAATCATTCCCTTTTATGCGAAGGCGGCCGGCGGCAAACTGGAGGTGAAGAATGGCAAGGACGTGGGCTGGAGCACGGAAGTTGCAGGATGGATTTCGCCCATAGGCTGGGCCTGGTCAAGCCGGTACCTGGATCTGGGCGACGGGACAGTGTGCGTGAACATTGGCCCGCACCCGGTCACCGTTTCCGGGATGTCAATCAAGAAAGGCGAGTGCGTGGTGCTTCGGAAGGGGAAACTGGTAAAGGCGGCACTCGCGGACCTGGAGAATGAAGAAGGCCGGTAGAATCCGGCCTTCCGCACACCTCGCGTTCCAGCAGCCTTGCGAACTTCTGCGAGCCGGCAAAGTGGCCTGTGAGGAGTAACTCACCCCACGTAAATGCCGTCGGCGAGGGTGGGGCTGTTGAAGGGGTCGAAGATCTGGGAGACGGCAGGTTGGCCGGTTCCGGAGAAGTTGCGGCCGAAGTAAACCGCGGCGCGGCCAACCACATCCTCCCCGGTGCCCACGGCCACCTCCGAGAGATTGTCCGCATCGCCACTGGTGGTGGCCACGCGGATGCCGCCGCGATCCGTGGAGTTGTCGTTCACGAAGAAGTTGGAGATCGGGTTCGTGTAGATGGCGCTGCTCCCGGAACTGAGGAGCTGGCCGCTCATGATGAAGACGCGTGGAGCACCGCCGGGGCCGCCGCCAAAGATCAGGTCCGCGAAGCCATCGCCGTTCACATCGCCAGCGGCAATGTACACACCGTTGCGAAGGCGAACCGCATCTTCACCGGGGAAGGCGAAGAAGTCGTTTACAAGGTGCGTCGGGCTTGAAAACACGCTTTTGCCGTTGAACACGGCGACACGTGGCCCGCCCAGGTAGCCGGCAGCGATGGCGAGATCGGTTACTCCGTCGCCATTCACGTCACCGATGGCAGGCCGAACACCACCGCGGAAGTTGGGATCGCCGGGGAATGCGAGAAAGTTCGCTCGCTGGAAGAGCCCAGTGGTGAGCAGCGAGAAGATGGTGACACGAGAACCGCCCCCCTGATCGGGTGTCAGCACGATCTCGGCGCGGCCATCATTGTCGAAATCGCCGACGGCGATGAAGCCGCCGCCGGTGAAGTCGGTGCTGCCGGTGAACGGTGCGGTCGGTGGCACGAGGACGGTGGTGTTGTCGCGGCCGCTGATCACGCTGAAACGCACCGTGATGCCGGGGCCAGAGATGTATGCCGTGTCCTGGTAGCCATCGCCATTGACATCGCCGACGGCAGAGCGGACGTTGCCCGCGAAAGCGCCGAAGGGAGTGGCTGTGAAGCCAATGGTGGGTGAATAGAGTCCATTACCCGCGGGGAGGTAGCCAACGGAGCTGCCGTCGGGCAGACCGCTGACCGTGAGGGCCCGTCCCTGTTCGAGCGAGCCGATCACACGAGCGAGAGCGAATTTTGTGGCGCCAGTCCCGGTTCCGCCGGCGAGGGCGATGCGGCTAGTGGGTGTGAGTACCACACCACCGACCGTGTCGCTGGTGCCGAAGTCGACTCGCAACAAGCCGCCATTGCCAAAGTTTGTATCGTATGCACCGTTCGGTTCGAGGCGGAACACGGCGATATCGCCGCCGCCCGTGGCATCGGTGGTGCCGACCAGGACGATCTTCCCGTCCGGCTGGATGGCCACACCCGTGCTGCGATCGATGGCCCCGAAGGTGGCGCTCTGGATGCCGTTCACACCGAAGGTGAGGTCCAGTGAGCCGTCCAGATTGAGGCGGGTCACGGCAAAGTCGTCCGCGGTACCACGGGCCGTTCCCGCGGCAACAATCTTGCCATCGCGCTGGATGGCCACGGCGTTCGCAACATCATCGAAGCCAAAATCAACTCGGGCTTTGCCCGTGCCACCCGCGAAATTCGGGTCCAGGGCTCCGCTCGAATCGATGCTGAGGATCGCGAAGTTATTGAGAACGCCGCTGCCCGTGGAAGTGGTGCCGACGACGACAGCGAGTCCATTGTTTTGCAGGGCCACGGCGTTCGCCGCGTCCGTCCCGCCGAAGTCGTAGGTCGTTTTACCGGCACCCTGAAAAGTCGTGTCGAAGCCGCCGGTGCTGGTGAGCTGCACCACTGCGAAGTTGCCATCGCCGGTCGAGCCGACCACGAGAATACGGCCATCCGTTCGAACAGCGATGCCAGTGGCTCCGTCGCCAGGCCCCATGTCGACAATCACGCCGCCGGAACTGTTGAAGGTGGTGTCAATGCTGCCATCGGGGTTCAGGCGAGCAATGGCCATGTCCGAGGTGAGCCCGGTGGGCGTGGTGCTTCCCGCCAGAACGATCTTGCCATCGGCCTGCAACGCCACGGCCCGCCCCACCTCCACACCACCAAAATTGATGGTGGTGCGGCCTGCCCCGCCTGCGAAGCTGCCATCCAACGAGCCATCCGGGTTATAGCGTGCAATGGCAAAGTCATCGCCAGCCGAGCCAACCACGACATATTTACCATCCGGCTGGAGGGCAATGGCCGAGGCGACACTGCTGCCTGTGAAATCCGTCGTGAGGGCTCCAGCGGTGCCAAACGAGGGATCGGGAGCCCCAATCAGTGCGGGGTTTTCGCGAACTTCCAGCTGTTCCAATCCAAGTGTCTGACGGCGACGGCGCATGGCGTGATCCTGTGGCAAATACCCGTCCTCGCGAGGCAACGAGGCGCCGGGAAAGCGATTATATCGCAGGGACACAAGCTGGGCTGTGTTAAATTCGGGCGAAGTGACAAGCTGAGATGTTCAGACAAGATGGGTAATGTCGGCGGTAAGGGAGAAATGGGCGATTAATCGTCGAAGCTCGCCTCAAGCTCTTCTGTGGCCCGTTCCTGCTGGGCACGAAAACACGCCTCCACATTCTGATCCATCAAGGCGGTCAAGCCCCAGATGCCAGCGGCTATGTGCAACAAGCCCAACAGCCCGAACATCACAATGGCGGCGATGCCAAGCACACAGGCGGTCATGGCCCAACGGCGGCTACTCATGCTCCGCATCTTGCGGCCGCCGATGGCCATCGCAAGCGAATACGGCACGCCGAAGACGCCGAGGCAACCGCCCAGCACGATGAGCACAACGGCATCCTCGCCGGCCTGACCCGGTTGCTTCTGGCCGTCGGCACCGAGCAAGATCAGCAACACGGCGAGGCCGATCGAGAGCAGCGTCGAGAGCCAGCCCACCGCCTCGAGAAACTGGCCCGGCTGAGCAAGTTTCTCTCGGGCCGCCTCGAAGTCCGGCTCATCGGGATCCGACCGGCGCGAGCGGCGGCGACGCGGGTCGAAATCCGCGCGCGGCCTCGGCTCGCGTACTGGCCGGGGGGTATCGCTCGTGGCAGTGAATTCGTGACGGCACTTCGGGCACCGGACTGTCCAGTCACGGTGCTGCTCCTCCACATCCAGCCCTTCACCACAGGCCGGGCAATTCGTCGTGAACGTCATCATGCTCGTCGTCAATAATCTTGGTCGGGTGGTCCGCCATAGGCTTGCTCGGCAAACGCGGCTTTTACCTCGGGCTTCGACAGCGTCATCAGGGCCCAGATGCCAAAGGGCAAGCCCAGGCAACAGCAGCCGCTGAACACGGGTAGCATCGATAGAACCGAGCCCGTCATGGCCATGCCGCGGCCCGAGAGGTTCATCATTTTGATCGAACCAAAGATGGTGATGAGCGACGTGAAGATGCCAAGCCCCACCGTCACCGGAACCACCGTCTTGATGATGCCCTTGTATTGGTTCAGCATCTTCTTCATGTCTTGCTTCTGCTGCGGCGTCAGGTTGGGGTCGTTGTCCCATTGCTGCTCGACGTCCGCTAACTGACGGTCCATCGTGAAAACGTTCACGATGCCCATGAGGCTGAACAGCAGGCTGACGATGCCCGTCACCAGCAGGCCAATCGCCGGACTCTTCACGCGGGCCTTGATCTCATCGAGCGAGGAGCCACGCCGGCGTGGGCGTCTGCGGTCCTCGTCGCGGTCGTCGTAGGGTTCATCTTCGTAGCGATCATCGAATCCCGAGGACATGGCATCTCCGCGTCAGTATGTGAGCAGGCTGAAGACATCGCGGCCCGCGAGTGGGGCCCGGCCGTTGAGGAAGCCGAGTTCGAGCACAAAGGCACAGCCGACGACGGAGCCGCCCGCCTTCTCGATTAGCTGGCACGCGGCTGCCATTGTGCCACCCGTTGCCAGCACATCGTCCACGATCAGCACGCGCGAACCGGCACGCACGCCATCGATGTGCATGTGCAACTCGGCCGAACCATATTCGAGATCGTATTTGAAGCTGTGGGTGCTGTAAGGCAGCTTGCCGGGCTTCCGCAACGGGATCAGCGGCTTGCGCAATTCCAGTGCCATCGGTGCGGCGAACAGAAACCCACGCGCCTCCGCAGCCGCGATCGCATCGATTGGTTGTGTGGTGTAGTGTGCCGAGAGCCGGGCGATGGCGAAGGCGAACGCCGCGGGATCGCTCAGCATGGGTGTGATGTCCTTGAACAGAATCCCCGGTTTGGGGAAATCCGGCACGTCGCGGATGAAGTCCTTCAATTCCATGAATGCGAGCCCTGAGGTGCGCGAATACGAATGGTCTTAGCCTAACATCGGGAAGCGAGAAGTCGAACGGAAAGCCACTTTACCCGGTGCGGAGTGCGGAATCGAAATGCCCAGAACGCATTTGCTATGGACTTCGTGCTTCACAATACACTCGCCGATTACGAGCGACACACGATGGGAGAACGCGTTTTATGCCGATCCAGATTCGCCCGGCGACCGTTGCCGATGTCGAGAACATTGTTGCTTTCAATGCGGCGTTAGCCTGGGAAAGTGAAGGGAAGCGGCTCGATGAGACCGTGCTGCGACCAGGCGTGCAAGCGGTGCTCGACGATGCCGCGAAGGGCTTCTACGTGATCGCCGAGCGCGAGGGCGAGGTGGTCGGCCAGAGTTCCATCACCTTCGAGTGGAGCGACTGGCGCAACGGCTGGTACTGGTGGATTCAAAGTGTGTATGTTGTCGAACAGGCCCGCCGGCAGGGTGTGTTCTCGGCGATTTATTCCCACCTGGAAGAGCGTGCCCGTGCGGATGCCCACGTGATCGGCATTCGCCTGTATGTGGAGAAGGAGAATCACCGAGCGCAGCAGACATATGCTGCCCTGGGGCTAGAAGATGAAGGCTACTTGTTAATGGGGCGCTATCCGTTGCCGGGCCGCGAAACACGCGTGTCGCAACAATGAACATCCCGTTCCCAGCCAGTTGGTTCGCCGCGGGGCTCGTGAACGCCGAGACTGTGGCGGACTTCACCCGCTACGCCGCCGCGGAGCCCGAGTGTCCCTCGCGACACTGGAAGTGGCTGGCTTTCCGCGACTATGTCGAGGAGAACGGCCCGCTCAGTGCAGAGATGTGCCGGGCCGTCTATCAGCTGGGCGAAGCGGAACAAGACGCGAACCTCGGCACCGCCATGATGTGCGGTGCCGTGTACCAGCGTGCCTGCCCCGCGGATGTGCTGGATCAGGCACGAACCGCGAACGCCATCGTGCAGCGAGCCGTCAAATTACGCTGATGTCAAGCGATTTCGTACGGCTCGCCATGATTCCGGACAACGTGCCACCCCCCTTCTGTGGAACGATGTCATCTGTCTGGAAGGATGAATGTCAGATCGATTTTCTGGCTCGCCCTCCTGGTTCACACACGTAAATCCACCGCTCAGTTCGCTTGCTCACGTTGCACCTTCGTGAACGTGTGAAGAGCTCGTCACACGGGATCCGCCGGAAGCGGCCACTTCTTTGCGACTTGCGTTCCACTCTTGCTCTTTCCTTTGAAAGTGTGAGTGGATAAAATCTGAGTATTATGCCGTCTTTGGCGTTGCCGGTGAGTTCAACCTGGTCCGCCTTTGTCGCCGTGCCGGAGAATCGCTCCGCGCTGCGTGCGGTTCGGGGTTTGAGTTCAGCACTGGTCCGTGGGAAGCAGCCGCCGATTGTGCCCGTCTTTGTGCATGGAGCATCCGGCAGCGGCAAATCACACCTCATCTCCACGCTTTTCCAGCATCTGGTTGCATCCGTTGAAGGTCTCACTGCCCGTTGCATCGCGGCCGGCGATGTGGCCCGCTGGGCAGGCGAAGGTGATGCTGGCTTTGCCGATCCGGGACTGGTCGCCTGTGATCTGCTCGCCATCGAGGACCTGCAACTGCTCCCCGCCCGTGCGGCTGGGGCACTCTGCGACTTGCTCGATCAGCGCACAAACCGCCGACGCGGCCTCATTCTCACCGCCAACGCGGGCCCGGCCAGCCTTACACACCTGCCGCGAAAACTGACTTCCCGCCTCGCTGCGGGGCTCGTGGTCCACATTGAACCGTATTCTCCCGCAAGTCGGCGTGCCATTCTCGTCGCCACTTGCAAGGCCCGCAAGATTCGCCTCACCGCGGAGGCGCTCGACTGGCTCTCGGCTCGCAGCACCGGCGGTGGCGTTCGCGCGATGCTCGGTGTGCTGCAGAATCTCGCCCAGGTCGCCGCCGCTTATCCCGGCCCACTGGATTGTGCCGCCGTAAAAGATGTCGTCTCCGAGAGCGGCCTGAATCCTTCTCACGAAACGGATATCGAAGCCATCATCAAGCGCGTTGCCTCGGCCTTCGGTATCACTGCCAAGGAACTCCGTGGCACCAGCCGGCTTCGTCGCGTGATGCTCCCTCGGCAAGTCGCCATGTTCCTGGCCCGCACCGTCTGCGGCCTCTCCCTGCCCCGCATTGGCACCGCCCTCGGCCGTGATCACACCACCGTTCTCCACGCGATTCGCAAAGTCGAAGCCGAGATGGCGATGGAGGAGCAGTTCGCCAGCAAGGTGCGTGAACTTCAGGCCGAATTGCGTTAATTCGGTTCTCAAGCCTGTGGAAAACACGTTATTTTGTTGTTGCCAGACTGTTTTTGGCGGACATCAATTCCGGGAAGGGATTTCTGGCGATGCCACACGCGTGAGAAGCTGACATCACGGAATAGACGACTAACATTCGCGCATCGTGTTTCCCCCAGATCCGTGCTGAGCGGAAATGCAGATCCCAACATCACTTTAAGGGAATTCATCTCCCATTATCGACATCATTTCCCGTGACCTTACTGCTATCACTGTTTCTGTTAAACTTAGAAATTGAGTGATAATACAGAGCCAGGAAAGCCCGCGAACCGCGGTCTCTTCAGAACCCTGCGATTTCATATAATCTCAGGATCGGCTCTTCCCTCGAACTCGCGGATCCGGACACGACACCATGAAGCTGCTCAGCCAGCGCGAAGGCCTGTTGACGGCGTGCCAGTTAGTCTCGGCTGCCGTGGCGGCACGAACCACTCAGCCGACGCTCAGCAACGTGAAAGCCACCGCCGAGGACGATGCGCTGACGCTCGTGGCCAACGACACCGAGATCGGCATTCGCTACGAACTCCGCGGCGTCACGATTGCCCGGGCTGGCTCCGCCATTCTCCCCATCGCCTCGTTGATTCAGATTCTCCGCGAACACTCCGACGCAGAAATCAGCCTCGACGCCACCGAGAGCAACGTGGGCGTGCAGATCGGCACAAGCAATTACGAGTTGCCGAGTTATCCCGTCGAGGCCTTCCCCGATTTGCCGGCATTTGATGGCTCGGGACGCAGCCATGAGGTGAAGGCCGGCGACCTGAAGACGATGATTCACCGCACGGTGTTCGCCGCCGACAAGAAGGACTCCGGAGCCCGTTTCGCGCTCACAGGCGTGCTCTGGGAAGCCGAAGGGAATGTGGCTCGCCTGGTGGCCACCGACAGCAAGCGACTTGCAATGTGTGAAGGACCCGCCACGTTGCAAGGTGCAGAGGAGTCCACGAAGGCCTCGCACCTCGTGCCCGGCAAGGCCATGGCGCTGCTCGAACGCAACCTCACCGATGATGGCGAACTGATCCGCGTGGTGCTGCGAGCCAACGAAGCGATGTTTCAGACCGACCGGGCCATGATTTATACTCGCCTCGTGGAAGGCCGTTATCCGCCCTACCGGGACATCGTCGGCCAGACGCGAAAAGGGGCGACCCAGAAGCTCACGATCCCCGTGGATGCGTTTCTTTCGAAGGTGCGGCAAGCGGCGATCGCGACCGATGAAGATAGCAAGCGTGTGGATATGACCTTCGAAGCGGGCAAGATCACCATGCAGGCCCGCGGCAGCGCGAAGGGGTCCAGCCGCGTCGAGATGCCGCTGGGAGACTACGATGGTCCACCGGTGAAGATCGCCTTCGACCCGCAATACTTGGTAGAGTTCCTGCGTGCTGTCGCGGGCGAACCAACCGTGACGCTCGAAATGGCTGACGGCACCAAGCCCGCACTCTTCCGGGCGGGCGACAGTTATCTCTACCTGGTGATGCCCCTCACAAATTAACACGACGAGCGCCAACCCATGAGCGACTCGAACCGGGGCCCTGAGAATCTCGCCGATGTGCTCGGCCGGCTCTTCGCGGCACGCGGCTGGGGCCGGAAGAACGAGCGATTGCGCCTCGAAACCGCCTGGGCGGACGCCATCGGGCCCGAACTTCTCCCGAACACCCGCGTCGCCACCATCCGCCGGGGCGTGCTCGAGGTCGAGGTGCGAACCGCTGTGCTCATGGGCGAACTGACACAGTTCCACAAGCGCTCCCTGCTCGGCAAGCTCCGCAAGACGCTCGTGGGCATCACCCTCACCGACCTGAAGTTCCGCGCGGGCGCATGGTGAATGAGTAGTTGTCGAGTCGTGACCGACATTCGAGGTGTTTCATGCTCACAATTAGTTGTGACACACGACATTAATGTCTTATTACTGGCATCAGATTTCAACCAACGCGGAGAATGATTCGCAGACATTGCTTTCTGCGAAGCCAAAATATTTTCACGAGATCATGGTCGATTGATTCGCGAATTAGTGACGTTATATAGCGTCTACGACACCGATGACATGCTCAATCATGTTGAATACCTGTAATGGAAGGATACCCACTCCATGAGTGATGACGCGATTCTCACCGAAGCGGATGGTTATACCGACAAGAACATCAAGACGCTCAAGGATGCGGCGCACATTCGCCAGAATCCGGGCATGTATGTCGGCAATACTCAGTCGGCCGGGCTCCATCACCTGGTCTACGAAATCGTCTATAACTCGGTCGATGAGGCACTCGCCGGGCACTGTTCACACATCCGCATTGCGATCCATGCAGATGGCTCTATCACCATCGCCGATGATGGCCGTGGCATTCCCATTGGCATCAAGGAAGGCACCGGCAAATCGACACTCGAAGAAGTGCTCACGGTCGCGGGTTCCAGTGGCAAGTTCGATAACGCGGCCTATCGCGTCTCGGCCGGGCTCCACGGCATGGGGGCCAAGGCCATGAACGCGCTCTCCGAATGGTGTGAGGCAGAAGTGCGGCGTGAGGGCCGCGTCTACAAGATGGAGTTCGAGCGCGGCTACGCCAGCGGCCCACTTCAGCAACTCGGGCCCACACCCGATGGCAAGACCGGCACCAGCATCAGCTTCAAACCCGATCCTGAGATGTTCGGTGATCTCACCTTCGACTACGACATTCTTGCCGACCGCTTCCGTGAAATTGCTTACCTCAATAAAGGGCTTGGCCTCGCACTGTCCGATGAGCGCGATGGCCGCGGTGAGACCTTCCAGTACGAGGGCGGCATTGCCGAGTTTGTGGCGTTCCTTAATGAAGGCGAGCAGGTCGAACATGCACCGATCTACGTGCACCGCGATGTGGAAACGATGATTGAAAGTGCTGCTCGCTCGGTCGCAGTCGAGATTGCACTGCAATATTCCTTCAATGAAGATGAGCAGGTCCGCTGTTATACAAACAATGCTTACAACCCCTCGGGCGGCACACATCTCTCGGGCTTCCGGTCCGGGCTCACCAAGGCCATCAATGCCTATGGAAAAAAAGAAGGACTCTTCAAACCCGAGTTGGATGTCAAAGGTGAGGATTTTCGGTCCGGCCTCACCGCAGTCGTGAGTATTGGCCATCCCGATCCCGTGTTTGAATCGCAGACCAAGATCAAGCTCAACAATCCGGAAGTGGAAGGCATCGTTAATAGCGTCGTGTACGAGTTTCTCACCGAGTACCTGGAGAAAAATCCCAAGGAAGCGAAGCAGATTTGCAAGCGGATCTCACTCGCGGCGGAACTGCGGCTGGCGGCCAAGAAGGCTCGTGATGCCCTCATCGACCGCAAGAAGATCCTCGGCGGCGGCGGCCTGCCCGGCAAACTGATGGACTGCTCCACCCGCGATCGCGACAAAAGTGAACTCTTCCTTGTGGAAGGTGACTCGGCCGGTGGCAGTGCCGAGAGCGGCCGGGATCGCATGTATCAGGCGGTGCTGCCGTTGCGAGGCAAGGTGCTCAATGTGGAGAAAGCGCGCATTGAGAAATTGTTGAAAAATGAGGAAATTGCCAACCTCATCGCCGCGGTGGGAATGGATATTGGACCAGATGGAGATACCACGAAAATTCGCTATGGAAAAGTGATTATTCTCACTGATGCCGATGTGGATGGCCAGCACATCCGCACGCTGCTTCTCACTTTCTTTTTTCGGCAGATGCGAAAACTCGTTGAGGATGGTCGCGTCTTTGTGTCCCGGCCGCCACTGTTCAAGGTAACACAAAAGAAAGACGTTCGCTTCGTGCAGACACGCGAGGAAATGTCCAAGGAATTGATGGCCCGCGGCTTGAAGGACACCGTGTTGCACGTGCTCGTGGATTCACCGCGTCAAATCACCGGCGACGATCTCGCGAAGCTTCTGCCCGTGTTGAACGAAGCCGAGACGGCTGTGGTGAACCTCGAACGCCGGGGTCACACGCTCGAAGCGTTCCTCGAGAAGGCGAAGGATGGAGTGTTGCCGTGGTACCATGTGCGGCATGCCGGCAAGGAATATTGGCACTTCAGCAAGCCTGAAGTGGAAGAGTGGCGCATTGCACTTTCCGCACAAATTGGAAAGGAGCTGGTGCTCGCCAGCGCGCTGGTCGCGACGACTTCTACCACTCCTGCGGTAGAACCATCACCGGATACGGAATCGTATATGTATGATGAATGGCATGAGGTGAAATCCTTAAACAATGCACTCAAAAAATTGCGTGACAATGGATTCAATCTTGCGGACCTGGTGCCGGTGAAACGAGTGGCCGGTCGCGAGCCCGTCGTGCGGTACGCCCTGGAAAACAAGGAGACCCGCAAGGATATCGCCCATCTTCGCGAACTCGTCTTCGAGATTCGCCGACTCGGCGAGCGCGGCCTCACCGTCACGCGCTTCAAGGGACTCGGTGAAATGGATCCTGAGGAACTGTGGGCCACCACGCTCGATCCCAAGGAGCGCACCATGTTGAAGGTGACGCTCACGGATGCGCTGGCTGCGGAGAAGATGTTCCGGATGCTCATGGGTGAAGAGGTGGAGGGTCGCCGGGAATATATCATGACGCACAAGATCACGAATCCGGAAGATATCGATTATGGTGCGTGATGGAGGAACGAATGATGTCCGCGATATCAAAAGCGAGATTGACAGAAGCGGAGTACCTCGAGTTCGAGCGATCCGCTGACGTGAAGCATGAATACTATCATGGCGAAGTGTTTGCTATGGCGGGAGCCAGCCCGCAGCACAATGAGATCAAGGATAACTTGATCCTGGAGATCGGTGCACAGTTAAAAGGAGGGCCGTGCCGAACCTATTCTTCCGATCAGCGAGTCAAGATCGATCGAACGGGATTGTACACGTATCCCGATTTATTGATTGTGTGCGGTCCGCGGGAATTTGATCGCCATGATGTAAACACTCTGATCAATCCAAATGTGGTGATTGAGGTGCTTTCGAAGTCCACCGAAGGCCACGATCGCGGCTTCAAATTTCATCAGTACAAACTCCTTCCTTCCGTCCGCGAATACGTTCTGGTCGCCCAGGATCGGCGCATCATCGAGCGGCTCGTGCGTCAGAACGATGGGACCTGGATCCTCACAATATTCGACGACCCCGCTGGTGCATTCTCACTCGCCACCGTTCCGGTCACCGTTCCGTTAGCCGATGTTTATCGCGATGTCGAACTCGACGAACAACCTCCGCGAGAATCTCAATGATTGCACGTTTTCTCATGACACTTCTCCTGGTGTTTGCAACCCACACATTCTGTGAGGCAGCGGAACCCGATCCACGTTTTCCGCTGTTCGCTTATCTCACGGGTTCGCCCACACCCTCCATGATCGCGTACGTGCCTTCGGAGCTGGATCCGCGGCAAGAAGTCAACAATCGTCGGCTGGCCACATCCTCCATTCGTGCGGATCTCACCGCATTGCGCCCGGCATTCGATGGCTTGATTCTCTATGGTTATCATGAATCCACCACACCGCGCATCCTGGCCGTGGCAAAGGAACTCAAATATCGCGCGGTCTTGCTCGGCATCTGGGATCCGAAATCATCGGCCGAGCTGGATGGCGTTGCCGCGCTGGCGAAGTTGTTCGAGAAGGATCTTGCACTGGGTGTGATCGTCGGCAACGAAGGCGTCACGTTCAAACGTTATGAAGCCCAGGACTTGCCGATTGCCGCGGCGCGGTTGCGTGCCACGCTGCCGAAATCCGTGCCGCTGACCATGTCCGAGCCGCTATTCCTGTACAAGGAGCCTTTTGCCCGCAACTTTGGTGACTTTCTGGCACCGAACATTCACCCCGTGTTCGATCAGAAAGATTTGCCCCCGGCTGCGGCGGCTGCGTGGACACGTGAGGAGGCAGCGAAGCTGGCCCGGTTGGCCAAGAAGCCGGTGCTGGTGAAGGAAACGGGAATGCCGCACGCCGGAACGCGTGAGGGGAAGAAGTACACCGAGGATCAGCAAGCTACCTTCTGGAGCGAGTACTTGCAGCCGGGAAAGCTCGTGCCGGGTGAAGGGGGCGACTGGGTCTATCATGGTGCAGCGTTTGAGGCGTTTGATCTGCCCTGGAAAGCTGCGGAATCGCGCCTGGAAATCGAAGCAAGTTGGGGCCTGCTGAATCCCAAACGCCAGCCGCATCCCGCCTTTGATGTGTGGAAGAAATCGGCCAGGTAAGAATTCCTCGGGTCGTGTCTCAGTTTGCATAGTCGGTCAGGCTTTCGAGGCTGACATACCGCAGAAAAGCAGAAAAAAGCAGAAAAACGTCAGTCTGGAAAGGATGCCCTACGCAAGCTGAGACACTACCACTTCTCGGCATGCGTTGCGAGCGCGGCGTGCTTCAGAGCGCCTATCCATTTCTTATTCGCATTTTTCCCACACTTGTGAAACAGCCAGCACCACAGGGGTGTATGTGTCTCCGTTTGCAAGCTACACTTGATGTGATCGTTGAGCCGACTGTTGCCGTGAGGTTGTGATGGCGATTGAATTTGTCTGTCCGTCGTGCCAGAGCGGTTTGCGTGTCGACGAGGGAACAGTGGGGCAGGTGGTGCGGTGTGGAAGCTGCCTGGCCACGGTGCGGGTCCCGGAGGTACCGCCGGAACCGCAATGGGAGGCACCGCCAGCCCGTTCGCGAGCCGAGCCGCTCTCTGCTCCAGGGGAAAGACCCCGTCGACCGTTGCGTCGTCGGCCCGCTCCGCCTGTCAAAAAGGGGCGCAGTGCGCTCTTCTGGGTGTTGCTGGTGTTTCTGGTTCTCGCGATTCTCGGAGCCGCGTCGTGCGGCGGGTTGGTGTGGATGCTGCAGCCGAAGTGGCAGACGCATCACTCGGCCACGGGCGGCTTCAAGGTGGAGCTACCGGGCCCGCCACGCTCCGATATGCGCGATTTGGCGAAGATGAATCAAGACCCGGATTTCCAGGTCGAGGGCACCGTTCTGGTTTTCCAGGGAGAGGGCTATGGCATCATGTATCGCGAGATTGAACCCGCGATTCGCCGGGCCCATTCGGATGAACGGCTCATGGATGAGATCGTGAAGGGGATCGAACGCGATCATCCGGATATTAGCGTGTTGCGTTCGAGCCCCACGGTGGTAAGTGGCTTCCCGGCCCGGGAACTGGTGCTCTCCCATCCCGTTGAGGGTTATTCGCTGTGGCGTGTGGTGGTGGCGGACACGCGGCTCTATCTCGTCTTCGCGGGTGGTCGCAATGCGAAGGTGGAAACCAATCCGCGCATTCGCCGTTTCCTGGACTCATTCGAGATCACCGACCCGGTGCTGGTGGCGAAGGCCAATGCTCGAAGTAAACAGGCTGCACTTCCGACCGACGATGATGATGATGATCCAGACGACACCGCGCTAGAAGATGCGATCCGGGAGGCGCGCCAGGAATGCTTCCCCGGTGCGGGCCGCGAGGCGATCCGTCGCGCGATTGCAGAGAGCAACTGAGGAAATCCAGCCGTCCTTTTTCTTCACATCGGGGCAGCGGGTTCGCGATATTTCGGTTACAACGGGATACTGCCCACACTCGCATAATATCTGTCCCTGGCCACCCCCGCTCCCGAGTGTCGCCATGCCCGTTCCTGTCGAGTGTCCTGGATGCCGCACCCGCCTCACCGCTCCCAACGAATTATTGGGTCGCAAGGTGAAGTGTCCCGATTGCGGCCTGGTGCTGGTGGTGCCGATGGCGGCTCCTCGCTCAGCACCACGCCCGGCACCTCGTCCACGGCCACGCATTGAAGAGGATGAAGAGTACGACGATCGCGCCGGTCGCTATGAACGCCGCGAATCGTCTGGTGGTGGGCTGCTCATCGTTGGCTTGCTCGTGGGGTTGCTGGTGCTCGCCGGTGCGGGTGCCGGTGCCTGGTACTACTTCAAGGACAAGAAAGAGGAAGTGATCGCGGATGCGATTGCCAACGCTACCAAGAGCGCACCGCCCGCCGGCTGGATCAAGTTTAATTCGCCCGATGGCAGTTTTCGCGTCTCCATGCCCTTCAAGCCCACGGCACAACCCTTCAACGAAAAGGGTGTCGATGGCAACATGTACATGACGGCGGATGAAAAGGGCAATCAACTCTGCCTCGTCGGCTATTTCACCATCCCCGCCACGGTGGAACCCGAGGATCGCGATTCATTCACGCAGCTGATGATCTCGGGCATGCGTCAGGGCTTCGAGAATCAGGGTGGCCGGGCCCGCGAGGTGAGCCGCAACAAAAACTCCTCGCTCTCCGGGCGCACCGCCAGCGAAGTGGTGTACGAGATTCCGATCGAGGGGAAGAAGATGCTCTTCACCACGCGAATCCTCATCGATGGTAACAAGGCGTACATGGTGATGTTCGCGGCGGAATCAGGCTCATCGAGCACGTCCAACTCCCGCGGCTACTTCGACTCCTTCGAACTGACTTCTTCCCAACCGTCGTCGCGTCCTTAATTGCTTCATACCTGGTGTTTCCATGCCCATTCCTGTTCTCTGCCCGGGTTGCAACGCCCGACTCAACGCGCCGGATGCCGCGGCGGGTCGCAATGTGAAGTGCCCGAAATGCCAGGCACTCATGACGATCCCCGCCAAGGAAACGCCGGCGATGGATTTCGATGTGCTGGATGAGCCAGCACCGAAGCAAAGGCCTCCTGCACCGGTGAAGCGGCCCGTGAAGACCGATGTGATGCTCGATGATGATGACGATGATGATCGCCCGCGGAGGCGACGGCGCGACCCCGACGAGGATGAACGCCCCCGCAAGAAGGGGAAGCAGAAAGCATCAGGGCCTCCCGTGGGGCTCCTCGTCGGCGGTGGGCTCGCGGCGATCCTGCTCCTCGTCGGAGTTGGCTATGCCATCTACCACTTCGGCTTCCGTGAAAAGGACCCGGACACCGTCGCTGCGGGCAGCGATGGCACAAAGGCTGGCCCTCCCGAGGGCTGGGTGCAATACAAGCCCGAGACCGGCGGCTTTCAGGTGCACTTGCCCACCGCGCCGCGTTCGACGCCACGCGGGCCCACCGGCGAGGTGCGTTCACCGTTCTCGCTGACCTACACCGGGGAAAGCGAAGAGCCGATGATCCAGTGCCAGATCCAGAAGATCCACTTTCCGCACAGCATGAGTGCCGCAGATCGCGAGGCTTATCTT
Organism: Gemmataceae bacterium; assembly: GCA_041750275.1. Classification (GTDB taxonomy): domain Bacteria; phylum Planctomycetota; class Planctomycetia; order Gemmatales; family Gemmataceae; genus JBGSZR01. The sequence goes on from JBGSZR010000295.1 coordinate 56,707, forward strand.
GCAGAGAAACTGGATCCGAAGAAGGAAAAGGCTCCTGCGTTTGGCGGGCTGAAAGAAGTCGGTCGTGGTTCGATAACCTTGGCGGGCAAACCGGGCACGGAAGTCGTGATCGAACTCGATCTGGGTGAAGCCATGAAGAATGCCCCGCCGCAGGCCAAACTCGACAGGAAAGGCCGACCCTTGCCGACCAAAATCGTCGCCGTGGCCCGTGGAATCATTGCGGATGACCGGGGTTATATTGTTTCCATCATGACGCCGGAAAGCCGCTCGACGAACGAGAAAGGCTACTTTGATAGCTTCGAGCTCGTGCCCGAGACGAACCCAGAGCCGAAGAATAACAATCCACCCGCGAAGACGACCCCGAAGCCGCCTTCGCGTACCAAACCCTGATCGTTCGCGGTGGTATGTTCGATCATGGCCATTTCGATTCTCTGCCCGGGTTGCTCGGTGCGACTCTCCGTTCCGGATGCAGCCGCCGGGGCGAACGTCGGCTGTCCGCAGTGTGCCATGCGGATGCTCGTGCCGCTTCCCACGCCAGTGTCGGCTGAGAAGCCTCGACGGATTCGGCCCGTGGCCGTGCGCGAGGATGATGAGGATGAAGAAGCGACGCGGCCGCAGAAGCCTCGTGAAAGCCGTGACCGGTCGCGAAGGAAAAAGAAGAAGGCCGCCGACAACACGGGAATCTGGATCGGCGTCGGTGTGGGTGGGTTCATTATTGCCGTCACCGCGGTGGTGGCGGTGATCCTGGCCCAGCCGCCCGAAGCGAAGCCGCGCGAAGACTTCGCCGTCGGCAACTTCGCCACGGGCAATCCCCTCGAAGCGAGGCCCGACACACCCGCCATCACCGCGGTCAGCGTGGCGCTTCCCGCGGGATGGGTGAAGTTCCGCCACCCGGATGGAATGTTCACGGTCTATGCCCCCGGAGAGCCAGTGCGCTCGCGTATCACAGCCGGCATGCCGCTTCTGCAGCCGACCGTTCCATTGAAGCCGGGCGAGATTCGCACCTCCATCTACGAAGTTCACCCGAAGGATGAGCAGACACTCTTGTGCAGCATGTCCATCTCGCTGATCGCGCCGGATCAGATGGGTTTCATGCAAGGCATGTTTGCAGAAAACAGTGGCGGCAAGAGCGAAGGTCCTCTTCGGCGCACTGCCACGCGAAACGTCACCTGGGGCGGCATGCCCACCATCGAGGCCACCAACGAGATGGACCTGAACAAGGACACCACGCAAACCAGCGTCGTCCGCTCAGTTTTGGACGGCAACAAGATGTATCACTTCATGCTGGCCCGCGAGAACGGTGCCCCCACCGACGCCGAGATCACCGCCTTCTTCGATTCGTTCGTGCCCGGGAAGTAACTCTTCCGAGGATCCGCCATGCGTTTGGGCTTCACGCTCGTCTTCGTCGTATTCTGCACTCCTGCTTTCGCGCTCGACTCGGCGGATGTGTTCCTGCTCGCCAATCGCAACGTGCCTTCATCTCGCGGCGTCGCCGAGCATTACATGGTGGTGCGTGGTGTGCCGCGCGATCACCTCATCCTGCTCGATCTTCCCGATAGCGAGGACATCTCGCGTGCGGACTACGACACGAAACTCCTGGCACCGCTGCGCGAAGCCTTGAAGGAGCACAAGGCCGAGGCGAAGGTGCTCCTCACGGTGTATGGCGTGCCGCTGCGAGTGGGTCGACAGGAACCAACCGCCGAGGAGAAAGCGGAACTCGCGAAGCTCCGACCTGAACTGGAAGCTGCCCGCAAGAAGGAAGCGGAACTTGCCAAGGACAAGTCGGCCGATGTGAAGGAGCTGGCCACGCTCCGCCAGACGATCACTCAGCTGGATTTTCGCATCAAATCGCTCAGCCACAACGAAAGCTATGCCGCGGTGGATAGCGAACTCATGCTGCTCTGGTGGGACAGGTATCCGCTCGACCGCTGGGTGACGAATCCACTGAACTGGCAGGTACCGGTGAACCCGCGCAGCACCAACCCCCCCGTGCTGATGACGTCCCGACTCGATGGCCCCACCGCCATCATCGCCAACCGCCTTGTCGATGATGCCGTGGCCGTGGAAGCGACCGGACTCAGGGGCATCGCCGTCATCGATTCGCGCGATAGCGGTTTCGATCCCTTCAATGACTCCGGCGGCGGCTACGGTGGCTACGATCAGTCCATGCGCGAAACGGCCCGCCTCCTCGAACGCACCGGCATGCGCGTGCTGCTCGATGAGAAATCACCGGTGTTGCCCGCCGGCAGTGCGAAGGGTGTGGCCCTGTATTGCGGCTGGTATTCGCATGCGAATTTCGTGGACGGCTGCGAGTTCGAACGCGGTGCCATCGCCTGGCACCTGGCGAGTTCCGAGGCGGTGACGCTGCGCAAGGCCGATAGCAAGGTGTGGTGCCCGAACCTGCTCAAGAAAGGCGTGGCCGCGACGCTCGGCCCCGTGGGTGAACCCTACACGGTGGGCTTCCCCAAGCCCGCGGAGTTCTTTGGCTTCCTGCTCACGGGGCAGTTCACGCTCGTGGAGAGCTACGCCCGCACCGTGTACATGTGCAGCTGGATGACGGTGCTCGTGGGCGACCCGCTTTATAACCCGTACAAGAAGCAGCCGCGACTTCGACCGGACGATGTGCAAGTCAGCCCCCGCACCTGGCGCACGCTCGGCCGCAAGCGCTGAGCGTGGAACACCAATCATCAGCACTTCGCCCAGGCCGGCGCGACGACCTGCCCGTTTGCGGCCAGCGCCCGAGCGCTCACCTGCAGCACGCGGAGGAAGCCTTCGCTGTCTGCGTGGTCGAACTCGCCAATGGCTTCCATGCTGGCGTTGCTCTCGGAGTAAAGCTGGTTCGGCACGTCTTCCGCGGCATCGAATTCCGCACGCCCCTTGTACAGCTTCAGGCGAATCGTGCCCGTGGCGAGGGCGTTGATCGGTGCAAGTGCGGAACGGGCCATGTGCGTGGCGAGGTCGAAGCCATAGCCCTGGTAAATTTGCTTCGAGACGAATAGTGACAGTTGATCGAAGAGTTCACGGCCGCGGCGGTCGAGCACGAGTTGCAATAGGAAGGCGTACGCGGTGCCGAGCAGTTCCATTCCAGGGGCTTCATACACGCCACGGCTCTTGATGCCGACGAAACGGTTCTCCACCAGATGTGTGGCAATGCCGACGGCATGCTTGCCGCCAATGGTATTCGCCTGCTGGATGGCCTCGAATGCCGTGGTGGCTTTGCCATTGATCGCGGCGGGGCGGCCCTTCTCAAAGCGCACGGTCACGGTCTCGGGTGCATCGGGGGCATCCTTCGGCAGCACACCCATGCCCGGCGTCACGAACCAGGGCGGGCAATCGAGGTGCTCGAGCTTGCCCGCCTCGTGGGTGAGGCCGAGCAGGTTCGCGTCCGTGGAATACGGTGCACCCTTGCTCACCTTGATGGGCAGCTTGTGGCCCTCACAGTAATCGATCATCTCGGTGCGGCCGCGGAACTTGCCGAGGAACGCAGGGTCGCGCCAGGGGGCATAAACAGCGATCTCCGGGGCGAGCATGTTGGTGCAGAGCTGGAAGCGCACCTGATCGTTGCCGCGGCCCGTGGCTCCGTGGCCCAGCACCTTGATGCCGCGCTTCCGCATCTCGGGCACGAGCCCGGCCACGATCACGTGTCGACCGATGCCTGTGGTATTCCAGTATGCACCTTCGTAGCGAGCCTGAAACTGCATCATTTCGATGCCGGATTCGGCAATCATCTCGTGGAGCGGCAGGGCAACATAATCCGTGGCACCGCATGCTTTCATGCGCGTTCCCACGGTGTCGAAGTCGGTCTCATCTGGCTGGGCGATATCCGCCGTGAAGCAAACCACCTTCACGCCGTTCTCGGTGAGCCATTTCGTGACGGTGCAGGAATCGAGCCCGCCGGAGGCTGCAAATGCAACGGTCTGGCCCTTGAGGTCCGCGAGAGTGGTCATGGAGTGCAGGTCCCGAATCGCGTGAGGGTGAAGGAGACGAAGTTCACTTTATCAGTGAACCGCGGCAGGAAGTAGGTTTGCACAGAAGTGAAGAGAGCCGAAGTGTCGAGCCGCTCAGGAAGCGGCGGTTTTGCGTTCGCTGTCGGTCTGTTGCGAGGCGTCTTCCCGCACGGGCACGGATGTGCTGGATGCCATGGCAGCGTCGGCCTGAGCGAGCAGTTCCTCGAGCAGCTTCTCGGCGGGGTCGGCTTGTCGCTCGCGGGTGGGCTTCACATCCACCGGCGGATTGCCACGCCAGGCGTACAGTAGCAATTCACCCAGCGCGACAAACGCGAATCCGAACAGGGCCATCATCACTGGCACGCGCACTCGCAACGAATGGCTCAGTGCGGCATCTTCCGTGCGGGACCGGTTGGCATTCTCCACGGGCTCGGCTCGCGGCACCTCGTTTCCGGCGAGGAACATCACGGCCAGCTCCGCATAGACGAAGCCCATCACGGCCAGCACCAAGGCCGTCAAGAGGCCATTCATCGCGATTCGCTGCAGCAGCAGACGCATTCGATTCCTCGGCAGCTGGCAGATCGAGCCGGTTCGCCTGTAACATAACACGCAATTCTCACGGATGCGTCCCGGAGTGCTTCATGGCTGTGTTGTTAATCGGAACGCTGGACACAAAAGGGCTGGAGGTTGGCCACGTTGCGTCGCGTTTGCGGGCCGCCGGGGTCGAGGTGGTCGTCGTGGATGCCGGCGTGCTCGGGCCGCCTGCGTTCGCAGCGGATATTTCGCGCGAGGCCGTATTTCAAGCCGCGGGCACCAGCGTCGATCGTGTCCGCAGTGCCGGCGATCGTGGCCAGGCTGTGACGCTCGCCGCCCGTGGCGTCGCCAAACTGGCCGCGGACCTGCACAAGCAGGGCAAGGTTTCCGGCATCTTCTCCCTGGGCGGCTCGGCCGGCACCACCATCGGCACCGCAGCCATGCGAGCGCTCCCCGTGGGAGTGCCCAAGCTCATGGTCAGCACACTTGCCAGCGGGCAGGTTCAGCACTTTGTCGGCACTCGCGATGTGATGATGCTCCACTCGGTCGTTGATCTGGCCGGGTTAAATCGCATTAGCCGCAAGGTGCTGGACAACGCCGCCGCCGCCATGATCGGCATGGTACGCTCGCCCGCGACGGATGCGCCCGCCGAGGATAAACCACTCGTCGCGGCCACGATGTTCGGCGTCACCACCCCCTGCGTGGAAGCGGCCCGGGCCGTGCTCGAAGCGGCGGGATACGAAGTGCTCGTCTTTCACGCCACCGGCACCGGCGGCCGCACCATGGAAGGGCTCATCCGCGACGGACTCATCGCCGGCGTGCTGGACATCACCACCACCGAACTCGCCGATGAACTCGTCGGCGGCATCCTCGGTGCCGGCCCGGATCGCCTCACCGCCGCGGCTCTCAAGGGTGTGCCGCAGGTAATCTCGGTGGGGGCGCTGGACATGGTGAATTTCGGGCCGAGTGAGACCGTGCCCGAACGCTTCCAGGATCGCCGGTTCTACCAGCATAATCCGGTGGTCACGCTGATGCGGACGACGCCCGAGGAGATGGATCGGCTGGGGCAGGAGGTGGCGAACAAGGCCTGTGCTTCGAATGGCCCGACGGCACTGATGTTGCCGCTGCGAGGCGTCTCGGCGATCGACGCGGAGGGTCAGCCGTTCTGGTGGCCCGAGGCGAACGCGGCGCTCTTCCAGAGCATTCACAACTGGATCGCACCCGGCGTCGAGGTGCACGAATGCGACCAACACATCAACGACGAGGCTTTCGCAAAAGCCTGCGCCGCGAAGTTGCTGGAATTCATGAATCGTCCGACTTAGCCCGCCGTTCGTGGCAGGCAAAAGGAGCTAATTGCCCGTGCCGCCGTACGCGCCTGTGACGGGTCCGGCTGGCTGGGTCGTGGGTGGTGCGTTCGAAATGGTGGTCACGGGCGCGCCCGCCGCGGGCGGCTGTGCCGGAAACTGCTCCGGGGTATACGTGGTCACCGGCTTCTCGCCGAAGCATGAGCCGCACTTGTCACAACACGCGATTCCGCTGCCGCTGCCCAGAAGCAACGATGCCATCATGATCCGCCTGGCCCACATGTCCATTCCCCCGTAATCGAATGTGGAATTCCAACTGCGGAATCCGGGGCGAAGCCACGCGCATGCGTGTTCTTCACTTCGAACTCAGCACTTGAAGTCTTGCTATCTGTCGGCGATGCTGCCGAATAACGAGGGCTTCGCGGCACGTCAAGGCCGGAACGATTGCCGCGCGCGAGGCATTACGCAATAATGGCACTGCAATTCGGCGGCAGTATCGCCCCGGTCGCGGGTGGGATTTCACTTATGGCTATCGAGTTCGAATGCACGAACTGCGGCGAGCGCTACCGCCTCAAGGACGATGTGGCGGGAAAGAAAGCGAAGTGTCGCAATCCGCAGTGCGGCAAGGTGATGGTGATCCCGCAGCCGCAGCGGGCCACCGTGCCGGCCAGCACGC
>JBGSZR010000296.1:0-8949 GCA_041750275.1 Gemmataceae bacterium
ATTGTTGGTCTTCGTAATGCGTCTGCAGGCATACAGATCGAATTCGTATTACCAGATGATTCAGGCATGTAAGCGTTTTGCCGGAATCATTCTTCGTCTGCCGGAATCAGCGTGCCGGAATCAACCGATTCCGGCAAAGCCGGGGGTGGGTGATTGGTCCGGAATCAATGAGAATCGCCCAGGCAACGGCCTGCCTGGGCGGATGAGGTGTGTGGTTTGCCGTCACTCCGGCATGTGACGCTGTTGGCTTGTCGGCTTCTTTGATCAGTCGTGTTGTCTGGCACAGCGGCACTGTGACGTGCCTCTGGTCCGCACATCATCCGGGGTAAATCCCGGCGAGGAGGCCCGGGAAGGGATCGCGTTCGAACAGGATGGTGACCACGCCGGTGGCAAGGTCCGCTCCGTTGAAGACGAACTGCTTCGAGCCATCGCTGCCGCCGGGGCCGGTGCTGACGTCGTCGAAGCCATCGAGGTTGAAATCGAGGCTGGAAACGCGGATGCCGCCGCGAAGCTCTTCCGGGCCGGCGAAGAAGTTGGCGAGCATCACATTTTGGCCGGTGTTGATCAGGGCAGCTCCATCAAAGATGGAGACGCGCGGTGCACCACCTTCGCCGGCACCGATGATGATATCGGCAAAGCCATCATTGTTCACATCACCCGAGGCGATATAGGCACCGATGGTGGAGGCGGTATCGAAGGCGAAGAAATCGTTGAAGAGTCGCTGGATGGCTCCACCCCTCAGGGCCTGGCCGGTATAGCCTGCCACGCGTGGCCCGCCACCAGGCCCGGCGGCAACGAGCAAGTCGGCGAAACCATCGTTGTTCACATCCGCGAGGGCGACACGCGAACCACCGCGGAAGTTGGCGTCCTCGATGCCGAGGAAGTCCGCGAGTGGCACGAAGCCGGCACCGTTGTTCAGGAAGACGCGGACCCGACTGCCGCCACCCACGCCGGCAGAGACTGCGAGATCGGGCAAGCCATCGCCGTTGATGTCGCCAGCCGCAACGAAGACACCGCCGGTGAAGTCGTCGCCGAATGGGCTAAAGGAACTGACGAACTGGCCGGTGAGCCCATCCATGAAGGCCACCCGGGAGGGATCGCCCGGTGCCGAGCCCGCCACCACATCCATGGCACCATCGCGGTTGAAGTCCGCGGCTGCGGGTCGCACTCCGGTTAAGCCGGGGCCGAAGGCATCGATACCCACGCTCTGCTCAGCACTGGAGTTGAAATAGCAGATGACCCCGCCGTTATCGGAACCCGCCAACAGCACCGGGGAGGCATCGACATAGACCGTGGCCGGTGCGGACGCCGAGGGGAGGTAGTTGGTGTCGCCGAGGTAATCCGCGAACAGGGTGGTCGAACCAGAGGACAAGAAGATGACGAAGGTGACATCGTTTGAACCCGAAGTCAGCGTGCCTGTCGCGAGAATCGTGTTGTCGAGTGCGTCAACGAGGTTCACCGTGCCGGTGGGTGCGGGGTTCTGCCCGGCTCCCGCGACCGTGGCCACAAAGGTTAGCGGCTGACCCACGGGCTGAGCGCCCACGGGTGCGACGAGCGTGGTCGTGGATGGGGCCGGGTTCACGAACAGTGTGGTGTTCGCCGTGCGAGGCGGGTAGTTCACATCGCCGGAATAGTTCGCCACAACGGGGAATGTGCCCGCCGGGATGCCCGGGACATTCACAGTCGTGACATTCCCCGTGACCGCGACGGGCCCCACCGTGAGAGAGCCAATCGTGAAGGTCCAGGTGCCCGTTGGTGGTGTGGGTGGGAATTCCACGGGGCCACTGATAAAGAGTGTGGCCGTCAGCGTGACGACATCGCCAAAGGTGGCGGGATTGGGGGCGGCCACGACCGATGCATTTGCATTGGCTGGAAGCACGTCGACGGCTGTGTTGCCCACACTGGTGGTGTAGTTGGTGTCGCCGATGTAGGTGGCACTGGCGAGGTATGTGTTGGGGTTAAGATTCGAGACCACGACGGTAGCCGTGTTTCCCACGAGGGTGCCGACGAAGTTGTTGCCGTTGATCAAGAAGTTCACCGAGCCGGTGGGAACCTGGGTGGCACCCGGGCCAGCAAGGCCGGTGACGGTCGCGGTGAGCGTGACATTCTGGCCATAGAAGGCCGGGCTCGGCGTGGCCAAGACGGTTGTGGTCGTCGGTGCCGGATCGACAACTTGTGTGACAGGAGGTGAGGTGCTGACGTCGAAATTGTCATCACCCGAGTAGGCCGCCGTGATGATGTGCGAGCCACCCAGGAGGTCGCCACGGATGAGAGTGGCGACGCCGCTCACGAGCGTGATCGGTGTAGAAGGCAAACCATCAATCGTGAAGATCACGGTGCCCGTTGGCAGGCCGGGTCCACTTCTGGGAGCCACGGTGGCGGTGATGGTGACGTCGTTCCCATAAATGCTGGGGTTCGGCGCACTGATCACAGTTGTGGTGGTCGGAACCAACAAGTTCAGGAAGACCTGACCATGGGTTGTCAGGGTTTGTCCGAAGTTCGTGGAGAGGAACTCGATTCGGCCATCGTTATTGAAATCGCTGGTGACGACGCTGCCGGGTTGGCCGGACCCACCTGCGGAGGGGTAAGGACTGAACGGGTCCGCGGTGAAGACGCCAGTGCCATCGTTGAGAGCGGGGAGAAGGTCGCGATTCTCGTCGAAGGCGACGGCATCTGCGATGCCATCCCCGTTGAAATCGCCCACGGCGAGCAGTTCGACGTTCGACCCCGGAGTCGTGGAGAGACTGGGAATTGCCACACCGGCGGCGTTGACCGTGCGGTTTGTATTGGACTGGTGGAACGAAGTGGTATCGCCATCCGCAATCAGGAAATCATCCGTGCCATCCTGGTTGAAATCGGCACTGGCGAGGTCGTTCAATCCTGTCCCGACGACGGTGTTCACGACCTGAGCAATCGTGCCATCCCCGGCCCCGTAGTAGACAGTGAGTTGATTGGTCAACGAGTTCAGGCCAGCGAAGTCACCGTTGCCATCGTCGTCGAAATCACCCGTGACGATTCGAAAGTGATCGATACCTGTGGCGTTGGTGTCGCTCTGGGTGAAGACACCGGCCGCGTCCTGCGTGAAGATCTGGTACGTGCCCGCCTCGGTAATCACCACAAGATCGTCGAGATTGTCGCTATTAAACAAGCCTGTCGCCACGCTGCGGGACGGCGTGTTATCAATGACGACGGCCGGGTTGAAGGTGCCATCGCCATTGCCCGTGATGTGGACGGTGCCACCACCCGGCGGCGAAAGAGCGCTTAGTGCCACCGCCAGGCTGAGTTGATTGGTGGCGGCATCGCGGTACACGCTAATGCTGTTGGGTTCGGCATTCGTGATCGGAATCGGCAAGGTGGGGCCGACGTTGAAGCCGCCCGCCCCGTCGCCAAAGACGACGATGACAGCGGGATTCACTCCGGAGATGGGAATCGTGCCAATGGCCAGATCGGGGATGCCATCCGTGTCAAAATCGCCGACTGCGATCACATCCGGCAAGCCAATGTTGTCCGGATCGTTGAAGCCGTTGAAGAACGGGGCCGCGGCGGTGAAGGAGGGCGTATCGCGCCGCTCCAATTCCTCGAGTGTGAACCGTAGGCGACGACTGGCGTTCATAACGGGCAACCTCGGTAAACGGCTATGCCGGGCGTTGTGCACATCGTTCTGTTCGCATCGGCAAACCCATGCCAGAATCAGTGGAGGAGGGTGTGGGCCGGTGCGTCTTTTCACACATTAACCGCACGAAGAGGTCGAAGGAATGGGCTCTTCCTATTTACCCGAATTGCGCAAAGTGTGAGATTGTGACGACGAAGTAAGATGTGTCGGGCGTGGAATTCTGACGGATCGCTCAATCTATCAGCTTGGTTAGACCCAAAGCGCCGTTGTCGTTCGAACGGCGCTTTGCTCACGTCGGCTCATGTTCACTCGTTGGGCGCGATCGTCTCATGCCTCACCTGATCGGCAAGAACCTTGAGGTCGAGTTGTTGGCCGGCCTTCGGGAAGGGATGGCTGAGCAGCCACCATTCTTCGGTGAAGGAGGCGGAATCGCCGGGCTTGAGGCGTTCGCGTGGTCCGATCGGTTCGAGTTCAATTCGTGGACCAGTGGGATACCAAACGGAGAGCGTGAGGCCGGCCGCTTCGTTGTAGACGCGGTCGGGGTGGGTGAGGAATCGCTTCACGAAGAGGGTGTCGTTCGGCATGGCGTAGGCGAGCCAGCCGGCGTAAGTGTCGAAGCCCAGTTTGGGCTTGCGGGGTGGGGCCAGGATTTCGAGGAAGCCATCGCGGACGCGAATGTTGTCGTCTGCGTTCTTCACGTTGATGATGGCGCTCTCTTCGTACATGGCATATTTACTGGGGAACCGGCTGGGGTGGTCGCCAAGCGGGATGACGCAGATGCCACCGCCGGGAGAGAAGGAGCGGCCCCAGTGGCAGACGTCGCGGGTCTCCTGCGAGATGTTGGTCATGGTTTGCGTGCAGGCGAGCCCAACCAATTTGCCGTGCGGCACAAGGCGGAACTCCCGGACCAGTTGAATGCCGGCGGCTTCCTTGGGACTGGTGAGTTTCGCACTTTTTGAGGGTGTGATTTCCGCGGTCCACTCGCCGGCCCAGGCTTTGGGGTGCGGCGTCACGGTGAGTTCGGGGCCATAGTCGAAGCGGCCGGCAGTGATGGGGCCAGGCTTCCCGGGTTGCCACTTCTGCTCAGCGTCTTCCAGATACAGGGCGTTCTTGCCATCCACCGAGAATTCGAGGACCCGGCCGCCAGCCTGGGGGCAGAGCACGACACGCGTCGTGCCGAGTTTGAGTTCGATGGCCCGGGTGTAGTTGAACACCTTGATCTCACGGGCCAGCGGCTCTTCCGCTTCCGCATGGTGGAGGCGGCCGGAGATTGTGAAACCGCAGCAAACGATCAGCAGGCGAGCAAGCATCGGTGGCACTCCAGGGAGTCCCGGGGAGAGTTGAAGCGACCTGTAATCGTCCTGGGAAAAGGGATCATCCGCAGGATAGCTCAAGGGAACAAGCCACGCTTGGCCTTTTCGGTGGCAACCTTTTGCACGCCCAGGCTGAGGGCGGCCAGGCGGTTCGAGAGTTTGCGGTCGATGGCGAGTTTCCGCACACGGCAGAAGGCGTTCTTCATCAACTTCCGCAGTTCGTGGTTCACGTCTTCCTCGCTCCACATGAACTGCTGGATGTCCTGGACCCACTCGAAATAGGAAACCGTCACGCCGCCGGCGTTGCAGAGCACGTCCGGGATGATGTAGACATCCGAGTTCGCGAGCACGGCATCCGCTTCCGGCGTGGTGGGGCCGTTGGCACCCTCGGCGAGCACGCGGCACTTCAACTTCGCGGCATTCTCCTCCGTGATGACACGCTCCATCGCTGCGGGAACCAGCACAGTGCATTCCGTTGTTAATAAATCATCGGCCGAGATTTCCTCGGCACCCGCGAAGCCGATCACTGTTTTGCGGGTGTTATTCGGCTCAGCGATGTGCTTGTGGAGTGCGGCAATATCGAGGCCGTTCAAGTTGCGGATGGCACCATGACGATCGCCGACGGCCACGATCTTCACACCGAGCTTGAGGAGTTCTTCGCACGTCACCGCCCCGACGTTGCCGAAGCCTTGCACCGCGGCCGTGGCGGTTTCGGGGGCGATGTTTAGTTCATCGAGGGCTTCGCGAATGCAATAGACAACGCCGCGGCCGGTCGCTTCGCGGCGGCCGATGCAGCCACCGAGTTCCACGGGTTTGCCCGTCACGATCTCGGGGCAGGCATAACCAACTTTCATCGAGTACGTGTCGTAGATCCAGGCCATGGTTTGCTCATCCGTGCCCATGTCGGGAGCCATCACGTCGATGCGGGGGCCGATGATGGCGAGCACTTCCTCCGTGAACCGACGGGCGAGGCGTTCCTTCTCGCTGGTGCTTAGCAGGGCGGTGTCGCAGGCCACACCACCCTTGGCTCCGGCAAAGGGAAGGTTCATGATGCCGCACTTCCAACTCATCCACATGGCGAGCGCGGCGACCTCGCCGAGATCGACTTGCGGTGCGAAGCGGAGGCCGCCCTTGCTGGCACCACTGGTGATGGAGTGCTGCACGCGGTAGCCGATGAAGGTGTGCGTTTCACCTGTGTCCATGCGGATGGGAATGCTGACCACGAGCGAACGCTTGGGATACGACAGGCGTTCGAGGATGTCCGGGTCGAGGTCGATGACCGAGGCGACGGTGCGCAGTTGGTGGAGGGCCATGCGAAAGGTGGGCGAGCTATCGAACAACGTGACGGGCGGATGGTGAGGGGCGGAAGCCTTGCTCACGCGAATGGGGATCGACATGGGCCTTATCCGTGGTTATCGGAGAGGGGAATTCCATTCCTGCATACCGCGAGCATTATAGGGACTTCAGCGTCGCCGCCAGTTGCTGGGATCACGATCGACGGGAGGGTCGACGCCGACCTCTTCAATGGCATAGTCGCGGACGAAGTAGTACACGGGCCGGTGATCGTGCGGCATGTACAGGAACGGAGCTTCACAGCGGAAATGAATGGTGTGCCGGCCCGGTGGCACCACGATCCGGTAGCTGCGCCACTCGATGTGTAACCGATCGTTATCTCGCCCCTCGGAACTTCGCAACCCTAAAGAGGGTGGTGGCGGCCGATCGAGCGTGAAGCTAACGCTCCACGGTTGCTTCTGCCCGTCCTTCAGCCATTCGATGTTCGGGCTATCGATGCGGAAGCGGAACTCGCCATCGGAATCGACCCCGAGGGCGATGTGGAAATCGAACGTCCGGGTGCGATTTGAGGGGTTCATCAGCACGGCACTGGCCCGGCCGCGGCCCCAGATCGGCGTGGCGTTCTCGCTGATGGGGTTGTACGTAATGAAGCCCTTGAGCCAGGTGAGGGCGGGCCACTCTCGGATGCGCTGTTCTTCTCGAGCATAACCAACGGGATCTTGCTGCCGCCGCCACTCGCGGTAAGCACGAATATCGAGAAGCACCTGGTCGGGATCGCTCGGATGTGCGATCGAGCGAATCGGCGCGTTCGGCGGTGCCAGTCGCTGGATGTTGCGGCTCAGCAAGTGGCCGCCGTTCATCACATCGTTGCTGGAGACTTTCACGAAATCGTAGCCGCGGGCATCAATGAAAATGCCGTCGTAGCCGCGGTACATGATCCAGGCCAGCGTCTCCTCGGCATTGCGATCGATGAAGCGATCGAAGGCGAGGTGCCGGGCCCACGCATCCGCATCGCGATTCTTCATCGCTCCATAGGACCAATGCAGCGTTCGCGTGTGCAGAAATCCCCGGGAATGGTCGTAGGTCCGCATCTTGTTCAATGCGGGGTACTCGGGAAACGGTATATAGGGCAGGCAGAAGATGCGTGCCCCTGCGGGCATGATGGATTCCACCTCGGCGAAGAATTCCTCATCTGCACGGAAGTACGCGGCCTGCTTCTGCAACTGGGCGGCCCCGCGCTCGCTGAACCACGAGAATGGCGTCTGATCGAAGATGCCGAGGGCGGCGAGCAACGCGAACGCGGGATAGCGCCAGTGGCGGGCTCTCCCCGTGCGAGTGAGCAGGAAGCGATCCAGCGGCCAGAGCACGGCAAAGAGGCACAGAAAGGCGAGCACCACGCTGAAGCGGTTGTAGCAGCGGACCTGGGCGAAGACGAAGAAGTTAAAGAGGGAACCGAGCCCGCCGATGATCGCAAACAGCACGATGAAGCCGGCCAGGAACGACAGCGGCCCGTATGGCCAGCCACGCTTCGACGGGAAGAGGAACATCGTCAGCAGGATCGCCAGGCCGATGGAAGCAATCGCACCGAGCGAGGAGTTCATGTTCTCGTTCTGGGCCGGCCGCATCACCGTGTTGTAACGGGCCTTCAACTGGTTCAGCACCGTGAGATTGTGTTCATTGATCGGGAGCACAAGTTGCGGGAGCTTCATACCGAAGCTCTCGGCTTCTAGCGGCATCCGGTCGGCAACGGGGTTTTTGCCCGCCTTGGCCTGGTACAGATACATCGGCAGATGGTTAATCACACCAAACGCCAGCACCAGCCCGGTGACGAGCCCAGTGGAGGCCACGACGCGCCAGTTCCGCTTGACCCATAACGCGTAGCAACCGCCGGCTCCGTAGGTCACGCAGGCGAAGAAGGCGTAGTACGCCCCGGCCGAGGCGGTGGCCGCACCAAGCGCGATCTGCCCCAGAGCACTCCAGGTGAACGGTCGAAAGCGCCAGACGCCCGATTCGCGTCGGAAGAAGGGGTAGTCGCCACGGAAGATCTGGAAGAGCGGCACCAGCGACACGGGCACCAGCCAGTACGCGGCGAGGAAGTAGTGCCCTTCGCCACGCATGTAGTGGTACGGCAGGAAGGCATAGAGTAAACCGCCGAGTGCCGCTGCGGGAAGCGTGAGCCGCAGGTAACGCATCACGGCCATGGCGGAGAACGCGGTCAGCGGGTACGTCAGCAGATAATACAGGTTGTAAACGACGTACAGGTTCGAGAAGAGCTGTGAGAGCAGCCAGAGGATGGCGAAGTGCAGATGGTCGATGACGGGGAAGTCGTACAGTTCCAGCCCCGTCGGATACCAGGGTGAAAGCTCGGCGGCCCCGGGGCTACCCATTCTTTCGGTGTGCCAGTGTGTGCCGGTCTCGATGAACGACTTCACCATCGGCAGGATGAGTAGGGCATCGTCGTCGTAGAGGAAGGGTGCGGACAGTTCGCAAGTGCGAAAGCCGAGGTGTTCGAAATCGACATGCACGAAGGGTGAATAGGGCAGGAACTTGAAGCCATCGAGCCAAACGACGCCGTGCCCAACCACAGCCAAAAGGGACGCGAGCCAGGCAATGCCGACATACCACGCGAGCCGCACGCGGCGGCTGGGTGGCGCTTCGAGATCGGCGGGGGCAGGTGCTTCGATGAGTGCCGGCGTGCCATTGACCGGCGTCTCCGCCGCCTCGGCCGAT
>JBGSZR010000297.1:0-1815 GCA_041750275.1 Gemmataceae bacterium
CCGATTCGGACCATCGCCGCGGCGTCGATCGTGCCTTCCCGGCAACCGCGTGTGGCACGCGCGACTGCACGGACAGCGAGCCGGCCCGTGGGGGACGTAAGATCGTGCAGCGCGGCCGGGAAATTCGGGAAGGCCACGGCTTCGGCTGCGAGCACTGTGCCTTGAAGCAAACCCGCGACTGCATCGGCACACCGGAGCACATCGGGAAGCACTGCCGTGCGGTTCAGGCTGCGCAGGCCGATGACCAGATCGAGCCAGTACCACGCCTGTTCAATCGGGTCGGCCGTGATCTCGCGCTTCAGTTCGCGTTCGAGCACCGCGGCCGCATCGGCGGTGCCGACTTCCGTGAGGGCCTTCACCTGCACCGCAAATTCGAGTCCGGGGGCGAGTTCAATGTCTTCACAGCGACCCGCGGTGAGCAATTCCTGGAAGCGTGACCGCGATTCGGTAAAGGCCGCCTCGCCAATGAGCCCACCCGCATGCAGGTGCCGGTGTTGACGGTCCACAGCCTCGCCCACGGCCAGTGAAGCACTGGGCACGAGCGCATTGGTGAGTGACTTCCGCGGAAGCCACCAGCGCCGCGGTCGTGGTCGGCGAAACGCCAGCCAGAACAGGCCGGACGAGGCAACCAGGATGAAGACGGACGGTAAGAGCATGGGGGTGCCCGGCGGCTAACCTTTAATGTGACCGGAACCAGTGACCACGTACTTGTATGTCGTGAGTTCACGCAAGCCGCATGGCCCGCGCGCGTGGAACTTATCGGTGCTGATGCCGATCTCGGCACCCAGGCCGAGTTCGAAGCCATCGTTGAAGCGAGTGCTGGCGTTCACCATCACGGCGGCGGAATCGACTGACTGCGTGAAGTGCCGGGCCGCGGCCAGATCGCCCGTGACGATCGCATCCGTGTGCTTTGAACCGTAGCGTTCAATGTGGGCCAATGCCTCTTTCAGCGAGGAGACCACTTTCACGGATAGGATCAGGTCGAGATATTCGGTGCGGTAATCCACTTGGGTGGCTAGCTGGGCCTCGGGCAGGAATCGGCGAGTGAGTTCACAGCCACGCACCTGAACGCCTTGGGCCTTCAAAGTGGGCCCGAGTTTCGTGAACAAACGCTCGGCAACCGCCGCGTGGACCAGCAAGCACTCGGCGGCATTGCATACGCCTGGCCGCTGACACTTGGCATTCACCACAATTCGCTCGGCCATCGCCAGGTCGGCATGCTCATCCACATACACATGGCAGATGCCATCGTAATGCTTGAGCACGGGCATGGTCGCTTCCGCAGCCACACGGCGAATCAGGGACTCACCACCGCGCGGAATGGCCAAGTCAATGAACTCATTCCGCTTCAGGAAGTGGCCCACAGCGGCGCGGTCCGTGGTCGGCACGAGTTGAACGGCCTCCGCGGGAAGCTCGGCCTTCGTCAGTTCCGCGGCGAGCAAGCGGTGCAGGGCGATGTTCGAATGAATCGCTTCCTTGCCGCCGCGCAGTATCACGGCGTTGCCACTCTTCACGCATAGAGCCGCTGCATCGACGGTGACGTTGGGCCGCGATTCGAAGATGAAAAAGACGACGCCGAGCGGCACGCCGAGCTTCAACACTTCGAGGCCATTGGGTCGGCGACTGCCTTCACGCACTTCGCCGACGGGATCGGGCAAGGCCGCCACTTGTCGCAACCCGGCTGCAGCCGAGGCAATGCGGGCGGGTGTCAGTGTCAGGCGATCGATGGCAGCGGCGTTCAGACCATACTGCGGAGCCGCGGCGACATCCTTTGCGTTCGCCTCGAGGATCGCGTTCGTTTGGGCCACCAGCGCA
>JBGSZR010000298.1:0-2067 GCA_041750275.1 Gemmataceae bacterium
CCGGCGGCGCTGCAGCGGCTGCGGCGAACGGCACGAGAGCGTGTACGCTCCGCAACCCGGGCAGGGCCGCGTCTCAATCGACTGTCGCTCGTGGTCCGAAACGGCTCCGACTCGTCGTTCCCAAATCTGATTGCACGATTCGCACACCACAGTCCAACGCACCACGATCCACCGTCCTTGTGAAGCACCCGCACGTTGCGGGAGGAATATCAATAGCGCGGTCCACGGGCACCGATGCGGGTTCGCTCGAACCCACGGTAGCCGTGGCCAATCCAGATCGTCCAGCCTGCAATCGGTATGCCATTCTCGCGATGCACCACCGTGACAGGCGGTTCGATCGTCTCGAAAACGGTTTCCATGGCCGGGATCCGCTCGCCGATGTACAGGAACGAGCGGCCGTGGAAGACTTGCGCATCGTCAAGCGGATTTGGCCGCCACAGGTCGTACTGGCTGTGCCGATCCGCCAGGGCGAGCCCGAAGGAATAGGCTACGGGGTTGCCCTTACAATAGAATGAGAGTTCGCCAGGTGTGGTCCAGAGCATGCCAGCGAGCACGGGTTCCTGCCCCGTTTTGTTCGTCACGCGGTCACGCTGGGCATCGACGGCGTTGGCTAAAGTTCGCCAGCCGCGGAGCCGGCACGTGGGGTCGAGTTTGCGAACGGGCAAAGGCTTCACCTCGGTCGGCTCTCCGGCAATTTTTGCCAGCAAGGGTGTCAGCAAGCCGGGATAATGTGCCAGTGCGGACAGGCCCATTCCGAGCAGGAGCGTGAAGCCCAGGCTGCAATTCACGAAACGCCGGTGCGGTCCTGCGAGTTGCTCTCTCACCCAGGCAATGGCCAGCACGAGGCCCCCGACATAGGCCGAGGCGGGCCAGTTCACTTGCCCTTCCGTGAAGAAACTGGCGATCGAGAAAACACCCCACACTGGCACCGATGCCCACCAGAGCAGTGATACAGTGCAGTCACTCGATCGCCGAAAGCGCCAGCCCGCGGCCGCCAAGGCGATGAACCAGAAGCCGAGCAAGAGTGCGAACTGCCCCCCGGCGAAGGCAAGCGGACCGAACACGCGAAGCCCCGAACCGTGGCCACCGGCCTGCCCCAGCACGTGGCGAAATGAAACCCAGTCGTGAGCCGCGTTCCACAGCAGAATGGGGATGCCGCCACTCGCCGTGAGAACGAGGAAGAGCCAGTAGCCTGGTTTGCGAAATTCACTTCGACGTTGTGTGAACAGAAAAGCGGTCAGCGCCAGCGGGAAGAGCAACATGGGGTATTTCGCCAGAACACCCTGTGCAGAGCAGACACCGGCGAAGAGCCACCAGCTAATTCGATTGGGGTGTTTCAGTGCCTTCATCACACCGACCAGTGCCCCGCACCAGCAAGCGAGGAAGGGCGGATCGATCGTCATGAGCACTCCCGCCGCGGAGATCGGCGGCAAAGTAAGCGCAATCGCCACCGTGGCCAACCCCGCCCGCGGACTGTGCATCGCCTCGGCTGCCAACACATACAAACCCGCCAGCAAGAGCGATTGCGAGAGCACCGCCGGGAACCGCACTGCGAGCATCTCCGTGCCAACCAGGCTCACGCTCAGTGGCCCGAATAGCTCGCAACTGCCACGGATAAGCCAGGCCACCAGCGGGCCTTTGCTGTAATAACTCCAGTCCAGTTGGCGGGACCAGTGCCAGTAATGGGCTTCATCCGGAGCCAGATCGAGGGGGCAGTTGCAGGCAAGATAGGCAAGATTCAACAGCATCGCGAACAGGATCAGGGCGGTCGCTGCGAGCCCACAGCGTGAGGGGACGTGATTCGAACCCACTTCCAACCGAGGAAGTGACAAGTGCGGTCGGGATAGCGTCGCAAGCATTGTGGCGGGGTCCTGCCGGTCGCGGAACACACCACATAGGTAAATGGGGCAATTGGATCAACCCGAACTCGAAAGGCTCGAAAGGGAGAGTGTACCCGGATTTCTTGGGGGTCATGCGGCCAGTTGCCAGTAGGCGTTCCACTGGGCCGAGTTGCGGACGCACACCAGGCTCGCCATGGCCCGGACGTTCTTTTTCCGCCACCGGGCT
>JBGSZR010000299.1:0-8475 GCA_041750275.1 Gemmataceae bacterium
CGGGCCGACGTGAACGGTGCGGTCGCAGTCGGCGACCTGATGAGCGAGACCCTCACGCCCGGCGTGCGTCGTTTGCCCAGTGCTGTGAACGCCGAGTTCGCGCCCGCACCATGGGGCGAAGCGACACCCCGCACCACGAAGGTGCCCACGCAAGAAGCCGCCGTGAAAGTGGAGAAACTGGCCTACGCCGAGCCGGCAAAGGGTGGCATCGTCTATGCCTCACCCGTGTTCGAAGCCCCGGCTAAGCTGAAGATCGCTACCGCCAGCCCGGAGCAAGCCGAAGACCTCGTCCTCAGCGGCATCTATCTCGATTGATGCAACGCCGCCTGTGGTTCCGTCGAAAAACGTCGATTCGACGGAACCACAGTTCTTGCATGTTTCAGTCTTTCATAATGGCAGCTCGGAAAAAAGCAAACATAGCGTTTAACAGTTCACGGCGGCGTGTTCGCAAAGTCCATCCTTTAATTTTCTCATGGTCTGTTGTTTACAGCTTCGTGCGACGTGTGGCCTGCTCTCCATTCTCCAGCAGTGGTGCACGCCGGTCCGACCGTCCAGTCCGGAAAACCTGCTGCCGAGGCTTTCAGCCTCCCATTCGCACATGCCATGCCCCTGAATTGCCCTTTCTGACGATGCGTCGGCCTTCTTCTCATACCGCCTTCATGGGACTGTGTGTAAACTCTGGATTGGGTAATTGCAATGCTGGAGGGTGGGCTGTGCGTGTGTTGCTTGTCGAAGACCACCAGCCGCTCGTTCGTGCCCTTCGTCAAGGGTTGGAAGAGGAAGGCTTTGCCGTCGATGTCGCTGTGGACGGCGAGGAGGCAGACGTCAAGTGCAAGAGCACTTCGTACGACGTCATCATCCTCGATATCATGCTGCCGAAAGTGGATGGGCTCACGCTATTGAAACGCTGGCGGGGCAGCGGTATCCAGACCCACGTGATCATGCTCACGGCTCGCGGCACGACCCAGGACAAGGTTTCCGGTCTGGACCTCGGTGCTGATGATTACCTTACGAAACCCTTTGAACTTGATGAGTTGCTAGCTCGCCTGCGTGCGTTGATTCGTCGTGGCCACCAACAGAAAGACCCCATTCTGCGCTGCTATGACCTCGAGATCGACACCGCCGCCCGCCTCGTACGTCGGCATGGCCAGGTAATCCACCTGACACCCCGTGAGTATGCTTTGCTCGAATTCCTGGCGTTCCACCGCGGCAAGGTGGTCACACGCAGTATGATCTGGGAGCATCTCTACGACGAGTATGACGAGAACACGTCCAATGTCGTCGATGTTTACATTCGCTACTTACGTAACAAAATCGACAAGCACTTTGAGCCCGCCCTGATCATGACCCGCTGGGGTGAAGGCTACATGCTTCGCGGCGACGATGACCCGCCCTCACCACGCGAGGAACGCGAACTCGGGAAAGAAAACAAACCTGCCCGCGAACTCAAGGACAAGAAATAGCAGGAGCGGAGTGTGGATGTCGTGTTTGTGATGGTATGATGATCGGATTCTCACTCGCCTTCCCGCTTGCAACAGTGTGATCCCATGCGGTCGATTCGACGAACGTCGATCACGTACTTGTTGTTGTTACTCGTCCTGGCGTTGACTGGTGTGTCCCTTCTTGTTGATCGACTTGCAAATGCCGCCGTGCACGCCCGAGAGGAATCCGAATCGGAGCGGATCGAACAATCTTTCGAACTCCGCAAGCAGGAGGCGAAGTCCAAGCTGGACGTGGAACTGCGTGCGGATGCGAAAGCTTTATCACGTGAACTCAGTCAAGTATTTCGCAACCAACCGCGGTCGCGGAGTTCGGATGAGGACAATGCCGAGTTCCGTTTGCGTGCCCTGAGCCTCGTCCTTGCCGATCCTCGGTCGCTCGTCGCTTCCGCGGAATACTGTCTGACCAGCCGCTCTTCTATCTGGTCCTCGTTTGTATTACCCCGACCTGCAAACCGCATCCGCGAAACAATTCGTAAAGCCTTCGAAGAGGAAGAGCACCTTGGCTTGTATCAGTTTCACGTGGTGCAAATAGAACCAAACGGGACCGCGCGAACGACGGGAATCGTGCGACCCGCTCGACTGGGCGGTGAACTTCCACTCGATGTCAATGCGTTGCATCGTGATTCCCACTTCGAACAGGAGTGGGATACGGTCGAGATACCAGGAAAGGGGAAGTTCCGAAGGATCGTGGTGCCCGTCGGCGGAACCGTGCCTGTCTGGGTAAACCCGGTCTCGCCGCTTGCCCTGGGTCCGGGTGGCCCTCGTGGTTGGCCGCCACGGCGGCCCGAAGATTTCAAGTTACGTATCTTCTTGCAAACCGCTCGGCTAGTGACGGAACTCGAGAACCGGATTGCGGACTTTGCGGTCGAACGCGACGACCATCTGGCGAATGTTCGTCAAGAAACGCACCTGGAATTAACGCAACTCCGCACACGCCTGGCTTTAATTGGTGGCCTTACCTTTATCGCCCTCCTGTCCGGTTGCTGGATCGTGATTGGTCGCGGCCTGGCACCTGTCGGCAAGTTGTCCGTGGCCGTTAGCCAGGTGACCGAGAAAGATTTCAGCCTGCCCCACGACGGGAAGGATTTACCGCGGGAACTTGCCCCGATCCATGCCCGTATCAACCAGACGCTCGAGTTGCTCCACCGAGCATTCGCGCGGGAGAAACAGTCTGTGGCCGATATTTCCCACGAGTTGCGCACGCCCATCGCCTCACTCATGGCGATCTTCGATGTCACGCTCCGCAAGCCGCGAACACCCGAACAGTATCGGAACGCGCTGGTTGATTGCCGCGCCATCACCAAGCAGTTGGGCCAACTTGTTGAGCGCATTATGACGCTCGCTTCGCTCGATGCTGGTAGCACGCACACGGTGTCAGTCCGTTCGGACGGTGCCGATATTGGTCTGACGTGCGCCGCGATGATCCGTCCACTGGCAGAAGCCCAGGGACTGACTCTCGATGTGGATGCCCCTGAGCAGGTTGAACTCGACACCGACCCCGACAAGCTCCGCGAAGTGTTGATCAACCTGTTGCACAACGCAGTCGAATACAACCAGATCGGCGGCCAAGTGACCATGACGATTCGCCGTGAGGGTGACACCGCCCTCTTCGAAGTGAGCGATACCGGAATCGGCATGTCAGAGGAAATCAAAGAGCGCATCTTCGAACGATTTTTTCGCGCCGACTCGTCACGTCATGCCACGGGTGTGCACGCGGGTCTGGGGCTCTCCATCGTGAAAGAATACATCGATCGCCTCGGTGGCACGATCACCGTTGCGAGCGAGGTCGGCGTCGGAACCACGTTCCGAGTGCTGCTTCCCGCCGCCACCGATGAGCCGATGATGCGAGATAGTGATACGGAAGTGAAGCGGTTGCCAAGGATTGTGGTGAGCGAAACAGCGATTTGACTTGATCGATTTGACTGACGAGATGAAACCGCCCCGGGGACGGGGCGATTCTTGCTTTTGGTTAGTTCCGCTGCACGGACTGAAACAGTTCGCTCATCTTCATGCCGAGTGCCAGACAAATCCGGTAAAGCGTCTCGATGGAGGCCGAGTTCTTGCCGAGTTCGATCTGGCTGAGGTAGCCCAGTGAAACGGCCGTGCGATCACTCATGTTCGAGAGGGTGAGTCCCAGGGCTTTGCGGCGCTCGCGGATGGCACTTCCGAGTGATTCACGGAGCGCTTCCTCCGTCATGCGAAGCATGCCCTTGCTTTCGAGGCACCGGAACACGATCTCGCGAAGCTGGTCCACCTGGAACGGCTTGGTGAGATAGTCGTAGGTCCTCGCTCGCAAGCAACTCAGTGCACTGTCCACCGAGGGGTAGCCGGTCACCACGACAATGTTGGCGTCGGGCTGCGTATCGCGAATCCAGCCGAACACATGATCGGGTTCAAGGCCGGGCAGCACATAATCCAGGATGATGAGGTTATAACTGGTGTTCTTGAGTGCGGACTCCACCAGCACCGGTTCCGAGACGACATCAATCAGAAAGTCCCGATTGGCCAGGGCGTTCTGGATGAGTGAACAGGTGGTCTGATCATCGTCGACGATCAGGATGCGGATATCGCCAGAGGACTGGAGTTCGCGCACCGAAGCCGGGCCTCGCAGTGGTTTCGGAGTCTGAATCAGGCGTTCTTCAAGTTCAACCGGCATGACGCGTTAACCTCCGACAATGGTGGCGTTGAGGGCTCCGAATGAAGTCCGGCCTTCATCACGAAAGCCGACTGGCGACGGAGTCATGGCAAGCGAACGAGCCGCCGCCAACGGGAGCACAACCCGGGCAACCGTACCAGTGCCGGGTAAGGGAACGGGTTCGAGCAGAATCCCGCCGCGATGCGCGGTCAGGATTCGATATGCAACGGCAAGCCCCAGCCCGCGATGGCGTACCTTTGTTGTGTAGAACGGATCCGCGAACAGCCGCCGGCGCACCTCAGGCTTGATTCCGGATCCCGTGTCCGCGATCGCAATCTGTAGATGGACACCGCGATCGACTTTGCCCAGGAAAGTGCGTGCCTCAGCCTCGGTGAGATCGACACTGCGAACTATAATTCGAACGAGTCCGCCTGGCGGGCAAGCTTCGACCGCGTTCTGCATCACGTGTCCAAGCACCGTTTGCAGCGAAACGGCATCCAGAGCCACCGAGGGCAGGTTGGGTGGCAAATCCTTCTCAATTTGCACTCCGGTCGCAAGCTGCCGGAGGCGAGATTCTTCCTTCATCAGAGCCGGCATCAGCAGACCGGCACCGGGCTTGGCTTGCCCACTCCGGCTCAGTTGGTGCAGTTGCTGCGTGAAGATGATCCCGCGATGCCCCACCTTACTCATCTCGGAAACGAAACCAGCTTGTTGAGACTGAGGCGGCAACAAGGGCATCGTGAGATCGGCAAAGCCAATGATCCCTGTCAGGATGTTGTCGAAGTCGTGAGCGATGCGTCCCGCGATCACGGCGGCGTCGGCCAGACGCTGATCGAGTCTCTCGGGGTCGATCGTGGGTCCCACCGCGGCAGCAACGGCTGGGCTGCGTTCCATCATGCTGGCGGTCATCACGAGATAGGCTCGTTCCGCATCAGACCAGGGCTGCCCGGCCGGCTTCTCAGCCCACACCAAACCCAATGGCCGACCCGAGAAATAGACTGCTGCGTACACACGACCTGCCGTGCCTGGCAATGGATACAGGACCGAGCCCTCACCCGCCTTGATCCGGCGAGCCGCGTCCGGAGCTTCCAGTGCCAGAACCTCACTCGATGTGCCATTTTGTGCCGCAATGCGAACCACTGGCATATCGACGGGCCAAACGAAGCCCGCTGCCCGCCAGCCCGCTGCCCTGGCCCAGTCAATCAGCAACGCGTTGAACGCGGCCGGATCGCTGGTCTCCTTCCACCAGTTTGGCACGAAGGCCAGAGCAGTGGATAGGTTTGAAGGGCTGGACATATCGCGGCATCTCCCATCGCCGACCAACGCAGGCGTGCGGTCTTCACACCGTATCAGTAATTCAGGGTATTCATTGTGTATCTAGAACGGGCCTGAACGAAGTCAACCGATTTGTGCCGCGCCACCGCCAGGCAATTATGCTGATTGTGCGAATTCTCACAGCTCTGCAGAGACGGCGTCAGGGCTTCTTATCGGGTGAACTGGCCGGAGTTTCGATTCGTTTGATGGCATCGGCAGCGGCTGTTCGCACACGTGCGGAGGGGTCGTTCAATCTCCGCTTCAAAGCTGCGAGTGTTTCTGTGTCACCTTTGAGACTGTTGCCAAGTGCGCCGATTTCGCCCACAACTGTCAGCCGCACCTCGAAGTCCGGGTCCTCGTCCATGATGGCGAAGAGATCGGAGAGTCGCTTCTTCAGGCCTTCAGGACCCACCGCTGCGGAGAATGTGCGAATCGCTTCCACACGCAGTTGCTTCGATTTATCGGTTTTGGCAATCTTCAGGATCTCGTCGGCCACCGTGCTGGCTGCAGGTCCGAAGCGCCCGAGCGTGAGCACCGCCAGGCGGCGCAGTTCCTGATCGGGATCGCTAAGAATCCTGGACACCGCCTGAACCATAATGCCTGATCGTTCCGTGCAGAGGCCAAGCGAGTGAAGCAGCTCCTGGCGAACTGCTAGCTCTTTCTCAGTAATCAACAGTTCCGCCAGTGCGGTGCCCGCGGCAACATCGTCCGGAGCGACACGGGCAATCGCGAACACCGCGGCACGCCGCACTCCGGCATCGGCGTCACGCAACAGCGGCAGGAGGGCTGCGAGCGCCGACTTCGCATTTGATCCCGTTCGCCCGAGAGAAGTAGCCGCAGCGATGCGGGTGGTTGGGTCCGCATCCTTCAAATAACCGGTCATCGACTCGACTGAACGCTTCGATGCTTCAGGAAAGAGTGCGATCGTGCTGGCCAGGGTTTTGCGCACACGCTCATCTTTCTCTGTGCTTGCAGCCACCACGAGATCATCGGTCAACGATCGCTTATCTGCGCCGAGCGGTCGCTTCACGATATCTGCTTCGAGCCCGGCAATCACTGTCAGAGCCTGCACACGCACGGCCGCACTGGTGTCGAGTCGGACCGCACGACCCAGTGCTTCCAGCCCGGGCTCGTATTTGAATTCTCCCCAGATCTTGCCGAGTGCCGTGGCCGCTAAGGCTCGTTGACGGGCGGAGGGATCGCTCAAGAGGGTGTCCACCCAAGCTGCGGCCTTCTTGCCCTGATACATGGGTTCTGGTTCAGGCTGAGCCGCCGCGATCGAACAGATGACAGTCAACAACATCAGGAAGGGACGCATGGAAGTGACCCCAGTGGCAGTGCGCATCAAAACGCATCATAAGACGCAGACGGGCAACCGGTCAAATCGTTTCGCGCCGCAGAATCGAATCACATTCTCGGCAGAACTGTTTTGTAATAGGTAGCGTGATCATCCCATTGAGGTAAATTGGGTAGAATGAATCCCATCGTCTTCGCATTGCGGAATCCCATCACCATCCTTGTCGCGGTGGTAACCGTGTTGGTCGGGAGTGGACTGGCCGCGTCGCGCATGCGTGTTGATGTCTTCCCGAGTTTGAACCAGCCCGTGATCTACGTCTGCCAGCCTTATGGCGGCATGAACCCGGGTCAAATGGAAGGCTTACTCACAACACGGTACGAGTATCACTTTCTGTACGTAAGCGGCATTCATCACGTCGAAAGCAAGAACGTACAGGGCATGGCCCTGATGAAGCTCTATTTTCATCCCGGCACCGACATGGCACAGGCAATGTCCGAAACGGTTGCCGCAGTGAACCGTTCCCGTGCGTTCATGCCGCCTGGCACGGTGCCACCGTTCGTGACTCGGCTCGACACCGGAAGTGCGGGCATCGGCTATCTCGTGCTCTCCAGCGAAACACGATCGATCAAGGACATTCAGGACATGGCCACCTTGAAGGTGCGACCCATGTTCGCGAGTGTGCCGGGCATGTCTGCCCTGCCCTCATTCGGTGGAAACGAACGCTCGATCGTCGTCACGCCAGACCCCGAGAAACTGCGTAGCCTGGACATTACACCCGCCCAGATCACGGAAGCCGTTGGTGCTGGCAATTCCGTGACACCCGGGGGAAGTGTGCGCATCGGCGACCGGCTATACGCCGTTGAGACGAACGCCATCGTGGGAGCGAGCCCGGTTATCGAACTGGGGCAAGTACCCGTGAAGTTGGGTGAGCATCCCGTGCTTCTCAAGAACGTGGCCACGGTCACCGATGGAGCAGACATCACCACGGGTTACGTGTTAGTTAACGGCAAGCGGTCTGTGTATTTGCTTGTCACGAAGCGGGCTGATGCGTCCACGATTTCGGTGGTCAATGGATTGAAAGAGAAACTACCCGAGATGCAGGCCTCCGTTCCCGAAGATGTGCAGATCGAGTTCGTCTTCGATCAATCTCCCATCGTCACGGAAGCCGTAACTGCTGTCGTTGCTGAAGGGCTCATCGGTGCCTTGCTCACCGGGCTCATGGTGTTCGTTTTCTTGCGCGACTGGCGCAGCGTGATCGTCGTCGTCTTGAATATTCCACTCGCTCTCTGTGCGGCCGTGTTCGCGCTGTGGCTAACCGGGCAGACCATTAATCTCATGACGCTCGGCGGCATGGCGCTCGCCGTGGGCATTCTCGTCGATGAAGCCACGGTGGAAGTCGAGAACATCCACACCCAGATGCTGCGGTACGAGAGCGTGCCCCGTGCAGTCCGCAGAGGTAACCAGGAGACAGCCGTGCCGCGGCTCCTGGCGATGCTCTGCATTCTCGCCGTCTTCGTCCCCAGCTTTTCATGACCGGGGCCGCGCGGGAACTGTTTGTACCGTTGAGTCTCGCGGTCGGCTTCGCGATGATTGCGTCGTACATCCTGTCGAGCACGTTCGTGCCAGTCCTTTCCACCTGGCTGCTGAGGCATCACGTCACGCACCATCAACCGGCGACGGAGCCGCGGACGAGGTTCGGACGATTCCTGCGAGCTGTCGGGCGGTTC
>JBGSZR010000300.1:0-6631 GCA_041750275.1 Gemmataceae bacterium
CCGCTGGTTCTGCCGGCTCGTGCAACCGCTTGTGGCACGCCGGGCCGACCGCATCCTCGTGCCTTCGCAGAGTTCACTCACCGATTGCGTGAAGTTCCTCGGCGTGAAGCCCGACCGCATCCGCATTGTGCCGTACGGCCCGGGCAATCCGTTTGGTCCGGTGCCTTCCATGGATGACATCACCGCACTCTTACAACGCCTCGACATAACTTCGCCCTTCATCCTCAGCGTGGCCCGCGGCTATCCGCACAAGAACCTCGATGGGCTCCTCCGTGCCGTCGCGCTCGTGCCGCATGTGCCGCTCGTGCTCGTCGGCGAGCCATACCTCGTGGGCACGCGGCTCACCCGCCTCATCGACGAACTGCATCTTGGCAATCGCGTCCGTTTCACCGGCTTTCTCCCGGATGCGGACCTGCACGCGCTCTATGCCAGCGCCGCCGTCTTTGCCTTCCCATCGCTCTGCGAAGGCTTTGGCCTCCCCGTGCTCGAAGCCATGAGTATCGGCGTGCCCATTGTTGCGTCGAACGCCTCCGCGGTGCCCGAGGCCGTCGGGGATGCCGGCGTGCTCGCCGATGCCACCCAACCGCACGAATTCGCTGCCGCTCTCGAGCGTGTCCTAACCGATAAGGAACTGCAGCGCACCTTGCGGGTGCGCGGCCAGGTTCGCGCTCGCACCTTCGACTGGCAGAGGGCCGCCGCCGGTACGCTCGCCGCTTACCGCGAACTCCTGTGACGGTTCCACCGGCTATGACGGTTCGCCCGGTTGTGCCTGATATGCGAACTGTTCGGGCTGCGAAGCCTGCGAAAGTGACGCGATTTCGTGCGGGTGTCGCACAAAGACGGGTAAGGTTTCACCAGAGGCTTGATTGTGCCTCGGCGGGGAAGTGCGGCTGATGAAGCACCTGATCGTGATGCCGGCGTTCAACGAAGAGGAGGCCCTCCCCGGCACCCTCGCCGGCCTTGCTGCGCTCCCGGCCGACTTCGACATTCTCATCGTGAACGACGGCTCCGCCGATCGCACCGGCACCGTGGCCGAAGCGCTCGCCGCCTCACGCCCGAATGTGCACGTGGTGCATCTGCCCGTGAACTCCGGCATCGGCGTCGCCGTCCAGACCGGCTACCGCTTTGCCGCGGAGCGAGGCGAGTATCGCTATGTCATTCAGTTCGATGCCGATGGCCAGCACGATGCCGCCGCCATCGAACCGCTGGTGGAGTGGTGCGAGTGCTACGGGCTCGATCTCTGCGTCGGTTCGCGCTTCCTCGCCAGCGCCCGCGTCGGCTTCCAGTCCACGAGTGCTCGCCGTGTTGGCATCCGCTTCTTCGCCCGGCTCATTGGCTTGCTCTCGGGTGTGCGTGTCACCGATCCCACCAGCGGCCTCCGCTGTGCCGGACCCCGTGCCTGGAAACGCTTCGCCCGCATCTACCCGGATGATTACCCGGAACCCGAATCGCTCTTCTGGTGTGCCCGCAATGGCCTGAACGTCGGCGAGGTGCCCGTGGTGATGCATGAACGGCAAGGCGGTACCTCCTCCATCTATCGCTTCCGCGCCGCCTACTACATGCTCAAAGTGACGATGTCCATCCTGTTTGACCGTGTCCGTGCCAGGGAAGGCCGAGCGATATGATGAACGCTGAACTGCTGATGATGCTCGGCGGAGCCGTCGCGTTTTCGCTCACCACATACTGGGTGCGCCGCCGCGAACTGCGTGAGAAGTATGCTGTGGGCTGGATGGTCATGGCCAGCTTGCTCCTGGCGATCGGCTTCTTCCCGGACGTGCTCACGAGTGCCGCCCAGTTCGCCCACCTCAGCTACCCCGCCGCAGTGCTCTTCGTGGCCCTCACGGTCATGTACATCTTCTCGTTCGCCGTCAGCGTGACACTCACGCACCACTACCGCCGCGCTGTGCGATTGACCCAGGAACTGGCACTCATGGAAGAACGCCTGCGAAGAATGGAACGACTGCTGCGCCTGGACCGCGCGAAGCAATAATCGATTCGCCGTCGCGGATATTCTCAGCAAAGGAAGACTGCCAAGCCCGCCACTTTTGCTGCCGTGCTCTGATGGTCGCGGCGAACGCCGTAAGTCCTTGCCAGAAACGGGACGTTCCATGATTCCGACTCGTTGGCCCACCCCCCTCAATCGGAACGACTGGAAAGTACCCGCATTTTTGGAACGACCCTGACCAGATCAGGACTTACGACGATTGGGGCGCTGCATTCTCGTTCAGACCGTCCTCCGTGGGAACGGCAGTTGGTCCTGCACGAGAGCACCTGTGAGCGTATCGGGACGCGAGTAGGGCGGCGAAGCGGACGCTACCACGCAGAGCGTGGGAACGAGCGACCGCGAAAATGGAAACCACACAATGCCGAGTGCTCGACCAATCCGAATCCTTCAAGTTGTTACGCACATGGGCCCTGTCGGTGGTGGTGTGCCCGTCTGGCTGATGGAAGTCTATCGACGTATTGACAGGACTCGTTATGAATTCGATTTTCTCGTTCACACAGACGAACCACAAGCATTTGATCAAGAGATTTCCGAATTAGGCGGTCGAATTCTGAGATGCCCGAGCCCGAGCCGTATTTGGAAATATCCAGCGACGTTCCGCCAAGCCATTCAGAATGGCGGACCATACGACATTGTTCATTCGCATGTATTATTTGCCGGCCATGTGTTGCGAAATGCTCGTCGATGTGGAGTGCCGATACGCATTGCTCACAGCCATAGCGACAAAGAAGGCTTTCGCGCGGATGGCCACTTTCTGCACGGTGCCTATCTAACTTGGACAAATCGCTGGGTGCAGACCGACGCCACGCACGGCTTAGCATGCAGCCAACGTGCAGCCATTGCTCTTTTCGGCGAGCGGTGGGCGGAGGACCCGCGTTGGAGAATACTCTATTATGGAATCGACTTGACGCCATACAGAAACGTGACAGATGCCAAATCGATTCGTGATCAACTTGGAATTCCGCAAACCGCAATCGTTCTCGGGCACGTCGGCCGTTTTCAGCCTCAGAAGAATCATCACTATTTGCTTCGCATCTTTGCACTTCTACATAAACGTAATCCAGATTATCGCTTGCTCCTCGTCGGAGATGGCCCACTTCGAAGCGAGCTCAAGCGAGCATCCGAATCGTTCGGAATCGAGAAGGCAATGATCTGGGCAGGTGTGCGTGCCGATATTCCACACCTTATGCAGTGCGCGATGGATGTGTTTGTTTTGCCCTCGTTTTACGAAGGTTTGCCGCTAGTTGGAATCGAAGCCCAGGCAGCGGGGTTGCCACTCATTATCACAGATACGATTGCGTCCGAAATGGATGTCACGCCTCAGATTCACCGTCTCTCCGCGTCTGAGGATCCTTGCAAATGGGCTGATGCGATTGAATCCGCATTGGCAAAGCCAAGAATCGCACCGAATCTGGCCATCGGCTCAGTTGCTGGGAGATTCGATATCGATGAATCCGCGCGGCTTGTCGGCAAATATTACGAATCGGCCCGATTAGGTTCTATAGGACGCTGAAGAATTGCAAGTGTGGACTGATAGATGGGATTTCGAGGCGAATGAAAACGGACAAATCGCTGGAACAGACCGGTCCGCAGTGTCGTGTAAATTCCGATCAGACCGACTTTCGCAATGAGCGTAATGAACCACGATACGATACCAGGATGACACGGTTGCGGCCCGCCCAACTTGATGCCGAGAAGGTTGCCCAGAATAGTACCTAATACATCCCAGCCAGTGCCTAATCGCTTGCTCGCAAGCACCGTGAGACCATGCTGCTTTGCGTACCAGTCGATTGCGTATGGCGTTGGTCGCCAGTAATCATGCGGCAACTCATGCAAGGGATAAACAAAAGGACAGGTGAGAATAGCTCTGCCACCTGGCTTGAGTGCCGTGGAAATGTTTAAAAACGCTGCCGGCCAATTCGCAACATGTTCGAGAACTTCTGTGCAGAGAATCAGGTCAAAGCGACTGTGCAGAACACTCGGAAATGCCTCGTCGAGTGGACCAATCGAATCGACTGTGCAGGAGGCATTCTGTTGAATGTCCATGCCGTGATAACGATAGTGATGGCGTTCCAAACAACTACGAAATGGCTGTTCGCCGCAGCCGACATCGAGAACTTGCGCCTCCGCATTCATATCGGCTAAGTTCTCGATTTCCCCTTGAATCGCCTCACGGAGCAAAGGCACAATAAACGAATCCAAAACTCCACGGACGCGCACATACGATTTGCGCCTATTGAGTGTCGGTCGGAGACTTGTGCCATTAATGCTCACGGAGTCGTGCTCACTTCTTGATCAAAAGGCGACATGTATAATCGACGCGATGAAGGAAGTACCCGGGATAGTTGAGAAAATACTCATCGACGGCTTTGCGTGCGCCTTGCCAGTGGCCATAATCGTCTATGATCAGTACGCCGCCTTGTGAAAGTCTCGGAAAGAGGTGTTCGAGTTCGTGTTTTGTGGATTCATACCAGTCCGTATCGATCCGCAAGAGTGCGATGCGTTCGGGCATGGTTGCGGGAATCGTATCCTCAACTCGGCCTCGTATGTACCTGATGAGCGCCGCTGAATATCCTGTCGATTCCATGTTTCGACGTACATCTTCTTCGGATGCTTCACACCAGACTCCTTTGCCCGCAGGAGTGCCCATCAGATGCTCTGCTGCTGATACACCATTACAGTCATAGTCAGTTGCTGAAGGTTTCGTCATCCCAGCGAATGTGTCATACAAGTACAGGAACCGCCTATAGTCGTTGCATTCCAATAGTGCAATCGCAGCAGCCATTGAACTGCCGCCACGCCAGACACCACACTCGACTATGGAACCTAACACATTATTGCGAGCAATATAGCGTATGGAATCTACCAAAGCAATGACGCGCTCTACGCTCGTCATTGTGAAGGGACGCGTTCGTTGAACGATCGACTGCATATTTGCATCGAGATCGATAGGGAGACGAACTTTCCGCGCGAAGGGTCGCGGCCACGATAACAAACTTTGAATACGCGGGAAGAGTTTCATCTATGCCTCACGTCGTCGCAACCAGCCACTGGTGTGGTGAGTGATCAAGTACCGGCGGGACCGCGCCTCATCGAGTTCAAACGCATTGCTCTGCTTCAAGAACGAGCGAATTGCGGGCAATGGCCCAGGCCTTCCCGCGCGAAACGCGAGCAAATCATCAATCACACCATCCTGGACCAGACAATAGCTTCCCGGTGTCACAAGCGGAGAAAATCGTTTCAATTCGCACGCGACATGTGCCTCCGAATGATCGCTGTCCAGGATCACCATCACGGGGCCGTTCGCGGTGCGGGCGCGTTCCTGGCAGATTGCCACGATCTCTTCCGATGTGGAACTGCCAAGCAGGTACGTGATGCGAGGGTGTGTGAGTGTATGCAGCTTTTCGATATCGATGGTGATGACTTCGCCGTGCCCCATCAGGTCGAAGAGGTTGGCATAAAAGAGGGAGGAACCGCCGCGGTTGGTGCCGCATTCAATGAGCAGTGCAGGCTTGATTTCGGCAATGGTTTCTTGAATCGTCCAGAGATCGAGCACATTCTGCCAGATGGGCTGGCCTAGCCATTTGACATCCGCGAAGTTCTGCGTGTGTGCGACGAGATCGTTGAAGAACAGCTTTCTCACAGGCCGTGCGATTGTTGCACGATAAGTGCTAAGGATGAATTTTGAAAGCTTCATGTTTATGCCTGTTGAAAACGATCCACACTCATTCGATCTATTATCGTTGCACTCCGCACACAAACGCCGAGACCTGTCATCGCCAGTAGCGTTACCGAGAATGTCACATTCGCGAGGGCGATCCACTCCAGTGTTCGGGACACAGCCAGGCCTAACATCAATGCAAATGGAACCAGTGCAATGATGTACAACGGCGTGAGCCAGTTCTCACGGTGGAGTGCAATGAGATAGTGCGCCAGTAAGCTCGCCACGCATACGCAGGCTTGGCCGAGGAGTAGCAGCATGTAGAGCGGGAAACTTCGAATGTATGTTTCGCTCAGCATGTTGTGGAACATCACATATCCCGCACCCACGGCCAGTGTGCCCATCACGACCAGGAAGCCCAGCACGCAGGCGGTGATTTTCACGACCATCGATCGCTTCATCCCGTGCGGGCCCGCGATGTGCGGTTGCAGGATGCGGATGAAGAGTGTGAAGACCACGAACAGGTAGGCTGAGAGTTGGGCAGCCAGGCCGTAGATGGCGGCGTCGGTGGGGCCATTGTGGAAGCGGATCAGGGCGATGCTGGCGGTGGTGGGGATCATGTAGAGGACGCTGGCGAGGCCGATGAGCCAGCCGGATCGCAGCAGGGCGAGCAGGCGGCGACGATCCAGCGTCCAGCGCAGGGGCCGGGCGAAGCGTCGCAGGAAGGCGAACTGCAGCAGACATTGCAATCCCCAGCGAGCCACCATCACCATGCCGACCGCCGGCAACGAGAGTGCGTTCAGGCGGTCGAGCAACGCCATTGTGCCGAGGGCGAACAGATCGCCCGGTGCCATGAGCGCAGCCGCGATCGCTTGCCGGTGGGCGGCGTCGTAGACCGGGGTGAGGCTCAGGCTGGCGAAGACGTTGCCGAGGGCGATGAGGCCGATCAGCAGGCGTTCGCCGGG
>JBGSZR010000301.1:0-43173 GCA_041750275.1 Gemmataceae bacterium
CGGTGTTGCCGCGGCGTTCCTGCTCGGCGGCCGCACGCCCTTCGAACTCCTTCTGGGTGGAGCGGTCGCGGGCTGGCTTGCCATGGCCACCGTGAACCTCGTGAAACGGCACTCCCGCATCCCCTTCGACGCCGCACTCGGCGGTGCCCTGGCCGTCTTCTTCGGCCTCGGCCTTGCCCTCATGACTTACGTGCAACGCAACATCCCGGACGCCTCCCAGCACCCGCTCGAACGCTACCTCTTCGGCCAGGCGGCTCTGCTGCGCGAACGCGATCTCTGGACCATTGGCGTCCTCGGCACGGTGGCACTGGTTCTGCTGATGGCGTTCTGGAAAGAGATGAAATTGCTGGCCTTCGACCCGGACTATGCCGCCAGCCTGGGAATGCCCGTGCGGCGGCTCGAACTGTTGCTCACAACCCTCACCGTCGTCGCCGTGGTGGTGGGGCTCAAGGCCGTCGGCGTGGTGCTGATGACCGCTCTGCTTGTTGCACCCGCAGCCGCGGCCCGGCAATGGACGAATCGGCTGGGTGTGCTCGTGCTGCTCGCCGGTCTCTTTGGGGCCCTGGCCGGAGCCGGCGGCACGGTGGCCAGCCATTTGCTCAGCTACCTGCCCGGCATCTCGGCCGTCCCCACCGGCCCCACCATCGTGCTCGTGGCCACGGGCATTGTCCTCTTCTCACTCGCCTTCGGCACCGCCCGCGGCCTCGTCTGGATCGTGGTAAACCGGAGGGCAATGGCTAAGCCTTCTCCGTGACGGCGGCCCCGTTATTGCTGGGTTCCTTGATCGGTGTGTCCGGTTGGAGTTTGGCGACAAACTCGGGCACCTCGACGCCGCCGATATCGCGCATCACCTGCATCATGGGTGGCATGAGGCGGGCCATGTCCTGCAGGAAGGCGGCGGTCTTCGACATCTCGCCATTGCCACCACCTTCCCAGACCACGACCTTGTCGAACTTGATGTTCGAGATTGCTTTCGCGGAAGCCTCGGCGAGTGCGTCCATGTGTTCCAGCATCAGTAACTGGAAGGCTGCCTGGGATGAACCGCAAGCCTCGATGACCTTCTTGAGGCCATCGCCCTTCTTGGCCAGAATCTCGTACTGCCCGCGGGCCTCGGCTTCGAGCCTGGCATAGATGGTCGCGGCGGCGGCCTGGGCTTCGAGTTTCACACGTTCCGCGGCTGCTTCCGCATCCACAATCATCTTGGCCTTCTCGGCCTTCGCGGGTGCCTCGAGTGCGGCCCGCTGCTCAGCCTCGATCTTCTCGGCTTCCGCCAGCGCGGCCTTCGCCATGGCCCGGTTCTGCGCTTCGAGCACGGCGGCTTCTGCCTCGCGCTTCTTCGTCTCGGAAAGCTGGTACGCTTCGGCTTTCTTCACTGCAAGTATGGCCTGGGCATCCGCAATGTCGGCCTGGGCCGTTGATTCGCCGCCGATAGCCTTGGCATTGGCTTCCGCAAGCCGCACGCGCTTGTCGCGGTCAGCCTCGGCGATGCGTGATTCGCGTTCGAACACGGCGGCCTGTTCGCCGATTTTCTGATCACGGTCGAGTTCGGCAATGCGAATGGCTTGTTGTCGCTGGGCTTCTTTCACCAGCGCATCCTGTTCGAGCTTGGCGGTCTGCTCACCGACTTCGCGTTCCTTGTCCAGTTGGGCCACGCGGATCGCCTGCTCGCGGGTCGCTTCGCGGGTGCCGATCTCGCGGAGCTTGGTCGCATTGGCCACGGCCACGTCCATCTCGCGCTCGGCCTCGGCGACACCGGTTTGCCCCTTCTTCTCCTGCTCCGCAACGTCGATCTTGGCCTGTTGAATCGCAATTGCCGCCGCCTTGCGGCCGATGGCCTCGATGTACCCAGATTCGTCCGTGAGGTCCGTGATGTTGACGTTGATCAGAATCAGCCCGATCTTCTTGAGTTCGGGTTCGAGCGAGCGCAACACGTTCTCCAGGAACTTGTCGCGATCGCGGTTGATGTCCTCGATTCGCATCGACGCGATGACTTGCCGCAACTGACCGAAGATGATGTCGCCGGCCTGTTGCTTGACCTCGGCGGTATTAAGGCCGAGCAAACGAATCGCGGCGTTCTGCATCGTCTCGGGGTCGGTGCCGATGGCGACAGTGAACACGCTTGGCACATTCACGCGGATGTTCTCGATCGAGAGTGCGCCCTTGAGTGGCACTTCGATCTGGATCGGTTCGAGGCTGAGATAGTCGTAGTCCTGGATGAGCGGCATCACGAAGGCCGCGCCGCCGTGGACACACTTCGCGGCATTGCTGCCACCGGTCTTGCCGAAGATGACCAGCACGCGGTTCGAGGGGCAGCGCTTGTAACGCTTGACCAGCAACATGAAGAAGCTGAAGAGCACAACGCCCACGGCAAACGCCGCGATGATGTACCAGCTACTCGCATCAAGCGGTTGCCCCGGCGCAGCGAGAATGAACATGGTGTGTTTCCAGTATGAGTGTTGACTGTCTGGTGTCGAGTGTTCTCGGTCTTCTGTTCCTTGTCTTCTCCCTGAATCCTGAATCTTGTCTCCCGCTTCCCGAATTACACGGCGGCGACTTCAACTGTGTCTGCGTTCACGACGCTGATGACGCGGATGGGTGTGCCGGTCGGGAGTTCGTTCCCGGCGGTCACGGCCTGGTATTCGACCGTCCGGTTTTGCAGGCTCATGTGAATCTTGCCCGGGCCGCCTTTCGCAGCGGGCACGCGTAGATAGACGGTGCCGGTGCGGCCCACGGCACGATCGACTCGGGCGGTGCCATCGGACTTGAGGCGATTCAGGGAGCGCATCATTTCGGCGACGATCACCAGGGCCAGTGCTCCGGCTCCGAGAGCGATGCCGAGGGCGGGAAGTTCATCGATGCCGGAACTGATGGCGATCTTGCCGCCAATGCCGAAGAAGGCGAGTGCAGCGGCGACGGTGCGGACCGAGAGCAGCCCCACGAACCAGTTGCTGCCGTGGGCATCGTGGCCAGCCTCACCGCGTTCATGCTCTGTATCGTGGTCTGCACCATCGGCGTGGTCGACATCATCGCCGACGAAGCCGAGCATCCCGGCAAGCGTCTGCAACACCATGAGCGTGCCGCCGAGAACGGCGCAGATCAGGAACGCTGTATCCATGTGGAGCCTCCGCCTGGAGAAACGCACGAGTCGATTCTAACAGGACGCCGAGTGTCGTTGCTGTTACCGATCTATTCGCCGGGGGTGATTCGAGATTAACAATCGTGGCGGAAGTGTGGTTGTGCCGATTGCAGCGATTGAAGGGGAAGAAAAAGTGCTACCCTTCCCGGTGGGCGGAAGGGCCAGGCGTGTGGCTGCTGCCGAACGCACATCAGTTCTTGGGAGCCGCGGTCAGTTCATCGAGGCGCTTGCGCGCGGTCTTGATTCGGCCGGGATCGATGTCGTATTCCACCACGGAGCGGTAGAGTTCGATCGCCTTGGAGCGTTCGTTCAACTGGCGATCGTACAGCACCGCAGCTCGCAGGCGGGCATCGGTGGTGGAGCCTTTCACCCACTGGAAGGAACGCTCGTAGTAGCGTGCTGCGCGATCGTACTGGCGGTAGGCCCGGCTCTCGTAGATGTCGCCGAGATTGTAAGCGACATCCGAAATCTTGTCCGAGTGCGGGTACTTCTCCAGCAGTTCGCGCAAGAGCATCTCGGCCCGGCGCTGGTTGAGCACATAATCGTCGCCGAAGCCCTTCCCTTTGAACTCCATGGCATATTTGTAGAGTTCGTTGGCTTCCTTCACGTTGAGCGTGGCTTCGAGTGTGGGCGGCGGCACATCGTTGACGTCCAGGTTATAGGACGGCTTGAACATCAGGTGGAAAGCGAGCAACTCCTGCTCTGACCAGTCAGCCCGTTGCTTGTCGCCCACCTTGATGTAGTGGGCGCGCATCTCCTTGAGGCTTTCTTCGTATTCCTGTCGAGCCGCCAGATTGCGTTTCACGACGGCTACATCGGAGACGGGTGCAGGTGGAAGTTCGCTGCTGGCAGCCTTTTTGTCCTTCTTCTCCTGACCCGCCGAGGGGATCGCGGTGGTTCCAAGAACGGCCAGGCCTGCCATAAAGGCGATCGACATCAGCACAGGCCGCATGACTCACCTCGAATGTTCAAGTCTTACTGGTATCGGGCCCGCCAGGGTTAGCCGGCAAACCGGGATTTTGCCCCGATAGCCCCGTGGAAGGCGGTGCCGTCTGCGTGGTGCTGCCCGGCCCGGAATACGGCGTGTGGCCGCTTCCCGAACGCTGTTCCGGTCGGCCGAAGATCATGCGGCCCGCCGGCGTCTGCAGCACACTCGTCACCACGATGGGCACCTCCTGACCAATCAAGTTGCGTCCTGCTTCCACCACCACCATCGTGCCATCGTCCAGGTAGCCAATGCCCTGGCCGATCTGATCGCCTGCCTTCACGATGCGGATTTGCAGAATCTCACCTGGCAGCGCCACCGTCTTCATGGCATTGGCGAGTTCATTCAGATTGATGACATCCACACCCTGCAGCTGGGCGATCTTATTCAGATTGAAGTCGTTCGTGACGACGCGGGCACCGATGGCCTTGGCCAGGATCACGAGTCGTTCATCGACGCGAATACGCTCGCCCGTGCGAAGCTCGGGCACGTTGCCATCGTGCATTTGCAGTTCGATCTTCGCATTGGACTGCAACCGCTTGAGCACATCGAGCCCGCGGCGACCGCGGTTCCGCTTGAGCTTGTCCGAGCTATCCGCAATGGCCTGCAGTTCCTGGAGCACGAAGCGCGGCACGAGCAGTTTGCTATCCACTAATCGAGTATCGCACACATCTGCGATGCGGCCATCGATGATCACGCTGGTGTCGAGAACAAGTGGCCGGCCACCCTTCACTTGTTTGGAAAATTCGACATAAGGGATAATGAAGCGAAACTCGTCCTTGGTCTGGAGCAGTGTTGAAATCGTCACGTAGCAACTAATCACGGTAATCAGCACGCGGCCGATCGGGATCATTCGCGGATCGTGGAAGGCATATGCCATCAAGGGTTCGAGGGCCATGGAGAAGAGCCAGCCCAGGAGCAAGCCGAGCAACAGGCCGAAGTAGATGGCGGATATGGTGGTGATCTGCTTCTGCTTCTCGCGGATGTCCGTGAACATCACGATGCTGCCAAAGGCGAGGAACCCCAGGGCGATGAGGATGCCCGTGGTTTGTTCGTCCCGCTCGATGAAGATGCTGGCCGTGAAGATCGCGATACCGATGAGCAAGCCGACGTAGGCGACACGGAGAAGCCAAAGGAGCATGGCAGCCTCGGAGAGCGGGTGATCGATGCAGGCGATGGCACGACTTAAACGGCGGTCCTGTGCAACCGAACAGCACGGGCGGATGGTCTGTCGAGAATCCGCGGCAGTCGACGTGAATGGCCGGCACGCCGATATCAGTCTTCTGATCACTGTCATCTGATGTCTGACTTCTATTCTGCCATTACTGATCTTACAACTCAACCGAGGGTAAAAACAGACGGCGGTATTCCTGTTGGGCGAATCGATCGGTCATTCCTGCGAGATAATCCCCCACCACGCGGTGAAGTGAGTCCACAGGTCGGCGATTGGCCACCACCCAGCCCGGTGGCGTCGGCCCAGCAATGCGCTCCGCTTCTACCCAGCGGCGCAAGTGCTTCTCGGGCAGCAGCTCCGGGCTCTTTACATACTCCGTGAAGAGCATCTGCAGGATGCGCTTGCCATTGGCCGTCATGCGGAGCACACGATGATGCGTGTAGACCCGGCCACGCAGGAAGCGTTCGAGGCCCAACTTGCCAGCACGCACCGCGGGCGAGAAGCCGACCAGTGGTTCGGTCGCCGTGCGGACATCGTCCAATGACTTCACCATTGCGGTTTCAAGCCGGCGTGCGGTCTCTTCGAGCAAGTCGGTGACTTGCCAGGCAAGCAACTCACGGACCACGGCCGTGCGAAACGGATGGCCAGTTAATCCCGGTGTGTGAGCGCGAACGCGCTCGGAAGCCCGCACCCAGAACTCGACCTCGTTCAGTTCTTCCAGCGTGATGAGGCCGAGCCCGAGAGCATCATCGGTGTCGTGTGTGTCGTAAGCCAGGGAATCGACCACGTCGGCCACCTGAGCCTCGAGCAAGGGCGAACCGGAGCCCTGAAATTCCAGGCTTTCCGGAGCCGTTGATTTGCCGCTGTGCTGGGCGAAGGCTTCGCGCACCTCGAAGGAGAGATTGAGGCCCGGAAAATCGGGGTAGCGCTCCTCGAGTTCATCGACGCGGCGCAGGCCGAAGAGGTTGTGATCGAAGCCGCCGTGCTCCGCGAGGCAGCCGTTGAGCGCGGCTTCACCAGCATGGCCAAAGGGCGGATGGCCGATATCGTGGGCGAGCGCGATCGCCTCGGTGAGATCCTCATTGAGGCGAAGCCGGCGGGCAACGGTGCGGGCCACCTGCGTCACTTCCAGCGTGTGCGTGAGGCGCGTGCGATGGTGGTCGTTCACCGAGGCCACGAGCACCTGCGTCTTGCCGGTCATGCGGCGAAAAGCCGTGCAATGCACGATGCGTTCGCGATCGCGCTGATAGAGCGAGCGAAACGGGTGTTCCGGCTCCGCATGCCTGCGGCCACGGCTCACGCTCGAACGCATGGCATAGGGCGCAAGCCAGGCGTCCTCGTGATCGAGCCAGTGGCGGGCGGATTGCGGAGCGAGAGCCATCGATTCACTCATTCGGTTCCAGACTGTGTGAGGACCATTTTACGAATCATCACGAATTGCAGGCGAACCCTGTGCGAGTGTGCTCGTGATCGTTAAGCCGATGTCGTGAGATATTCGCCTTTCCCTGCAGGAGTTCACCATGAAGAAGATCCTGTTCCTCGCACTGGCCTTCGTGCCATTCTCCGCCATGAGCACCACCGCTGACGACAAGAAGGCATCACCGGACACGCGTGTATTCGAGATGCGAGTCTATTATGCCGCTCCGGGCAAGCTGGAGGCGCTGAACGCCCGCTTCCGCGATCACACCACGAAGCTGTTCGAGAAGCACGGCATGACCAACGTGGGCTACTTCACCCCGGTCGGCGACAACAAGGAAGGCAAGCTGGTGTACTTTCTCGCTTATCCGAGCAAGGACGCCCGTGCGGCCTCGTGGAAAGCGTTCGCGGCGGATCCGGACTGGAAGAAGGCCCAGGCCGATTCGGAGAAGGACGGCAGGCTGGTGACGAAGGTGGAACAGAAGTTCCTGAACACCACGGACTTTTCACCTGCTCTGAAGATCGAGGCCGGCAAGGGGCCACGCGTGTTCGAACTGCGGACGTACACCACCACGAAGGGCAACCTGCCGGCACTCGATTCTCGCTTCCGCGATCACACTATCAAGCTGTTCGAGAAGCACGGCATGACCAATCTCGTCTACTGGCACCTGACGCCGGATTCGAAGGGTGCGGAGAACACGCTGGTCTACCTGCTGGCCCACGACAGCCCCGAGGCCGCGAAGAAATCGTTTGATGGCTTCCGCATGGACCCCGCCTGGATCGAGGCCCGCAAGGCCAGCGAGGAGAAGGCCGGCGGCTCCCTCACCGAAGCCAAGGGCGGCGTGGTTTCCGAGTTCCTGACCCCGACCGATTACTCGGCTTTGAAGTAAGTGGTTGGTCGCGGAGTGGTTCGCGGCGAGCGGTCGGCGAAACCACTCCGCAAGTTTCGGTGCTTTTATCCTTTGAGCCCGAACAGCTTCATCAGCGCATCGCGAAGGCCGCCGCGGTGGTCTTCATGGGATTCCCGCAGTGCGGCGATGGGGCCATGCAGCAGCTTGTTCTGAAAGAGGCGGAAGGCGCCTTCGATATAGGCCCGGT
Source organism: Gemmataceae bacterium (assembly GCA_041750275.1). GTDB lineage: Bacteria > Planctomycetota > Planctomycetia > Gemmatales > Gemmataceae > JBGSZR01. The sequence continues at coordinate 7,810 of JBGSZR010000301.1, forward strand.
CCGCTTCGGTGAGTTGGCCGTTGAGCTTCTCAAGCAAGGGCGACACCACCGCTTCGCGAACGCGATCCACTTCCGCCGTGAGTTGCCCAATCACCGGGCCATCCTTGCGGCGGTTCCAGTCCTTCACGAACTTCGCCACTTCTTCGGCCACGATGCTCTCGGCCTTCGGCACGTGCCGGCGGCGCTCGGTGAGTTGCTGATCGCGGACACTGTTCAGATCATCGACGTTGTAGAGGCAGACGCGGTCACCATCGTGGATGCGGGAATCGAAATCGCGCGGCACCGCCATGTCGAAGATCACCATGGCCCGCCGACCACGCCTGGAGCGAACCTTTTCATCGAAACGCCGCCGCGGCATGATCGGCTCGGCGGCCCCGGTGGTGCTCAGCACAATATCCGATTGCACGAGTGCGTCATCGAGCTGCTCCCACGGCACAGCTTGACCACCGTACTCGGCCGCCGCCGCCGTAGCGCGTTCGGGGTTGCGGTTAGTCACGAGCACCCGGGCCGGTTCCAGTTCCTTCAAGTGTTGCAACGTCAGACGGGCCATCTCGCCGGCACCAATTACAAGCACGGTCTTGTCGTGATAGTGGTCGAACACGGGGCGCAAGAAATCAACGGCCGCGCTTGCCACCGAGACGTGCCCCTGCTCGATTCCCGTTTCCGTCCGGACGCGCTTGGAGACGCGAAGCGCACTGGCGAAGAGTGCGTTGAGCAATGGTCCCGTGGTTGGGAGCTTCTGGGCAATCTCGAAGGCTTCTTTGACCTGGGCGGCGATCTGCCCTTCCCCGATGACGACACTATCAAGGCTGCAGGCAACGCGGAAGGCGTGCTCCACGGCGCGTTCATCGGCGCGCTCGTAGAGGTGCGGAAGGATGTAACTGGCCGGGACGGCGTGAATCTCCGCCAGGAACTCCGCGATGAGCGGAGCATGAACGGGTGCACCATCCTCGGGGCGGGCGAGATAGAGCTCGACGCGATTGCAGGTGCCGAGCACGACCGCTTCCACGCCGTAGCGGGCATTCAATTCGGTGAGTGCGTAGCGAAGTTTCGCGTCGTTGAAGGCGAGTTTCTCCCGCACGGCGACATCCGCCGAGGCAACGTTGCAGCCGATGGCACGGAGGTTCACTGGCTCCCTCCTTGCAAGAAGGGATGGGCAGCGGCCAGCGCGATCACAAGCAACGCAAAGGCGACAACCGAAAGCATCGCCAGCCGGCGGGGTGGCACGTAAGCGGCATAGCGCATGTACAGCAGCACGAGAAACACCACCCACAATCCGGCGGACGAAACCACCTTGATCGAGAGCCAGTCCTCGGCCACGGCATTGTCGTGATTGAGCAGGAGCGCGCCCACGAGCAGTCCTGCGGTAAGGAGCGGGAAGGCGAGGTTCAGCGCCCGGCGATTCATCGCTTCGAGGCGTTCCAGGCTCAGCATCGGCACGACGCGGGCCGGGTTCACCTTGTTGCGCAAGCGGCGGGCCTGCACCAGGTACATCAGGCTGGCCAGGAAGCTGACGCTCACGCCGACGGAAGCGAACAAAATCAGGATGCCATGGATGATGCCCCAGAAGCGGTCGCCACTGAGCCAGGCGGGGAGATCGAAGGCGGTCTCGGTGCTGCCGCCGGCAACGAGAGCGAGTGAAAGGCCAACGAGCCCGATAACCACCGGCAACACAAACACAGCCCAGGCCTGACGCGCGTAGTGGATGGTGCCGTACAGGTAAAAGAGCGCCAGCACCCAGGCGAGCAAGAGAAGTGAGCCGTAAGGGGCGGCGGGTGTCGGCTGGTTGTAGCTGATGTATGCGGTGTGGGCGATGAGCCCGGCAATGCCCACGGTCAACGCGGAGACGCGCCACACGGAGCGCGGCCGGGCCAGCCAGGCCAGTTCGAGCCCGAACGCGATCAGGTAGCTGAGGCCAAAGCAGGCGTGCGTGACACCTTGCAGGGGAGAAACCGTCATCGCACGGCAGACCTCGCGGAGGAGTTATCAAGATATTGTAACAGTTTAGCCGCGATGGAAGAGTGGTGACGCAGAGTCGAAATTCAATACCGGAAATGGATGCGGCCGTGAACAGAGCAAGTCACAAGAATGGCTTCGCGGCTTTGGTGTTGGGATTTGCCACACAAAAAAACTCGGGGAGCCTTGCGGCTCCCCGAGTTACCAAGCGTACTTACGGGTCCCGTCCATCCCTTCGGTAGCCTGGCAGCTAAATCCGTTCCCCCCTCGGAACGGTTAAAGCCCAAACAAATGCCTAACCTGAATCACGGACGTGCAGGCACGATCAGGTTGAGTCAGGCACTCCGAGTCGCACAAAAACTGCGGCTCAGTCGTCCACCGTGATGAGTCGTCGAAGGCTCATCACCGCGAACACTCCATTTCTAGATCACATCCAGGGGCCATGCAAATCGGACGAGCGAGAAATCCCAAAAAACCGTCATTTCAGTTGTGCGCGATTCCTACAGCCTGCAAGGTCGTTCCAGTCGCGCGAATCTCCAAGAAAAGCTCAAGGCCGGTGTTGTCGTGATCCGACAGCACCGGCCCTGGAGAAGATCGAAAGCTGTCATGTCTTCACGGCACGCTGCGGAAGCGGATTTGCGAGGCCTTGGCATGATCCCAGTCGGCCGGGATGGGGCGGCGCATCTCTTCGCCGGCGTAGTGCCAGTGGCCGACACGTTCTTCGCCGAGCTTCCAGCTGAAGGCCGCCGGTCGGCCATTGATCTTGGTGGGGAAATCGACTTCGCCGACTTCCGCGTCGGTGATGTGCACGCCAAGGGAGTTCAGTTCCGCCAGGGCGGTGGTGATCGTCTTTTCCGCGGAGGCAATCTCTTCCGTGATCTGGTAGCGGCGCTGGCGTTCCTGCCAGACCAGTTCGCGGCGATTGCGTTCGAGACGGGCCTGTTCCGGATTCAGTTGATTTAAGGCCGTGCGCGAATGGACAATTTCGGTGACGATGCTTCGAACGAGAGGAAGCATCTGACGGGCCGTGGGCAGATCCAGGCTGATGTCTTTGCGGCGGGGCTTCCCGGCCGGGTTGCTGGCTCGATTCGGAGTATTGCTCATGTTGGGCTCCCGTTTATGTGGGGGGTCGGGCACTCCCTTGCTTCCCTATTCTAGGAGCGCCCATGCCGGTGTGATGCCGGACGGACGCGAAAAAAGGGGGAAAGGTTCGGCTCGCCGCCCTCCCTGTTGATTCGATGGCCCCGAGGCAAGATTGGATGCGGAATCGCACCTGACTCGGTGATACCGTTCGTCCCCCATTAAATGAAGATCAGTCCCGCACCAAATTGCGCCACTTCCTTGGAGATTCGCCGGACTCACTGGTGTTCGCGGCTCCGTTTGCCACGCTTGCCAGTCTTCACAACGCACCGGCCATTCCATCGTATGAACCGCATCGATCGTCGTCGCCTATTCCATGCAACTTCCCGACCGATGGCGGACAAGGAATCAATTCTTCTCACATAGCCGATCGCAAGTGGCGGGCTCACTGGGATGGCCTTAAGCATCCTTCCATTTCACGAAGGCTTCGAGTGCGAAGTATTCGGGCAGGCCCAGCGCGTCGTATGTTCGGGCGGTGCCCAAATTGCGGTCCTCGGCACGTTGCCAGAACTCGCGGCGATCCGTGCCGCCAGGGAACATGGCCCGATCCTTCTGGCTCTGATGGCGGAAGATCGCCTGCTTCTTGCGTTCGAGCACTTCCGGCGAAAGCGGCACCGCCATTTCGATCTCGTGTGGTTCCCACTCTTCCCAGGCACCCTTGTAAAGCCAGACGTCAAAATCCTGGCCACCCGTGCGGACGTTGCGCACGGCCGAGAACACGGCCTCGGCACAGGTGCGGTGCGTGCCGTGCGGATCCGAAAGCTCGCCGGCGACGTAAATCTGGTGTGGCTTCAAACGCGTCAGCAGTTCCGCAATGTCGTCGATGTCATTCGGGTGAATCGGATTTTTCGCGGCGGTGCCGGTGCGGTAAAAGCGCAGGTCCATGAATTCGAGTTGGGCAGGTGGGATGCCACACGCCAGCGCCGCGGCCCGGGCTTCCGTTGTGCGAATCAACTTCTTGATCTCGAGCAACTCCGGGCTGTCCGGCTCGGCGGGTTTCTTCGCATCCATGAACTGGACCACGCGTTCCTTGATGGTGCCCGCGCTCGATTTCTCGGACGCGTCGCCGAAGGTCGAGAGGAATTCATCCACGAAATCGACGAATCGGCGAGCATCGTGGTCGAAAACCGCGATGTTGCCACTGGTCATATACGCCACATGAACCTTGTGCCCCTGCTCGACCAGGCGAATGATGGTGCCGCCCATCGAGATCACATCATCGTCCGGGTGCGGGCTGAAAACGAGTACCGCCTTCGGTGCATCCACACCCTGACTGATTCGTCCTGCAGGGTGGAGTTGAATCGTCTCCATGCGATCGTGGAACACGGCTTCGCCAATGCGCTCAGCGGGCCCTTTCTCACGCAGCAAATCGTACAGGTGATAATCGCGGAAGTCGTCGTCGTTGAGCTTCTGCAAGCCCTTCCGCACCGTGAGCGCGAGGTGCACCACGGCCTTGCGAACGAGTTCCGGCGTCCACTCGCACGGGCCCACTTCCCAGGGCCGCTTGATGGCCGTGAGTTCCGCCGCGGCCGCTTCATCCAGCGCCACCGTGGCATCCGGGTGTTCTTGCAGGAAGCTCGAAGAAATCGCCTCCGTTGGCGGTTGCTCCAGCGCCTTGTACACGATCGCGGCCTTGTGCTCACCGAACGCCATCATGAAGACGCGCCGGGCATCGAGGATGCTCGTCACACCCATCGTAATGGCCTGGTTCGGCACGTTCTCCTCACCGAAGAAACTGCTCGCCGCATCGCGGCGGGTGATGCTATCGAGCGTCACCATGCGGGTGCGGCTCGTGCGTGGGCTGCCCGGTTCGTTGAAGCCGATGTGCCCCGTCCGGCCGACGCCGAGTATCTGGATATCGATGCCGCCGGCCGCCTTGATCTTCTTCTCGTAGTCCGCACAGAACGCGTCCACTTCCTCCGGTTGAAGGGTGCCATCGGGGATGTGAATGTTGCTCCACGGAATGTTCACGTGGTTGAAGAGCGTCTCGTGCATCCACCGGAAATACGAGTGCGGGCTCTCCTTCGGCATCGGGAAGTATTCATCCAGGTTGAAGGTGATGACCCGCGACAGGTCGAGCCCTTCTTCTTTGTGGAGGCGAATCAGTTCGCGGTACATGCCGACGGGCGTGCTGCCGGTGGCGAGGCCGAGCACGGTGGGTTTGCCCGCGGCGTTGCGAGCCCGCACGAGTTTGTCGATCTCGCGAGCCACATATTTGGACGCCGCGGCAGCACTCGGAAATAGCAGCGTCGGGGTGCGAGTGTGGGCAATCGGATAGTGAGAAGCCATGTGCAGGGTCCTGGCGAGGCGCGGCGGTGAAAGGCTGTTCTAGCGGAGCCTGCGTGGAAGGGGAGTGCGAAGCCAGTCGCCGCCTGAACGGATCGCGATTCGGCTTGCTCCGCTCCGCGGTGCCGTGCCATACTCTCCGCGCGATTAACACGATTCTCCCGAGGAAAGGAGTTCCCCGTGCGTTTCCGATTCACGCTGATTGCTCTGTTCGCCCTGGTGGCCGCCAACTGGGCCGCGTTTGCACGCCCCGAACTGGCCATGCAGGAACCACCCCAGCCACAACCGATTGATTCACTCAATGGCACGTGGGATCTCGTGTCGCTGATCGAGAATGGCCAGCCGATCCCGTCCACCATCGTGAAGCAGACGATGATTGCCAATGGCCGCGTCGTGATCAGCGGGCAGTTGCTTGCCTTCGACAAGCCCGATGGCACGGTGAAGACGCTCGCGTTCGTCGCCGATCCCACGGTCTCGCCCAAACACATCGACCTGGCTGGCGCCGTGAACCTCGGCAGCAAAGGAATCTACATGCGTGATGGCGACACGCTCCTGATTTGCTTCTCCACATCCGAGTCCGCATCGCGGCCCACGGAATTCGTGTCGCTGCCCGGCAAGAACACCGTGATGATGACCTTCACGAAAACGGTCAACCCACCGCCGGCTCCTGCGATCAAGCCCGCCCCGCCGCCGCCGGCCCCGGTCTTCAAGTCAACGGATGCCGACCTCACGGCCGCGTTGATCGGCACCTGGGGCCATCAGACGGACGACAAGATTGTGAAGTTCACGCTCAATCCCGGTGGTTCATTCTCCTCAGTCGTTACGTACAAGAAGGGCTTCAAGAAGGTGTTCGACGACGAGGAACGTGCCAGCGGCACCTGGAAAGTGCTCGATGGCACCACCATCTTCACGACCACAGCATCCAGCGTCCGCGGCCAGGTGGGCCAAGTCGCCTCGTACCGCGTTACTACCATCAACTCGGGCGAAGTGATTTACGTCGATAACCAGACCGGCGGCCGCCGCATCGAATGGAAGCTGCGATAAAATCACAGACTCCGGGCGAACCGGCCGGAGTCCACACAAATGAGCAACGCACACCCGGAGGCCGGCCACTCACGTGGCCGGCTCGCCATGCCACTGGCATCTCGCTTCATGCTTAACGGAACTCGATCCCATCGATCAGTGCCACGGAATCGAAGATGCCATCTCCGGCGTCTGCGATGCGGATGCGCAGGTTGTACGTGGCACCATCGGTGAGCGGGACCACCAGTTCCTTCCGCCGCCAGCCCGTGGTGCCCGCCGAGCTATCGCCGCCGGGGAACTGGTAGCGGTCGTCGCGCGTGAAGGCCGAGCCGTTCACGGATTCAGTGGCAAGGGTGCCGCCGCCGGGCCCTTCTACCTCGATGATCAGCACATCGTTGAACTTCGTCCCCACGAACTCGGGGAACTCCTCCGTGATGAACTGATACCACAGGCTGATGGTGACAGTGGAAGCCGCGGCGCTGGGAGTGAACTGGTATTCCAGTGAGGCATTGGTGACGGCTCCGGCCGGCCCCGTGCTGACATAACCCATGAATGAACCGGTGATGGGACTCGCGGGCCCCAGGGCGGTGAGCGAACCGGTGGTGCCCGAAGTGGTCCAGCCCGTGAGACCGTTCTCGAAACTGCCGTTGACGATGGCCTCGAACACATCGAGCCGACCCGCGTTGGGGAAATCTGCAGCGGTCTGGCTGAACGGGTCGAAGGGCTTTGCCGAACGCACCAGCCGCTCTTGCACTTCCACCGCGGTCAGTTCCGGATAGGTGTTCCACACCAGCGCGGCGGCACCGCTCACGATGGGTGTTGACATCGATGTGCCGGTGAGTTCGCGATAGCCCGTGGGATCCAGGCTGTTCGTTTTGAGATTCGGACCCAGTGGCACCGTCGAGCGAATCATCTCTCCAGGAGCCGTGATTCGGACCCAGTCGCCATAGTTGCTACTCGGGCTCCGGACATCTGCACTATTCGTGTTGCCGACAGAGAGCACACCCTCGAATGCCGCTGGATATCGCTTCTCGAGCGTGCTCAGATTTCCGGCTGATGCCACGACCAATCGGCCCGCAGCCTGGGCCTGTGCCACGGCATCTCCCACTATGGAATCAGGTGGGAAGCCACCGAGGCTCATGCTGATGATCTTGGCCCCACGAGCAACGGCGTACTCGATTCCTGCTGACACACCGGTCTCGGCTTGTCGCAGACTCGTTGATCCATCGCCAAACACTTTCACGGCGAGCACCGGCGAGCCCGAGATTCCCGTAGTGCCGCCATCACCCCGGCTCGCAGCAATCAACCCCGCTACGTGTGTTCCGTGTCCATCGATATCGGCTGGATCATCGTCGCCCATTCCGAAGTCGGGCCCCTTGGTGATGAAGGGTGCCAGCTCGGAGTGATTGTAATCCACGCCGGTGTCAAGCACGGCGACCAGGGTGCGGAACCCCTCGGCGACGACTCTCGCTTCATCGGCGCGAATGAGGTCATACCAGTACCCGCCGGATGTGGTGTCGTCTCCTGCAATCGTGGTGTCTGCTTCACCCACCGAGTTCGCACTGGCCTTCACCACTTCGGCATGCGTCTGCCACTGCACGATGGCCGCGTTCACCGTGGCGGCCGTCGCGGCTCCGGGAATTGTGAACTGGTAGAAGCCCAGCGCGGGGCTCGCTCCGATGAGCGTGCCGCCCTCGGCCGTAGCGACCGCCTGGATCTCGGTGAACGTCGTGCCCTCCGCGAACTTCACCAGCAACTGATTCGGGATGAGTGAATAACCCGTGGCCGGATCCGTGACGGCTGTGCTGGTATCCGGGATGGCGAAGCTCGTGGGTGCATCCGTTGCCAGCAGTGAGCCAGAGGCCGAGGTAACGGTTGTGCTGCCGATCGTTTGCCGGGTGCGGAAGAACTGCAGCGTGTCCGATCCGCCGGAGAGATTAAAGAACGCACCGCTGTAAACGTTGTCCCCGGCCACGAGGTCGCCGTTGGTGCCGTCGTCCCTCAAGCTGCCCACGGTATCCAGCACATTGCCCGCAACATCGACTTCTTCCAGCGTGACACTTGCTGGAGCCGTGTTCGTGCCCGTCAACACGGTCGTGAACAGCACATTCGCAATGCTGTTCGGTGGTATAGCGGACGGGAACGTGGTGGGTGCAGTCAGTGCTGGAACAGGCTGGGTCGTGGTCACCACACGCACCGTGAGATCGCGGCTCACGGAGATAGCGGTGCCTTCAATGGTGGCTGTCGTTCGCACGGTGTATGTGCCGAGGGTAATACCCTTGAAGGTCTGGCTCACCGTGAAGCTCGTGTCGGCCGCGGTCGTCGTCCAGCCGCTGCCAGGGTGATCGCTGTTGATTGTGAGCCCGGTGGAGGGCGTGATCGTCTGCGAGAAGCGGATGCGCGAACCGGCACTGGGGTTCTTCACGCTCACGATCACGGGGAGGAAGCTATCGGTGCCGGGCACCACGGAGAGCGAATTGCTGCCGTATTGCAGGGCCAGTTGCGGCTCCGCTCGCGTGGCGAACCCTCCAGGCGGCGGGCCGTCGAAGGCCGAAAAGCTGGTGAACGAACTGCCTGTGCTGAGCGTGCCCAGCACGAGTGAGTTGTTGCCAGGACCGGAACCGGCGATGATATCCTCCTTGCCATCGCCGTTCACATCGCCACCGGCAACGTTCACGCCGCCACGGAAGCTGCCATCGAAGGCGAGGTACGAAAGGACGGGTGCCGCATCGCTGAGGCCGAACGCCTTGACGACGGGCCCGCCTCCGACGCCGCTGCCCGCGAGGATTTCGTCCCGGCCATCGCCATCGAGATCGGCCGCGGCTGCGCTGACACCACCGCGGAAGCTGTCTTCATAGGCGAAGAAGTTGCGGATCATCGTGCCATCGCGGCCATCGAAGGCGATGATGCGCGGGCCGCCGCCCACGCCGGTGCCGCAGAGCACATCATCGAAGCCGTCGCCGTTCACATCGGCACCACCGGCGTTGACGCCTCCGCGGAAGCTGCTCTCATAGGCGAAGAAATCCATCAATTTCGTGCCGTCCTGTCCGCTGTAGACAACGACGCGCGGCCCGCCGCCCACGCCAGTGCCGCAGATGAGATCTTCGAAGCCATCGCGGTTCACGTCGCCGAGGCCGATGTTCACACCGCCACGGAAGGAATCTTCGTACGGGAAGAAGCTCTGGACCTCGTCGCCACTCACGCCGTCGTAGAGTTTCACCTGGGGCCCGCCGCCGTTGCCGGCACCCACGGCGATATCGGCTCGCCCATCACCGGTGACATCACCGACCGCCACGAAGACACCGCCCGTGAATGATTCGTCGAACGCCAGGAAATCGCGAATGACGGAGCCATCCTTGCCGCTGAACACCTTGATTTGCGGTGTGTGTCCCGCACCGGCCCCGGCGACGATGTCCGTGTAGCCATCGCCGTTGATGTCGCCGAGCCCGACGGAGACGCCGACCCCGGCCGGGGTGAGGCGATCTTCCAGGCGTTCGAACGCCAGTGGTTTGGGTCGGCGGGAAATAGGGGAAGACGTGCGCACGCGGCGCGTGAACCAGGTCATGGCAGCACTCGTTTCAGGGGTTTCCGTCCGTTAGGACGGCGGGGGTAAGTTGAAGCCTGGATTAGGTAACGCAGTGCCGCGGACAAAGAGGACACGAATCGGAAAATAATTATGGCCTGCCCGTCATCGCTGATGGGCAGGCCATATGTGTTGCGTGTGTTTCCGAGAAATGTGCCTACTTCTTCTTCGGCATCACGATCGGGAATGCTTTCGATTCCGTGCGGGCCGTCTTCAAGTACTCTTCAATCTTCGCCACCACGTCGGGATGCTCCTTGGCTATGTTGGCTTTTTCACCGGGATCCGCAACCACATCGTAAAGCTGCAGCGGGGCACCGGGCGCGAGGCGGATCGCTTTCCACTTGTCGTGCCGCACCGCCTGCTTCGTGCCGCCTTCGTGGAATTCCCAGTAGAGGAATTCATGTGTCTTCTGTTCGCCCTTGCCTGTGAGGGTGGGCACGATCGAGATGCCATCGAGCCCGGCCGGTGTGGCAATCCCGGCGAGGTCGCATGCGGTGGGGAGGAAGTCCCAGAATGCCCAGACGTGATCGTTCACACTGCCCGCTTTCACGTGGCCCGGCCAGCGCACGATCATCGGCATGCGAATGCCGCCATCCGTCAGGGCCCTCTTGATGCCGCGAAATGGCCCGGAACTCGCGAAGAATTCCGGCTTGTTGCCACCTTCCTGGTGCGGTCCATTATCGCTGGTGAAGAAGACGATGGTGTTGTCGTCCAGCTTCAACTCCTTCAGCTTTGCCATCAACGTGCCGACGTCGCGATCGAGCCGCGTGATCATCGCGGCCTTGTTCTTCTCCGCCTGTGGCCACTTCTCATTGCTGTACGGCTCATCGCTCGGCACCTCGTTCCCTTCACCGGTGGCCCGCGTCTTCTCGTTATTGGCGTGCGGCACCGTGGTGGCGAAGTACAGGAAGAATGGCTGCTCCTTGTTGGCGTCGATGAACTTCAGGGCTTCATCTAGCACGAGGTCCGGCGAATAGGTGATGAACTTCTCGGCAACGCCCTCGTTCTTCGATTGCGGGTTCGCCAGCTCCACGCGCGATTCGTTCCGCCAGAGGTAGTCGGGGTAATAGTTGTGGGCGTGGTGCTGATTGAGGTAGCCGAAGAAGAGGTCGAAGCCTTTCTTCGTGGGGATGCCGGTGGAGCCATCCTCGCCGAGGCCCCACTTGCCGGTGAGGGCATTGCGGTAGCCGGCTTTCTTGAGCAATTCCGCGACGCAGATATCGTCCGGTGCGAGCGGGACGTTGCCGCGGGGCACTCCGCCGCCGCCGTTGCCGCGTGTGCGGCAATGCCCCGTGTGCAGCCCGGTCATCAGGGCACAGCGCGAGGGAGCGCAGACGGTGCTGCCCGCATAGCACTGGGTGAACTTCATCCCCTCGGCGGCAAGCCTGTCGATGTTGGGCGTCTTGATGAGCTTCTGGCCATAACAACCCAGGTCGCCATAACCGAGATCATCCGCGAGTATGAAAACGATGTTGGGTGGTGCCGCAAGAGCAGGTGATGCCGTCAGCAATGCCGCTGCAAGCGTGAGTACACAAGCCTTCATGGAAATCCCCCGGAGAGTGATGAGGCGTATTATGCTCTCATTGAGGTATGGAATCCCTTGGGGAGCATTTGGTTCCTCAATGCGGAATTCGGAATGCGGAGTGCGGCGTGAAATCCTGAGCTCATGGCTGCATTTGTCGCCGTTCTCCCCCCAGAGACTTGGTTGTCCTTCGAACAGGTTAGCGGCTCATTCTCAGGACGAATCATGAGGGGTTAATAAGGACGGGCATCGGCGCGAAGGGCGTGAAATAAAGCGAGCCGTCCGGCTGGGGGGCCGGACGGCTCGCGGGGGAAGGAGTTCCAGAGGGCCGTGCGACGCTTTCCGACTGGGGGTGCGGCAAGTCGCCGGTGGGTTCGGCCCGGCGGTGCTGGCTGATTCAGGGGAAGCCAGTCACCCGTTGTCGTAGTTCTGGGGGAGAACCGTGTCGACGGAATAAATAAAAGCAGCCACCGTGCCAATTCGTGAGCCGATGTGCCTGAATTGGGACAAGTTGTTTAATAGTATGTCTTTAAAAATTCGATGGCTAATTGTGGATCAGCCCATTCTGGTCAAACTTGTAATTTCGCCTTACCGATTTGCAAGGATTACACGGTAAGCTTTACCCAACGAGCGTGCCCGGGCGATATTCCGAATCCCGCACCGGGGGCGGGGCACCCACACCCAGAACGGCCAGCGGTTCGGCTCCGTCAAATTCGAAGCCCACCACGTGACGCACATCCACCACGGTGAGCCGTTGCTTCACACGCATCTGCCCCATGCCGTCCTTCTGGTGATGCTGTTCGATCGCCAGTATCACGCCTTCGTCCTTCAAGAGCAGCACGGTATCGGCTTCCAGCCGGCCCGTGGGCACACGCGGGGCGTAGGCTTTTTGCCCGCCCGTCACGATGCTATCGGGTCCGGTCGAATCAACGTTGAAGGCCGCATCCAGAATCACGACGCACGGCCCGGTCCAGAGCCGGCTGCCGCCGAGCAATCGTTCGAGGAACCCGGCATCCACGGCAGGGCCTCCAACCGCGAGTGAGGAGTGGGCGAATCGGCCTGAAGTCTAGTTCACGATTGGGCAAACGCAACCAGTCGGATGATGCCGACTTCAGTCTGGGAGTGTCCTGTTCGATTTTTCCAGCCCCTGAACTCTCTCGGCGGGCTGTTCGAGTGAGGTGCTTCTCACTCTCCACTCTGACGTTTACCCCGTGGCGATGAGGAGAGTGAGACCCACAACCTGGCCAACCGGGTTGGAGACTGAGCGAAGTCTGCGCTTCCGCACGACTACAAGTGGACTGCAACGGGATCTGCCTTATCGAATAGCCCTGAGATCAGCGGGCTTCGAGGGAGCCGAAATTCCTTGTTGCGACCCTCGAACGCGTACGATAAAGTATTGTTTACACACCTGCGCTCGCCGCATCCGTGTTCGCTTTCCTGCCTGCTTCTCCCTTCCGGAGTCTGACCATGCTCGTGATACCTGGCGCACCCGGACGTGATACCTGCGATGGCGTCACACGCCGCGACCTGCTCCGCGTCGGCGGTTCCGGTGTTCTCGGCCTCACCCTCGGCCAGATGTTCCGTCTCCAGGAAGCCTCCGCAGCCAGCAATGAAGAAGGTGGCGGCCGGGGCTTCGGCAAGGCCAAGAGCGTCATCTTTGTCTACCTGCAAGGCGGCCCCAGCCACCTCGACCTCTGGGACCCGAAGGATAATGTGCCCGATAAGGTCCGCAGCGTCTTCAAGCACCAGGACACGGTGCTCCCCGGCGTGCACGTCACGGAACTGCTGCCAAAGATCGCCAAGGTGCTCGACAAGACCACGCTGCTTCGCTCAATGAGCTACACGCCGAACGGCCTCTTCAACCACACGGCCGCGATCTACCAGATGCACACGGGCTACACCACGGACAAGGTCAGCCCCTCCGGGCAGCTGGAACCGCCGAGCCCCAAGGACTTCCCAACACTGGGTTCGAACATCATCAAGCTGAAGCCGCCGACCGTGCCGATGCTGCCTTTCGTCATGATGCCGCGACCCTTGCAAGAATCGAACGTGGTGGGCAAGGGCGGCAGCGCCGGCTTCCTCGGCAAGGCGTACGACCCGTACCTGCTTTACCCCTCCGGCGACGACATGGATCTCGCCAAGATGGAACGCATCCGCACGGACGACCTGAAGCTGCGGGAAGAACTGAGCGTCTCGCGCATGGAACGCCGGGCCACACTTCGCGATACCGTCTCGAAAGGCATGCCCGACCTGGAACAGGCCGTGGCGAAGCACGACCTCGACAAGTACTACGACAAGGCACTCGGCCTGGTGGTGAGCGGCCGGGCCAAGAAGGCCTTCGATCTGAGCGACGAGAAGCCAGAAGTCCGCGAACGCTACGGCAAGAACACCTTCGGCCAGTGCCTGCTCCTCTCCCGGCGACTGGTCGAAGCCGGCACACGCTTCGTCGAAGTGGTCTGGCCCAAGGTGGCCAACAGCGATAACCACTCGTGGGACGTGCATGCCGGGCTCAGCAAGCGCATGAAGGATCAGTCTGCCCCCATGCTGGACAGCGGCGTGAGTGCCCTGGTCGAAGATCTCGATGCCCGCGGCATGCTGAAGGACACGCTCGTGGTGGTGGTGGGCGAATTCGGCCGCAGCCCCCAACGCGGAGTCAGCACCTCGGGCAACCAGAACCAGGACGATGGCCGCGATCACTGGCCATACTGTTACACCGCCCTGCTCGCCGGTGCCGGTGTGAAGCGCGGCTTCGTTTACGGCAAGTCGGACAAGACCGGCTCCGCACCCGTGGAGAACCCCGTCCACCCGACGGAGCTTCTCGCCACCATCTATCACAGCGTCGGCATCAACCCCGAAACGATCGTCTACAACCACCTCAACCAGCCCCGCGAACTGGTGAAAGGTGAAGTGGTGACGGGGATTCTGGGGTAAGCGGAGGCGGAGAACGAAACGCAATCGAATCCTGCCCATCCTGCAATCCGGATGGGCAATTTTATTCACACTTCCGCTGAGCGAGTCCAGGAGTCATAGCGTTCCTCCGCAAGGCCTATTACTCAGCAAGACTGTGAATCCTCTTGCGGAGCTTGTCCGAAGGAGAGCGTGAACCGCCGCCGGTCCGTTCCCATGTACTGAGAGAAGCATTGATCCAGGATATCCCGGCCGAGATGGCGGACGCTGGTCCAACTCGTGCATGCCGAGCTTCTTGACGAGAAACGAATCGAGTTCGAACAGGGTATACCCCGCATCCCAAGTTCGGATAAATCTCTGACACCGTATTGCCGTGGATCAGCACATCCTTGCCGCGATTAGCGGGATCCGACAGCAACTCGGGGATCACACGGCGAAATGTGACCATCTCATTCGCGTGTGCACTGCTCGGTCAGACATTGCTGTCGACTCCTCGCGATGCGTCCATCCAGAATCCGATCGAATCAGCGCATTCACTGTGGTTCAGCAACTCGGGCTCTGATGCACCTATCATTCACGCTTCGGCCTTCCCTTCGTGATACAATCCTGATGCCTCGGTCGCTCACCTCTTCCTCGTTCGGAGCGATGTCATGTCCGCTTCTCCCGATCGTCGATCGTTTCTGCAGTCCTCCGCCGTGTTGGGTGCGGGGAGTCTCGCGTTCCTGGACCATTTGCCGTCCGTCTCCGCCGATGATGCGAAGCTGGATTCGAAGCTCGTGCGTCTGGAGCCGGATATCGAGCCGCTCGTGCGCATTCTCGAAGAGACACCGCGGGATCGGGTGCTAGACGAGGTCGGTCAGCGCGTGAAGAGCGGCACTTCGTATCGCGAGGTGCTGGCGGCGCTCTTCCTGGCGGGCGTGCGGAACGTGCAACCGCGGCCGAGTGTGGGCTTCAAGTTCCATGCCGTGCTCGTGGTGAATTCTGCCCATCAATCGAGCCTGGCCGGACCGGACCGCGAACGCTGGCTACCCATCTTCTGGGCCATCGACAACTTCAAGAATGCCGAGGCTCAGAATCTCAAGGAGAGCGGTTGGCGGATGAAGCCCGTGGAGGAGATGAAACTCCCCGCAGCCCACCGGGCCCGTGAAGCGTTCACCGAGGCGATGCAGAACTGGGATGTGGAGGCCGCCGATGTGGCTGTGGCTGCGTATGCCCGCTCGGCGACTTCGCATGAACTCTTCGACACCTTTGCACGGTTCGGGTGCCGCGATTTCCGCGACATCGGCCACAAGGCGATCTTCGTGGCCAACGCCTTCCGCTGCCTGGACACCATCGGCTGGCGTTATTCGGAACCCGTGCTCCGTTCACTCGCCTATGCCCTGCTCGCACATGAAGGGGATAACCCTGCGAAGCGCGATGGCAAGCCGGACCAGAGCGGGCGGCGCAACGCGGAACTGGCTCGCAAGTTCACCGCGGAGTGGCAGAACGGCAAGCCCAGCCCGGAAGCGAGCGGCGAAGTGCTGGCCGCCACACGCACCGCATCCGATGCGGAACTCAGTGACAGGGCACTGTCACTCGTGAACGGCGGCGTCGCTCCGGCCAGCGTGTGGGATGGGCTCTTCTGCGGTGCCGGCGAATTACTCATGCGGCAGCCGGGCATCGTCGGCCTGCACACACTCACCACACTTAACGCCCTGCACTTCAGCTATGGCACCTGCACCGATGACCACACCCGCAAACTGCTACTCCTGCAGGCGGCCGCATTCGTGCCGCAGTTCCGCGAAGCGATGAAGTCGCGCGGCAAACTCGGTGAAGCGCGCATCGACGCGCTCGGCACCGAGGGCAAGGCCGCTCCCGTGAAGTTCGAATCCATCCTGCAGACACTCTCGAAGGATAAGCCCGCGGCCGCGCGACTGGCGGCAGATTATCTTCGCACGAATCCGCACGGTGCCCGCGAGTTGGTGGACGCCGCGCGGTTGCTCATCTTTTTGAAGGGCACCGATTCCCACGACTACAAGTTCAGCGCAGCGGTGATGGAGGACCACACGCACATCGCCGCTCCCTGGCGCGACCGCTTCTTGGCCGCGAGCCTCTTCTGGCTCAAGGGAGCCAGCGGGCCCGACTCACCAGTGGTGCAGCGCACCCGGGCCGCGCTCGCGTGAGTGGGGAAACGAGGCCGTGCGAGGAATCCGAAAGCCGAGTGAGATTCACTTTCTCACGCCTCCTCTCCGTTCTGAAGCGATGCTTCCCAGGCTTGAAGCACCCGTTCCACTGCGTGGGATGCCTGGGCCGGGATGGGTGCCAGTGTGGGGAGATGGCGGAACCAGGTGAGTTGTCGCTTGGCGAATTGCCGCGTGCGGATGCGGATGGTGTCGATGAGTTCGGCCCAGGGCATGCCGTTGCCTTCGAGGTGGTCGAGCAGTTCGCGATAGCCCAGAGCCTGGCGTGCTTCACGGCTCAGTGGAAGCGGTTGGGTTCGCAGATGTTGCACTTCCTCCAGCCAGCCGCTTTCGAGCATCTCGCTCACACGCTGGTCAATCCGCTGATAAAGCTCTTCACGGGGGAGTTCGAGCACAACAGCGGGAATGCGACGGGGTGGCGGCACCACCGTCGCATTATTTGCGAACGCAGGAGTATCCCACGATTGCTGCCAGGCCGAGATCGGCCGACCCGTCAGTTCGAATACTTCCAGCGCCCGCACGACACGGCGCACGTCGTTCGGATGCAAGCGAGTCGCAGAGCGTGAATCGATGATCGCCAGGCGGGCGTGCAGTGCATCCTTGCCGAGGTGCTCCGCCTCTGCCTCCAAACGTTCACGCAGCTCCGCGTTCCCTGGTGGGCCTGGGAAAAGGCCATGAAGCAGCGCTTTCAAATAGAACGGTGTGCCACCCACAATGAGGGGAACCTTGCCCCGGTTTGTGATATCGGCACACGCGGCTTCCGCACGGGCCAACCAGCTGGCGACTGTCGCCGATTCCCACGGTTCGAGCACATCGATGAGATGATGGGGGATGCGTTCTCGCTGTGATGCCCCGGGCTTGGCGGTGCCGATATTCATGCCGCGGTACAGCGTCATGGAATCCATGGCGATGATCTCACCACCGATTCGGTCGGCTATTTCCAGTGCCAGTGCCGATTTGCCACTGGCGGTGGGGCCGGTCAAGATGCGGGCAGTCGCAAGCATGGAATGGTTCAAGGTGCCAGGTCAATCGGTTCCGCTTCCGGCTCGCGCGGCGGTTCCGTGCGGAGGATCGGTTCGCCCCCTGCATCCAGGTACATTTGATAATGCTGCATGCGCAGATGCAACCCGGCCATGACCACGAGTGCCGCGGCGGGATAGACACCCACGAAGCAGGCCAGCAAACCGAGCAAGCAGATGCCGAAGCCGATCAGTTGATAAATGATAATTGAAATCGCCGTCGATTTGCCGAGCCGCTGCCAGAAGTCCAGGACGAAGGCCTTGCATTCGGCGAACTCGAGCTTCCGAGTCAGCTCGGCGTGGATCACAGCCGGCCACATGACACTGATGCCGAGCAGGATGATGATCAAGTACGCAAGGCCTGCCAGCCCAAAGCCGACCTCCGGCACCTTGATCAGGAAGCCAAAACCGATCGCAAGTCCACCGAACACCAGCACGAACAGCATGATCACAAGCTGCAAGATCAACTGCACCACGAACGGCCAGATGCCCCAGTTCAAGTAGTCCCCGAAGCGATCGAAGGTGAACTCCGGGTGCTCTTCCATCTGGGGATCACGCAGCAAGCGTCGACCGACGCTGGACTGATAGCCAAGCAGCACGATCGGCCCCACGACCGGAATGATCATGCAGAGTGTGATGAGGAGCAGGTTATTCCAGCCGCCCGCACGGTGAATGATGAACTTGAAGGCAAGATCGTAATTCATGTCGGTCTCATGTAGCCGGAAGTAGCGGGAGCGTGTTTCACAGCAAGTTAACCGAACTCCGAGCCAGACTCCCAGGTAATTCGCACAGTGCGACAGAGCATTTAGGCGAACGAACGCATTTCACCTTGCGACGTGCCCGGTCGAGGATGCGGGGGGTTCAAGACACCATCTCGCACGCACAGGTGCCAGCGCGAATCAAACCATTTACGCCAGCGGGCGGCCAGAGCGGCGGTTCTTCTCCACCTTCGCGGCCGTTTCAAGGGCAATCTGCTGCCACCAGCTTTTCCAGCCCGGATGAAGCCGAGACCCCGCGGCCAGGTAGCTTCGCAGAAAGCGGAGTCGCTGCGATCGCGTGACCTGGCCCGGCGTGAGGAAACTGGCGTTCAGGCGGGCAAGTTCACGGCAGCGCTGGCGGAAGCCAACAACACGCCCCACTCGCACACCGACGAGGTCGATGAACACGGGTGAACCCTCACGCAGCAGAATGTTCGCCGCCTTCAAATCGCGGTGCGAAACAGCGCGATCGTGCATCGCCCGAATGAGCCGCGGAAGTTCTTCGACAGGCACGGCCGCATCGAGATCACACGCCGCCGGCACCAGTTCCGTCAGCAAATAGCCCTCGGCCGGCAAGCCACGGCGATAGCGGTGAAACGCCGCGAGCGGTCGCGGTGTCGGCAACCAGCGGTCGCGCAGGGTGTGGCCATTCATCCAGGAACGCAGCACGGGCGAACGCCGCAACCGATTCTTGAGCGGCTCATGCCATTTGCGGATGTTGACCCGCTTGAGCACAACCTCAAGCGGGCCCGTAGGTGTGATCAACGTGAACGCGGCCACCGTCGAGGTGCGCGAATCCTTCAGCAACTTCACATCACTGTGGTTAAAAATAGCGTCCGGGTCCGGCAAGAGTGCTTGCAGGGCCGCCTCTGGCAGATCACGCACGACGTGTCCCCGAAGCGAGTTCCGCTTCACCTGGCGGAAATAGCGATTGGTGCCGAGGCAGCGCGATTGCCGGCCAGCCCAGAAGCCGAGATTCGAGCGAAGCGTTGCACACTCTACTTCGCGGGCGAGCTTCGCCGAGGAAGCCTGACGCAGTGCGAAGCGATGGGCGAAATAGCTGCACCAGAAGCGATGGCGGTCGCTGCGGGTGACACGCATCTGGAACCAGCGGTTGAAGAGTGTGAGGTTGGCCCGGCTTTCGCGCCACGAAAGCACTGAGCCAATGCGTACGGCGTGCAGGTCGATGAGCACGAATCGTGGAATGCCATCGGCCGGCCATTCGACCAGAAGATTGCCGGCGTGTGGGTCCGGGTGGGCGACACCAGCCTCGTGCATCGCGGCCAGGAACTCGCCGAGCCCATGGGCGAGTTGCCGGCGCATGGCGGGTTGGGCGTCGAGCGGAGCCGTGGGCAGCACGCGTTCGGCGAACTCGAGGAAGGAAATTGCCCGCTCCTCGGCGCGGGTGATGAGGAAGCTTTCGCCCGGCCATACGGAATCGATGTGTCCCCAGGCCAGCGGTTCCACGGCCGCGATGCCACGCTCGGCCAGCAGGCGTGCGTTCTCGAATTCGAGCTTCGCTTTCGCGGGCCGAAGCACCTCTCGTGCCCAGGCCCGTGGACCCGTGATGCGGCAATGTTTCACGAAGATGGTGGCCGTGGGGAGCGTCACGCGGTAAACGATGCGGGCGGGGTTCGACTTCACGATGATCGCCGAGCCATCCGCGATCCAGCGGGCGAGATCGGGCGCGTCGAATACGAACTTCGCCGCGGGTGTGAGGTGCCAGACGCGGCCCTGTTGTGTCACACGCCGCTCGACGCGGCGCGACCCGAAAGGCGAGAGTTTGCGGAGGAAGTGGCTGAACATGGGTGTGCCGGTTAACCCGCCCTCCGCGTTGGTTCGTTCAATCGCGGTAGCGCTGCGAGCCATAGCTGGCTGCCGGCGGTGGTGCTGTAAGCTTGTTTCACCTGCTCGCGACCATTCCGGCCGAGGCGTTGCCGCAAGCTTGCCTCGGTGAGTTGCCGCACGGCGTTCACCCATTGCTCGGTGGTGCTGGCCTGGAAGCCGGTGACACCTTCACGCACGAACGCTGCCTGCACGCCGACGGGGTTGGCAATCACCGGTAGGCCCGCAGCCTGATATTGCAGCACCTTCAGCCCGCACTTGCCCCGGCTCCAGGGGTCGTCCGGCACCCAGCCGATGCCGATATCCGCGCTCGTAATCTCGGCAGCCTCGGTGGCATCATTCCAGGGGCAACGATCGACGGGCATATCCGGGATGTCGATAAAACGATCGCAGATAAGCTTGAGCCGCGTGCCGGGCACGGCCCGACCGATGGCGGACAGCGTGGGTGTGAACTGCTCCAGGCCGCGCAGTGTGCTGGATGAACCGACCCAGACGAGTTGCAGCCCCGCTCGCGCAGGCCGTTCGCTGTGCGGATACTTCACCATGTCGATGCAGGTGGGCACCACAATAACGCGCTCGGATGTGGTGTACCTTCGTGCCGCCTCGGCGAGGTACCCGTTGCCCGCGAGAACCAGGTCGCACGCTTCAATGATGCGGCGAAAGCGGTGTGTGCGTTTCGGCGATTCGAAGCCCTTCGCGGCATAAGAATCACGCAGCCACACGGCGTCGTCGAAATCGAACAGAAGTTTCTTCACACGGCGGCGGAGCAGAGTGAGTGCGACACGCGGGAGCAACTTGCGTTGCACAATCACCGCATCGGCAGCGGCAAGGTCGCGGCCGAGGGTCAGTCGAGCGAACCACGAAGAGGGCAGTGCTTGAATCGTCAGGGAATGCCCCACAGCTTCGAGCGCAGGGCGAAATGCTGCCAGCCGATAGCGGGCACAGACATGATTCTCAGACTCGGCCAACGCAACCAGCTGCACCACAACCCTCCCTGGTTCAGGTGCGAATGATTCGTGTTATCGCTTTCTTCGGGCGGACATCACGCGGTCGATCTCGCGTTTGGCGTCGGCCTTCTTCACCGATTCGCGCTTGTCGTGGGCTTGTTTGCCCTTGCCAATCGCAAGTTCGAGCTTGGCCTTGCCTGCCTTGAAGTACATCCGCAACGGAATCAGCGTGAAGCCCTTCTGGTCCGCCTTCTCCGCGAAGCGGGCAATCTCACGGCGATGCAGCAGCAGCTTCCGCGGCCGCTTCGGCTTGTGGTTCAGGCGATTGCCGAAGACGTATTCCGGAATCTCGGCACCGATCAGCCACACCTCGCCGTCGTCGATGCGGCCATAGGAATCTTCGAGGTTCGCGTGTCCCTCACGCAGGCTCTTCACCTCGGTGCCCACGAGCATGAGGCCGCATTCGATCTTGTCGATGATTTCGTAGTCGTGCGTGGCCCGGCGATTGCGGCATATGTTGGTCTCGCCATCGCCGGCGTGGTCTTTGTTGCCGCTCTTCGCCATGATGCCGTGAGCCCAGGTGGTGTATTCGCGCGGTGTTGCGGCATCTTATCAGCGGCCCGCACCGCGTCGTAGCCCAATCTGGCGAGACTCCAACGAACGAAGCGCGGAATGGTTCAATAACAGCCTCGCCCTAACCTCAATCGCATCAGCGACGTTCCACGATCTGAGCCTGATTCCGAAAAGTGTGCATGATTCCTGGCTGGGGTTGCTGGGTCGTTGGAATCATCACGCAGAGTGCATCGAGTTTCTCGGGAAGTCAACACGAAGCGGAATTCTTGTGTACGCTGTAGCTTTCATTCCACACGGCAGAGCCGCCAGCGGACGGCATCGCTGCACCACCTTACGTGATCCGGTACCCAGAGCCATGCCCCGATTCGTGATTCTCGAACACAACTGGCCGACGACTCACTGGGATTTCCTGCTCGAAGCCGGTGAAGTGCTCCGCGCCTGGCGGCTCGCAGAGGAACCCGCCATCGGCAGGAGCATTGCCGCGGACCGCAACTTCGACCACCGGACGCGGTACCTTGAATATGAAGGGCCGCTCTCAGAGAACCGCGGCACCGTGCGGCGCTGGGAGGCCGGGCAATTCGAGTGGCTTGCAAATGCCGAGGATGAGGTCGCCGTGATGCTTCACGGCTCGCGGTTGGCGTGTCGCGTGATCATCGCACACGGTGTCGCGCGATTCACTTCAGAGTGACTGCAAATCGTAGATGAAGAACTGTGGCGTGCGGCCCACGGGCATGGCGGTGCGCAGCAAGTGCAGCGCGGCCAGGTGGCCGGGGAGTTTGGTCTCCTGGCCATACAGCACACTCATCGACACGGCCAGGTAACGCGTGCCAGAGAGGGAACGCAATTCGTCCGCGGTGCCGGTCTGCATGTCGAAGACGTGAATGGGCTTGAAGGGTGCATACAGGATGGCCGGGTCCGTGCCGAAGTACCAGATGGCAAGGGGTTGCCCGGCGTGCTCCTCGGCGTTCCATCGTTTGAGTGCCGGCAACCCCTGGCCCCAGTCGTAGTTCGAGTCGCTCAGATGGCGGTAGCCGTG
This sequence comes from Gemmataceae bacterium, assembly GCA_041750275.1. GTDB lineage: Bacteria > Planctomycetota > Planctomycetia > Gemmatales > Gemmataceae > JBGSZR01. The sequence continues at coordinate 30,585 of JBGSZR010000301.1, forward strand.
CTCCACGCCGCCCCAGAGTTGATTGGTGTAGCTCAGGCCATGCGGCCAGACCCACGCTGCCGTGCCTGCCATGATGGCCAGCAGCGTGCCAACGAACCAGCGCGGCACGAAGCGTCCTTGCTCGCCCTCCACCCAGGTGCGCGCGACGGCAACAGCCAGTGCGATGTCCATGGTCGCCATCAGGGTGAACATGAAGCGGATGCCGATCTGGACCCGGCAATTCAAACTGAAGAGAAATAGCACCAGCGCGATGCCACCGATGGGCGTGAGCAGATTCCGCGGGCGAATCATCAGCACCATCAGCAGCAGTGCCAGCATCGGGGCTGGCGTCTTGATCGAGAGCGCGACGGGGAAGTATTCAGGTGTCGAACGCGGGTAGTAGCGGCCCAGCAGGAAGGTGCCATGGCCGCGCATGTTGTGTTTGATCTGTTGGATCAGTGCTTCGCCGGCATTCGGGAAAATGGTCAGGCGTTCGCTTAGCGGCAACATCACGCTTTTCACGGTGCTATCGGGCAAGCCTTCGGCCCAGGTCACGAATGTGGGCTCCGTGCCCCAGTCCGAACCGGTGTACGCAAAGACGAGCGCGAAGCCGATGCACATGATGGCGAGGAGATCGAGCCGCATCGCGAAGCCGGCGTGCCAGATGTGCACGAGCTGTTCACGCAGTCTGGCACCGGCTCGCGGCGCGAGCGTGCCCTGTTGATGCAGGTGAATGAGCCCGAGCACGAGCATGGCTTGCACGCCGAAGACCATGCCCGAGGCCTTGGCGAGTGTGGCAATGCCAAAGAGCAATCCGGGCACGAGCACACGCGGCACCCAGTTTTTGCCCTGGCCGTGGTGATAGTGATAGATCAGGGCCAGCATCGCCGCGACGATGCCGATATCCGAGGTGGCGAGCGAAGCATGGCCAAGGAAGTTGGGATCGCAGGCAAGGAAGCCGACCGCCAACCGCCCGGCCCAGGGTCCACCAAAGGTGCGGCCGAGCAACAGCGCATAGCCGAGCAGCGCCCACCAGAAGAGCAGGTTCGCGGCACGGGCCACGGGCAGGATGGTGGCGATGTCCTGATAGGCGTGGAATTCGCTGCCTCGGTGGCATTCCCAGAGGTAAAGTGGCAGCGTTTGCGCGTCGATGGTCAACGGCATGGCCCCGGCGGACATCAACGGCTTGTTGCTGCCGGTTCGCCACGAGTTCAGCCCGGCATTCAGATAGAAGGGTTCATCGAAGGTCGCGCCGATTTGCCCGGCCGCGGTCAGGCACCACGCCGAGGAGGCCAGGCCGAAGGCAAGCAGCCAGATCACATCGAGCCGCCAGCCGAAACCACACGACCGGATCATTGCTATCTCACCCCGTTCGATTCAATCGACGGGGTGAGATAACGAAAGCGGGCAGCCCACGCAAGCCGAACGGCTCGATCATCGTAGAGTGCGCTCAGCGTTTCACGATGGCGAATTTCGGCGGCTGGCGTGGGAAGCAGATGGGTGTCTGAGTGTTGCCCGGATTCAGAGCGTCCATGAGTTCGGGCACACGGTTGGAGACGTAGCGGTAAAGTTCCTCTGCGCTGAGCACGCCATCCGTGTTGCGGTCTGCGGTGCGGTACTTGTCGCCGAGAGCATCGAGGATGGCATAGGTGAAGAGCCCGTGACCGAGCTGCGGGTCTTCATAGGAAAGCTCGCTCTGGTCGCAGGCGGCGATCACGAACGGACCCTGGCCATTGGGGATGAGCCTTCGCAACAGGTTGGCATCAGCGGCACCACCCGCGTGGCAGGCATCGAGCAGCACCAGCTTCCGGCAATTGATCCCGGCCAAGGTCTTGAACAGATCCTCGGCCGAAACGGACGTCTGCGCCACATTATTGTCCGAGTAGTCCGGGCAGCAGAAGACGAACGGTCCAGGTTCGATGACCGCGCCGCGGCTACCCCCAGGCCCGGCCGGGCCGCGCTTGGCACCGGGCAAGTCACCGTGACCCGCGAAGAAGACCACAAGCAAATCGTCCGGCTTCACGCGCCCCTTCATCGCGGCAAGGTCTTCCAGCACTTGTTGACGCTCGGCTTCCCGATTCAGGAGTGTCTCGATTTTGCCTTCGGGGTAGTGCCGGCCTTTGCCGAGATAAGCCTTGAAGCTGGCCTGCAAATCGGTGGCGTCCTTCACGGCGTTGCGGAGATCCTGGAAACCCTTGCGGGGCGCGATGGCCGCGGCGGCAACCTGGCTATTCGCATAGTCGTTCACACCGACCACCAGCCCGTGCAAGCTGGGCGAACCGGCCGTGTTGGGGTTACGCACCTGTTCCGTGCCCTCACCACGCCCACCGCGTGCGTTGAACGTGAGCACGGTGAACTTATTCTCCCCTTCGCGAAATGCCGAAGCGGGGATGGGCAATGCCGCGGTGAAGACCATGCGCGGATCGAGCGGCGCACCGCCCGGTTGTGGCCAGGTGGCAATGCGGTAGTCGTTCAACCACAACTCCACATGCTCGGGAAGCAAATCCGGGTTGGAACCGCGAGGCTTCACCTCGATGGTTGCAGTGACAGGGCCCTGACCCACCACCAGCGAGTCCAGGAAGACCCTGGGCGGCGCGGGTTCGAACTTGCTGAACGTGCCCGGTCGCGGATCTTCCTCGGCGAGCAATTGCAAGGCGTCGGCGACACTGCGGCTGGTCACGAGCTTTTGCAACACCGCGTACTTGTGGTAGTGGTCCTCGAACTGGTTGAACTGGTAGAAGACAGGTCGGCCATCAGCCTCGGGTGCGTTCACGTGCCAGCCGATGATGCGATCGCCGTTGGCACTCTCGGTGTGGTAATAGGAACCCTTCCACATCCAGATGACCCAGTCGGTCATGCGGCCCGCGTCGTCGAATCCGGGGAACCACTTCCAAAGTGGCCGCTGCCGCACCGTGGTGAGCGTCTCGCGGCGCGGTTTCCCGGCCGCTTCCAGGCCGAAGTACAGTTCCTTCCCAGGAATGGGGCTCTTCACCGCGGCCACGACATCACGGGCGGTGCCAAGCGGAGACTGCCCGGGGCGATGATCGAAGATGATGGTGCCACCATCGACCACGAGCAGGTCGATCACTTCACCGGCAGAGAGCCCAGCTTCCCAGGCCGGGGAACCAACGTCCACCGCGAGCACCGTGGGCTTGCCATTGGCGACCTCGATCTTCGCTCCGAGCCCGGCATTGCTCGGCCAGTCCTCCAGGCTGTATGAGGCAACGGTGTGGTCGGCACCTCCACTCACGAACCACGTCTGATCGGCTGCCGCCACGAGCGAGAGCACCGGGCCGCTGTGACCGGTGAAGAGTTTTGTGCGAGTGACGCCATCGGGCTGCAGTTCGAAGAGCGAGCAACCATAGTCGTGGCCGACCAGCAACCGTGTCGGCTTGCCATTCTTCGCGGGGATGAAGGTGAAGCAGGTGGGTGCCTGATCGCGGCCGCGGTCGAGCGCGAGTGCGAAGCCATCGGCGGGGCCATCCTTGTGCACCGCACGCCAGACGAAGCGGCTGTGCTTATCCGGAATCACCGTCCAGCCATCGGCCGAGGCAAGCGGATCGACCCACTTCTGCCCCTCGGGGTTGCCCTTCCCCATGCGGGGAACGTTGAACGCGGTCCAGTTGCCGGTGCCGCGGGCGTTCGGGTGGTTCGCCTCGGGGTTGCGGCCGGTCTGGATGCCGAGCATGTTGCCGTTGGTCGAGAGGTTCACCGCCCAGGGCCGACGCCCGGCACCGCGCACCACGGTCAGCGGCTCCTTTGGCTTGGCGAGATCGAGCAGCGTGACCTCATCGGCATCGCCACCCGCGATGGCCAGGCGATTCTCACTGGGGTGAAAGGCGAGCGCCTCGGCCGGGCCGGTGTGGGAAAGCTTTGAGACCGGTTCGAAGGCCCCTGTCGCCGGCGGTGCCTTCGTGAGCCAGATCGTGTCGTTGCCTTCAAGGTAAAACTGGGGCTTGATGTCGCGAGCACCACCGACGCCGATGGCAAGTTCACCGTTCGCGGGGTTCACGGCGATGGCACGTGGAAAGTGGCCCTCAGGCAGGGCGAGGCGGGCGGCATTCTTGCCATCGAGCGAACGTATCAGCACGAGTGGGTCAAGGCAACCGAGCACCACGGACTGGCGGTCCGCCGTGAGTTCGGCCCGATAAACCCAGTGAGTGGCTTCCCCCGGCTGGTTCTGGTCATTGATGTCGAAGGTGCGAACGGCCGCAGGGATTGGCTTCGCGGGGTCATCGCTCAGCGGACCGGCGAGGCTCCAGAAGCCGACCTTGCCATCGAGCGAGACCGCACCGAGCGAGTCCGCGTCCGGGAAGAAGAGGAGGCGGGGATAGTTGAATTCCTCGGCAGTTTCGCCGCGTTTTGCGGGTGCGAACTTGCCCACACGCGCAGGAGAATTCCAGGTGTGGCCATCTCGTTTGGGTTCGAGCAGTTTGGCTGGGTCCCAGAGCCAGAGGCTGCCATCCGCTGTGCCGAAGGCGAGTCGCCGGCCATCGGGGTGGAAGGCGATGGCCATCACGGAGAAGTAGTTGTCGATGCCGTTGCGACCGTTGGGCCAGGTCTGGGCGATGGTGTCGCCGGTCTCACGATCGACGATGGCAACCGTGGCGGGCTTCATGCCATAGCCGCCGATGGCGACACGCTTGCCATCGGCACGGATGTCGATGGCTTTTACGCCTCCGCGCTGTTCACGCCAGGCACGCCAGCGCAAGGTCTTTGCCTGATCGAGATCGAGCCCGGCCGCGGCGTGGGGCCAGGCACGCACGACCTTGTCGTCGCCGCCTGCGAACAGGAACGCACCATCCCGGCTGAAACGCAGCACATCGCACGTGCCGAACCGTCCGCCCGCCTCGACCACCACTTCAGGCTCATCGCGATTGCGACGATCCAGTTGCTGGGCATCCGTGAGTGGAGCGAAGCCGGCAAAGGCGATGGCAGTGAGAATCAACCGGGCAGACATGGCAACTCCAGGGAATTAAGTCAAAGAGCTACCCGGACATGCAATTCCGTCTGAGGCCGCGGACAACCTGAAGACAAGTCTGCCGCCGATCGGAAAATCAGAACGCGGATCAGCCAGCTTTAATCCAGAACCGATCCACTGTGAACGATGGACGATATCGTCTGACTCTGATCGCAAGTCGTGCTTATTCAATCGGCAGCGGCTCATCTGAGTTCATCGCTCATCCTGGCGTCGTTCGGCGGCAGCGGTCTCGTGGGCCAGTTCCTCGATGCGTTCGATGACCCGGCGAATCTTGCGATCGTAGCTCTTCAGCTCCGCGGCAATCTCCGTCGTCGAGTATCCCTGCAGTCGCATCTCCAGCACCCTTCGATCAAACTCGGGCAATTGCTTCATGAAGCGTTCGAACTCATCGAGCAGCGTCACTTCCACATCGGGAGCCTGTTCGCCGGTCGAGAGTTGCTGCAGCATCTCCTGGGCGGTGGAGCCGTGGCCGCATTCCAGTTCCGGGTTGCGCTTGGCGGCCCGGTGAAAGGCGACTTGCCGGAGAGTCTTGTGCACCGTTAGCCGCACCAGCAGCTTGAAGAGATCGTTCTCGCCTTCGAAGGTGAATTCGTCGTTCTTCACACGCACAAAGAATGTGCGGAATGCCGACTGGATCACATCCTCGGGGTCCACACGGCTCGTCATGCGCTGGCCGATGCGACGGCGAGCCAGCTTCATCAGCCGTTCGCAATATCGGTCGAAGAGCTCCGTGGCCGCGGATTCGCTCCCCTCCTTGAACATCTGGATGAGGTCGCGGTCGTCGGTCGGGTCGGGTGGTTCGGGCATGGGTTTGGCTCGTGTGCGGGAAGGCGGCCCTGCCACAACCGCTACGATACTCGTTGTTCCAAGCGGGGTCAAAGGGTGTTCGCACTCTGTGTGCTGCAACGACACCTGCTTCGGTATATCATGCGCAGATCGCACCCGGCAGCGGAGAGGCCTTATGTCCAGCGGAACCCCCGGCGGGAACTGGCGCAATGCAGGCGGCAATCGCCCCGCCTCCAGCAGCAGCACCTCACGCCGCTCCTGGCAGCCCGGAAGCTCCACAAACAAGCCCGTGATCGGCAAGCGCCGATCACGCCTGGGCCGCTTCCTCTTCGCGGGCCTGCTTACCGGGGTCATCCTCGCCCTGATCGTGGTCGTCATTTACTACTGGCAGCCGGCGAAGTACCCCACGCTGGTCGTCGTTGGCCCGGCTGGTGGAAGTTCGCTCTCCACGATCGATAATTCCGCCGGTGTCAATGCGGCCTCGCGCCTGGCCGACTGGGCGAAAGAGGGTGATAGTCGCCCCAAACTTGCCGCCCCGGCCGCCGACACCGCGGACAAGAACGCCTGGCAAGGCAAACTCGACGGCGATGCGAAGTCGCTGGTGCTCTACTTCAGCGCACCCGGCGGCGCAGACGCCACAGGGCCGTTCCTCTGGTTCATCCCCGAGGGCGTTCGCACACCCACCGCCGACCACAAGATCTACATTCGCGACATCCTCACCCGCCTCGAAGGACTGCCGAAAGGGAAGTCGAAATTGCTCATCTTCGATGCAGCACGCCTGCGAGCGAGCGACCCGCACGGAATGCTCTTCAACGACTTCGCCCGTGCTCTCAAGGAACTCGATGCGAAGATCGATAGCATTGAGGGCCTGGTGGTCATCTGCTCTTCGGACGAGGATCAGCGTGCCTGGGATTCGGAAGAATGGCGTTCTTCCGTGTTCGGTCATTTCTTCCTGGAGGGGCTGAAGGGTGCAGGTGGCAAGCAGGCCGGTGAGCGCATTACGGCGGCCGAGTTGTTCGACTATAGCAGCGCCGAGACGGCGAAGTGGGCACTCGCGAACCGCGATGAAAAGCAGACGCCCATCCTGCTGCCTCTGGGGAAAGGCCGGGAACGAGCTGCAAAGCTCGAACTCGCCTCCGTGCCGAGCAGTGGCTTCACGGCAGCCTCACGCCCCGAAGTTCCTGCCAAGATGCCCGCCGATCTCGAGGCCGCGTGGGGCACGGCCTTCCAGCTTTCGCAGCGCGTGCCGGCACCGGACACGCTCGACCCACTGAAGTGGCGTGAATACCTCGATCTGGTGCTGCGTTGGGAACGACTGGTGCGATTCGGCGAGAACCCGGAAGGCGTGCGGGCCAAGGCACAGTTGCTCGCGGGGCAATTGGAATTGACACATGGTGCCGCGGATCCGCCCTGCCTGCCCGTGGCGTTCCCCGCAGGCCGGGCGCTCGGTGTGCCGCTCATCAAGAGCGATCTCGCTGCCTTCAACAAGCTCTGGGCCTCTCCGGCGGGTGCCGCCCGTGGCGATGAGTGGCTGAAACAACTCGGGCCAACTCGCGCGAACGAGACCGCCCGGCGCATCGCTGTTGCCGAGATGGTCGTCGAACGCGTGGTCAACGACGGCCCGACTTCCGAGACGCTGGCGACCGCCGACGATGTGCTGGGAACCGTGGATGGCCCGCGTGTCGGCACGGCAGAAGCGCACTTCATCCGCATCCTGCACCGCCGGCTCGATCCCCACCCCGAATCGCGGCCCGGTGTCGACGTACTAATCGAAGCCATCAAGCTTCGCCGCGAGGCCGAGGAGACAGCGTGGGTCTTCGGTGCGGATACAAACCAGTACCCGCATGGTGAGTCGCTGTTCCGCTGGGTCGGCCGCACGGTGCTGTCGGGTGATGCCGCACGCCGCTCGGGCGAGGATTTGCTGTTCGATGGCAATGCCGATTCCTGGAAGAAGGCGGCTGAGGTTTATTTCCCCGAAGCCCGCACCCAGTACAAGCAAGCTCGCGACCAGGCTCGCATCATCACGGCCGCGTTCACGGCCCGCGACAAGGTGCTGGCTCGCCTGCCATACTATGCACGCTGGCTCGCCGCTTACCGCGGCCCGATTCCCCCGTCCGAAGTCGAACGGCTTCTCGGCAAGTGCGAATCGGCCGCACGCGGAGCCCACACCTTGCACGGTTTCTTCCTCGAAGACCGAGCGGATGAAGCGATTCTTGGCCAACTGGGCAACATCGATAAGCTCACGAAGAGTGTGAACGCGGACTTCGACGAAGTGGTCAAGGCCTTCGATGCCGAGGTCGGCAGCTTCGCCAACACCGTGCATCCCTCGAACTGGCACGCACTGGACAATGCATTACGTGTGCCCTTTATCCCCGCCCGCGAACGGGCCAAGCTGCTTGGCTATGTGCGCGACATCTCGTTCCAGCTTGCCACGAAATCCGAACAACCTGGTGGTGCCGCCGCACCCGATTTTCCCGCGCGTGATTTCGCCCAGCGCCAGGGTCGCGTTTCACTCGCACTTTTTGGCGATGATGCACCGGATCGACTTCGTGCCCTGGTGCTCACACCGAACCCCGATGCGTGGTGGAAATCACTCCGCGAGGCCGGCGACCTTGTGGGTGGGAAGTATCAGAACCTGGCCCTCGAGATTCGCACGGAAACCACCAACGCCTCGGCGAAGCCCGAGTACCTGGATGGCGGTGCCGGCCTTCAAAAAGCAGCGTATCTCGCCCGGTTGGTCGATCCAGCCGCGGCACTTCCCATCGGTGAAGATCCGCCCGCAGCCGAGCGCCGCTTTCGCCAGCATGCCTTCCTCCTCTGGCATGCACGACGCACGGTAAACGATGGCTGGGCCAACTTGAACAGTACCGCTGCCGCCCCCTCGTGGTACTGCATGGACGCGGCGAAACTCTGCCTGGACACGGCCCGACCGCTCGCGCTTGGCACCGAGCCGAACCTGCCGCCGCTGGAGATCGAGCGCCGACTCAAAAGCCTCAACCAGGTGCAGGCACTCGGCCCAGTGATCCTTGATTTGCAGGGACCGGAGGAAAGCACCATCACCGATGCCCCGGTGTGGAATGTCGACTTCACACTCTCCCGGGCTGCGAAGGATGTGGTCGGTTTCCCGGTGTTCTGGGTGACACCGCCCGGTCCGGAACTGCTCAAAGCAGACCCCACGCACCTGGGCCGCAAGTCTGAGCCGCGGCTTAGCACGCAAGAATCCGTCACGCATCGCTTGCAGTTCGCCGCGGTGCCGCAAAAAGCAGATTCCGGTGCCTCTGGGCAGTTCACCACGCGCGTGCTCTACCGTGGCCACATCTACGAGCGCACGACGGAGCTGCGGCCCACCGGCAGCCCTTCACGCACGCTCGTCTATTCGCCACCGAAGGGTGATGCGGCCTTCTATGTGATCGCGGATCGCAAGGACGTGGCCGGTGCCGTCACCATCCTGATCGACCGCAGCGACAGCATGAAGTTGACCCCGGCGGGTGCCACGGAATCGAAGTACACCCAGGTGTGCGAGGCACTGCGCGAAATCCTCGACGACTTGCCCGAGAACACGGAGCTCACCATCGCCGGTTTTTATGGTGAGAACCGCATCGTGCATGTGGCACCCGCAAACGGTCAAATGCCGATCACCTGGAAAGGCGGGGTGGAGCAGAAGAAGCGTGTCATGGCGGCGGTCGAAAGCATGACGCCCATCGACAACGGCATCACACCCATCGGCCTGAGTATTGAGCGGATTCTCTCGAAGGAAGGCGGAGCCGCGTTCTGGCCCAGGAATGCTTCCGGTGTGCGAACGCTCATCGTGCTGACGGATGGTGAAGACATCTCCACCGCGGCCAAGCCCGGGCACGTCGCTTTGAATGCCCTGCTCGATACCAGCGAGGACACGTCGCTGCACCTGGTGCTGTTCGCGCTGAATGCGGACCAACAAACGAAGGCCATCGATCAGTTTGACGTCACGACGCACCTGCCCACGTTCCGGGAACGCGGTCGCACGCCGGCCGTGATTTACCCGAACGTGAAGAATGCGGCAGGCATTGCCGAAAAGATTCGCGAGGCAATGCGGCCGCGCGTGAAGTATTGCCGGGAAGAGACCGCAAATGATTCGCGGGCCTGGCGAAACCTGATCGTGACACTGCCAGGCGAACCGACACGCCGTCCGTCGATCGGTGTCCCCGCTGGTGATTACTACCTCCGCGGATTGCGTGATCCCCAGAAGCTCCGACTCGAACCGGGCGACCGCGTCATCCTCACCAGCGTGGCCAGCGGCAACAAGTTCAACCTCACAGTGCCCTCATTCGCTTACGATCTCGCCGGCGATCCCAACACCGGCTGGCCACGGGCCCAGTCGAATGCCGTGCGCATGACTCTGGAAACCACGCGATTGCGTGCTCCAGGCGGCTTCACCGATCTCGATGCCGTGGTCACGCTTGAATCCAACAGCACCCAGGCAGGTGAATATCTCCGCTTGCCGCGCCCTGCCTTCGCCTGGTTCGATGTGACTGGCCCCGATGGCAAGCCAGGCGATCCCGAGCTGCGCACCGCACTCCGCATCGAGAATCGCACTGGCCTCGTGGCACCCGCCTGGAACCTGCAACTCACACGCTGGGATCGCAGCGTGGCCCAGGATCGCATTCGCCGCCCGACGGTCACGGGCTTCTGGATCGAAGGCTTCCCTGCACCAGCGTACAAGTACTCGTTCGACTTGCGGGCACTCCCCACCAAGACCACGCGCATTCTTGTCGATGGCCTGCCGGTGGATGTTGCCCCGCCCACGATCGAACATGCGGGCGGCCCCGGCCTGGAAGAAGGCGATTATCTCACCCTGCGTGCCAGCTACAGTGACCCCACCCGGCCCATTCTCATTCGCCCCGGCAAGCTGAAGGGCGTGAACCAGCGGTTCGATCTCTGCGAGCAACACCTGTACTTCGACGCTTCAGGCCGATACACGGCAAGGTTTGGCCCCATCACGGAACTCGACAAGAAGATCGGCACCGTGGAAGCCGATTTCTTCTCGGTTTCCGATCTGCGTGAGCGTGCCCGTGGGCGGGATAACGAGCCCGTGCGAGCCGTGAGCGTGAGCTACCCCGGCACGCGCCCTCTCAAAACCGGCAACCTCTCCGCACTGCTGGAGTTCGAACCCGAGAAGTGATTGAGGAGAGGGAGTGGGCTGATGTGGCCCACTTTCAGACAACACGAAGCGGATAGCTTACCGAGCGTGGTATACAGAGTGACCAGGAACCACGGCGAGGTTCGCAGGCAAACCCACGTGGCATGCATCGTTCATCCAAAGAGGAGCAGCACATTCCAGGGTGGTGTCTTCTCGAATTCACAACCCAGGATGAAATTGTCCCCTTCCTTCTTGCAACTGCGGACGATCACGGTCACGAAACCGATGTTGTCCGGAGCATTCGCAGCACGGACCTGGATGACGCTGCCGGACACCATGGCGGACGTCATGACGATGCGGAGCCCGCCGGTGGAGCGATCGACCACCAGACCATCATTCACGCCGTTGCGAAAACTGTTCGACGAGAGCAACACACGCACCGGAGCCCCATCGCGGCGCACGGCGCCACGCCGATCCGCGTACGATTGCTCGGGCGGGGCCCAGTTCAGGGCTTTCTCTTCCTTCGAGGCGTTGGCCGCCCCCAGCGAAATCGCTGCCGCATCCAGCCCATCCCGGCGGCGACGGTTCAGGAAAAAAAGCCCAGTGAGCACGACAATGGCCACCAAGCCACCGATAGTGACGGGCAGATTGTGAAGGGCAAAAGCACGAATCGCATCGAGGTACTGCGCGAACATGGATGACCTCTGCCACCGGAATGAGTCGGATCAGGCTGGAAGCAACTGCCTCGGCAGCCCACATCCGGACGAACCGGAGGAAAACGTACAGCCAACCTAGCACACGTCTGACGCGATGGGAGAAATCTCGCTCAAGAGAATGAACTTCAGGCTAGAAACGAACGTGGCCCACCCAGGCCGGGTGAGCCACTAAACACAGACGATTCACAGGCAATTTACGGCTTCAGCACACCTGGCAGGGCGGAGGCGTCCAGCTTGTACTTGATCGTTTCTGTGGTGAGCTCGGATTCGACGCGGCCCAGTTTGTCCTTCACCTGAATTTTCACGGCTCCGTTCATCGACACTTCACCGGTGCCCGCGAGGAACGAAAGGCTTTCGCAAGTGCCTTCCGCACCGAAGCCCACGAAACGAACCTTGCCGGACGCGGTCACGGCGGAAAGGCTCTGGCCTTTCTCAGGCGATTTGATGTCCACCTTCTCGCAAACCACCTTCATCACGAGATCATCGCCGCTGCGGACTTCGAACATCGGCTCGCCTTCACCGACTCGCAGGATGATGCGAAACTTGGTCGCGGCCGTCGCGATGGCCACGGGCGGTGCCACGTTCGCGCTGATGGGCTGAATGGTCGCGGCGGGCGGTGTCACCGGGCCAGGCGTGCTTGGTTCGACCACCATCGGTGGCGTGCTCGGTGTCACGGCGACAGGCGGAGCAGCTGGCGCGACCACCAACGGAGGGGTCGGCTGCGGGGTCGGCTTCGTGAACTCGATCGGCGGAGCAACCACCGGCGGATTCGTCGAAGGAAGTGTCGGTTCTGGCCCGGTCGGCAGCACCACGGGTGGGGGCACCTGGGGTGCGAATTCGGGAACCTGTGTCGTGGTGCCACTCACCGGGATCACCGGCAAGGCCGGGGCCGAAACTGGCAGTTTCATTTCGACCGGCTTGCTTTCGTTCACCACCGGCAGCACCGGCACCGAGGCTGGCGGCGGCACGCTCGGCAACAGCAGCGGATCGGCCGGTTGAGTCGTCGGTGCG
>JBGSZR010000302.1:0-23938 GCA_041750275.1 Gemmataceae bacterium
GCGGACATCGGCCGCTGCCCAGGCTCAACCGGACCCGCGAGGTGCAACCCTTCCGCCAGGTTAAATTTATCGATGAGCATGCCCGGAACGTAGACGTCGTTCGGTGTGGGGGCATAGTGCTTGGCGGGGTTGCGGAGAAACCCGTATCCCTTGGGGTGCATTTCAAGCACCCCCTGCGTGGTCGCAGTGCGCGTTTCGGACATTCGGAATCCTTCAGGGGGCAGCCGTGGTCGGACTCGCAGGAGGCGATTCCGGGGTGCGAAAATTCGGCGGCCAGGGGAACGAACACCAGTGGAACGCTATCAACTCATGAAAGAAAGGTGCACGCAAGCGCGGTCGGCACGGCTGGGCATCGGCGAAAGCGATTCTAACGACCCCGGAGCCAAAAGGCGAGACGGAAAGACGCGAGAACGCATTACGAGATAGCACGCATCTTCTGAGCGGCATCCGCCTCGGCGGGTCCAACCATTTTCTCGGGGGGTGGCACAAGGACAATTGCAGCGGTTTGCTAGGTTTTTAATTCCGCACTGCAGGCCCACGTTCCTGCGGAGGAATTCAAGATTCCAAGAAAATTCGGTTATATCCGACTCGGCTCCTGGCATGGAAATCGCTTGACACCATAAAACAGTCCGGCAAAACTATCGTAATCTCGCACGGCAATCAGTGTGAATGGCTGGGCAACTGTCGTGAACCACGATTATGGACCTTTTCGCGACCGAACGCAGTCATGTTGCTCGGGACCAGGCAGGAGTCCTTTGATGCGAAACCTCCTGACAGTCAGTCTGACGCTGCTTGCGTGCTGTGCTCCGCTTCACGCTCAGCCCCCCAAAGGGGAACCGCCGCCGCTCACACGCGAACAGGTGGCGAATGCCTGGAGCGCGGTCAGCAAGCATGGCTGTCTCGTGGTGGGCTACATTCCGCGAACACCCACGCACGATGCACAGGGCAACGCCCTTCCTCCACGTCGGCCGGCGGGCTTCTCTTCCAGTGGTCTCGTTCGGCCTAAAGTTTACGCACTCAGTTTCCCGAGCAAGACCAGTGATGCCGATCTTACCCGGCTTGCACCTGCCCTGGCGCGGCTTCCATTCTTGCGAACGCTCGACCTGCGCCACTGCCGCATCGGTGATCAAGGCATGAAGGCCCTGGCCCAGTTGCCGGAACTGGAAGCACTCTTCCTGGACCATACCTCCGTGGGCGATGCCGGGCTGAAACAAATTGCAAGCTGTACCCATCTCCGGTGGCTGGATCTCACCGGCACCCGGGTCACCGATGCCGGCCTGGCACAGCTTGCTCCGTTGAAGCAACTTGAGGTGCTCAAACTGGGAGGAAATCCCAAAATCACGGACGTGGGATTGAATCAACTTCTCCAGATCGAGACGCTGCAGGCCCTGGACCTGTCCGGAACAGAGGTCACCTTCGCCAGTCAGCCGAGGCTCGGCACACTGAGGTCGCTCGCCAATCTCGATCTTTCGCACACGGCAATCCAGGACGATGGATTGCTCACACTCGCGGGTTTGCCCGCCTTGCATGAATTGAACCTCTCGGACACGCGCATCGTCGGCTCCGGCATCGGCTTGCTTGCCTCGGTGAAGACGCTCCGCATTCTGCGACTCTCGGGTTGCTCCGTCACGGACGACGGTATCGCGGGCCTGGCTTCGCTGGTGGGGCTTCGCCACCTCGATCTGAGCAATCCGGAACCCGTGCCCCCGGTTCCCGGTGCACTCAAGCCCGCACCGCCTCCGCGCAACGTCCAGCTCACCGATCAGTGCCTCGCCACGCTGAGCAATTGCACGGGCCTGCGCCGGCTGGATCTTTCCCGAACCGCTCTCACCGGGGCCGGGATGAAACAACTCGCTCCGCTCAACGACCTCGGTGAATTCAATCTCGACGGCACCGCCCTCAAGGATGATAACCTGGGCGAACTCGAAGACATCAAATCGCTTCGCGACCTGAATCTGGCCCGGGCCGGTATCAAAGGAACACACCTCGATTCTCTGGCTCGCCTGCCCGAACTGCGAACGCTCGATCTGCAACAAACCGCCGTGACCGACGAGGCACTCGCCTTGTTGGCCGGTGCGAGCCAGCTGCGCACGCTGAATCTGCATGGCACATCTGTCACGAATAAAGGCGTCGGCACACTGACACGCTGCCCCCTCAACACGCTCACACTCACGCAGACGAAGGTCGGGCCCGGACTGGCGAAGCTGCTTGTTCCCATTGGCGGCCTGCGTGTGGTCCACCTGGATGCGGCTCGTGGTTCCGATGGCACGGCATTCCAGTTCAAGCCATTGCTTCCGGATTGCGTGCCCACGATTGCCCCGAGCCGGCCCGAAGCATCGGACTCTACCGCTGTCTCCTTGCCGCGATTCCCCCTGGATTAATTCTCTAACCGCCCGGTGTCTCATGCATCGCATTCGCCCCTTGCTATTGGCCGTGTTGCTGAGCGCGGTTGCACTACCATTGATGGCCCGGCAACCGCCGAAACCGAATCCGGTGAAGTATTCGCCCCGGCAGATTGCCGAGGCGGAGAACCTTTTGGAGCGAGCGGCCTGTGCCCTGAATCGGCAGGAGCCGGTACGGGAAGCCTGGCAACCCCGACCCGTTCGTAGACCAGGCGAGCTGCTTGCGCCAGTCGACCTGATCGGCTTCCCAAACGACACCAGCGACAACGACCTGGCGAAAATGCTGCCGTACGTGAAGCGATTGCCCGGCCTGCAAATCGTGCTGCTCTGGAACACCGACAAGGTGACCGCGAAGGGACTGAAACTCCTCGCCAAGGAGCTGCCGCAACTGCAAGGTGTGATCTTCAAGGAATTTCGCATTCCGGATGATGCCTATTCGGAACTGGCCGCATTCGAATTTCTGCAGTGGGTCGAGATTGAGAACTGTCCAATCGGTGATAACGGGCTCCGGCACATCAGCGCCTTGCCGCGTCTGACGCGCCTATCACTCATCGGGAATCGCAACATCACGGCCGACGGCCTGGCTCACCTCGCCGGAGCGACTCGCCTCGCCGATCTGACCGTCGATGTGAGTGCTTCCCCCGCCGCGATGACAGCCGAGGTGGCCAAGCAAAAGAGCGTGGGCGTCCTGCACATCAATCCGCTCACCGATGACGAAGCCGCTGAACTCAGCAAGATGTCGGGCCTCACCAGCCTCGATACAGGTCCTCTCTATGGCCTGACCCAACAGGGCCTCGATGAGTTCGATGTCGTGCCGAATGGTTTTCTCACGGACTCCGGCCTGCGTTCACTCTGCAGCTTGACACACCTCACGTGCTTGAAGCTCGATGGCGATGCCGCCGTGACCGTCGCGGGGGTAAAAGAACTGGCCACCCTCGAATCGCTCAATGAACTTGAACTGCGAAATACCGGCACCACCAACGCCGGCCTCGCAGTGATCTCCCGCATCAAGACGCTCCGCACGCTCGACCTCAGCGGCACGGCCATCACCGATGTGGGGCTGGACGAATTGACCACGCTTCCCCGCCTGGAATACTTGACACTGAGCCGCACCAACATTGGCAATCGCGCCATGCGGATGCTCACGAACATCCGCTCACTCAAGAGCCTGGTGCTCAATCACACCGGGATCTCGCTCCTTGGCGAGTTCGAGATGGATCGGCTCACGTCACTGCGTCACATCGCCCTGCGGTCGACCAACATCGCCCCCGATTCGTTACCCAACCTGGCGATGCTCAAGTCGGCGTCGCTGATCGATCTGCGGACGAACACGCCAAATGTGACGGCACGAAACGTGGGGCCCTTGCGCGCCGCACTGCCCGGCTGCGAAGTGTGGGCCGACGCCATGTACGCCTATGGCGGAAGTGGAGTTGCGTTCACCTTTACCTGGCCGGGCTCGGCACAGTACGCTTTCCCGGAGCCCGAAATGAAAACACCAGCACGAACTCCGCGAGTGATGGATGTGCCGATTCGGAATGTACCAGCACCGAAGGGACCACCACCGAAAGTGGCCCCGGTTGTCCCCACGCGGACCGGCGGCTCCAAGCCATAGTCGCGCGAACCTCGGCAAGCGATCTGGCCGCGGCCTGAGCCGGGGTGTTGCAAGGTCGTCTTCAACGATCTGTCCGGTGCATACCGGTTCCTCGTCAGGCTGGCAGCGAGTCGAGTGCGGCTCTGATGCCAGTCTCCTGATTGGAGGAACCGCCAGACCCGGAGGAATGGACGAGACCCTGCAAGACCGGTGGAATACAGAGATTCGTGTAACTCAAACCAATCTTTGACGCCGATACCTGCGTCGGATATGTTATCTCTCACCGCCGGCTCGCACTCGGCGTTGTGCAAACATCGCTCCCGCTCGATTCGGAGGCACGCAATGGTTACCTCTCTTTTGCTTGGCACGGTGCTCTTGGCACCAGCCGCGCCCGTTCCCGAGGATGCCGTCACCAATCCGACGAGCCCGGCCCCTCAAGTCGCATACCTTCATGCTGACGCCAACGGCAATGTGAACATCACCGGCTATACGTTCAAGATCGTGAAGCAAAATCGTTCTCGCTCGGTCGTGGAGAATGGCCAGCGTGTGGTGAAGACCGAACAGGTCGATGTGCGCCAGCAAGTGCATTTCTCACGTTCGCTGAGTGGCGCGGATATGAAGTTGAACACGGCTGATGGCAAGGAACTATCGAATGCCGATGCCCTGGCTCGGGTCAAGTCCGGTGCAGTCGTGCTCATCTCGGCTGACGGCAAACCCGTCGAGAAAGCCTGGCTGCGAGCCTTCGGAACCGACACGATCGTGGTGAGCTCCGAGAATCTGACCAATTGCTTCCTCACGACTCCGCAGGCCACGGGTAACCCCACGACACCCGCTCCACGCCTGGTGCTGCTCGCCGCTGACGCGGAGGGCCGCATCATGGTGGCCCACAACCCCGCTTCCGCCGAATCGCAAGACTTTCAGATGGAACAAGTGGAACAACAGGCACTGGCTGTTCGCGGCAACATCGTCGTGATGAACGGGCGAGCCGTGCAGCGGAATTTCGATGTAGCCACGCCCGGTGTGCCTGCTGGCCAGACCGAGTTCCCGGGCAAACTCCTCGACGATGTGAAATTCGATGCATTCGATTTGCAGGGGATCATGGTGCCTCGGTCGGAGGCCATGAAGCGTCTGAAGGCCGGTGGGCTTGTGTTGATCGCCGGTGATGGCCGCCTGCCAGACCAGCGCTATCTGAACGTGTTCCGGGGCGAAATGCTGGTCCTGGTCTCGAATGAGCTCACGTTACCGGCGGGTGCCACCGTCAAGCCCTCGATTGGCATTCTTCGGAACGCCGGCGGTGTGGCTCCGGTGCCCGCTGCTCCTCTTGTACCTGCGGCCCGCCAGTTGAACATCGCCCCAGCACCCGCCGCGAAACCACTGAATGCAGTGCCAGTTCCGGTCGCGAAACCGCTGAATGCTGTGCCACTTCCGGCTCCGGTCGCCAGGCCTAAGGCTCAGAAGTTTGCCCCTCGGCCCGCTGTCGAGCCCGTGCCGGTGCCCGCTCAAGAAGACAAGTAACTCAGTTGAGCGGCGGGCTTACCCGCCAAACTTTGTTTCCACCGCGGCGGATTCATCCGCCGCTTTTTTATTGCCCGGCCCGAATAGTCGCGCCGCATGCACATTTATCCTGACCCGGAATGTCACCTCAATCGGTTCGTCCCGCATATCTAATTGGCCCTTCGTGCTTTTCCACTCTAGTGTTCAGTGCCCGCTACCCTGCCCGGGCACGGGCGATGGACCGAGACCAGCGATGATTGGCCGCGTTTTTCTTGGACGGTACGAAGCTCGCCGATTGCTCGGCGAGGGCGGCATGGGCCGCGTCTATCTCGCTCGCCAGCACGATCTTGGTCGTGATGTCGTCGTGAAAGTGATGCATGACCACATTGCGTCGGACGCCAAGTTCCGCGACCGGTTTCGCCGCGAAACGGAGCTCATGGCTCGGTTCGAACACCCCGGAGCGGTCCGTCTGTACGATGCCAGCCTTACGGACCCGCTCGGCCCCTGCATTGTGATGGAGTACGTCAAGGGAGTGAATCTCGAAGGAATGCTCGGCCGCAACGGCCGCATGAGCGCCCCGCGAGTCGGCCGCATCATTGGCGAGATGTGCGAGGTGCTTCAGGCGGCCCACGATGAGAGCATCATTCACCGGGATTTGAAGCCCGCCAACCTGATGATCATCGATCCGGACTCGCCGCGCGAACGCGTCAAGGTCATGGACTTCGGGCTGGCGAAGCTCGTGGAGACGGAAGCCCCGCTCCGAAAGGTGACGGACACGAACGTCGACTTTGCCGTGGGCACGCCAGGCTATATCTGCCCGGAACAGGTTCGCGGCGAGGAGATGGACCACCGCGGCGATCTCTATTCCGTCGGCATTATGATGTTCGAGTTGTTGACGGGTCGCTTGCCATTTGTCGGTGGCACGAGCATGGATGTGCTGTTGGCGCACGCCACGGAGCCACCGCCCACCTTCGCCGAGCTTGGCCTTTCGGGCTGGGTGCCGCATGAAGTTGAGCAGCTGGTATTCGATTGCCTGGCAAAGAATCCGGAAGATCGGCCTCAGAGTGCGCGCGAACTGGCGGAACGATTCGACACGGCACTCGACCGTGCTGTGACCACGATTGAATCGGCTCCAGTACGAGCACAGGCCGTGACTGCCGCCGTTGGGGCAAGTGAATCCGGCGTACACGAATCCTGGGCGAGCGCCCCGGCTGCTCCCACGGCGGTGCTGGCGCTGCCGGTGCGAGAGCAGGCGTCCTTGCCATTTCACATGGAAGCATGGATGCCCGAACGCATCGCAATCATGAAGCTTCGCGGCTTCGTGCATGATGCGGGTGGCGAAGTGATCGAAAGCGTTCCCGGGTTGATCCGCGTTCGCCTGGGTGGCCGCACGACACCGACCGCGGGTCCGCTTTCCTGGCTGGGGCTCAGGCGTTCCTCAAATACGACCGATGTGGAACTGCACCTACATCACAACGACCCGAGCCAGCCCAACAAACTGACGGTTCACGTGCTGTTCCGCCCGGCGCACCCACGGCTTCTCGCAGATCGCGTCTGGCGGCAACGCTGCACCCAAATCTTCGTCGAACTCCGCTCCTATCTCATGGGCCGCAGTGACTGAGATCACCCAAATTTCGTCCGAGTCAGCTTCATCATTTTCACCAGCCTTCGCGTTCATCCACCTCATATCGTGAAGCGCGACGACTGCGTCCGTTCGGGCGATCGTCATAATCGTCATCATCCTCAGAGTCGCCATCTTCGTCCTCGTCGGGATCTTCCGAAAGCGCATTCAGGTCGCTCGTGCGGGCTCCGATAAGGCCGACGTGGACCCCGTTGGCCTGGAGCGTGCTGGTGGCACGGGTATTCACGACGAGGATGAGCAACAGCCCCAGGCAAGGCACGGCGGTCAGAAGGCCGATGAGGAAGCCGATGATGAGGCCCGAGAGTTTCGCCTCAACGAGCAGCACGAAGATGCCACTGAGGAGTCCGAGCCCGACGCTGATGATCATCACGGTTTCGAAAGTGTCCGATCCGCGGCCGCCCATACGAGCACCGGAGACGCTCAGTCCGATGTAGCCGAGCCACAACACGAGGTGTCCGAGGAGGCAGAGGATCAGGATACGCTGGGCCCAGGCAATCTGTCTGAGATCCGAGGCCGAGTGAGTGCGGCGTTTCCGGCGACGACGGCGCGGCATGGCGAAGGCTCACAGGGATGCGGTCTGCCTCGCATGTTACCGTGCCGGCGTGAGTTCTGCGAGTGCCTCAGTGGTGAGCACGAACGGTCGGCGAGGAATGGTGTCGAGTCGGAACAGGCCGAGCAGTTCCCGCGGGCTGATGGATGTGGGCTGATCGAGCCAGCCGCACGACCAGGCAAGCAACCCCACGAGTGCTTCGGGCTTCACGCCGACATCACGCAGGGTTGCGAGTCGCGTGTCGCCGTGGCGCTTGGCGAGCCGTCGGCCATCTTCACCCACCACGAGCGGCACATGGGTGAACCGCGGCGGAGGCCAGCCGAGGGCTTCGTAGAGCAGCAACTGGCGGGGTGTGGACGGCAGCAGATCGTCGCCCCGAACCACCTCCGTGATCTGCATCGCAGCGTCGTCGACCACCACGGCCAGTTGATAAGCGGGCGTGCCGGCCGATTTCCAGACCACGAAATCGCCGCCAAGCTGCCTCAAATCAATCCGAGTTTCACCCAGGAACCCATCCACGAAGGCGGGCGATTCCGTGACGCGGAAGCGCCAGGCGAAGGGCTGACCGTTGGCCACGAGAGCTGCGGCATCGACCGCGCTACGGTGAGCACATGTGCCGGGGTATGTTGGGCCCTCGTGCTCGGCGTGGGGTGCGCTGGCGGCCGCGGCAATGTCCGAACGGGTGCAGGTGCAGGGGTAAACGCACTCAGTTTGCTTCAGGCGTTCCAGGGCGGCTTCGTAGAGGTGGAGTCGCAGCGTTTGCACAACCGCTTCGCCGTCCCAGTCCAGGCCGAGCCAGCGCAGATCGGTTTGAGCTTCCACCGCCGCACCGGCCTTGACGCGTGGCGAATCAATGTCCTCGATACGGAGAGCGAGCGTGCCCGGTCGCGCGCGGGCGGCCAGCCAGGCAATGAGATAGGTGCGGGCATTGCCGACGTGTTGGGCACCGGTCGGCGAGGGTGCAAGGCGGCCGTGCATGGTATGAGTTCAGGGTTACACCGAGGTTGCTTCTGTGAGGCCGTGGCCCACGAGTTCGATGAACACGTCCTCGAGTGTGGGTTCCACTTTCTTGAGAGTGAGGATGTGGCCGCCGTCCGTGACGAGCTTTTGCACAACGGCCCCGATGGCGGGTTCCTCTTCGAGCGACACTTTTAATTCGACGGTGGTGGGTGTTGTGGTCGTGATGGCCTGGTGGACACCGGGCAGTTTGCCGAGGTGATCCCAGCCGTGCGGTCCGGGCGCGAGGCTCAACTCGAAGAGTGGGTATTTTTGGACGCGCTTCTTCAGATTGCCGGGTGTGTCGCAGGCGAGCACTTTTCCACGGTCGATGATGGCGAGGCGATCGCAGAGTTCGTCGGCCTCCGCCATGTAGTGCGTTGTCAGAAGGAGTGTGCGGGCCGGGTTTTCCTTCATCCACTCGCGGATGAACACGCGAATGGCGCGGGCACTGGTGACATCCAAACCCAGCGTCGGCTCATCGAGAAACAGGATTTTGGGATCTGTAATAAATCCGCGGCAAAAGTTCATCTTTTGTCGTTGGCCGGTCGATAAATGACTCACGCGTGAACTGGATTTTTCGGTGAGCGCGACCACGTTCAGCAAGCGTTCGATTCGCTCGTACGCGAGCGTGGTGGGCACTCCGTAGATTCGGGCGAATAGCCAGAGGTTTTCCCGGACGTTCAGGATGCCGTAGCCGGACGATTCGCCCCCTGAAACCATGTTGATTCGCGGCCGGATCTGCTCCGGTTCGGTGGCCACATTGTGCCCATCGACCCAGGCATCGCCGGCGCTGGGCGCGAGCAGTGTGGTGAGGATCTTGATGAGCGTGGTTTTGCCGGCTCCATTGGGGCCGAGCAGGCCGAACAGTTCGCCGGGCTGCACTTCGAGGTTCACGCCATCGAGGGCGGTGAACGCAGCCGGGCTGTCCGACTGGGGAGACCGTGCCTTCCGCTTCGTGGGGACGCGGTAGGTGCGGGTCAGGGATTGTGTGCGAATGGCCGGGTGTTGCATCACCGGCATTCTATGGGGAAGGCAAACGGGGGAAGATCGGCTATCGATCCGGATGCGGCGAGCCCTGGCGGTTCGTTGCATGGTGCGGAGAGAAAAGTCGGCCAATCGGGATTCAGGGGGATGTAAACCGCCTTCATTTGGGGAATGAAGGGTATTTTTCGTGAAGTACCCGGAGGATCTCGCTTGACCACGTCATTCAAGACGGATAAAAGCAGTCCACTTGATGCGCACACATCCCCAAAACTCGCGCCCCGCAAGGTGTCAAGGATGGCTAACCCGAAGGCTCGTGGGTGTGAACTGCGCTGTGAGCAGTTAGAAGATCGCCTCACCCCTGCTGGCTACTCGGTTCCTGCCGGGGAATATAACTGGCTTCAGTTTAGTCCATCGGGGCAGTTGACCGAGCTGGTCTGGCACGGGCAGACACTCGTCTACCGGGCACGAGTCGGTGATGGCTGGCAAAGTGAATCGGTCGTCGCGAACGGCACCTTCTCCAGTCCCAGCTACGACACCCGCGACGCGGTTCAAAAAGCCTCTCAGGCTGCTCAACTCGTCTTCACATCGGATGGCACACCTCACGTCTTGGTTCTCGATCCGCAGTGGGTCTGGCAGTCGAACGGCTACCAGACAGTGATTCGGGACTACGCTCGCGTCGGCGGTTCGTGGCAACTCGTCAACTCAATCACCACGCCGTGGCTCAGCAACTGGGGTCCCAACAACCTCATCGCCGAGGCTGGGACGAATAATAGCATCCACCTGATGTTCACCGACACGTATAGCTATGCCACCGGAGTGAACAATCAGGGCTCGGGTATTCTCTGGTATGCCTCGAACAAGTCCGGCTCGTGGAAGTTCGACAAGATCGCGGATACGGCAGACCTGCGTCAGGATGTGTGGTTCTCGGGTGGCCGCTGGGCCCCGCGGTTCCTCTCGATGGCGGTGGATTCGCAGAACAACGCACATGTAACGTATACCCCGCGGTTCTATATCGCAGGGGCGTTTTCGACTGTGCAAAGCACGCTGATGTATGCCTCCAATGCCTCCGGCACGTGGAAATCGGAAACAGTCTACACTCCGCAAGATGGCACGGCGGATGCAGGATTGGGCGCGAGTGTGGCCGTCGCTCCGAACGGGCAAATCGCCATCGCGAGTTACTATGTTGATCGCTATGCCACGGGCTCGCCTTACGCCTCAAAGCTGATGTACCACGTTCGCGTGGGCGGCGGGGCCTGGACTCATACGGACGCCGTCACCGCACCGGATAACTATTCCGCGGGCGATGGGGCGAAGTTCACCGGCTTCTCGCCCCAACTCTTCTTCAATGCCCAGGGTCAGGCGTCAATCGTTTTCTCGGATGAAGCCGGCGAACATTTGCCCGTGTCGTATGCCAACCAGGTGTCCGGGCAGATTCGCATGGCGGTGCTCGTGAACCGGTCGTGGCAGGTGCAGACGGTCTATCGCCAGAGCAATCCACTGGTCAACCAGCTTTATTATCCCATTGCCGCGACGTACGGCTCCACAACGGTATTCGGTGGGCTGCAGATCACGGCGAATCTGGATGGGAACAAGAATCCGACGAGTGTGGACGTCTCGGTCATTGAGATCAATGCACCCAAAGGGACGGTGGCTTCACCGCCTGCGGTGAGGCCACCGGTTGTGGTGACGCCGACACCCGCGACACCGACCGTTCCGCCAGCAGCTTCACCTCCAACGGCACCGATCACGGGGCCGAGTGTGGTGACGAAGACCAGCAGCCCAGCCGGCCTGGCCGTGGGCTCGGAAGCCGGCGTCCGCGCCACGGTGGCGGTCTACCGTCAGGATGGTTCGCTCGAATTCACCATCACACCGTTCGGCGACGACTACAGCGGCGGAGCTCGTGTCACCCGTGGCGATGTGAATGGCGATGGCGTGCCGGATATCATCGTGGGCAGCGGCGGCCAGATGCAGACCCGTGTCCGCATCTGGAGCGGAGCTACCCATCAACTTATCTTCGATGCGGTGCCTTTCGATGATTTCCGTGGCGGCCTCGTGGTCGCAGCCGGCGACATCAACAAGGATGGCCACGCCGACATTGTCATCGGCCCCGATGGCGGTGGCGGCCCGCGCCTGCAGATCTGGTCCGGCAAAACACTCACGAAGTTGATGCCCGATTTCTTCGGACTGCCTTATCCCGACTTCCGCGGTGGTCTGCGGCTGGCAGTGGGTGATGTTAACAAGGACGGGTATGCAGAAATTATCGTTGCACCGGGTGAGGGCGGCGGCCCTCGCATTACGGTCCTGAATGGCAGCACCTTGGGCACAGGCCGGAATCCCCAGACTCTCGTCAACGACTTCTTCATCTTCGATTCTTCGCTGCGAAGTGGTCTCTCACTTGCCGCGGGCGACCTGGATGGCGACGGCTATGCCGACATCATCGCCTCCGGTGGGCCGGGAAGTGGGCCTCGCGTTCGGGTGATCAGTGGTTTCGGATTGGCGAAGGGAACCGGTGTCTTCTCACAGGCTGATTTCCTCGCAGCCAACCAGGACGATCGCAATGGTGTTCGCGTCGCCGTGCGCGACTACGACGGCGACGGCAAGGCGGATCTGGTCGTGAACACGGGCCCGGGTAGCCGGGTCACCACGTTTGCCGGTAGTCAGATCATGGCCACATCTCTTCCCACGGCTGCATCCACGTACGAAGCCTTCCCCGGCATCCTCGGTGGTGTCTTTGTTGGGTAAGTTGTCAAGGAACTTTGCCGAATCCTTCCGGCCCACGACTCGGACGTCGTGGGCCTTGCCACTTGCGCCGGATTCCACCGGGAATTACGCTTCCAGGCATGCCAGCCTTTCACGGGATACGGGCGATTTGACCCCAAATGCAGCATCTGCATGCTGGCAAGACACTTCCCCACCTGATACGCTGTTTGTCAGTTGAAGTAGGACCATTACCTCTCCGGGAACCTTCTCCATGCTGAGATCACTGGTTTGCCTGGCGTGTCTGGCGGGGCTGTTCGCGGTTTCAGCGAACGCCGTCTCGGCCGTCGATGACGCCAAGAAGACGGGCTTCGTGGACAAGACCTTCAAAAATGCAGATGGCAGCGAATCGCCTTACGTTGTCTTTGTGCCCGCCGATTTCGACGGGAAGAAGCAACTCCCCGTCATCCTGTTCCTGCACGGAGCCGGTGAGACCAAGTCGGCCAAGGGCGGCGGCAAGATGCCGGTGGACGTCGGCATCGGGCCCGTGGTGAAGAAGCTGGAGAAGAGCTTCCCTGCCATCGTGGTGATCCCGCGAGCCGAAGGCTTCGGCTGGGGAGCCGACACGGCCAACGCCAAGCGTGCCCTGTCCATGCTTGATGAAGTAATCAAGGAGTACAACGGCGATCCGAAACGAGTCTATCTCACCGGCCTGAGCATGGGCGGCATGGGCACCTGGAGCCTCGCGGCCGCACATCCGGAGCGCTGGGCCGCCATCGTCCCCATCTGCGGTCGTGGCGACATCAAGACTGCAGAAAAGTTCAAGGATATTCCTTGCTGGTGCTTCCACGGCGACGCGGACACGGCTGTGAAAGTCGATGGCTCCCGCGAGATGATCGACGCACTCAAGAAAGCCGGGGGCACCCCGAAATACACGGAATACCCCGGCGTCGGGCACAACAGCTGGGACAAGGCTTATGCCGATAAAGAAATGTGGACCTGGCTCTTCGAGCAGAAGAAGAAGTAATAGTCCGCACCCCTGTGTAGTCGCGAAGCGTAGCGGCTACGCGAACGAGCGAATTCAACAATCCTTTCATCCCTCTTAATTGGAGTCTCCCTCTCATGGCAACTTCACCCGTGAATCGTCGGGCCTTTCTCGCCGGCACGGCCGCAGCCGGCGCTGCCGTCACGCTGCCCGCCAAGAGCTACTCGAAGATCGTCGGTGCCAACGGCAAGATCGGCCTCGGCTTCCTGGGCGTCGGCGGCCGCTGCCAGCAGCACATCGATGTCGTCCTGAAAATGAAGGAACTTGGCCAGGCCGTCGAGCCCGTCGCCGTCTGCGACGTGTGGGACGGTCAGGTTGTCCCCGGTGTGATCAAGGGTCGTGGTCTTTATCCCTCGGCCCAGCGCTGCGGGCTGAACCCGGACGACAAGGCCCACGTTACCAAGGATTACCGCAAGGTTCTGGAACTCAAGGAAGTGGATGCCGTCTGTATCGCCACGCCAGACCACTGGCACGCCCGCATGGCCATCGATGCGATGGAGATGGGCAAGGATGTGTACATGGAAAAGCCCATGACACGCACGATTCCGGAAGCGATCGCCGTGGTCGATGCGGCCATGAAGAACAACCGCGTCGTCACAGTGGGCGTGCAGAGCATGGCCGACCCCACCTGGCTCGCTGCGTACGAATACATTCGCACCGGCAACATCGGCCACGTTCTCCAGGGCCAGACGAGTTACTTCCGCAATAGCTCCGTCGGCCAGTGGCGTTACTACCCATTGACCAAGGAAATGACCCCCAAGACCATCGACTGGGACATGTGGCTCGGTCACGGGATCAAGGGAGTGGATGGCCAGCCGCTCGGGCCGACGCCGAAGGAAATGCCCTTCGACCGCGCTGTCTGGGCCCAGTGGCGCTGCTACTGGCCATTCGGTGGCGGCATGTTCACCGACCTCTTCGTGCATCAGACCACGCACCTGCTATCCGCAATGGGCGTGCGCTTCCCGGCCCGCGTGGTCGGTGCAGGCGGCATATACATGGAGTACGACACCCGCGACGTGCCCGACACCGCCACCGTCGTCGCGGACTTCGAAGAAGGTTGCCAGTTCATCGTCTCGGCCACCATGTGCAACGACGTGCAACTCGGCGAGATGATCCGCGGCCACCTCGCCACGATCAAGTTCGTAGGCGGCGGAGACTACATCAAGGGCTTCGAGGTGTTCGGTCAGAACATCGCCGGCGGCCCGGCAAAGCCAAAGGGGAACAACGGCGAAGAGAAGCCGGTGTTCACCTACGAGAACCCGGCCGCGATGGGCGGGAAGCCCGGCGTCGAAGGTTCCGCAACCTACGCGCTGTGGGCCAACTTCCTCGACTGCGTCGCCAAGAAGAACCGCGCTACCCTCAGCACGCCGGAACTCGGTGCCGCCGCGTTCAGCACAGTGAACATGGGTGTGCAGAGCTATCGCCAGGGCAAGGTGCTTTTCTGGGACAAGGAAAAGCGAGTGGTCAAGGACGCCGACGGATCGTGGGCCAGCGCCTGGGAAGCCCGCAGCAAGAAGCGTGGCCAGCCCAACCAGATCATTGGCTGGAACGCGGGCGAGAAGGGGAGCCTCCTCACCCCACCCGCTTATCAGAAGCTCGAAGGTCCCTGGATCGACGGCAAGGACCCCGCCGGAAGCTAATCGCCGTGCCAGGTCCCGCGTGGGAAGGTTCATGACACGCGGTCTCACCGGCCACGTCGGTGGCCGGAGTTTTCTCCCTGCATCGAACGTTGTCCCGGCGTGCTCACACGGAACGTGTCAGATAAAATTTGCCCCGGGCAGGTCAGGCCGTGACCCCGCCCGGGGTGAACTATTTCGTGAGGTCGGCACTCTTGCTAAGGTCGGCTCCGCGGAGGGCCCGCTCGATCAGGTCTGGCAGGCGAGCGGGAGTGCAGGCAAAGCATGGGACGCCAAGGGCGGCGAGCTTGCGGGCGAGATTCTCGTCGTAGCACGGGGCACCGTTGTCCGAGAGCGCGAGCAGGCAGACCGCTTTCACGCCCCCGGCCGTCATCTCACCCATGCGGCGCACGAGCTGGGCTTCGTTGCCACCTTCGAATAAATCCGTGATGAGGATGAAGAGCGTCTTCTTCGGATCGGTGATGAACTTTTCGCAGTACGCAACGGACTTGTTGATGTCGGTGCCGCCGCCGAGTTGCACACCGAAGATCATGCCGACGGGGTCGTTCCCGCATTTCTCGGTGAGGTCCACCACCTCGGTGTCGAAGGCGACCACGTGCGTGTCCAGGGCGGGCAAGCTGGCGAAGATCGAACCGCAAATCGCACCATAGACCACGGAATCGGCCATCGAACCGCTCTGGTCCATGTCCACAATCACCGTCCAGGCGTTCGATCGCTGCGAGCGCGAATAAAAGTACACGCGTTCGGGAATGATGGTGCCAATCTCGGCGTTGTAGTTCTTCAGATTGCGGCCGATCGTCCATTTCCAGTCGATGGAAGTGGCCGAGGGCAAAGGTGAATGTTCGCGGCGATTGAGAGCACCGAGCACCGCCTGGCGTAACTGCTGCTCCAGCTTCTTCTTGACCTCGTCCACCACCGCACTCACCACCATGCGGGCCGTCTCCTTGGTCCGCTCCGGTATGCGGCCGGACAGCGACATGAGCGTGCCAACGAGGGCGATGTTCGGCTGGACGCTCTTGAGAGTTTCGGGTTCGAAGAGAAGTTGTTTCAGGCCGCGGCGCTCGATGGCATCGGTCTGGATGACAGTGACCACGTCTTCCTGGAAGTAGGTGCGGATGTCGCCGAGCCACTTGGCGAGCCGCGGTGCGGAGCCGCCCAGCCCGGCCGACCTCTGCTGGCCGGAGCCCGTGCCGCCCTCATCTTCGGGCACGTCGTCGTAGATGGCGGCGAGGGCTGCGTCGATCTCGGCCTCGGCACCAGTGAGATGGCAACTGCCCATCTGGCCGAGCGATTCTTGCGAATCCTTGCCGAGGATAAGCCGCCAGCGCAGCAGCTGGCCTGAGTCGGCGGTGGCGGGCATGAATCATTCTCGCATGGAACGTTCTGTGATCGCGCGGGCTTCACACTCACGCTTCCGGTGCCATGAACTCGGCCCAGCGGGCCTGGGCCGCCGATGAAGGTAGGAACGCTTGAGGGCACGCTCGCTTCCTGCCGCGGGCTCCGGGCTGCTTGACGTCAAACCTGGAACACGCCGGTCTTGAACTCCCGGCCATCATCGTGGCGGGTGGCGATGGTGAGAGCGTCCATCAGCACGCTTCGTGTCTCTTCCGGTCGAACGATTGCATCCACCCAGAGCCGGGCCGCGGCATAGCGCACGTCGGTTTGCTCCTCGTAGCTCGCCTTCACACGGTCGCGCAGCTCAGCGAGTTCAGCGGCGTCCGGTTCCTGGCCGGTGCGCTTGAGTGCCTGCACCTGAATATCGAGAAGCGTGCTGGCGGCCTGATCGCCGCCCATCACGGCGTACTTGGCCGTGGGCCAGGCGAAGATGAAACGCGGGTCGAACGCCTTGCCGCACAGGGCGTAGTTGCCGGCACCGAAGGAGCCGCCGGTGATGAGGGTGAGCTTCGGCACCACGCTGTTGGAGATGGCGTTCACGAGCTTCGCCCCGGCCTTGATGATGCCGTGTTGCTCGGAATCTTTGCCCACCATGAAGCCATTCACGTTCTGGAGGAACAGCAAGGGCGTGCGCGACTGGTTGCACATCATCACAAAGCGGGCGGCCTTCTCGGCGGAATCGACATAGATCACGCCGCCGAACTGCACGGCTCCCTCGGCGGGCTTCACACGCTTCTTCTGATTGGCAACGATGCCGACGGATTGCCCGCCGAGCCGGCCGAGACCGCAGACCAGCGACTGGCCGAAGTCGGCCTTGTACTCATCAAACGGAGCATCATCGAGCAGGTGCTTTAGTAGATCACGCACATCGTAATCGGCACCCACAAACTCTGCGAGCGAACTCGCTGTTAACTTGTTCGGTTGCGTTGCGAATTCTGATTGAACAGCGGGTTGAAACCTGCCGCTCGCCAGGGTGCTGATGAGTCGGCGCAGGCGTTCGAGGCACGCGTCGTCGTTCGGTTCGCGGTAGTCGATGGTGCCACTGACGGCCGCGTGCATCTTCGCACCGCCGAGTTCTTCTGAATCGACCACCTGGCCAATGGCAGCTTTCACCAGGGCGGGGCCCGCGAGATAGAGCCCGCTTCCCTCGGTCATCAACAGCGTGTCGCAGAGTACAGGGAGGTAGCCGCCGCCGGCGACACAGTTACCCATGATGGCGGCGAATTGCGGGATGCCCGCCGCGGAGATCACGGCGTTGTTGCGGAAGATGCGGCCGAAATCATCCTCATCGGGGAAGACTTCATCCTGCAGCGGCAGGAACACGCCGGCGGAATCGACGAGATAAACGAGCGGTACGCGGTTCTCGGTGGCGATGCGCTGGGCACGCAACACCTTCTTGCAGGTCATCGGAAAGAAGGCACCGGCCTTCACCGTGGCGTCGTTCGCGATCAGCATCACACGCCGACCTGCGACCGTGCCGAGCCCCGTGATCACCCCGGCGGAAGGTGCTCCGCCCCACTCGGCATACAGGCCCCATGCGGCCCAGAGGCCGAGTTCCAGGAAGGGCGTCTCGGCATCGAGCAACTTGGTGATGCGTTCGCGGGCTGTGAGTCGGCCCTTGGCGTGCTGTCGTTCGATGGCCAGCGGGCCGCCACCCTGGCGGATGCGTGCTTCGTCAGCCGAGAAATCCGGAACGGTGACAGTTGGTGTCATGTCTCGCATTGTACGGTCAGGGAGCCGGCCGTTGCATGAATGGGCGCGGGCTTCCCCGGGCAACACCGAATCGGCGATCGGAATCGGCGTCCAAGTTCAGGCGGCCTGGGCCCGTGTTTTCCGCACGGCTGGTTGGCTCTTCCAGCGGCGGTGCAGCCAGAAGTATTGCTCCGGATGTCGGCGAATCATGCGCTCGAGTGCCGCGGTGTAGCGCTCCGTGATCGCCTTCACGGCATCCGGCCGGCTGGCGTAATCGCGCGGGTCGATCACGTCTTCACAGACCACCGCATACGACATCGGCTCGGCCAGTCTCGGCACGCCGATCACGGCCAGCACGGCGTCGAACTCCATCGCCATCAGCGCCACCGCCTTGTGCGTGGAGGCCGGGCGACCAAAGAAGTTCACGAACACGCCGCGAGTGCCGGCATCCTGGTCCGCGAGCGTGGCAACCTTGGCATTCTTGCCGAGCACTTCCGTGAGCCGGTCAAAGTCGTCCTTCTTCGCGATCACGGTCTGACCGGTGCCCTGGCGGAAGCGCTTCACGAATCGCTCGAGGTGGGGGTTATCGAGCACGCGAGCGATGGCAAAGGTCTTCAACCCGAAGAGGCCAATGAGTCGGCCCGCGATTTCCCAGTTGCCGAAATGGCCGGTTACGATGAGGCAGGGACGGGGTGCGAAGGTGGGGCCGATGATGCCGGTGCCACGATACATATCCGCATAGCGCCGCCAGCTGGCGGTATGCATCTTCCGCGGGATCAGCATCATTTCGACGACCACGAGCAAGATGTGCCGATACGTGGCTCGCACCAGACGATCGACGCGACCCGAGTCGTGTGCCAGTTCCGGGAAGGCCTGTCGGATATTCTCCGCGGCCACGGTTCGGTGTCGCTTATCGACGCGATACGCCAGCCAGCCAAGGAACTCGCCGATCTTCAAGGCGATGGCCGGCGGCAATGCCTGCACCAGGCACACCACGAGCCGCACCGCGAGATAGACGGCAAAATCAACAGCGGGTACTCGGCGTTTCCGTGCCATGCGGAGGCTCCTTGCCTGTGAGCCGCGAATCATACATCGCCACGGCCCAGGAAGTCACGCCCAACCCGAGGCGACAGGTCTCCGGTCCGTGATCATGCCAGCAGGCCTGTGCTACATGTCATCTCATCCGCAACAGGCTGTGAATCTCGAACGTGTGCGAATCATCGTCGCGTGCGATTCTCAAGGCAGCACGATGATCTCGTGACGCCTTGGCAGTTCGTTGCGGGCGAAGATCCATTCCTCGATCGGCTCGCCTTTCACGAGATGCTCTTCCACGAAACGCGGGATGCGATCGGCGGTCATTCCCGCGTACCAGGTGCCTTCGGGGTACACCACCAGAATGGGCCCGCTGGTGCAGATGCGCAGGCAGCCGACCTTCGTGCGGTAACACGCGGTCGGGCCGTCTGCCAGCGAGAGGTTGCGATCCTTCAACTCGCGCTTGAGCACATCCCACGCTGCCGCACCCGTTTCATTCGTGCAGCAGGCATCGCCGATGCACAGGAACACGTGCCGCTGAAAGGCCCCGATCTTTAACTTCGCCGCGATCTCGCTCAACTCGGACATGATGCCTCACCTAAGGTTTCTTCTCGACCAGCCGCCCGGGCTGGCGGGTGCCCTTGCCGACGCGCCTGGTGAGCGAATCGCCCATGTCGCCGCGGGCCTTCTCGGCCAGTCCCTGCAAGCGCTCCACGACTTCAGGATGCGCCCCGGCCACGTCCTTCGTCTCCCCCATGTCGCTGCTCAGGTTGTAGAGTTCCGGCTTCTCGATCTTCACCATGCGGTACCGGCCCGGCTTGCCATCCTTCCCCTGGGGTTGGTCCGCCATCGTGCGATAGGCGTGAGGCAGGATTAGCTTCCACTCGCCGCTGCGCACGGCCTGCAATTCATTGGTGTGATAGTAGAAGAAGTACGCTTCTTGCGGGCACTTCGCCCCCTTTTCGCCACGGAGCAACGGACCGATGTCCTTGCCATCGATGGGCAGCTTCGGCAGGTCCGCACCAATGATCTTCGCCACGGTGGGCAGGATGTCGATGGTCATGGCGGGTTCCGTGCAGACAGAGCCCGCGGGGATCTGCCCGGGCCAGCGGGCGATAAACGGCTCGCGCACGCCGCCTTCCCACACGGTGCCTTTGCCTTCACGCAGCGGGCCGGCACTGCCCCCGTGGTTGCCGTAGCTGAGCCAGGGGCCGTTATCCGAAGTGAAGATCACCAGTGTGTCGTCCGTGAGCTTGCAATCATCGAGCGTCTTCACGATCTCGCCGACGGACCAGTCGATTTCCTCGATCACATCGCCGTAGAGGCCGCGCGGCGACTTCCCCTGATATTTCTCACTCACAAACAGCGGCACATGCGGCATGCTGTGCGCGACATAGAGAAAGAACGGCTTCTGCTTGTTCTTGCGGATGAAGGCCACGGCGTGCTCGGTGTACTGCGTCGTGAGTTTCGCTTGGTCTGCGGGCTGCACGTTCGGGTTCACCACCTTCTCGTTCTCGAACAGCGGCAACGGCGGATAACTCCCTGGCTTCGCTTCCGGGTGAAATGGCCACATGTCGTTGGAGTACGGCAGGCCGAAGTACGAATCGAAGCCGTTTCTCGTCGGGAGGAATTGCGGGTGG
Organism: Gemmataceae bacterium; assembly: GCA_041750275.1. Lineage (GTDB taxonomy): Bacteria > Planctomycetota > Planctomycetia > Gemmatales > Gemmataceae > JBGSZR01. The sequence goes on from JBGSZR010000302.1 coordinate 20,801, forward strand.
TGGCCGAGATGCCACTTGCCGACCATGCCCGTGGCGTAGCCCTTGCTTTTGCACAGTTCGGCGAGCGTGGTTTCCTCGGCGTTGATGCCATGCTTCGCACCGGGCCCGAGGGCACCGTGGATGCCGAGCCGGTTCGGGTAACAGCCTGTGAGCAACGAGGTGCGCGATGCGGAGCAGACCGGCTGCGATACGTGAAAATCGGTAAAGCGAATGCCTTCCTTCGCCAGCTTGTCCAGGTTCGGTGTGGTGAAGCCCTTCGCACCGAAGCAGCCGACGTCCGCGTAGCCCTGGTCGTCCGTGAAGATGAGGACGATGTTGGGTGTGCGTGCGGCCTCGGCGGCACCGAGCCGCGGGGCCAATGGGATTACCAGCGCGAAGGCCAGGAGAGTGCGAAGCATGATGACAGTCCCGGTGAAGAGGGGCAGGGCTGCAGGCATTGTCGCGCGGGTTGCGGAGCGAGTCAAACACCAGGTCGTGTCTCAGCTTGCGTAGGTCAGCCTTTCGTGGCTGACCTACGCAAGCTGAAACACTACCAAACGCCAACGCGTTGCCACCACGCGAGTGCCTTCTCCAGCGATTCCATGGGCAATCCGATGACGTTGCTCACCGAGCCCTCCTCGACGGTGAGATACGGATCGTGCGGGAGTTCGATGGCATAGGCACCGCTGCATCCTTCCCACTTGCGGGTCTGCAAGTAGGCATCGATCTCGTCCGTGGTCAGGGACTTCATGCGAACGAGGCTGCGTTCCTGCCAGGTGAGTTGCCAGTCGCCGGGCCGAAGCCAGAGGCAGACGCCGGTCCAGAGTTCGTGGGTGGTGCCGGCGAGTGCGGTGATAATGCGGCGTGCGTCCGCTTCATCCTCGGGCTTGCCGACGACGCGGCCATTCAACCAGCCGACCGTGTCCGCGGCGATGATGAGACCGTCTGCTACGGTCGCGGCCACGGCTTCGGCCTTGAGCCAGGCGAGTTCGGCCACGTAGTGTCGGCAATCGCCGAGGCGAGCTTCGGTAGGTTCATCGATGTGGGATGGCTGCACGTCGAAGTGATAGCCGGCCTGCTCGAGCAGCCAGCGACGGCCCTGTGAACCACTGGCGAGAATCAGGCGCAGCGGCGATTGCGTTGCCATGCGTCGAGCACCTCCGCCAGCGGACCCCAGAGGCGGTCGGGGGTGAGTTCTGGCATGCAGATCATCTTATCGCACTTCTTCAGATAGCTGCCGCGGCAGGCGACACGAGTCTCGACGCCACCGGCCAGCGAGCCGAATGGCCCGTGCATCGCCACCTTCGTGCAGGTATACGGAGCAACGCAGGGCCGGCCGAGCGCGGCTGCCAGATGCAGCGGGCCGGTGTCGTTGGCGATCATCACATCGCAGAGCGAGAGCAATGCGGCGAGACGGGGAAGCGATGTCTGCCCAGTGAAGTCCTTCGTGGGCCCGGTCAGCAATTGCATCGTTTCGCGTGACAGTGCGGTGTCATCGGCAGCACCCACGAAGAACGCGGAGCCACCGAAAGCGGTGTGGGCCCGGCGTGCGAGTTCGGCGAAGTGAGCGGTCGGCCAGCGCTTCGTCAGCCAGCGTGCCCCCACGGCAAAGGCGAGCCAGGGCCGAGGCAAGTGGGCCAGTTCCCCACGGGCCCACTCCAGTTCCTGTGGCTGCAACGGCACGTGAAAGCGCTTCGGCCCGTCGCCTGCACCGAGTGCTTCCGCCACGCGCCAGTAACGCTCGATGGCGTGAATGCGCTCCGCATCGGGCACACGCACCTTCATCGTATACGCGTGCCGGCTTCCCTCGCGGGCACGGGCGAAACCGATGCGCTGCCGGGCTCCCGTGGCCAGGCACATCAGCCCGGTGCGAAGCAAACCCTGGAGATCAATGACCAGATCGAAGCGCCGGCGGCGCAACTCGGCGGCGAAGCTGCCGGCATAGCGTGCCGAGTGCCACAGGCCCTTCTTGAAGGCCCCGCGATCGAAGGCGAGCGTCTCGCTCAGATCGGGATGGCCCGCGAGCAAGGATTCGTATGACTTGTTCACAATCCAGGTGATGTGCGAACCAGGAAAGTGCTGACGCAAGGCGCCGAGCACAGGCAACGCATGAACGATATCGCCCAGGGCACTCGGCTTGATCAGCGCGATCCGTCGCGGTTCGATCATGGCGATTCCGTTCACCCGTTGGCTTTTGATCCGCTGTCCGTGGTCGGGAGGGCGGGCTCCGCGGTGCGCACCCGCGGCAACATCACGGCCACGAGTGCCAGTAACCCCACGGCGGCCAGGTACGGCAGGATGCGCGAGGACTCCGCGAAGAACAAGACCGAGCCGAGGAACGGCCCCAGGATCCGCCCCAACGAAGCGAACGACTGGTTCACACCCATCACTTCACCCTGTCGCTCCGCCGTGGCCTTTTTCGAGACGAGTGCCGACACGGAGGGGTTCACGAAGGCGAAGCCGATCACAGCCAGCGACATCGTGATGTAGAACGTTGGCTTCATCCAGGCCGCGGCGACATGACCATCGGAGGGGTGTTCGTGCGCTCCACCGAAGGCGACGAAAGCGACTCCGCCGAGCCCGAGCATCATCAGCACGATTCCCATGTGAATGAGCTTCTTCTCCGTCTTCTTCTTGGCCAGTGTGCGGTAGTAGCCGCCGGCGAACATGAGCACGGCTCCCACGGTGGCGAAGACGAGGAAGTTATCGTCGTCGTTCATGTCGAAGGCCGCCTTGGTGAGCAGGGCGAGCGTGGCCTCGAACTGGGCGAAGGCGAAGATCGTGAGGAAGTAGATCAACACCAGCGTGCCGATAGCGGGCATGAGCAGCACTTCGCGGGTGCGGGTCAGGCTGAAGTAATCCTTGCCGGCCTTGTTATTCGGGTTTCGCGTCTCCTTGAAGATCAAGGCAGCGATGATGAGTGCGACCAGTGAGAGCGCCGAGGCGATCGCGCCCACACCCCAGGCTTGCTGGGCGAAGAGAGCCAACCCGAAGTAGGCGATGAGTGGGCCAAAGGTGAAGCCGGCCCCAAAGGCGATGCCAATAAGTGCCATGCCCTTGGCGCGTTTCTCGGGTGGCGTGCAATCGGCAATGACTGCGGCCGCGGTGCCCACGCTGGCCCCGGCGATGCCCGCCCCGATGCGGGAGATCGGAAGAGCA
>JBGSZR010000303.1:0-20334 GCA_041750275.1 Gemmataceae bacterium
GGATTACGTGCCTTCGATCATCGGCGTCCACCCCGCGGCCAACTGGTACGAGCGCGAGGTCTATGACATGTTCGGCGTCCGCTTCGAGGGACACCCCGACCTGCGCCGCATCCTGATGCCCAGCGAATCGACGTGTCATCCATTGCGCAAGGATTACCCTCTGCGTGGCCATGGCGAGCGCCATAATTTCCCGACCGTGACACGCTCGGAAAGTTAAGTCGCCTGATGCTGTGCGAGGAAAATCGATGGAAGGCACGATATATATTAAAAGTGAACTGCTCATTGTAATCTAATTGGTGGTTGTCCGCTGTTGTGTTTGGATCAGGCGGCTTGTTCTTGTGATTGATTCGTGCAGCTAGATTGTCTTATTTCGATCGTGCGGTCAGCGAGAATTGTGTATGCCTCTGGAAGCAGCTTTACCACCGATCGATGAGGCGGGAGCCGATCAGGAGTTCCTATACACCCTGAACTTCGGCCCGCAGCATCCCGCCACGCATACCACATTGCGCCTGATTCTTACCCTCGATGGTGAGACGATTGTCAAGGCGGTGCCGGATATTGGCTATCTTCATTCGGGTTTCGAGAAACTCGGCGAAGATCTCGACTTCAATCAATATGTGACTGTTGTCGATCGGATGAATTATATTTCCCCGGTCGCCAACGAAATTGCCTGGCATCACACTGTCGAGAAGCTCCTCGATATCACCATTACGCCTCGCTGTCGGTACATCCGTACGATTTTGGCCGAACTGGCTCGCATCTCCGACCACCTGCTTTGCATCGGGGCCGCCGCCCTCGATCTGGGAGCACTCACCGCATTCCTGTATGCATTCAATGAACGCGAAAAAATCTATAACATCATTGAGAACGCGTCAGGTCAACGCTTTCACCCGAGCTACACACGCGTTGGCGGCCTGATGGCGGATGTGACCGATGAATGGGTCGGTCTCGTCCGCCACTTCGTCCAGACGTTTCCGAAGGCCCACGCCGATGTCACACGGCTGCTGAATCGAAACCGAATCTTCGTGGATCGCACCAAGGGCATCGGCGTCCTCTCGAGAGAAGATGCCATTAATACCTCTTGCTCTGGCCCAGTGGCCCGCGCAGCAGGTGTGACTCGCGACCTGCGCAAGGACGAACCCTACCTCGCCTACCAGGAACTCAACGAGAGCTTCAAGATTGTCTGTGCCAAGGGTGGTGATTGTTATTCACGCTATCTCGTTCGCATGGGTGAGATGAGTGAATCTGTGAAAATCATCCAGGCTGCCGTTGAGAATCTTCCAGCCGGGCCAGTGAATGTGAGTCTCGAGGAGAAACTCACCATTCCGGACAAGAGTGCCACTTACCGAAGTATTGAGGGTTTGATCCAGCATTTTGAATTGTTCATGTGGAACCGTCGCTGGGAAACACCCGTGGAGGAGCTTTACGGTGCTAACGAAACGGCGAATGGCGAGTTGGGTTTTTATCTTGTAACAGATGGAAGTGGTACGGCGTGGCGAGCCCGGACTCGGCCGCCCTCCTTCATCCATTTCGCGGTTTTCCCGATGATGATGGAGGGCCATCAACTCAGTGATGTGCCGGCCATCCTGGGGAGCCTGAATATTATTGCTGCTGAACTGGACCGATAGTGATTCGAGGAGTTCCCATGCCGGTGTTGAGCGCAGCGATTCGTGAAAAGATTACTGCCTTGCTGCCGCTCTACCCGCGGAAACAAGCGGTGACGCTGCCGGCGTTGCACATGGTTCACGATGAAATGCGGACGGTTTCGAACGAGGCAATCGTCGAGATTGCGAAATTGTTAGAGCTGCACCCTTCCGAGGTGCAGGACACGATGACATTTTACGCCTTCTTCAAGGGTGAAGGCGAGAAGCTTGGACAAACGCGGCTCTGGGTGTGTCGAGGACTGGCTTGCATGCTCCGTGGGGCCTACGAACTTGTAGAGCATTGTGAAAACAAACTTGGCATCCATTGCGGACAGACAACAACGGATGGGAAAATCACTCTCGAGTTTGCCGAGTGCATCGGTGCCTGTGACGGAGCCCCTGCTTGCCTTCGCGATGATATTCATGTGATGAATGTTACTCACGAAAAGGCCGATCTATTAATCGAGGAATTGAAATCCTAGGAGAGTCCGCGTCGTGAAGTCTCCGGCACAAAACGAGCACCGCGCACCCCAGTCAGAGGTTATTGATGGCCGCGTTTGAACCCATTCTCTTGGCACGCATCGCCAAGCCGAACAGCGGTCAGTTGGAAGGCTATCGCGCCGATGGCGGCTATGCAACGTTTGAACAGATCCTTCGCGACAAGAAGCCCGAAGAAGTCGTTGCCCAAGTCAAGGATTCTAGCTTGCGTGGCCGTGGTGGTGCCGGTTTCCCCACAGGGCTGAAGTGGACGTTCCTCCCCAAGGATCATCCCGGTCCGATCTACCTCTGCGTGAATGCCGACGAGTCTGAACCGTGCACGTACAACAATCGCATACTGATGGAGAAGGATCCTCATCAGGTGCTCGAAGGGATTTTGTTGGCATGTTATGCCATCAAATCGCGCAAGGCATTCTTCTACGTTCGCTATGAATATGGCGATGCCTATCGCAGTCTGCAGTCGGCCATTCGTGAAATGTATGATGCGGGCTTGCTCGGCACCAACATTTTCGGCTCAGGATTCGACCTCGACATCGTGCTCCATCGCGGTGCCGGTGCTTACATTTGCGGTGAGGAAACTGGTCTCATCGAGAGCCTGGAAGGCAAGCGAGCCTGGCCGCGCATCAAGCCACCGTTCCCTGCCATTGAAGGCGCATTTCGCAAGCCGACAATTGTTAATAATGTCGAGACTCTGGCCTGTGTCACCCAGGTGTTGAAACGTGGTAACGATTGGTTCAAGTCGCTTGGTGTGCCGCCGGATCCCAAGAATCCACGTGACGCGGGTAGCTATGGGCCGAAACTGTATACGATTGCAGGCCATGTCGAAAAACCGTGCTGTGTTGAGTTGCCGATGGGAGTCACCATTCGCGATCTTGTGGAGAAACATGGCGGAGGCGTCTGGAAAGGGCGCAAGGCCAAATCGGTGAATCCCGGTGGACTCAGCATGGGCTACATCGATGTGAATGCCAAACTCAAAGATAGTGATCTCACGGAGTATGATATCCCACTCGATTTCAACGGCCCGGGTCGCGTGCAATGTTTGGGGCTAGGCACAGCCGCGGTGACGGTGATTGATGACCAGACCAGCATGGTGGATGTGCTTCATAACACCTGTCAATTTTTTGCCCATGAGAGTTGTGGGCAGTGCACGCCTTGCCGCGAGGGCACGGGCTGGATGCTGAAGATCACGGAACGTCTGCGTCGCGGTCAGGGTCGCCGAGAGGATCTCGACATTCTCGTGGAGGTTGCGGATCGCATCGGTATCATGCCCGGCACCACCATCTGTGGTCTGGCGGATGGTGCCGGCTGGCCGGTCAAAACGGCGATTCGCAAGTTCCGTAGTGAGTTTGAAGCCGCGGTTCGATCGGGTGAGAAAAGCCGATATGTGAAATCATTCGCTCTGGCAGGTGCTCATTAAGAACCGATGCGAGATATTGACTCCGATTGAGGCGATACAATGCGGATGATTGTTGCAATCATGATTTGTATCAGTCTGGTGAGTTGCAAGAAATCCCCGCGAAAATCTGCTGAGGATCCGGAGCAGACACCAGGGCCGGCCGCAACGAATCGACCGGTCAGTGGCCCAGTTGTGTCATCAAAGGATCTCGAGGATATTCGCCTCTACGTCGATACTGCCTCGGCCGCAAGTGGCCGGATGCCAGCACCTCAGCAAGTGATGGCCGCCCTGATCGACTCGGGATCACCGGTGGGTGAGATGGTGAAGAAAAAATTGATCGTGATCCACCCGGCCCGCACGCGTGATGATATCTGGGCCTATGAGGCCACGGCTCTGGAGAAGGGCGGTTGGGTGGCAAGCGCCAACGGTGTCGATCAGATGTCCGCAGCGGATTTGAAAAAGCGACTCGGGCGATAACTCCACTGAACAGGTTTCAGGCACATGCCAACGGTCTACGTTAACGACAAACCGATTGAGATCGGCACCTCGCGACTCAATTGTGTTCAAGCTGCAGATCGCGCCGGCGATTTTATTCCCCATTATTGTTATCACGAAGCACTGAGCGTGGTGGCAAGTTGCCGGATGTGCCTTGTCGAAATGGGCGAGCGTAAGCCCGACGGCACTATTGTGATGCAACCCAAGGTCGTGCCGGGCTGCCAGACACCTGTGAAAGATGGCTCAATTATTGTTACGGGTGACTACGCGAAACGTGATGCCTCGGTAGCTCCACTTGATTATCCCGCTGACTACACCAAAGGTGGAAAGCCCGGTGAGCGTGCCAAACGTGCTCAAGCGGACACGCTCGAAGGGTTGCTCATCAATCACCCGCTCGATTGCCCGGTGTGTGATAAAGCTGGTGAATGTAAACTGCAGGACTACAGCTATAAGTATGGTCATGCAGAATCGCGCATGGTGGATGAGAAGAATCAACCGCCCAACAAGCCAGGGCTTTCCAGCAAGATCACGCTATTCACGGATCGATGCATCATGTGCACGCGCTGCGTGCGTTTCACACGAGAGATTTCTGGCACAGCCGAGTTGATGGTCAACGGTCGTGGTCACCACGAGGAAATTGATACATTTCCGGGTCGCCCACTTGAGAACAAGCTCGCAGGCAATGTCGTGGATCTGTGCCCGGTCGGTGCATTAGGAAGCAAGGATTTCCTATACACACAACGTGTGTGGTATTTGAAGGAATCGAATGGCGTCTGCTCAGGCTGCAGCACCGGGTGCAGCATCCATGTCGATGCGAATAAGGATGTGGTCTATCGCCTGCGGGCCCGTGTGAATCCGGAAGCCCAGGGGCACTTCATTTGCGATGAAGGCCGATACGGTTATCACTTTACCAACAGCAGCGAGCGCTTCACACGGCCACAAGTTAAAATTGATGGCAAGTTCAAACCGTTAGCATGGATGCAATTGTTGCCTCAGTTGCGCCAGGATATCGCTACTGCGGTGAAGGAAAATTCTTCTCGTTTCGTCGTGGTTCTTTCACCTTTCCTCACTGTTGAGGAAGCGTTCTTGTTTGCCACCTATTTCAAGGGTCTCTCCGCAGCAGTGCGGCTCGTTATGGGTCCAGTCCCAGTGAGCGGTGCGGACGATCATTACCCGAAGGATGTCAGAGGCGGCGTGGTGGAACCGGTGAAGTTTACCATTCGTGCCGAGAAGTGCCCGAATCGATTGGGCGTTGAGGCCGTGTTGAACCATTTTGAACGTGAAGTCGTTTCCTTCGCCTCCGTTGTCAAAGACCAACACGCCGCCATGTGGTTTGCGGGTGGATATCCTGTAAAGGAGCTGGCCGAGGCAGCGATGCCCACAGATTGGAAGGCACCTTCACTTCTCATTGCTCAGGATTTATTTCCAACGCTCATGACGGCCTCTGCAAAATATGTGCTACCCGCGACCAGTTCGTTCGAGAAAGATGGAACATTTGTGAACCATGCCGGGCTGGCTCAGACGTTTCCACGGGCCGCCCGTCCGCCGGTCGAAGTGCGATCGGAGCTGCAACTGGCGTATGACCTGCTCGGCCGCAAGGGGCTGGTTCAGGCAAGCGAAATCCGCTCGGAACTCGCCGCAACGATCCCGCTCTTTGAAATGTTGAGCGTGAGTGTGCCCGAGACAGGTGTGAAACTGGCCTTGGCAACGGCGTAGTTAATATCAGGAATTTTCGAAATGCCTGCGTTTGATATTTATTACCTCGGCATTGCCATCGTTGGCCTCATGGGCGGCGTGCTCGGCGTGGTGGGTTATCTCACACTCGGAGAACGAAAAATCTCTGCGTGGATTCAGGATCGAGTCGGACCCAATCGCGTCGGCCCCGGTGGGCTTCTGCAACCACTCGCCGATGGTGGGAAATTCTTCCTGAAAGAAGAAGTGATCCCGGATCACGTGGATCGGGTGTTCTATTTGTTGGCACCCGCCGTCGCAGTCATCACGGCCCTCATGGCCATTGCAGTTGTTCCCTACGGCTCCACCGTACCGGTTCCCGATCCTCAGGCCTCTGTAGAGGCGTTCGACGCATCGCAATCGGAATATCGCAGCCACTATTCATTCGTGCTCGCACCGGGTCTCGATGTGGGGGTGCTCTATGTCTTCGCACTGGGCTCCCTTGCCGTTTATGGTGTGATCCTGGCCGGCTGGAGCGCCAATAATAAATATTCACTCCTTGGCTCACTGCGATCCTCGGCACAAATCATCAGTTATGAGATTCCACTTGGTCTTTCTGTGCTCGGTATCTTTGTGATGGTCGGTTCGTTGAACCTCGAGAAGATCATCGCCTGGCAACAAGCACACTGGTGGTTCGTGGCGATACAACCGCTGGCGTTCATTCTTTTTCTTGTGAGCGTCTACGCGGAGTGCAGTCGGTTGCCGTTCGACTTGCCCGAAGCAGAGCAGGAACTCGTCGGGGGTTATCACACCGAATATTCGAGCATGAAACTCGGTCTCATGCTCATGGCGGAATACGTTCATCTCGTGACCACGAGTTTTATTGTCGCTATCGTGTTCTGGGGCGGCTGGAAGTTCTTTGGCCTCGAATCCATCACGGGCAATCCTGTGTGGGATGCCGTCATCTGTGCCGGTATCCTCATTAGCAAGATGCTTGCACTGTGCATTCTCGCACTGCTTGTTCGCTGGACGATCCCGCGATTTCGCTTCGATCAGTTGATGAATATTGCCTGGAAAGTGATGTTACCGCTTGCACTCGCCAATCTGGTGTGTGTGATTCTCGTGAGGCAGTTCACCTGGCCCTTGTGGGTGCTCACCATTTGCTCAGTGGTGTTGTTTTTTGGAGCGGGTTACCTCTCCGTGATTTCTCAGGGAAGCATCACCAATCCGAAGCGACGCGTGCGAAAATTGCCACCGGGCCTGCCCGCGGGTGTGACCTACGCAGCGCGTTGAATGTAACGCGAGGCTGTGGATTTGCGAGCGTCGGGCGGTTGTCTAAGGATCAGGAATATCACATGACGGATGCCGATATCAAATGGGTGGAGGAGCCGAAACTGGGGTTTTGGGGGCAACTCTATTTCCCCGCTCTCATGGATGGGCTCAAGACCACCGTGGGGCATATATTCAGCCCCAAGATCACTGAACAATATCCCGAGCAGGAGCCGAAGCTCCCGGGCAATTATCGTGGCGTGCATCGATTGAATCGCGATCACGATGATCGCGTGAAATGTGTGGCCTGTTATATGTGTGCCACAGCCTGCCCGGCTCACTGCATTGATATTGTGGCGGCGCCGGCACCGGCCGAGTGGAAGGACCGTGAGAAATATCCCGAGACATTCGCAATTGACGAATTGCGTTGCATCTATTGCGGCATGTGTGAAGAAGCCTGCCCCGTCGATGCCATCGAGCTCACGACGCTTTACGACCTCACCGGATTGAGCCGCGAGGAAATGGTCTTCGATAAAGAGAAGCTTCTGAGTGTGTTTGACGCCACGACGAAAGCGGGAACGGACCCAGTCCGCACGCGGGCTGGCAAGCTGGGGCTCGCATCGGAAGCTCCGCCCACGAAGTGACTAAGGCAGATAGAGTAGCCGCGGAACCGGTGCGTCATATACCACTCTCGTTCCGCTTGTGACATTTTTCACGAGCCCTGCATGACGTTGTTCGCCGCCAACTTGAACCCCGCCACGGGCCAGATGCTTCTGGCTCTGCTACTCGCCGCGTGCGGGTTCGTTTTCCTGTTGCCGCAACCCCGAGGTCGAAGCGTGGCGGGCGGCATCGCGGCCCTCATCGCAGCCGCGGCCGTATTCGGTGCCTGGTTGCAGGAGTCCTTCGGCAAACCTTTGCCGGACATGATCGGCACCGTGCTCTTCTACTTCTTCGCGAGCGGCGCGCTTGGTTCTGGCTGTGTACTCGTGGTTCAGAGGAATCCCGCACGCGGTGCCATTGCCTTCGCGTTCGTGATCTTGAGCACCTGTGGCTTGTTCCTGTTGCTTGCGGCACCGTTTCTCATGGCAGCCACGGTCATTATCTATGCCGGTGCCATCGTGGTGACGTTCCTGTTCGTGCTGATGTTGTCGCACCAGGATGTCGTGTCGGACGAAAACGACCGAAGTCGCGAGCCCTTGCTGGGCAGCCTGGCCGGGTTCGCGTTTGTGGGGTTGGTGCTCTTTACGCTGTATCAAGAGCATTTGCCCACGGCGAAATTGCCGCCATTGCCGGCTCAGGTCATCACGCCACACGAGCAAGTTCAACTCGATGCGGTCGCTGCACAACTGGCGGAACTTCAAGCGAAGCTCCACAGCGAGTCGAAACCGACCAGCGAAGAACTCACTGCCCAATTGACGAAGATCGAGGTCGAGCTTGGCAACGTCGTCGGATTGCCGCCCACGAACCAGCTCGGCTTCGAAGATGATGGCTCACTGATGAGGCGATTGCAGATTCGCGTCAAGGATGCACAAGGCGAGCGGAAGGAAGAAGCTGATCCGCAGGCGGCAGCGGTGCTCGCCCGGAGCGTGGCCCTCCGAGATCTGGCTTACACGACATTTCGCGATCTCGAGAATCAGCCGCCGCTGACTTCTGATGCGAATCGTGAAGCGGCTTTGCGATCACTTCTTGCACTGCGGAACGAAGTTCGCTTGCTTTCCACGGCTGGCGATCTCCCCGCTCGCAATGTTGGCAACCTTGGCCTGGTGATGTACAGCGAGTACTTGCTCGCGGTCGAGCTGGCGGGCACGCTGCTCCTGGTCGCCACGATCGGCGCGATCACCATCGCTCACCGGAAGGGAGCCCGGGCGTGATCACACTCTGGCACTACCTGGCCGTCGCGGCGGCCCTTTTTGGTATCGGACTCGTCGGGTTTCTCACGAGGAGGAACCTCATCACGATGTTCCTCTGCGCCGAGATGATGCTGCAAGGCGTGGCCATTAATTTCGTTGCCTTCAGTCGTTATCACGGCAACCTGCACGGGCAGGTGTTCGTCTTGTTCATCGTGGCCGTGGCGGCTTGCGAAGCGGGCATCTCGCTGGCTTTGTTCCTGGCGATCTATCGCCGGGGCCGCACGCTCGATGTCTCGACCTGGCAAAGCTTGCGTGAACGCGGGGTGCCGCTCAGTGTCGATGATGTGCCATTGCCGATCGCGCCGCCCACGGAGCCGGATCCCGTGCTGACCCCGGCCGGTGCTCGTCCACCCCAGTCGATCGCGGAGGAGGCCGTTCGTGTCTGACCCCCTCGGCCTCGCGCTGACCATTCTGGCTCTGTTGCTGGGTGCCTCGATTGTGACGGCTTGCTGTGCGGGCCGCACGTTCAAGCGGGCTGCCCACTGGCCGTTGATCGTCGCCTGTGGCTCCTCGGCCGTTCTGGCCCTGATGCTGCTTGCCAGGGTTGCAGCGCTCGAAACGCCCAGCCTCGTTTCCGATCCCGTGACCTGGTTCGCAGCCGGCAAGCTCAGCGTAAACTTCACGATCGCGCTCGACCCGCTATCGTGCATCATGCTGGCGATGGTGACATTCATCGCCACCTGGATTGCCATCTTTTCCAGCGGCTATATGCATGGCGACGGCGGCTACGTTCGCTACTTCGCGGTGATGTCGCTGTTCGTCTTCAGCATGTGCGGCCTGGTGCTGGCGAATAACTTCTTCCTGCTGCTGGCATTCTGGGAAGGCGTGGGGCTCTGTTCGTACCTGCTCGTGGGCTACTACTTCGAGAAGCCCTCCGCTGCGGCTGCCGCTCGCAAGGCGTTCCTCGTCACGCGGCTGGGAGACACTGGATTAATCATCGGTGTCTTCATGTTGTGGCGGCTCACCGGCTTCGCGACCACCGATATCGCAACCGCCTTCGACATCATCACGAAGACGGTCACCGATCACCCGGAACGATTGAACGAGCTCACCATTGCCTTGCTCTGCCTCTTTTGCGGAGCCGTCGGAAAGTCTGCTCAGTTCCCACTCTATGTCTGGCTGCCGGATGCGATGGAAGGCCCGACGCCTGTCTCGGCACTCATCCATGCCGCCACGATGGTGACGGCGGGTGTGTATCTCGTCGCTCGCTGTGCCCCGCTTTTTGCACTGAGTCCCACGGCCCAGATCACGGTGGCCTGGATCGGCGGCATCACGGCGATCCTTGCCGCATTCATCGCGATGGCCCAGACGGACCTCAAACGCGTGCTGGCCTATTCGACCGTCAGCCAGCTGGGCTACATGTTCCTGGCACTTGGCACCATCGGCGCGGTCGCCCCAGCGTACGCGGTCACGGCGGCGTTGTTCCACCTGTTTACCCATGCCTTCTTCAAGGCGTTGCTGTTCCTCTCGGCCGGTAGCGTCATGCATGCGATGGGCAACGTGATCGACATGCGCCGCTTCGGCGGGCTTCGCAAGGTGATGCCAGTCACGCACATCACCTTCCTCTGCGGTGCCGCGGCCCTGGCCGGTGTTCCCTTGCTCTCCGGCTTCTGGAGCAAGGACATGGTGTTCGAATCACTCTACCTCGGTGCCGAAGGCAACAGCCCGCACACCGGCTCGCTTTTCATTCTGCTGCTCGTGGGTCTGGTCACAGCCGGGATGACAGCCTTCTACACGTTCCGTGCCTACTTCCTGACCTTCTGGGGCGAAGTGCGTATCCCGGAGGAAGCCGGGCATCACGCCCATGAGTCGCCCTCCGCGATGACGATCCCGTTGATCGTGCTCGCCATCGGTGCTGTTGGCATCGGTGCGATAGTCGAACCGATTACACACGCGTTCAGCGATTTCCTGGCCCGCACGCCGCGGCTGGTGGGCGCGGAAGAGGTGCATGGCTTCAACTGGGGTCTGGCCGGCGTCAGTGCCTTGCTGGCGCTCGGTGGCATCGCCATCGCGTACATGTGTTATGGCAAGGGCGGCCCGGAGGTGGTGCCGGCACCGCTTGAACCGTTTTACGCTGCTTCACGCGACAAGCTCTACGTGGATGAAGTGTACTCGTACAGCTTCGTGAAGCCGGCGGAGTGGCTCGCCTTCATGGCCCGCGTTTTCGACCTGTTGCTCGATTCACTGGCCCGGCTCGTCAGTGCTGTGCCACGCCTTTTCGGTGCGGCCGTGCGGCCCATCCAGAACGGGCTCGTGCAGTTTTATGCCCTCTCGATGGCACTGGGGCTCGTCGTGTTCCTCACGTTCATCGTGCTCAAGATCGCTCGCTGAGCCCCCGAACGGGATAACGAATGGATCCGCTGTTTCGCATCCTCGTGCTGCTCCTCGTGCTGCTCCCGCTTGGGTCCGCATGCCTGGTTGCGTTTTGCGGACGCTCCGCTCGCCGCGCTGCTCTGCTGCTCGCCATCGTGCATCTCGGCCTCACCGCCGCTCTCGTCTTCAGTTCACTTTCTGTGATCGAGGTGCGCACCGTCCACGAGGCCGGCACCGACTTTCGCGTGGTCCGCTTTGCACCCGCGTTCGTCCCGGGTGATGCTGGCGTCCGCGGCGACAGCACCGCACCCTCGGGCCGCACCGGCTGGACGCTACTGCGATTACCCGGTGCCGCACCGCTCTATGCGGATGCCGGGCCGAATGTGCAATTCTATCTCGGGCTCGACGGTCTGAACCTCTGGCTCGTCGCGCTCTGCAGCATCATGCTCATTCCTGCGATCCTGATTTCGTGGGAGAGCGTGACCGAGAAGCCCGGCGCGTACTATGCCTGGCTCTTCGTGCTCCAGGCCGGAGCCATTGGTGCCTTTCTCGCCTTCGATGTGATCCTCTTTTACGTCTTCTTCGAACTCACACTGATCCCGTCGTTCTTCCTGATCGGCCGCTGGGGTGTGGGTTCGGGCCGACGTGATGCTGCCCGCAAGTTCTTCCTGTACACACTCGCCGGCAGCTTGCTGACACTCGTGGGTATCGTCGGTGTGGTGCTCACCAATCCGCTGCCGGTCCACCCGGTGAGCGGTTCCGTGGTGAACTCGCCCGTGGTGCAGGTGCAAACGCCGAACAGTGCGACACCCTGGGTATGGGCCCGTGCGGATAAGGGGCCTATCACGTTTTCGCTTCCGGATCTGATGGGAAATGTGCAAATCTGGGCCGACAGTGCCGCCATCGCCCGGCAAGCGGTGCACTTCTCCGAACAGGACCTGGCCGTGACCAGGGCAAAGGGCAATGCCGAGGACATTCCGGCTGCGGAACTTCGACTGGCGGGTGCCAGACGGATCACCCGTGAACTGGAAGCGAGCCAGAGCCGGACACTGGAGATTCAGTTCTGGATCTTTCTCGCGCTGATCGCGGGCTTCATGGTGAAGACACCGATCTTCCCGTTCCACACCTGGCTGCCGTCCGCATACGGCGAATCGCCCCTTGGCGTCACAGTGCTGCTCTCCGCCTTGCTCGCGAAACTCGGTACCTTCGGCATCCTCCGGCTCGTGCTCACGCTCACGCCAGATGCCGCACTGGCTTATGGGCTACCGGCCATCGGTTCACTTGCCGCCTTCCAAATTGTGTACGGTGCTTTCTGTGCCTATGGGCAGCGCGATATCAAGCTGATGGTCGCGTACAGTTCTGTGTCGCATCTGGGCTTCCTTGTTCTCGGGCTGTTTGCGTTCAATGCCGAGGGGCTCTCGGGTGCCGTGTTGCACATGGTGAACCACGGCATCGCCACGGGTGCACTGTTCGCCCTGCTCAGCTTCCTCGTGATCCGCTACAAGACCACGGATATGCGGCTCTTCGGCGGGCTTATGGGCCGCTTCCCGATCTTCGCGGGGTTCATGTTCGTGATCTGCCTCGCCAGCATTGGCCTGCCAGGGTTGAATAACTTTGCGAGCGAAATGCTCATGCTCGGCGGCCTGTTCGACGCGCGAAACCCCGGGATTCACCGACTCGGCCTCGCCGTGATCGCCGCCTTCGGCATCCTGCTCAGTGCCTGGTACGTGCTGACGATGTTGCAACGCGTCTTCTTTAACCCGTTGCGGGAACCGCCGCCAGCGATCGCGGGTGATACACCGAAGGATGTGACGGGCCGGGAACTATTCACCTTCGCACTCCTGACCGTGTTGTGCGTGTTGCTGGGGCTCTTCCCGCAGGTGTTGCTCGATTCGATGAAAGCCGATGTGAATGTGCTCACCACCATCGGCGATGCCGCCCGGGCCCGCGCTGCGGGTGGGTGAACACCTACCACGAATCTCAGACGGGATTTGACCCCTTGCCCCGATTCAACGGAGTGAGGGTATTAAACGCGGAACTCAGTGATCTCCTTCGCTCCCCATTGGCAGAGCGAGGGGAAGAACAGAATTAGCCTCATTTAACTGGTCAGGCCACGACCGAGGACCATCGTGATCCCGCTCCACGACGAACGCATTCAGCAGACGCTCACGGGTGCCTTCCGGCTCGTCGCACCGGAGATTGCCCTCATTGGGACGGCCTGTTTGCTTTTCCTTGTCGGTTGCTTCTTCAATCGTCGCTGGTTCGGCTTTGTGATCGCCTTGCTAGGCGTCATCCTGGCCAGTGTGCTTGCAGGCGTCATCAAAACTGCGATGCCCGAAGCGATCACGGCTGCCCCCATTGTGCCCGATGCGCTGGCTGGCTTCGTGCGGTGGATGGCCCTTATCTCGGTGGCCGTGCTGCTCTTTGTCTGTTGGGGCGAAACGAATCGCACCCATGCGACCGAGTATTATGCCTGCCTGCTCGTGGCCGCGGCCGGTGTGTCGCTCGTGGGTCGTGCGAACGACCTGGTCACGCTCTTCCTGGCACTCGAACTCATCTCGATCCCGACCTACGTGCTCCTCTATTTGCCCAGTCCGCAGCGAGCGAGCCAGGAAGCCGCGGTGAAGTATTTCCTGCTCAGCATCCTCTCGTCGGCCCTCTTGCTGTTTGGCTTCAGCTATCTCTATGGGCTCACCGGCAGCACGAATCTCACCGTGATCGTGAACACGCTATCCGCAGGCAACGCCGAGCAACTTTCACCGATGGGGTTGGTCGCGATTGTGCTCGTGATCGCCGCAATGGGCTTCCGCATCACGGCTGTGCCCTTCCATTTTTATGCTCCGGATGTGTATGAAGGCGGCCCGCCCGGCGTGATGGCCCAGCTCGCTTTCTGGCCCAAGGTCGCGGGGTTCGTCGCGCTCATCCGCGTGCTCGGCCTGACGGCGACAGAGGGCCGCTTGCCGTTCGACGTCTCCACGCAGATTCCCTTGCTGCTTTGGATTATCGCGGTTGTCAGCATGTGTATTGGCAACGTGTTGGCGTTGCTGCAGGATAACCTGCGGCGCATGCTTGCCTATTCCGGTGTGGCGCACGCGGGCTACATGCTGATGGGTTTGCTCGTCGCCAGTTCGCTGCAGTCCGAAGGCGAAACGATCACCGGTGGCGGCGGGCTCGATGCCTTGCTCTTTTACCTGGTCGCCTATGGTGCCATGACGATGGGGGCCTTCGCCGTCATCCTCTGGCTCGCCACACCGGATCGCCCCATCGACTCCATCGAGGACCTCGCCGGGCTCGGTCAGACGCATCCGTTTACGGCCGGCTCGATGGCCATCTTCATGCTCAGCTTTATCGGCCTGCCGCTGACCGCGGGCTTCGTCGGCAAGTTGCTCCTGTTCATCAGCGCCTTTAGCGCCCCGACGGACACCGCTTCGATGCGACACCTGTACCAGATTCTCGTGGTCATTGCCGCCGTGAATGCCGCCATCGGTGCGTACTACTATCTCCGCGTCATTGGCGTCATGTACCTGCGCAATCCACTGCGGCCGAAAACCGATTCACGATCCATTCCGACGTTTGTGGCCGCGGTGGCACTGGCGGGCTTCACGCTTTTCTTTGGCCTTTACCCCGAGCCAATTGCTCGTGCCGCCCGCCACGCTGCACCGGTGCCCGTCTCTGCCACAGCCGAGTTGAATAAGTAGCCTTGCCCTGATCGTCGACATGGACGATTCCACCGTTTCTGCTGTGCTCGCCCGGTACGGCCCCATTATTCGCGGGCTCCGGTGGGAGTCGCTCGGGTCGGCCGGCGGCTTCAGCGGGGCCCGCATCTGGCGAGGCGACGATGCCGCGATCTCGCCACTTCTTGCGCTCAAGTCCTGGCCCGAATCGATGACCGCCGCTGCCCTGGGCCGCATCCACGGCTGGATGCACGCCGCGATGCATCTCGGCTTTGTCCCTCGCGTCCTTCGCAATGTAGCGGGTTCCACGGCCACGCTCGCCGGTGGTCGCGTCTGGGATCTCTGCCGCTGGCAACCCGGCGAGGTCGTCCGCAACCCCTCGGACGTTCAACTTGTAAACGCCTGCAGCGCCATCGCAGCCCTGCATCGCTCGTGGGCACCGACCACGATGTTGGCACCTTGCCCGGGTGTGCGAAATCGTCTGCGATTGTTCGAGGAATATCGCTGTGCCGATTCGCGTGGAGACGCGCTTCGGTCGACGACGCATCCGCGATTGGAGGAAGCCGTATCACGTGCAGATGAACTTCTCGCACGACTTCTTCCCAGTGCGGAAGCGGCCCTTCGACTGTGGAATGATGTCCGCCTGCCGCTCCAACCCTGTGTGCGCGATCTGCGACGCGAACACTTGCTCTTCACCAATTCCGAGGTCACGGGCGTCATCGACTTCGGTGCGATGGCCTTTGATCATGTCGCGGTCGATCTCGCTCGCTTCCTGGGTGAAGCCCTGGGTGATGAGGTGTCCGGCTTTTCAGACGGTCTCGCGGCGTACCGCGATGCAGGCGGGAAACTCGCCGTGCCGGATGAGTTTGTCCACTTGCTCAGCTTCACGGGTCTGCTCGGATCGCTAATCCGCTGGATTTTCCACTTTTCTGGACAGGGACACACTGCCCAATTCCCCGACACGGTTGCGATGCGTTTCCTGCAGCTCTTATTGCGGTGCGAGAAGATGGGCCCGCTTTGAGCCCGTATTCCGCTCGACCCTCAGAAGCCGTGCACTCGAATTGTCGTGATTGGTCGTCAGAGCCCGCATTTCCGTGCAAATTCCGCTCGTCTCGAATTTGACAGTCGTAGGGGGGCGAACTAGGGTTCGCACGTGAACGGATCGTCAGCCATGTCGGTTCGATTCATCACGAGCCCATCCGGTAGTTCTGTTGTGAACGCAGGCCAATCATCCTGCTGGAGCAAGAGGACGAGACGGAAAACCGGACGCTGAGTCGCTTGTCGGCTGCGTCCAACCGGAGTGAAGCGATGCTCGGCAGGTGTGCTCGGATCGTGGTCGCTTTTCTTCGCGAGGAGGAAGGCCCGACTGCCGTCGAGTATGCCGTGATGTTGGCCTTGATCCTGGCCATTATTTTCGCGGCCGTTGGCAACGTCGGGACCACGACGGGCAGTATGTACAGTGATTTGGATCTGCAAGGTGTGAAGGTGAAGTGAGCCCGGGGATTCGCATGTGTCATGCGACTCGCGTCTGTCGGGACGGGGAACCCGACAAACGGCATCCGCGGCGAAAAAGGTGTTCTACATTTTTATCGGGAGATCGGAACATGCGCGCAATTGCCAAGAACCTGGTGTCGTTCCTGAAGGCGGAAGATGGCCCGACGGCCGTCGAGTACGCGGTCATGCTCGCACTCATCATCGTCGTCTGCATCGCAGCCGTGACCACGCTCGGCTCGAACGCGAACAGCACGTTCTCGTTTGTCGGCTCGGCCATCACGCCGAAGTAATTCGAGCGACTCGCAGTACGAACACGATGAGAACGCGAGCCGGACCGATGGCAACTCGGCTCCTTGGAGTCCGAGCGGCATTCGGCCCGGTTCGCGCACGAACATCGCCCAGGGTATGCATCAGGCTGGCAGGATACCGATACGCAACCTGGAACCGTGACGAGGTTTTGAACTGATGTCCACGCAACTGACCGCGCCGGCCATGCCAACCAAACCGGCCAACGAATCACTGGGAATCGATCGTGCTTTTGCCATTCAGATGGCCCGCATGCCGCTTCTGGCGGTTCTCTGGATCGCCGCTTCCTTCGCCTCCCATCAAATCTGGGCCTGGCTCGCACCCGAAACCGCCAACTACGGACCGCTCGTCGTCGTCTGTGCCGGCATGATCCTTGCCGCCTTCATCGATGGCTGGGCCCTGAAGGTCCCGAACTGGGTGACGCTGCCGCTTGTGCTGAGCGGTTGGGGGCTTGGCCTCCTCCACGATTGTGGAATCACCGGCGATGGTGGCACGGGCGGCCTGGTTATTGCCATGCTCGCCACGGGGTTGGGCTTCCTCCTGCTCTTCCCGATGCTTGTCATTCGCGGTGTGGGCGAAGGCGATGTGAAAATGCAAATGGGCTTTGCCGCCTGGGCCGGGGCCTTCTTCGGCACGGGTGAAGTGAGCGGCCTGCCTGGGCTGGGCGTGGTGTTCTGGGCCTTTGCCTTCGGGGCCGTGATCGGCGGGGCCTTCGCCTTGATCATGATCCTGGTCCGTCGCCAGTTTCGCCAAAACATGACCATGTTCTCCGAGATCGCGATGGATCTGCAGATGTTCGCCAGCGGCCAGCCGGTGCAGGCGGCCAAGCGAGCCCAGGAGCGCCGCCAACGATGGGTGAAGCTGCCGTATGGCATTCCGCTCTGTGTTGGCTTCTTGCTGTACCTCGCCTACGTGCTGACGCCACGCTGATTGGCTGGCGAAGTTCGTAGAACCGGCAAGTTGAGAAAACTCGGCATTCTCCTTACGTCCCGAAAGACTGAAGAAACCCCACCCGCCGTGACGAAACTTAGGGCGGGGAAGTAGAACTGGTACACCGCACAAACCAGGATCATCCACTAGGGTTCGGACAGGTGGTCGATCGCGAACAACGCCGATCACCTGTGCAACCCGGAGTTCTGGCTGCGGCGAAACCAAAACGATCCAAGAAGCCGACTTCGGATTTCAGATTGCCACCCCCCGTTTTGGCAATCTGAGTGCGGCCTGCAGGCAAGATTGCCAGGCAGGTGGTGCTGAGCCGCGAGGAAAGCCGCTCAGTGCTGGGTCTCGGTCGTCTCATCCCCTTCGTGAGACGGTTGGTGCGGGAATCAAGGCGTTCCCAGCAAGTGAACCATTTGTCTCCGAGGGTTAGCACCATGAAGCAGAAGAACGTGATTTTGATGGTTGTGGCGGTGGGTTGCGGCCTGGTGGCTGCAGTGCTCACGGCACGCATGAATGCCGCACCGGCCCAGATCGAGAAGGTCTCGGTCATCGTGCCGACCAAGGACATCACCGTGGGAACGATGATCTCCAAGGAAGACGCCAAGAACCCGAAGTTGTTCACGCGGAAAGAGTTCGCAAAGGACGCCATTCCGCCGGGCATCGTGGAAAGCGAAGAGGACCTGATCGATCGCCGCATCGCTCGCAACTACTCGGCAGGCGAAGCGATCAAGAAGGAAGATCTGAAGAAGGGTGCGGTCGTGACGATCCCACCTGGCCATCAGATGATTGCCCAGTCCTTTGGTGTGCCACAGGCCGTCGCCGGCTTCGTGACACCTGGCTCGCGCGTCGACATCCTCGGCACCGTGCACCTGGGGAATAAGTACAAGGCGTTTCCGGTTCTCGTGAACATGCTGATTCTCGCGGTCGATACGAATACGCAGTTGCCCAAAGAACAGGGTACCTTCCCGAGCCTGAGCACGGTTTCGTTCGCAGTGGATCAAAAGCAGGCGCTGGTGCTCGAGCTGGCCAAGGCCCGCGGTTGCACCATGACACTGCTCCTCCGCAACCCGGCCGAACCGGTGACAGAAGCGGATACGAAGTTCAACATCGACGACGTGATCAAGCGACTCTCGGACTCGCGTGAATCGGTCGATTTGAGCACGACCGACCTCGAAACGAACCGGCAGTCGACACCCGAGATCAAGCCGGAAGAAGCGCCGATCCCGGCCATGACGGTGGAAACGATCAAGATCCTGGTGGCTTCAGAAGCGATCCCGGCGGGCACCGAGATCACCTCAGACTTGATCGCTGAGAAGTTCGTGGAGAAGGAAATGCGGAAGGGCGACGTCGAGAACGCTCTGGATCCGAAGGAGAAACTCGGCCAGTCGCTCAAGAACGGGCTCGGCAAGGGGCAGTGGGTGACGGAACACCTGGTGGGCGACCCCGCCACTAAGGCCTCGCCCCGCGATCCGTTCGTGTTGCCGAAGGCAGACCCGGATGCCCCGGACACCGCCCCAAAGCCCCTGGCGGTGGAGCCGAAACCGATCACGAAGAAGAAGTACCACGATGTGACCATTAACTCGGCGAGTGGAGTCGTGATCCACCGCTACGAGGAAGCAAAACCCGGCCAGTGGCGTTATCTGGGTGTCGTTCCGCCGAACTCCGGCAGTCGCGATACCGCCGACGAAACCCCGGCCCGCTCGATCGACTGATCGTTGAAGTGAGTTGTTCCGGATGAAGGTGGCTTCATCCGGATCCCAATCGCCAACCCGGGCCGGATGCCCGACGGCGTTCGCCCGGTGATTATGGAATGTAGGGCAAGGTCGCCCGACCCCAAGTTGAGGAAAGGTGAAAGGATGCACCCGAATCAGAACTCCCGACGGCCCCTGCTGTGGGGTCTGACTTTGGCGGTCGGGTTTGTTGGCTTGACCGCCTTCGGCCAGCCGACTCCGCCGCCCGCCGATCAACCCAAGACGCAAGATGTCCAGATCGACCCTCGGACCGGGGCGTTGATCGTACCACTCGGTGGCTTCGTCCGCTTCGATCCGGGTGTGAACCAGCCGATCGTGGACATCATGGTTTCACGTGAAGGGATTCTGGCGATTCGGCCCGATCCCAAGAACCCAAATGCGATCCTTCTGACCGGGCTCGCCACGGGCCAGGTGCGACTGACGATCGCTTTCAAGGATCGAGCGCCCGTCACAGTTGATGCGATCGTCCAGATCGACGTGGAACTACTCAAGACGATTATCAAGAAAACAGTTCCCACGGCGAATGTGGATGTCACACCGGGCCTGGGCAATGTGATCGTGCTCAGCGGCTATGTGACCAGCCCGCAGGATGCTGACATCATCGCCCGGCTGGCGAACAGCCAGGTGGGCGGGAACAACAATAACGTGATTAACGCCATCCAGATTGGCGGCATCCAGCAGGTACAGATCGATGTGGTCGTCGCCTCGGTGGACCGCAACGAAATCCGCTCACGCGGCTTCGACTTCGCCGTGAACGGCAGCACCATCAAGTTCACGAGCGTGATCAGCGGGTTGGTCGGATCGACTGGCTTCGCTGGTGGTGTGCCAGGTGTGAGCCCCGATGCGAACCTGCAGATGGGTATCGTGCCGGCCCAGTTCTTCTCGGCTCTGCGAGCTCTTCGCACCGAGGGCGTGGCCAAGTTCCTCGCCGAGCCCCGAGTCGTGACGCAGACGGGCCGCCCCGCCTCGTTCCTC
>JBGSZR010000304.1:0-2255 GCA_041750275.1 Gemmataceae bacterium
GCCAGACACAGCTGGGTGGCCTCGGCGGTGGCTTCGGCGGCGGAGCTGGTGGCACGGCCACGGGTGCGGCTCCCAGCGTCGGCACCGCCTCCGGTGGTGGCGTTTCTACGAAGTCCACCGCACTCCAGTTCTTCTCGGTGACCGATCAGAAGGTCTATGAGTCCGGCTTGCTCGCGGACGTTCACGTGATCCCGAACGCTCGTCTGAACTCGCTTCTCATCGCCGCTCCCGAGCAGACGATGAAGTTGCTGGAGAAGCTTATCGAAGACCTCGATGTGGTGACCGCGGCCCGGGCCTACATCAACGTCTTCAAGCTGGAAAAAGCAGATGCCTTGCTCACGGCCCAGCTGCTTCAGCAACTGTTCACCGGCACCCAGCGGACTGGTCTGACGCCGGGCGGCGGCGGCGGTGGATTCGGCGGTGGCGGCCTCGGCACTCAGGCCGGCACCACTGGCACGGCACGGCCGCTGCTGACCACCGGCAATGATCCCGGTGCCGGTGCCACACTGATCGACCTCCGCATCTCCGTGGACGATCGAACGAACAGCATCATTGTGGCCGGTTCGCTGAACGACCTCGATACGATCCGTTCGATCATCGGCCGGCTGGAATCCGCCGAGGTGCCGACGCGGTACAACGAGGTTTATAAACTGCGGAACGCCGCGGCGGCGGACGTGGCCACGAGTCTGCAGACGTTCTTGACGAACTCGCTGAACGTCTTCAGCGGGGCGCAGTTCCTGACGGCGTACCAGCAGCTTCAGCGAAACGTGGTGATCGTTGCGGAGCCGGTGAGCAACACCATCCTCATCAGCGCCACGCCGCAATACTTCAGCGAGATCAAGCGTCTCGTGGAACGGATCGATGCCCAACCGCCCCAGGTGGTGATCCAGGTGTTGATCGCCGAGGTCCAGTTGACCAACAACGAGGAATTCGGCGTCGAGTTCGGCCTGCAGAGCCCCGTGCTGTTCCAGCGGAGCATCGGCCCGACGACTTCGACGGGTACCACCACCACGACGCAACTCGGGAACCCGGGCTTCAACTTCAACACGGTGACTACGCCACTCCCGAACTCGTCGAACATCAGTCCCGGTGTCGTCGGCTTCCAGGGACTTGGCAACCTCGGCGTGGGCCGCACCAGTTCGCTCGGCTTCGGCGGCTTCGTCTTCTCCGCGGCCGGTGATTCGTTCAACTTGCTCGTGCGGGCGCTCAAGGCCCAGGGGCGAATAGAGATCCTGAGTCGTCCGCAGATTCAGGTCGCCGATAACCAGACTGGCTTCGTGCAGGTCGGCCAGAACTTCCCGTACCTGGGAGCCAGCACGCTCACGGCAACGGGTGTGGCTCAGCAATCGGTGCAGTACCAGGAAACGGGTGTGACGATGCGTGTGACACCGCGTGTCAACCCGGATGGCAAGGTATTGATGCGGGTAGAACCACAGGTCTCGAGCGTGGCCCCCACGCCCGTGAGCCTGGGCAACGGCGTCACCTCGCCAGCGTTCAACATCCAGACCGTGCAGACGACCGTGCTCGCCTCCGACGGCGAAACGATCGTGCTCGGCGGCCTGGTGAGCAAGCAGGATTCGCGAACGCAGAACGGCATTCCGTTCTTCCAGGATATCCCCTATGTCGGCTCGTTGTTCCGGTATCGCAACCACTCGGTGTCGCGTCGTGAAGTGCTCATCATCATGACGCCGCACATCGTGCGGAGTGAGTTCGATAACGCAAAAGTGTTAGCTGAGGAAATCCGCCGGACACACTTCTGCATGCCCGATGTGGAGAAGATTCACGGACACGGCATGGAAGTGATGGGCCCTGCGAAGCAAGGCGCGAATCCGGTGCCGGTGCCGCCGGGTGGTCAGCCGGGTGCACAGAACGTGCCGGGCCAACTGGCTCCGGGCACATATCAGCCGGGCCCAGTGTTCATCGCCCAGCCGGGCGATATGATCCCGGGCTATATTCCTGGCAGCACGCCGCCAGCTTTGCCGGTGCCGAATCCGCAGCCAGGCCAGCCCGTTCCGGGGATGGGTATGGTTCCCGCTCCGGGCACACACGTGCAGGCAACAGCGGGTGCGTACTTGCTGCCGGCACCAATGCCGGGCCAGGTGTACTACGTCGCTCCGCAAATGCCAGCGGTGCCGCCTTCGAACTGGCCAGCCCAGCAACCCGCGGGAATGCCCGTGACCGCGCAACCGCCTTATGCCGTTCCCAGTACGCCGACGATCGCCCCGGTGGGGGGCATCGGCGTGGCCCCGATGGCG
>JBGSZR010000305.1:0-30879 GCA_041750275.1 Gemmataceae bacterium
GCCGCGTCGCCGGGGAACGCTTCTGGCGAACCGCCGCCATCGACTTCGCCGCGAATATGCTCGGCGGCATCGCCATCGGCCTGGCCGGGGTCGTGCTACTCGTGGCCTCCGGCTCGTGGGACGCGTTTCTCGATGTCTTCACCACCTGGAACCAGTCCTATTCCGGGCTCATTCGGCGGGAGCTCTCGTTACGCTATGAACAGGAACTGCACTGGTTCCCACCCTGGAGCCTGTTCCTGCTCCCGACAATCCCGCTGGCCGTGCTATCACTCCTTGATGCCCGACCCTGGTCCGGCCAGGTGAGCCATGAACCGGGTGCGGGCTGGCTCAGTCGGCACCTACCACGCTGCCTGTGCGACCGTGGCCAAAACGACGATGCCCGCTTCGCCCGTGCCGTGCTCGCCGGTTGCTTCCTGGTGTGGTCGCTGCAATCGCTTTACCTTCAGCGCGGCTTCCAGTATGTGCATGTTGTCGAAACCTTTTTGATGCTGGGCTTGTGGGCCTCACACCGCTGGATGCTGCCCGCTCTTGTCATTGCCTGGATCACCCTGACCGGTGGGCTTTGGCTGATCGCCGATGCGAACCCGCCCCTCAAGGACCGTCTGCATGAACTGGCGTACAACGACCTTGAACGTGATCACTATCTCATCCGCCATCCGCTCGCCGATCCGAACAAAATGAAGTGGTGGGCGATGTGCTGGCGAACCGATCTCACTCCCCGCGAGCGCGGCCAGCTGCGCGACGGCCTCAAGCACGTCCGCAACCACGAAGCCTCGATCGGCTGGGAGGAGATGGAGGAAGTGGCCGAGTTCCTCCGCTCTCGCCCTTCCGGCATGCACGATGGCGACGTCATCGCCTGGCACGATTCGCCCCACGCCATTTACTTGCTGCTCGGCAAGCAACCCGGCATCCGCTTCATGCACACGTACACCATCATCAGCATGGGTCCCGATGCCACCGACCGGATGCTTCAAGAAGTCGCGGAAGCCTTGCCAAAGGCTCGCTACATCGTCGGTGATCTGTACATCACGACACTCGGCCACAAGCCCGGCACCGAAGCCTGGCAGATCGCGGGTGAGTCGGGCGAAGGCAAGGACCTGCTCCCGCCACACTTCACGGACGATCAGCGGGAAGATTTCCCTTTCACTTATAAGCCCGTGTTCCGTTCACGCGACGGGCGGGGCCGCTATGTTGTCTTCCGTGCCGATGATCTGGCACCGCCACCCGAGCGAGAGGATTTGCCGAATTTCGGCCCGGGCCTGAAACCTGTTCTAGATTTCCTCCGGGAACGCTGACCCGGAATCGCTCCGGTGTGCGCTCCCCGCAGGAGACGCATCGTGAGCCGGTCTGCACTGAGCCGCCTGTTTCGACCGGAAACTGTCTTCTTCCTGCTGCTGTTCTTCGTCCTCTTGCTGGCCTTCCGCGAACGCGGCTTTTACGATCCGGGCTCGCTCTGGCACATCAAGGTTGGCGAACTGATCCTCACCAGCGGCTTCCCGCACACGGATCCATTCACATACACCTTCGCGGGCCACACCTGGATTCCTCAACAATGGGGTGCCGAGGTGCTCATGGCTCTGGCCCACCGTGTCGGCGGTTTCGATACCATGTTGCTCGGATTCGTCGTGCTCGTGGCCGGGCTCTTCACGGCCATCTTCCGCCGAGGCACACGCGCCGGAATGGGGCCCATCCTTGCTGGCCTGATCGTCGGTTTCTGCCTCTTCGTTGGCGTCTTCCACTACTTCGTTCGTCCCCACATGTTCACCATCGCATTGCTCGGCTGGACCATGATGTGCGTGGTTGACTACGAAAATTTCCGGGCCGGCAACGCGCGCCTCGCCGCACTGATACCGCTCTTCATCCTCTGGACGAACCTCCACGGTGGCGTGCTCGGCGGCACCATGACACTCGGCCTCGCCGTCGCCGGCTGGGGTGTCTTGTTCCTGATTCATAACCACCGCCAGTCCAAGAACCCGCCTGGCTCCATGCTCGCCACACCGATCACGACCTGGCGAACCGCGTTTCTCCTGGTTGGAATTGTGCTGGCCTGCGGGCTCACGCCGTTCGTGAATCCGTTCGGCATGGAGATGCTGAATACCTGGAAGCGTATCGTGTCATCGAATGTGCTGCCGGAAGTGGTGAGAGAGCACATGCCGCTGGATCCAACTTCGCCGCTGGGCCTGGCCGTGATCGCGCTGGGTGCCTTTTATCTGTTTCTGCTGGCGGGGACGTTGCCGCGGGTGCCGCGGGTCTCCTGGCTGGTGCCGCTGGCCTGGTTTGTGCTGAGTTTCAAGGGGATTCGCCAGGGGCCGCTATTCGCCATCTGCGCCGCAGTTGCCATTCCGGACCTCTGGCCACACACCCTCTGGCACCGACTACTCGTCAAGCACGGAGATGGTTCACTCGCCCGGGAGCCCGGACCTGTCGGCATGAAGGGCGGCTTCGCCTGGGCCATCGTTCCCGCTCTTCTGATTGTGTTGTGTTTCACCCTGCAGGTCACGCACACAACCGCTCCCGTGATCGGCCACGGTTGGGCTCGCCTTGACCCGCGCTTTGTGCCATCCGATCTCACCGAAGAAATGACCTCGTACGCCGCCAGCGTTCCGCCCGGCACTCGCATCTTCAATGATGCCAACCTCGGCGGCTATCTCATCTACCACACACCCACGCTCAAGATCTTCATGGACGATCGCTGCGAACTCTACGGCGATCCCTGGATTCGCAACTATTCGGACACACTCGGCAAGACGCCCGAGGAACTCGGCCCGCAGTTCGAAGAATGGGCCACGGACTACGGTTTCCAGCGAGCGATGATCATGGTTCACCCGGAAGGCGAGGAAAAACCGTCACTCGAACGCTACCTGCTCGCCTCACCACAATGGAAAGAAGTCGCCCGCGGCAAACGGGCCGCCGTGTTCGAGCGTGTGGATTAACAGCGATTTTCCTTGGCAGAGCATCTGGAGTCGCAAGTTCCTGCGGTTTGCGGTGCCAAGACTCCTCCCCAGGGCGTTGCCCTGGGCTATGCGGTGCCACCCTTTCAGGCTGAGTAACGCAAATGAGGCGTCATGCATGCCCGACTGCTTCCCAGGGCGTTACCCTGGGCTATGCGGTGCCACCCTTTCAGGGTGAGAAACGCAAATTCGGCGTCATGCATGCCCGACTCCTCCCCAGGGCGTTGCCCTGGGCTATGCGGTGCCACCCTTTCAGGCTGTGTAACGCAAATGAGGCGTCATGCATGCCCGACTGCTTCCCAGGGCGTTACCCTGGGCTATGCGGTGCCACCCTTTCAGGGTGAAGAGCTGAAATGAGGCGTCTCTGCGTCTTGGTCTTCAGTCCGAAGGACTGGGACAACATAGCCCAGGGCACCGCCCTGGGTTCGGAGCGACGACATCCGTTGTCCCCGCCCTTCTGCAGATGGGTCCTCGGAATCTCCTTCCCCGTGCGTTGCCGTGGGCTATGCGGTGCCACCCTTTCAGGGTGAAGAGCTGTAATGCGGCGACTCTGCGTCCTGGTCATCAGTCCGGAGGACTGGGACAACATAGCCCTGGGCACCGCCCTGGGTTCGGAGTGCTCGTGAAGGACCAACTCGCCGCCAGAAGTTCGCGATTCCTGGCAGAACAGCTGGTACAACGATTCGTGTTGTGCGACCTCTCCCACGGATTCGAGGCACTCCTCATGCTCGCTGACAAGAAGTATCGCGTCGCTGTGATTGGCCGCACGGGCAAGGGAAACTATGGCCACTCGCTCGATACCGTCTGGCTGAAGTGCAATCGCGCCGAGATCGTTGCCGTGGCCGACGAGAACGAGGCCGGCCGCGCGGCTGCTGCCAAGCGACTCGGTGCAAAGGCGGCCTATGCGGACTTTCGCGAGATGCTGGCGAAGGAACGGCCCCAGATCGTGAGCGTGGCTGACCGCTGGCCCGATTGCCACCGCGACATGCTGCTCGCCTGTGCCGAGCACGGAGCCAGCATCTTCCTGGAAAAGCCCATCGCTCAGAACTTGCAACAGGCCGATGAGATGGTCGCGGCCTGTGAGAAGCATCACGTGAAGTGTGCCCTCGCCCATCAGACGGTCTACAGCAAGCGCGTGCACCAGGTAAAGGAACTGATCGCCGCGGGCCGTATCGGCGATGTGCTCGAACTTCGCGGTCATGGCAAGGAAGATCATCGCGGTGGCGGCGAAGACATGATGGTGCTCGGCACCCACACCTTCGACCTCATGCGTTTCCTCGTCGGCGACGCCAAATGGTGCTTCGCCCGCATCCAGCATCAGGGCCGCAAGGCCGTGGCGGGCGATGTGCGCCAGGGCGGCGAACAGATCGGCCCCATCCTCGGCGACCAGATCATCGCCGAGTTCGGCTTCGACGGGCTCGCCGTTGGCCACTTCTCCACGCACGTTGCCAAAGCCGGTGCCAGCAGCCGCTGGTGGCTGGACATTCGCGGCACGAAGGGGATCATCCACGTCGGCTATGGCTCGTTGCCACCCGCGTTTCTCTGTGAGGATCCCACCTGGATGCCCGGGAAGAGCAAGGCACCCTGGCAAGAAATCACTTCCGCCGGGCTCGGCAAGCCCGAGATTTTTGAGGCGAAGGAAGTCTCCAATGGCAACATCTGGATCGTGGACGACCTGATCGAAGCCATTGAGAAGGATCGGCTTCCGCTCGATAGCATTTATGATGGCCGAGCGGCGCTCGAAATGATCCTCGCCGTGTACGAATCCCACCGCCTCGACCGCCCCGTGGATTTGCCCCTCAAGAATCGCAAGCACCCGCTGAGCATGTGAGCGGATGTGCCAGGGAGCAGTGCCTTCCCCTCGGTGTGTTCCACCAAACCGGCTTGGGACGCAATCATGATCAGCAGGACGAATCCCGTGCAAATTGCGGGGTAGCCGGACAGTTCGCCGCACTCACTGGCTATGATCGCACCGCAGTGCGAATTCGCAACTACTTACGGGGCATGTGAACTTCCACGATGTGGAGATGCTTCCGAGAAGTGCGAATGGTTCCTGGCTGGGGTTCATCGGTGTTTGGAATCATCAGGACCGACTCGACTTCTCAGTTGCTGAACGCAGTTGACACACTTCGGCTCGCACGGCTAGACTCCGCCACCCCGAGGAGGATTGGCCAGCGGTGGAAGCATTCCTTGCCATCATTCGCGGGGAGCGACGTGGACCGCTGGCGGCCTGTGCACGCCTGGGCTTGCGCGTTGCCAGCTGGCCCTACGGGCTCGGCGTTGGCGTTCGCAATCGCCGTTTCGACCGCGGCAAAAATGTGCAACGCGTCGGCGTGCCCGTGGTGAGTGTCGGCAACCTCACTCTCGGTGGCACTGGCAAGACGCCCTGCGTGGAATTCATTGCACGCTTCTTCCGCGACCTCGGCGTGCAAGTGGCGATCCTCAGCCGCGGCTACGGCAGCGAAGCGGGTCGCAATGATGAAGCGATGGTGCTCGAAGAGAACCTGCCTGACGTGCCGCACTTGCAGGGAGCGGATCGCGTGAGCCTGGCGAACATGGCTATCGAGGAACTCGAGAGTGAACTACTCGTGCTCGATGACGGCTTTCAACATCGCCGCCTGCACCGCGACTTGGACATCGTGTTGATCGACGCGACCGCACCCCCGCAGCGGGATCATCTGTTCCCGCGTGGCACCCTGCGTGAATCTGTCAAAGGCTTGCGGCGTGCGAACGCCGTCCTGCTCACGCGCTGCGATCAAGTTGATGATTCTCAGGTGCAGGAACTCCGCGATTGGTTGCACACGCGCTTCCCGGCGTTGCTCGTGGCCACGACCGAGCATCGACCGCAGGAATTGCAAGGCGAAGGCATGAGCGAGTCGCCGGAATCGTTGAGAAACAAGGTGGTCGCGGCGTTCTGCGGCATAGGCAATCCCGTGTCGTTTCGGCGCACACTCGACTCGCTCGGTGCGAATGTGATCGCCTTTCGCACTTTCGCGGATCACCACGCGTACACACGCGAGGATGTGGACGACTTGCGAGCCTGGGCGAACCAACTCCCCGCGGACGCGGTGATCGCCACGACGCAGAAGGACGCGGTGAAGCTCCGCCTCGCGGACCTGGCCAACCGACCGGTGTGTGCCGTGCGAATCGGACTGGCTTTCCGCGATGGACAGGAAGCCTTTGAGGCCTTGTTAAACACTCTCAATGTGGGCGACGGATCGCCTGCACCGGACGACTTCAACGACTGACACCGAGGTTGCACGGATGCGACCATTCGATCTTCACGGTCTGCGAACCTACGAATTGGAATCTCGGCCGAGCAAGGTGCTCACCGCGGATCTGGGCCGCCCCACCTCGCCCGCGACCACTATCGGCGACTGGTTCGACACGCTGCCGAAGCAACTTGCCGCCAACGAACTCCGCAAGCTTCGCGACCACTTCGTGCGTGTCCACAGCGCGTCCCACAGCATCGCGCTTGCCATCGGCGGCCATGTGATCAAGACGGGTTGTGCCCCATACCTCATCGACCTCATCGAACGCGGCATCATCACGTCCATCTCGATGAACGGTTCCGCCGCGATCCACGATTTCGAACTCGCGGCCGCGGGCAAAACCAGCGAGGACGTGGGAGCACAACTGCATGCGGGCAACTTCGGCATGGCTCGCGAAACGGCCGATGCCTTCGCCGTTGCTGCCCAGCGCGGTTCGCAAAACGAACGTGGCCTTGGTGCGGCTCTGGGCGAATACATCGCCGAGCAAGACTGCCCACATGCAAACATCAGCCTGGTCCATGCCGCGTATCGGGCGGGCATTCCTTGCACCATCCACGTCGCCCTCGGCACCGACATCGTGCACATGCATCCGCAGGTCTCCGGTGCTGCGCTGGGCGAAGCGTCGATGCTCGATTTCCGCATCCTCTGCACGGTCGTGTCGAAGCTTGCCCACGGCATCTGGTGGAACGTCGGCTCCGCGGTGGTGATGCCCGAAGTGTTCCTGAAGGCCGTGGCAGTGGTGCGAAACTTCGGCCACGACCTTGATGGACTGGTCACTGCGAACTTCGACAAGGAATCGAAGTATCGAACTGGGATGAACGTGCTGCGTCGCCCGGGCTCAGAGGGCATCGAGATCATTGGCCACCACGAACTACTAATTCCGCTGTTTCATGCAGCAGTCCTGGCGAAACTGGCCGCAGGTGACAGCCGATTGTCACCGGCAGCGTGAGGAGAGTTGGCGATGGCGTCCGACTTGATGGAACTGGTTCACCGACTCGGGCATCCTCGTGTGCTCGTGCTCGGCGACGTGATGCTCGATCGCTACATCTGGGGCAATGCCGAGCGCATCAGCCAGGAAGCGCCCGTCCTTTTGCTACGTGCGGACAGGCGCGAAGAACGCCTCGGTGGTGCGAGCAGCGTGGCCACGATGCTGCAAGCGCTCGGTGCCCAAACCAGCCTCGTTGGTGTCGTCGGCACGGATGGCGACGGCTTGCAGGTCCGGCACATTCTTGCCGAACGCGGCATCGACTCCGAGGGTGTCGTGGCCGATGCCAGTCGGCCGACCACAGTGAAAGAACGCTACATTGGCCGGGCCCAGGCACGCCATCCACAGCAGATGATTCGCGTCGACTATGAAGACCGTGAACCTGTCAGCACGAGCATCGCGACAACACTTCTTGACGTGCTCGCCGCAAAACTCGGCGCGACCGATCTCGTTCTCATCAGCGACTACGATAAGGGCGTCTGCTCGCCCGCGCTCTTGCCACGAGTCATTGCATTGGCGCGTTCGCACGGCATTCCGGTCATCGCCGATCCCACTCGTGGCGGCGACTATGCGAAGTATCACGGTTGTTCCGCGATCACGCCGAACCGCCTGGAAGCGGGCCTCGCCACCGGCCGCACCATAACTTCCACCGCTGAGGCGCTTCGCTCAGCCTGCGAACTTCGTGATCGCCTCGGGCTCGAAGCGGGCATCGTGACGCTGGACACCGATGGCATGGCGCTGGCCCATCGCGATGGCCGCACGGCGATCTTCCCAACCCGGCCACGTCAGGTGTACGACATCACCGGCGCCGGCGATATGGTGATGGCCGCGCTGGGCCTCGCGCTCGCTTCCGGTGCGGACTACGATTCTGCAATCCGACTCGCCAACATTGCCGGTGGGCTGGAAGTCGAGAAAATCGGTGTCGTCACGCTCACACGCGATGAACTCCTCGCAGATTTGCTGCATGCCCCCTTTCGCGAAGCCCACACACTCACCGGGGCGAGAAAGGTGTTGCCCGTGCCCAGCCTGCTCGAAGAACTTGCTCGCCGTCGCCAACTCGGACAGCGCATCGCCTTCACGAACGGTTGCTTCGATGTGCTTCATGCCGGCCATGTGCAGTATCTCGCGGAGGCGCGGCGGCAAGCTGACTGCCTCGTACTCGGTGTGAACAGCGACGCCAGCGTGCGGCAACTCAAGGGTTCACAGCGACCGCTCAACAATGTGGAGGCGCGAGCCGCTGTGCTTGCCGCGCTGCAGGATGTCGATTACGTGACGGTCTTCAGCGAGGCGACACCGCTTTCGCTTATTGAGGCCGTGCGACCGGACGTGCTCGTGAAGGGTTCGGATTATCACAAGTCGGAAGTCGTCGGTGCGCAGTTCGTCGAAAGCTGTGGCGGTCGTGTGCATCTCGCCGAGATCAAGCACGGCTTCTCCACGACCACCATCATCGACCGAATGAAGGCGGCATGAACCGGATTGCCTTATTTTTGCCGAACTGGATTGGCGATGTGGTGATGGCCACGCCGGCCATTCGAGCCGTGCGCGAACGCTACCCCGCAGCGGACCTGGTTGCTGTGTGCAAGCCCTACGTCGCCGATGTGCTCGCGGGCTTGCCGTGGTTTCGCGATACCGTCCTGTTCGACAAGCATGGCCCACGCGAACATCGATTCTGGCGTGTGGCGAGGCAACTACGGCAGGAACCTGTTGATGGTGCGATTCTCTTTCCCAATTCGTTTCGCACGGCGCTGCTCGCGAAGCTCAGTGGTTGCCGCAAGATCGTTGGGTTCGCACGATATGGCCGGAGTTTCCTGCTCTCGAACCGGCTCTTGCCACTGAGGGACGTCCGCGGCGGCTTGACACCTTCACCTGTGATCGATGACTACAACCGGCTGGCCCTCGCACTCGGCACGGGCGAACCGGGCCACCGCATGGAACTGGCCACCACAACAGCAGACGAAGCCGCAGCCGAAGCCATTTGGGCACAGTTCGAATTCAATCGCTATTCGCGAATAGTGGGTGTGAACCCAGGTGCTGCGTTTGGTGCCTCGAAGCACTGGCCGACCGAGCACTTCGCCACACTCACCCGCTCGATGACAGAGCGAAGCAACTGCGGCGTGCTCGTCTTGTGCGGCCCGGGTGAACGAGACATCGCTCGAGGCATTGTGACGCAGAGCGGCTCGCCACACGCCTACTCGCTCAGTGACAGCCCACTGTCACTTGGCTTGACGAAGGCCCTGGTGCGCCGGCTGGACTTGCTCGTCACCACGGACAGCGGGCCGCGCCATTTTGCCGCGGCTTTCGGCACACCCGTCGTCACGCTGTTCGGGCCGACCTTCATCGAGTGGACAGAGACCTATTTCGAAAAAGCGACGAACCTGCAAAAGTCGGTGCCCTGCGGCCCGTGCCAGAAACGCGTCTGCCCGCTCGATCACCGCTGCATGCGCGACCTCACGCCAACCGAGGTGCTCACAGCATCCGAGAGCTTGCTGGCGCGATTCCCGCTGCCGACACGTGAGGTACGCCATGCTGGCTAGCGTTCCTGTCGCGTGTCCGTTGAAGCCTTCGCGTGGTTGGATGCGTGCTCATCCTGATCATGCCGAGCGTCTCGCATCACTCGGCATTGACAGCCCGCTGTCACTGCTCGATTTGCCTGGCGAAGTGGTGAGCGGGCATCCCGATCGCCATGTGGCCCGTGTCGAACTTCCCGGCTGGCCGTGCGGCTTGTACCTGAAACGACAACACCGCGTCGGGTGGCGTGAACGCTTCACGCAGCGGCGGGCCGGTTTCGGCTGGGCGTCGCGCAGCGAACGCGAGGCAGACATTCTGATTGAACTGGAGGCGGCGGGTTTTCCCACACCGAACTGGGTCGCGTTCGGAGAAGATGGAACTGGTCGCGCCTTTCTCTTGCTCGAAGAGTTGAGAGACTTGCGCGAATTGCGCCAGCATCTGGGTGACATTAGGCTGTCACAGCACGAGCGTCGTGAACTGGCGGAACGATTCGGCCAAGCCGTTGCCGAGTTGCATGGGGCGGGTTTCGACACGCCAGACCTGACGGCGAAGCATGTTTTCGTCGATCCGGATTCGCGGGCCATCACGCTGATCGACTGGCAAAATGCTTCGCGTACGCGCCCGCGCGATCGATCGCAGCGCCTGGGTGCACTGCACGCTTCGCTGCCCGAGTCACTCGCAAGCACCCGGGAACGGTTGCGCTTTCTGGTCGCCTATCGCCGCACATCGGGTATCCCTTTGCGGATCGACTCTATCGCACTGGAAGCGAGGAAGCTTGCGAAGCGGCGCTCCATTCGCGATCAGCGACAACCCGTTGTCACTGGCAAGGAACAGCGTCTCGTGTGGCTTGCCAGTGAAGCCGTATGTGCCGTGCCGGATGTGGCGGCGATCTGGCCGACACCGGCGGTGTGCGAGCCGTTTTATGGTGCGGCTACTCCGGAAGTCACAAGACGATACACACTCGCCGATGGCCGGGAGGCGGTGCTGATGCGTGGTCGGTGCTGGGCACCAGCGGGACGACTGCGTGCCTGGTTTCGTGGTCGAAGCTGGCGTTCACCGGGCGTCACACTGGGGCGTGTGTTGTTTCATCTCGAACGCTATGGCATTCCCTCACCGCGGCTCTTCGCCTTCGGCCAGCGCTTCACAAGCGCAACTCATTCCGAATGGTTCGTGCTCCATGAAGCACACCCCATTTTGAACTTGAACGGAGTCGCACTTTGCGAATATCAGGAACTTCTTGAGCAGCTGCACAATGCCGGCTGCCGGCCCGATTTCCGAACTGGCGTACCCTTCGGCCGGATCGGCGATCGCCTCGGAGTCATCGATCCGCGTGCAATTCGCATTGTTCGCAAGCTGTCCTCACGAAAGCGTCGTGCCGATGCAGTGGCACTCGCTCAGTTGTTGCGAATGCCATCCCGTTCACATTCTCCCGAGTGATGCCGCGATATGGCCCGATCGACACGAATGAAATCGACGCCTTCGCATCCCTCGCGGCTTGTGCATGCCGTGGGCGATCCCGTCTCCTCGCTGTGGCATCGCTTGCGATATGGATCACGTGTGCTCCGTCGCCAGGGCGACTGGGAACGCTTCGTGGGTGAAGACTGGGCCGAGCGCATCATGGCGGAAGTGGTCAACGATAAACAGCACGCCAAACAGGGACGCTCCATCGGCCGCTGGAATCTTGTGGATGGCAACGCTCGGCTCTCGGTTTACCTGAAGCGGCACTACCGCTTGCCCTGGTGGCACGGCTTGCTTGCGACGCTATTTCCTGGTCGGGCCTGGTCGCCGGGCTTGCAGGAATGGCAGCACTTGTGTTGGGCGAAGGAGCATGGCTTGCCTGTGCCGCGTGCCGTGGCAGCCGGGCAATTCGTCGGGCCGTGGTTTCGTTTGCAGGGCTTCCTGGCGGTCGAAGAACTCTATGGCATGCTGCCCTTGCATGAGGCGGTGCCGCTCGCCGCGGAACGATTGAGTGCCGCGGACTTCGCTCGCTGGAAGCGTGGCCTCACGGTGGAACTCGCTCGGCTCGCTCGCGAACTGCATCGCCGTCATGTGTTTCACAAGGACTTGTATTTCTGCCACTTCTACATTCCGGGAGCACTGACAAACAGCGTTCCTGAAACGTGGTTCAATCGCGCAGCGATGATCGACTTGCATCGACTCGCCCGCCACCGCATCACAGGTCCGTGGTGGCAAGTGAAGGATCTGGCTCAGTTGCTGTACTCATCCGAAGTGGTGGGTATCACCGCTCGTGATCGATTGCGATTCTGGAAACTCTATCGTGCGGGCTGGTCGGGAAAGCCACCGGGCAACTGGCTAAAGCCGCTGATTCGCTGGAAGTGGCAACTCTACCGCCGGCACAATCGCCGCCGCCCCGAAAACCTCGTGCCGTCGGAGTGAGCGTTCATGGATCTCGCATTATGCTATGAAAGCGTGTTGCCGGCCCGTGGCGGTGCGGAGACGTATATCGGCGACCTCGCGCGGCGGTTGGCCCGCGATGGCCATGCGGTGCATCTCTACGCGTGCCGCTGGGATGCTGCATCGCTGCCAGCTTCGACGCATTTCCATCGGCTTGAAGTACCGGCTGGGCCGCGATTCCTGAGGCCGTGGCGGTTTGGTGCAGCCTGCGAACGCGAACTCTCCCGGCACACGCACGACGTCTCCATCGGCTTCGATAAAACCTGGGGGCAAGATGTCCTGTATCCGCAGGGCGGTTTGCACGCGGCGAGTGCGGCACATAATCGGTTGAAATTCGCCCACGCCTGGGATCGCAATCTCGCTGTACTCGGCAAGTGGTTCGATCCGGCAGCCTGGTCCTTCTCACGGTTAGAACGCAAGCAATATCTCGGTGCGCATCGGCCGCTCGTCATTGTGAATAGCCGCATGGTTCAGGGGCACTTCGAGAAGTTTTATGGTGTCACAACTGATTCCGTGCGGGTAGTGCGCAGTGCCATCGACCCCGGACGCTTCGCGGCTGATGATCGACTGAAACGACGGCACGAAGAGCGCAATCGCTGGGGCATCACACCGGATGAAACGGTGGGTTTGTTCGTCGCCATGAACTATCGGTTGAAGGGGCTGGCCCCGCTTATTCGCGCGGCAGCTCTGATGCCGCGAGAGAAGCCGTGGCGTGTGGCGATTGTGGGTCATCCGAAGTTTGGTTCGTATCAACGCCTCGCACAGAAGCTCGGCGTTGCCGACCGCTTGCTCTTCCTGGGCCATCGCCATGAGCCGAAGGATGCGTACTTTGCCGCGGATTATTTAGTGCATCCAACCTTTTACGATCCCTGTTCGCTGGTCGCACTCGAAGCGCTGGCCTGCGGGCTGCCGGTCATCACGACGCAATACAACGGGGCGTCGGAGTTGCTGGCTCCGCCCGGTGATGGTTTGGTTGTCGCCAATCCGCACGATGCTTCCGAACTGGCACTCGCCATGACGCGCATACTCGATCATGGCTATCGCGCATCGGCTTCGCAGATGGCCCGGCAGACGGGTAATCGCTGGACATTCGAGCATCATTATCGGGCACTGCTGGACGTTTTTTGCGAGGCTCGGCGGATGAAGCGAGCTGCGTGAACTACTCAGTTGGCGCTCGCGCTCTAACCTGGACCGTGTGTGTTTCCACTCCTCACGGTCCCATCGATGCCGCCGATCGCCATTGCTCTCGCCTTGCTCTTGGCCGCGTACCTCATCGGTGCGATCCCGTTCGGCTATCTCATTGGCCGCATGAAAGGCGTGAATCTCTTCCACGCGGGGAGCGGCAATATCGGCGCCACGAATGCGGGTCGTGTGCTCGGCCGCAAGTTCGGCGTGCTCGTCTTTCTCCTTGACTTCGCCAAGGGTGCGCTGCCGGTTGCCGGCATTGTGCCACTCGCTCGCCTGCTGGAGGCGAACGCAATCACGGCTCTGGCGTCGACCGATGCGCTGCGCGTGGGTGCCGCGGCGCTCGCATTTCTGGGCCATCTCTTCCCCGTTTACCTTGGTTTCCGCG
Source organism: Gemmataceae bacterium (assembly GCA_041750275.1). GTDB lineage: Bacteria > Planctomycetota > Planctomycetia > Gemmatales > Gemmataceae > JBGSZR01. The sequence goes on from JBGSZR010000305.1 coordinate 13,705, forward strand.
GTGGCAAGGGAATCGCCACGGGCGCAGGCACCATTGCGGTGCTCGTGCCCGGGCCCGCCGGGCTCGCGGTGCTGGCCTGGATCGTCGTGTTGTTCGCCTCACGCCTGGTGTCGCTTGCCTCGCTGGTTGCCTTGTTCGTGTTGCTTGCAACATGGCTTTTCGGAACGGTTACGCCGTTCGGCTCGGAATCGCTTCCGATTGCCATCTACTTGTTCGCCGCGGGCGGGCTCGTGATCGTCAAACATCGCAGCAATGTGAAGCGACTCATCGCTGGCACGGAGAACCGCATCGGAGAGTTCAACATGAGGCAATCGGTATTGCGCGGCCTGCACGTCCTCACACTTGGCATGTGGTTCGGCGGTGCCGCGTTCTTTAACTTTGTGGTCGCACCGTCGATTTTCCGCTCGTTCGGGGAAGTGGTGCACGCAGGCCCGTCGGACCGCACTGCGAATGAAACGATCATTCCCGGCGATGCCAGCCTGGAACGGGAAAAGGCTCTCGCGAGCGCCCTGGCAGGCTCGGCAGTCGGGCCGGTGTTCGCACCGTACTTCGCCATGCAGGCTGTGTGTGCCGCGATTGCGTTCATCACGGCGTTCAGTTGGTGGAAGGCGGAAGGGGGTCGGAGCATTCATCGCTGGCGGGTGCGTGTGCTCGGCATCGCCTTGCTCTCGCTCTGCGTGGCCTGGCCGATTTCGCAGAAGGTGAGTGAGTTGCGGTTGCAACGTTTCGATGGGAATGCAGAAGTCGCAGCGAAGGCAAAGGCCGCGTTCGGCCCCTGGCATCTTGCGAGCCTCGGTCTCAGCTTTGTGACGGTGTCGCTTGCGGGTGTTGCGCTGGTGCTCGCAGCCAAATTGCCTGAGCGGAGCACGACCGGTTAAGGTGGTTCTCATTGATTCCGAACCATTCACCCCACCCCTCTCAGGAATCATGTCACTTGTTCGGAAGAAAGATCGTCAGGGCGATCTTTGGGCTCGAACACTCGCGTGAGAAACACTTGAGCCTTGCGGTTCCTGTTGTGTCATGCAGTGGAGTGTTCCAAGACCGAAGACGAGATCGACGCAGTGGATGCCAACGACTTCGCGATCAGGGAAGAGTTCGGCAAATGTGCCCAGCGCGATGCGGTCGTTTGGATCGTTAAAGGTTGGCACGATCACAATACCGTTGGCGATGTAGAAGTTCGCATAACTCGCAGGCAACACTTGCTCGTCGACGGCGAGGCGTGAGGGCATGGGTAGCGTGACGATGTTGAGCCTGTGGCCATCGAGATTGGTGAAGCCGCGGAGGCGCTCCAGATTCTCCTGGAGCAGTTCGTAGTTCGGATCGGACGGGTTGCGTTCCTCGACTGCGACGATGGTGTTCGGGTTCACGAAGCGGGCGAGGTCATCGATGTGTCCGTGGGTGTCGTCGCCCAGGATTCCGCGGTGGAGCCAGAGCACTTTCTCGACGCCGAGATATTCGGAAAAGACACACTCATAGCCTGCGCGATCGAGAGGTGGATTGCGTTCCTGTGTCTTGCTGAGCAGGCATTCCTCGGTGGTGAGGAGAAGCCCGTGGCCGTTCACATCGATGCTGCCGCCCTCGAGCACAACGCGGTGGCTTCCTGAGTGCGGTTGCACGCGCGGCAGTTGATGTTGCTCGGCGATCAATCGCGGCAACTGGTCGTCCTTGCGCCAGTCAGGGTACTTGGCCCAGGCGTTGAAGTGCCAGTCCAGCACGGTGCGTTCGCCGTGCTCGTTCACGACAAAGATCGGCCCGGAATCGCGAACCCAGGAACGATTGGTGGGAAAAGTGCAGAACCTCACGCGTTCGAGGTTGGCTCCGCAGTCGCGGAGCATCTGCTCGGCGCGCTGGTGCATCGCTTCGCCACGAACGATCAAGTTCACGACTTCGTGCCGTGTGAGGGCACGGATGATCTCGGTGTAAACCCAGGGAATGGGTGCGAACTTGCCGGGCCAGTCCGAGCGTTTATGCGGCCAGGCCAGCCAGGTAGCCGCATGTGATTCCCACTCGCCGGGCATGCGGAAAGTCGGTGGATTCGGGGCGTCGAGGTTCGGCATGAGACTGTTCAACTTCATGTCAGCATGTGCAGATCAGAACGTGAAGGTGGTTTTATCGCTGGCAGCCGAAGTGTGAATGCGGAGGGGTCAACCGAATGTCAGTTCCCGCAGTGCGGTGCCGAAGTGCGCTGCTTCGTAGGCCTCGGGATAGCGTAGTTGATCGTTTTCTAATGACTTGATGGCTTGCACCAGACGTGAGTGCAACCTCTCGACCGCAGCGGGCCCGAGTTGAGCCACGATGCTTTCTGCGAAGGCGATGTCCCGCTCGGCTTACGTGTGAACTCGACGCGAAAGGGCATGGCTCACGAACCTGGTTCAAGGGAGAAGTTGTGTCGCCTCGCAATATCGTTCAGGACCTCGTGAGCGGGCCGAGTGCTCCCCGCGAGTTGATGTTCGTTGGCCTCCTGAAGACCGGCCCAGTCCTCCGTGTCCGCGAGTTCCACGCCCACGATGGCTCCCTCCGGCAGTTGCGGGTTGCCGGTCAGCACGATTACACCGTTCACGACGGTTCCTTGAAGCGTCATCGCGGGTTCTCCGATAAGTGTCAGCACCATGATAACACGCGACTCGACGGCTGCGTGCTCCGGCATCGAATCTGAACAGGCACCCCTGACCCATTTCAGTAGTCCGCGTAGGCGATGTAGTTGAGTAACCGGCTGTTGTCTGGCAACGCCTTCTTGCCGATCTTTGTGTCCAGCAGTTTCTCAATCTTCTTGACCTTGTAGCGGTATTGCTGTTCAAGGGCGGCCTTGACACCGTCACCGAACTCCGCGGAGAAGTTGGTGGAGAGCCCGTAGACGTAGAACCAGAATTTCTTGCCGTTGGGAGCGATCGCCCAGCCTTTGAACATTGCAGCCACGAAGCCGACTTTGCTTCCAGGGCCAACCGGAGCACTTGAGGTGTCGGTGTAGAAATAGCGATTCGGTTCTGCCATTGCTTCCTCTCTCAAGAATGTTCACATCGTCCGTTTGATCCGATGCTTAATGAACGAGACTTCTGGCGAGAGGCGGACACGGTTTCCCAGGGAACAATGAAAGCTCTGTCGCTTTTCCCGACCTGGGTCGAGATAGTGTTTGACCTCGGGGCGTGACGAGCCGAGACTGTTTCGAGTTCATCACCGAGATTTGCCCACCACCCAGCTCGTGAAAGTTCCTCACACCCCACACCGACTATCCACCCAGGAGGTTCACCTCGTGAAGATCCACTTCAACCGATTTCTTCTCATCGCCTTGTTGGGGTTCGTGCCACAAGCGGCACGGGCGGCCGAGCCCTCAACGAAGCCCGTGAAGGTGTTCATCCTCGCCGGGCAATCGAACATGGAGGGGAAAGCCCCCAACGCCTTGCTGGAACACCAGGCCAACGATCCCAAGACGAAAGATCACTTCGCGCACCTTCGCAAGGATGGCAAATGGATCGAACGCGAGGATGTGTTCATCAAGTATCTCGACCGCAAGGGACCGCTCACCATCGGCTATGGCTCACCGAACCGCACGGGAGTGGAGCTGGAATTCGGCACCGTGATGGGCAATCACTTCGAGGAACCTGTGCTGCTCATCAAGACCGCGTGGGGCGGGCACTCGCTGTACAAACTCTTCCGTTCACCCTCCGCCGGGTTCCCGGCCACGGAGGTGCTCGAGAAGGAATTACTGCAGGCTCAGAACAAGGTGAAGCAGAACAACGAGAAGAACAAGAAGAACGACCCGCTGCCCACGATGGAAGACATCAAGAAGGATTACGGTTCCTCGTACCGCAAGATGATGGCGGAGGTGAAGGAGACGATGGCGAACGCCGGCACGCTGTTTCCTGCCCTGAAGGGCATGCCGCTGGAACTGGCCGGGTTTGTGTGGTTCCAGGGCTGGAATGATCAATACGGTGCCGAGAATGAGTACGCCTCCAACATGACGCATTTTATCAAGGATGTGCGAAAAGATCTGAATGCTCCGAAGCTCCCCTTCGTGATCGGTGTGATGGGGCAAAACGGCTCGAAGCCGGCGAAAGGGGCCATGCTCACCGTCCAGAATGGCCAGCTGGCGATGAACGACGTGCCCGAATTCAAGGGCAATGTGAAAGCCATTCGCACCGATGTGCTCGTGGACAAGGCAGCTGAGGAACTCTTCCCCACGTGGAAAGACAACAAGGAACAGTGGGACAAGACCGGCGGCGACTTCCCTTACCACTATCTCGGCAGTGCCATCTGGTTCAACCGCATCGGCAAGAGCATGGGCGACACGATGCTGGTGCTCATGAAGGGCCAGTAGCGCACGAATATCGCCCGTCGCATCACGGCGGGTGATTTCCCGGATTCTACCCCACTTCTCAAGTGAAAGGACATCATGAAGCGCTTCCTCTCCATCGTGGCCATATTGTTGTTGGCCGGGCCGATTCAAGCCGCGGAGCTGAAACTTGCTGCGGTGTTTACGGACCACATGGTGCTACAGCGAGACAAGCCCGTGCCGGTGTGGGGCTGGGCCGACCCGGGTGAGAAAGTCACGGTCGAATTCGCCGGGCAAACACACGCGACCACCGCGGATGCCAAGGGAAAGTGGCTCGTAAAGCTCACCCCGCTCAGCGCGAGCGCCGAGTCGCGAGATCTCACGGTGCGTGCGGCTGGCAAGAAGGCAGAGGTAAAGCTCGCCGATGTGCTCGTCGGCGAGGTGTGGCTCGGCTCGGGTCAGTCAAATATGGCAATGACCGTGGCCCGCAGCCGCGACTACGAAGCGGAGAAAGCCGCAGCGAAGTTGCCACAGATTCGCTTCTTCAAGGAGACTTCCGGAGCCGCTGCGGAGCCACAGGCAGATGCGAAGGGTGCGTGGGAGGTCTGCTCGCCCGAGACCGTTGGCAACTCCTCGGCCGCGCTGTACTTCTTTGGTCGCGAAATCCAGCGTGAATTAAATGTGCCCGTCGGTCTCATTAATTCGTCCGTCGGCGGCACACCGATTGAATCGTGGGTCGCGGCCGAAGTGCAGGCGGCCTCGCCCGAGTTGAAAGAGTCGCACGTAGCCAACATAAAGGGCTTTAACAGCTTCGACGCTGAGAAGGCGAAAGCGGACTATGCGAAGGCCCTGGATCGCTGGAAGGAGCAGGTCGCGGCTGCGAAGGCGGCTGGCAAGACGCCGCCGACGCGCCCAACGGATCCCGCCGCCACACGGTCGCGCCGCGGGGCACCGGGCGGCCTCTTCAACGGCAAGATTAACCCACTCATTCCCTTCGCCATCCGCGGTGTGCTCTGGTATCAGGGCGAGGCCAACTCCTCGAACGAGAAGGCTTCGCTGTATCAGCACCAGCTCGCAGCACTCGTCACGGACTGGCGTGCCCGCTGGGGTGAGGAACTGCCGTTTGCCTGGGTCCAGTTGCCGAACTTCAACCGTGCCGGTGATGGCTGGTCGCTGGTGCGCGAGGGCATGCTCAAGACGCTGCGCTTGCCAAACACCGGCATGGCCATCACCGTCGATATCGGTGACCCGAAGGATATCCACCCGACAAACAAGCAGGATGTGGGGAAGCGACTCGCGATGTGGGCACTCGGCAGTGTCTACGGCAAAAAGGAGATCGCCACCAGCGGCCCTTTGCCTGCGAAGAGCACGGTTCGCGACGCAGAGGTCGTGATTTCGTTCACACACACCGATGGCGGGCTGAAGGCCAGAGGCGATGTCACCGGCTTCCAGATCGCCGGTGTGGACAGGGTGTGGAAGCCGGCCGCGGCACGCATTGAAGGCGATACCGTGATCGTTTCCAGCGCAGACGTGAAACAACCCGTCGCCCTGCGTTACGCCTGGGAAGCGAACCCCACCTGTAACCTGTTTAATGGCCAGGGACTGCCTGCCACGCCCTTTCGCACGGATGACTGGCCCACGACAGTGAACAAGAAATAACCTTTCACTCCTCACCGGAGAAATCAACATGAGTATTGTGCTGAAATCGATCACTCGCAATTTCGTGGCGTGGGCCAGTGTGCTGGCGGCACTGCTGCCTTTCACTGCACAGGCCGTGGCTGCCGAGTCGCTGGCGGGCAAGAAGCCGAATATTGTCTTCATCCTGACGGACGATCAGGGCTATGGCGACATCTCCGCCCACGGCAACCCCATCCTGAAGACGCCGAACCTCGATCGCCTGCATGCGGAAGGGGTTCGCTTCACGGATTTTCACGTCAGCCCCACATGCTCGCCCACCCGCTCGGCGTTGCTCACGGGCCGCCACGAGTTCAAGAATGGCGTGACGCACACGATTCTCGAACGCGAACGCCTCACGCTGGACGCCATCACACTGGCCCAGGTTCTCAAAAGTGCCGGCTACACCACCGGCATTTTCGGCAAGTGGCATCTCGGCGATGAGCAAGACCACTGGCCCAGCAGTCGCGGCTTCGAAGAGATGTTCATCCACGGTTGCGGCGGCATCGGCCAAACCTACGGTGGCAGTTGCGGCGATGCACCTGGCAATTCGTACTTCAGCCCCACCATTCTTCACAACGGCACCTTTGAGAAGACCAAGGGCTACTGCACCGATGTCTTCTTTCGCCAGGCCACGCAGTGGATCGACTCGGTGAAGGGGAAGGGCAAGCCGTTCTTCTGCTATATCCCCACGAATGCGCCGCACGGCCCACTCGACGTGCTGCCCGAGGACGAGGCACGCTACAAGGACAAGGTCAAGCAGGCCAACGCCGCCAAGTTCTTCGGCATGATCGCGAACATCGACGACAACGTGGGCCGCTTGCTGGTGAAGCTCCAGGAATGGGGGTTGGAGAAGGATACGCTTGTGATCTTCATGAACGACAACGGCGGCACGGCCGGGGTGCAAATCTATAATGCGGGCATGCGCGGCCAAAAGGTGACACCCTGGCTCGGCGGCACCCGGGCAGCCTCCTTCTGGCGCTGGCCTGGCACGCTCACGCCCGCGGACTGCGACCGCCTCACCGGGCACATCGACTTCTTCCCGACTCTCGCAGACCTGGCCGGCGCGAAACTGAGCGATGAGGTGAAGAAGCAGGTCGAGGGCCGCAGTCTCGTGCCGCTCCTGGAGAACCCGAAGGCCGAGTGGAGCGAACGCACGCTCTTCACCCACGTGGGCCGCTGGCCTAAGGGAGCCAAGGTGGATGATTTCAAACATGCCGGCTGCAGCGTTCGCACCAAGCGCTGGCAGCTCGTCTCGGCTAGCAAGGGCAAGCATAAGTGGGAACTCTTCGACGTCAACGCGGACATTGGCGAGAAGAACGATGTGAGTGCAGAGAATCCCGAGATCGTGAAGAAACTCGATGCTGAGTACGACGCGTGGTGGGCATCGCTGCCACCTTACATGGTGAATGAGAACGTCGTACCGCCCAAAGCAAATCCGTTCAAGGAACTTTACTGGAAGCAGTTCGGCAAGAAGTAGGTGATGTGCCAGCCCGGGCGATACGCGATCTCAGAAAACGTCGATTCAAGCACCGCCTCCTGCCAGAGGCGGCTCGCCAGTTGATCGATGGAAAATTATGATGCGAAGCGAATCCTGCCGTTGTGATTCAGCAGCTGCGTTATTGTGTTATCCAAACTGTGCAATGCAATCCGTTCTCAGTCGTAATCGACTGCGAACACGCGCCGATTTTCTTGCTCTTCGGCGATTTGTACACTAGATTTTCGCCCTTCATGCTGGCTAAGCTTCGGAGTAGGCGAGATCGTTCGCCGACGCGGAGCGCGAGATGAATCGTCGCACTTTTCTGAAGGCCGCTGCTGTTGCAGCCGTGCCCACACCGGTGGCACTGGCGTCGTACGGCATGTTCGAGGCGGGCTGGCTGAAGGTCGAACGGCCTGTTCTCCCACTGCCACACCTGCCGCGAAGCTTCGATGGCCTTCGCGTGGCCTTCCTCTCGGATATCCATCACGGGCCTTACACGCAGATCGACTATCTCACTTCGATCGTTCGCACGACCCTGGCACTGAAACCCGAACTCATTCTCCTGGGCGGCGGCTACACCTATCAGGGAAGTCAGTATGTTGCGCCGTGCTTCGAGGCACTCGCAGCACTCAGCGCCCCACTGGGTGTCTTCGCTGTGCTGGGCAACCACGATTACAGCAGCGGGCTCATCGCCACTCAACAGGCCATGTTTGCGGCCGGGATCACCGAACTCACCAATCGCGGCATCTGGCTGGAACGCGGAGCGGCTCGACTCCGGCTCGGCGGTGTGGATGATCTCTGGTTCGGCCAACCCGATGCGGGGAAAGCGGTGGGTGATGCGAAACCCGAGGATGCGGTGCTGCTCGTCAGTCACAATCCAGACTTCGCTGAGCGACTTCGTGACTCACGGGTGGGCCTCATGCTCAGCGGCCACACGCACGGCGGCCAGGCGGTGGCACCCGTGGCAGGGGCTCCGTTCGTGCCGAGTCGCTATGGTGAAAAGTACTTGAAGGGCCGCGTGCAAGCACCGACCACGACGGTCTACGTTTCCCGAGGCCTCGGCACGGTGGTGAGCCCGATGCGCTTCGGCAGTCGCCCGGAACTCACCCTGCTCACATTGCGGACGGCTTGAGTCTCAACCCGTCACGTTGCCGTCGTGGAAGATGAAGGCCATGCCGTTCCAGCTGTAAGAGAACCACGGTGAACAGGTCCAGCGTGGGAATTTCTCCAGGAACTCACGGAGTGCCCGGCGTTCGCCCATGTTAGGGTTCGCTCGGTTGCAATTCCAGTCATCAAACATCACCACGCAGCCATCTTGATACAGATCCTTCTCGGCCAGTTTGTCCAGAACATATCGAGTGGATGTGTAGATGTCGCAATCGATATGAATGAGCGAACACTTCTCGCGGGGTAGTCCGTTGTCCAGGGTCGTATCGAAGTAACCTTTCACCATGTGAAGTTTCTCGGTCGGCCGCACTTTGATGAGGGCGTCCCAGATCTTTTCTTCGTATTTTTCCGGCACGGCCATGGCTTTGTGATGCCACACCTTGTTGTCCTTCACTTCATAGCTAATTTCGTCGGGTGTTCCCGTGGTCTCGGGGAGCCCTTCAAACGAATCATACATATACAGGTGTTGGTCGAAGTTGCGCGAGTTCATCAGGTCACAAATGGTGCGAGCCGTGAACCCCGTGCAGGTGCCGAACTCCACGATGGGGCCGACGCATTGAACGGAACGCAGAAAATCGATGGCGCGCTCGAACGCCGGCCGGTACGAAGCGACGCTTTCTTCCCAAGACGGGTAGCCGATCGCTCCGATCCGTGTGACGTCACCGTACCGCCCTTCGGGTGTATTGACGAGCATTCCAAGTTTTTCGAGCACGTCGTTGGCCAGGTCGCCGCGGTCAATTTTCGGTTGGTTCTCACGAATCCTTTCGAAAGCTGTTGAGGAGGCCGTTGTGGTGGCTGCAAAGCCGGCATTGACGATGTCGTGCAACCTGTTGAGATCGTGGCGGAGGCGTGCGATCTCGGCTCGCGCTTCTTGAAGCTCGCTCATCGGCCCACGGAGGGCACGATTGCGAAGCCGAGATCCCACGCGTGAGAATGGCTTGAACAAGGTGAACATGTGAATTCCTTTCACAGTAGGATGCGACACATTACGCTCGGCTGACAGACCTGGTCAAGTGCGAATGGGATTGAGAATTCGCTCGCGACCAGTCGAACAGTTTGGGACGATGCATGTGGAATTGAACTGATGGAAGACCTGCAGGCGAACACGTTATGCTCACACTTCATGAAGGCACACCACGCCAGCATCGCCAGACCACTCGGCGTGGCTTTCTCAGGATTGGCGCATTCGGCTCCGCACTCACGCTTGCAAATATGCTCCGTGTTCGAGCCAGCGAGCACCGCCCGACGCGTCCCAAGTCGGTCATCATGATCTGCCTCTTCGGCGGGCCACCACACACGGATACCTATGACCTCAAACCCGATGCTCCGTCGCAATATCGTGGTGAGTTCAAACCGACTGCCACGAATGTCCCGGGTGTGAGTGTGTGCGAACTCTTCCCGCTTCAGGCGAAGATGTGGGATAAACTCTCCGTCATTCGAAGTGTTGTGGCGGGACAATCCGATCATCGCGATCACGAAACACATACAGGCTATATCCAGAGCATGGCCAGGCCCTGTTTTGGTTCCGTGATTTCCAAGATCCGCGGCGTGGCTCCCAACGGGATGCCGCCGTTTGTGAACCTGCGATTCGAATCTTCCGCCCTCGAACCCTCGTATCTGGGGCTCCGCCATCGAGCGTTCACTCCGCGAGCTGATGCACTCACGAACTTGAGCCTGTGCAGAGGAATTTCAGTCGAGCGCCTGGGTGAGCGCCGGCAACTCCTCGACCAGTTCGACGACGTGCGGCGCGATGTGGACACAACGGGCTCATTCGACGCTCTCGATTCTTTCCGTCAGCGGGCCTACGACATGATTCTTTCGGGCGAAGTGCGAGCCGCGCTGGACCTCTCACAGGAAGCGATCGCGGTCCGCGATCGCTACAGGGGAGTCGAAAAATTCCTTCTCGCACGGAGGCTCGTCGAGGCCGGAGTGGGAGCGGTCACCATCGATGTCGGGAACTGGGACACGCACTTCGATAATTTCCCGTATCTGCGTGAATGGCTGCCGAAAGTCGATCGTGGTGTTTCGGCGTTGATCCAGGACTTGCATGATCGCGGACTCGACAAGGACGTGATCACGGTGATGTGGGGCGAATTCGGTCGCACGCCGCTGATTAACAAACGCGCTGGCCGCGATCACTGGCAACCTGCGATGTCCGTGCTCGTCGCTGGTGGTGGACTCAAGATGGGGCAAATGATCGGCTCAACCACGTCCCGCGGCGAGGAACCACGCGACCGACCATATCGCGTTCCGCAGGTCTTGAGTACCGTTTACAACGCGATCGGGATCGACCCGGCTCAATCATTCAACGACAACGCCGGCCGACCCATCCCGATTCTCGACGAACGTGAACCGGTCGCAGAGTTACTGTGAGCAGGGAAATCACACCACCCACGTCTGACCCGTGGCGGTGTGAGTCACGAGAATCGTGGGCCGCGATTCGCTGGGTTGGAGCTGGAAGGTGAATGGGATGGTGTGGCTTTCGAGGATCGTGGGGGTGAGCAGATCCGATCGGCCCGCGTGGATCAGTTCACCTTCGTGGAGTCGGAACAAATCGAGTGCCCAGGGATAACGATCGACAATCATCACTTCGCGCGTGTTCACCTTCGCATAGAACTCGAACTTATCGCTGGCGACATCGCCCGGGCTCAGAATCTCACAAAGAAAGTCAGGGCCACCCAGCCAGTACGTGCCGTAGTTGATGGCAGGGTTATCGGGCAGATAGACCACGACATCGGGGCCGCGGTAGTTCGATTTCCAGTCCGGGTGTCGATCGGTGATATTGACACCTGCACGCACTTTGCCAAGTTTGGTGAAGCCAAGCTTCTCTGTGAGTGGGCACAGCAGATTCGCTTGCAATTCCTGGTGTTCATCGTTGGGCAGCGAGGGCATGACGAGCACTCCATCCCAGACCTCGTTCCACTTGTCGCCATCGGACGCTTCGCGGCTGGCGCGCAGTTCGTCTCCGAGTTCGGGATCGGTGATGAGCACGGGCATGGTCCGTCTCCTTGCGGTTCGAATGCGCTAAACTGTCCACGTCTGACCCGTGGCGGTGTGTGCCACGAGAATCGTGGGCCGCGGCTTGCCCTTCTGAAGCGTGAAGGTCAGGGGTAGCACGGTGCTCGCGATCGTGGTCGGCTTCGGCAATGTGCTGCAACCCGCGCTCCGCAATTTGCCGCGGTGGAGTTGGAAGAGTTCGACCGCCCACGGGTCGCGTTCCACGATCAGCAATTCACGCGTCTTGACCTTGGCGTAGAAGTCGAACTTCTTCAGTGGATCCTCACCGGGACTGATGATCTCGACCAGGAAGTCCGGGCTCATGTACCAGTGCGAACCCATATCCCTGGCGATTTCACCGGCGAGGTGAACCACGGAGTCCGGGCAACGGTAATTGCCTTTCCACTCCGTGAGTTGATCGCTCACGTTCGCGCCGGGCATGGCCTGATCACCCCGTTCCCAGTCCACGACGGAATGAAAGACGTACCCGAGCTTTTGCACCAGTTGCTGATGTTCGTTGTTGGGCATCGGTGGCACGACGAGCACTCCATCCCACACCTCGTCCCAGCGGTCCAGGCCCGATTTTTCAGGCTGAGCACGGCACTCATTGGAGCGGTTCTCGTCGAGAATCGGCACGGGCATCAGCGTTCCCCTTTCTTCTCCGGCTCCTTCAGGCTGGATAGAAACTCAACCAGGTCGCGGAGTTCGCGATGGCTGAGTTTCTTGTGCAGGTCGTCCGGCATGGCGCTGGGGCCGGTGCGGCGGGCCTCGATGTCTTCCACGGGGATCACCAGTTCCTTGTTCTCTGCTGTGATAATGCGGAGAGTCTTCTTCGTGTCCTCCTTCACGATGCCGCTGACGACGCGGCCATCCACAAGCGTGAGCACAGCGGTTTCGTACCCTTTCGCGATGTTCGCCGTGGGCAGCACCACCGCTTCCAGGAAGTAGCGGCGATCCTTGCCCATCTGGGCTGCGAGACCATTGAGAACCGGGCCGACGTCGCCGCCCTCGCTGTCCAGCTTGTGGCAGCGCTGGCAATAAACGGCACTGTTATTCAGGAAGATATTGCGGCCCTTCTCCGCATCGCCGCCGGCCAGGGTGTCGGACCATGGCGCGAGCTTGTCTCCCTTCGGGTCATTCGCGAGTTTGTCCTTTTCCTTGCGGAACGCGTCGACCTTCGGCTTCAGCGCTACCGTAAGCTTCAACTTGGCCTTGGTCCGGGTTTCGGCCGCTTCCAGCACATCGAGCACGAGTTCCGGCGGTGCCTTCCCCGCATTCACGGTGTCGAGCCATTCGCCCAGAAGCTTATCCGCGGCTTCCGATTGAGGGGCTGTGGCGAGAATGGCAAACGCACCCTGCTTCTCCACGAGTGACGTGCTGGCATCGTTTAGAAGTGTCGGCAAGTCCGCGATCACCCCGGCTGGGTCTGTCTTGGCCGTGAGCGAGCGGCCCGCGGCGCGGAGCTTCGGTTGATCCGAAGCGAGTGCGAATGCTGTCAGTTCCTTCGTGGCTGGGTCCTTCAGATAGGCCAGGCCGAACAGTGCATCGACACGGTTGGTCACCGGGGCTTTCGCATCTTTCACGATGGTGGCCATGAGCGGCCCAACCTCTTTGATGTCCAGCTTCGCGGAGACTGCTGCCGCCTCGGCCCGCACCTTGTCCGAGCCCGAGAAGACACCGCCGATCACAGGGCGAAGGGCGTCCGCAGGAACACTACGTGCCCGGCGTTCCAGATCGATGGCGTTGCCCGTCACCTGATCGCGGCGGGGCGGATTGGCCCAGTCGCCGAGGAGCTTCAAGGCGAAGACGCGGGTGTGATCGGGTTCGGAGGCACGTGCAGCGAATGCAGCGACCCAGTCTGCATTGGCGAGCTTGCCAAGCATGTAGCACGCGGAGAGTGCACGATAAGCCACGGCATCCGGCAATCCGGGCTTCTCGGCTAGCCGAGCCAGTGCGGGCAGGGCAGCCTCGATCCGTTCGTCGTGGATGCCGCGGGCCGCTTCCATCACGATGCGTGGATCGATGTCGGCGAGGAACTCCGCGGTCTTTGCGCTGCCCTGTCGACGCAGGGCCAGCAGCACGCCCAGTCGGACGGCAGGGATGTCGTATTCTGGGCCGGCGTGCTTCCAGGCGGAATACACTTGATCAGGCTCGGATGAAATACCCACCAGAGCCGCCACGGCTGCGTGACGCAGATAGGCATCCGCGTCGTTGTTCGACTTTAACAGATCGAAGAGCGGCAAGTATTTCGTGGCTTCCGGAAGCGCATTCACCATGACTGGCTTGGTGATGTCCGGCACCGGTGGCACCTTCGTGGTCTGTCCATAACTCTGGGCCGCGTGGAATCGCACGCGTGCATCGGCATCCTTGGACATCGCTCGCACGAGCATCTCACGCCCGGCCTGGGTGCCCGCTTCTCCCTGAGTCGGGATCCAGCCCAACACCCGGGTGGTCTGTGTCCGGATTTCGGCATCCGGGTCATTCATCAGGGTGAGCAAGCCAATGGCCGAGACGTCGCTCTTGCGGCCGATGCTTCCGAGTGCCCAGATGGCGTGAATGCGAGCCAGTTTGTTCTGCGACTGGCTGGCCACGGCACCGAGTTTCTTCACGATATCCGCTGTGCCGCGTCCTGCCAGTTCGTACTGCGCTTCGAAGCGCACCATCTGATGCGGATGCTCCAGCAGTTTTGCCAACTCCTCGACGCTCTTCTTCTCGAAGCTCTCGGCGAGCAACTGCTTCGCTTCGTCCACAGCCGGGTTCTTCATGGCCTCGGGGTCCGTGAGGCGGAAGATGCGGCCCTTGCCAGGAGGCGACCAGCCGCCAACCCAGTCGGACCAGTAGAAGGCGCCATCGGGGCCGAATTCACAGTCCGTGGGCACCATACCTTGCACGAATGGGTGCAGATCGACCACCTCGAAGCTGGCACCCTTGGGTTGAACGGCGAGCGACCAGATTTTGCTGTTGCCGGGGTTGCTGGTGAAATCGCAGCAGAAGAAGTGGTCCTTGTAACGGTCATTGAGGCCGATGCCAGGGTAATGGGTGATGCCCGACGGGCCGTTGCCGAAGTTCTTGAGCGGCGGCACGACGTAGGCGGGCGGTCCGCCGTTGGGCCCGGGCACCTGCCAGATCTTGTCGGTGTTCCAGGGGCCGCGGTTGCCCTGCTTCACATCCGGGGTGTGGTAACCGCTTCCGTACTGATAGCCGCAGCGCCAGCCGCTGTCGCCGCCTTCGACGATTTGCACCCAGCGGGCCTGGTCGCCGGAGTCGCAGTTGTTGTCGTACGTGAAGAGGTTGCCAAAGTCGTCGAAGGCAAGCTCCTGCGGGTTCCGCAATCCCATGTGCACGATTTCGAGGTTCGCCCCATCGAGGTCGCAGCGTAGCACGGCTCCGCTCTCGGTGTTGACGAGTTGCTTGCCTTCCTTGGTCTTCACGTTGAGGCCGCGATCGCCGATGGAGAAGTAGAGTTTGCCGTCGGGCCCCATGCGCAGGCCGTGCATGTCATGGCGGAGAAACTGGGCTCGCACGCCGTACCCGGTGGACAGTGCGGTCTTCTGGTCGGCGACGTTGTCCCCTTTCGTGTCCTTGAGCAGATAGAGGCTGGGGATGTTCGTGTAGTAGACACCACCCTTGCGGGCGAGCACGCCGGAGCCGAGGCCATCTTCGGGCTGGTTGTATCCCTTCGAGAAGACGCTGCTCTTGTCCGCTTTGCCTTTGCCCGTGCTGTCCCAGACCATGCGAATCTGGTCGTCGAATTTCTCGAAGCCGATGTAAGGCTTGTGATTGCCGTAAGTTCGGTGGTACATGGCGACGCGATCGGCGACGGTGCGGCAGGCGAGATCGTCATCCAGCCAGTACATGTGTCCGCGGGTGTCCGGCACGCCCTTGTCGAAGCGTGTGGTCTCGGCGACGTAGACACGGCCCTTCTCATCGAAGCAGAACGAGACCGGGTTTGCCATGAGCGGCTCGGCGGCCCATACGGTCACCTTCAAGGTGGTGGGCACCTGCACCGCAAGCAGCGCTTCCTCGGCCGACCCCTTTGCCGGAGGCGGTGCCTTCGGGTCCTCGGGCGGCACGGCCAACGCCACGGCTGTGAACAGCGCCAGAATGGGAAGGGAGAGCACACGGATCATGGCTAGACTCCAGTTCAGCGACGACAATAAGAATCGTTCTCTAGAGGCTACTGCAGATGTGAAGCGGGGGCAACGCGGGTACGAGTCGAGAAGCCGCACCGCCATCGCGATCCAATCGCGTCCAGGCGAGCGACCCCCCGTCAGGGGGCTGTTCGATTGCATCACGTACTCATCAGGTTCAGCCCGCTGACGCGGGGCCGCTCGCCTGTTCTATCTGCGCGAGATATGCACAGGAACAGCCCGCTGAGGCGGGGCCGTTCGCCTGTGCTGCGTCACGGAGTTACTTCTTCGACTTCCGCTTCCGGCGCACGCGGAAGCATTCCTCGCTGTGATAAGTGATCAGGATCGCGCCGGCCCCGGCGTAGCGGTCGAACAGCGTAGCGGTCACGGCCTCCTCGTCCGGCCAGGGATAGGCGTAGATGATGTCCATATCTTTGATGTCATCACCCAGGTCGTCGTAAGCGTAGTCCGATTCCGTGGTGAGCCAGGAATAGGAACCGGTGGTGTGCACGCGATTTTCAGCACCACGGGGGATGAAACTGCCGTGCGTGAACTCCGTGTCGAGGTTGAAGTCTTCCGCCAGTTCGCGGGCACGATTGACGAGCTCGCCGTCGGCCTCGATCCCACAGGCGTCGAACCCCAGCCAGGCGGCCAGACTGGCGACCACACCGAAACCGCTGCCCCATTCACAAAATCGCACGCCTCGCCCGATGTTCTCATCGAGCAATCGCTTCAGCAGGAGATAGGCCGCGGAATAGTCGCTCGGAACAAATGCCGTGACGTTGCCTGCGATTTGGAAGCGTTCGATGCGGCGATCGGCTTCGCGCAGGAATCGCTTCACATCCTGTGGCAGCACGCCCTCGGCTGGTTGGCCATCGAGATCGATCAGTGCCAAGCGATTGCTCCCACAGCTTTGATGCAGCTCGTTTCAATCGAAATTAAGATTTTACAGAACTGCCACACAGACTTGCGGCGAATATTCTGGATGTTTGCGCACGGACCCCGTATTCTTTTGATAGGGCGAAGAACGGTTTCGTGCGGTCGTGTGGCCCGCGCCGTTGAATTGTCCTTCCCGCTCGTAGGCCTCCGGGCGCATCGATCGGAACTCGACAACCGGCCGAGTGCGGCTGGGGAAGGTGAATCGTGGGCAGGAAGTTGTATGTCGGTAACCTCGCGTATGGCGTGACGGACGCCCAGCTGCAGGACATGTTCTCGCCGTATGGCACGGTCCAGTCGGCCCAGGTGATCATGGATCGCGACACCGGTCGCTCCAAGGGCTTCGGGTTCGTCGAGATGGGTTCCGACCAGGAAGCGGAAGCTGCTGCGTCCGGGATGAACGGCCAGATGATCGATGGCCGTTCGCTCACCGTGAACGAAGCTCGCCCGAAGGAAGATCGCCCTCGTGGCGGCGGTGGTGGTGGCGGCTACGGTGGTGGCGGCGGTGGCGGTGGCCGGGG
>JBGSZR010000306.1:0-4837 GCA_041750275.1 Gemmataceae bacterium
CACGCGGACGCAGGCACGAAACGCGCGGTCGCGTAAAAGCCATCGGAAAAGGACTCTGAAAACGCTCCGCGCCCTTGGAATATGCGTCAGCAAGCTGCCCAAGGGCGGATTCGAAAGTGGCTAGGAAGCGTTGTAGTATTAGGGTGTACAGCACCACGCCCCCCACTACTCGTCAGCCTTGGCGTGCATGAATAAACCCGCCCCCATTCCCTGTCACCATTTATGAGCGGAACCATGGCATTGCGTGATGCTGTGGCCCTGCTCATTTCACTTCATGGAGGTTCCGTATGAAGCTGGTGCGGGATGATGGGGATCCGGTGCGGGAGAAGTTCGCAATCGCACGCCGGGAACTGGCGTCGACACTCATCGAACGCGATGAGGAAGTGGATCTGGTGTTGACGGCGCTGCTCGCGAACGAGCATGTGCTGCTCGTGGGGCCGCCGGGGTGTGCCAAGTCACTCCTGCTCGATTCGGTGCTGGCGTGGATGGGTGGCAAGAAGTTCGCGGTGCTGCTCACCAAGTTCTCGGTACCGGAGGAAGTGGTCGGGCCAGTCAGCCTCGCGGCTCTCAAGGAAGATCGCTATGTGCGTGTCACCACCGGCAAGCTCCCCGAGGCGGACTTTGCCTTCATTGACGAACTCTTCAAGGCCTCGTCGGCGATTCTCAACACGCTCCTCAAGATCCTCAATGAGCGTGTCTACGATGCGGGTGATGGTGTCGCGCGGCCGGTGCCGTTGCAACTCTGTGTTAGCGCTTCGAACGAGTGGCCCTCGCCCGATACTGGAAAGGAATTGCAGGCACTCTTCGATCGCTTCGTGCTGCGTCGCACGGTGTCGCCGATCCGTTCGCAGGCAGGTCGGCAACGCTTACTCTGGCGTTCCGATCACACTCCGCGGCTCACGACGAGCATCACACCCGCCGAGGTGGAACGGGCACGATGTGCGGCTTCGGCGTTGCCATGGACTGATCCGGCACGTGATGCCCTTGAAACCATCCTGAAGGAACTGGCCAAGGAGGGTGTGCAGCCCGGCGATCGTCGTCAGTTCAAGACGGTGAACGTGGTGCGGGCCTTCGCCTATCTGAACGGTGCCGATGAAGTGCTCCCCGAGCATCTCGAAGTCGCGGCCCATTGCCTGTGGGACGATCCCATCGAACAGCCCCAGAAGGCCGCCCAGGTGATCGGCCGGATCGCCAACCCCACGGGCATGCGGATCAATCAGTTGTTGCTCGAAGCCGAGGAGGTGCTGGCGACCACAGATGTTCGTAACCTGGCCGAGGCGGCAAAGGCTGCTGCGAAGCTTGCCGATTGAACTCACTAAATGACGATTAAGTTGACCATTGATTCCGACGCTTCGCGCACACCCCTCGATCGGAAAGACCGAAATGTGTATGGGATTTCGGATCGATGCTTACGTGGTAATGACTTGCGGCAATCGGCCTGAGCGTCGGAATCGCTGAGAAGTGTCCCATAGTTGCGAATAAGCGAGGCAGGCATTGCAGTTCATGAGATATCTACTTGGCGATGATTTATACGCATGGAATAGCGTTATGTTGCCTGGCGCTAACAAACCAGTGATGAAAATGCATTTATACAATTATCATTCCGTAACGCATGAGCGGGCATTCTATCACTTGCCATGTGCATTGAATGCTTGCCATAGTATTCTAAACGTTCTCAAGCCTTGAAAGTACATCTCTTTCATGCGAGGATTTGCGGATAATAACCGAAATACGATTAACCGCTCATTGGAAAACAAAACATCGTCAGTGAAGAGTGTTTCGCCTGGGAGCGACGGATTGTCGAGGTCATTTCGATCGACATGGCGTATGATGACTTTGTATTGACGTGGTTCGATACAATCTTCAAGAAAAGCCCCAGATGAATCCTTGAAATTGAATGCCGAGAGGCTGCAAGTGGATTGCGATCTCACTACTTGTGGAAAAGAGAATTGTCGCGCCCGAAATACTTGTTTGCCATCATCAAGCAAAACAACTAGCCTATATTCTGGATCACCCGTAAGGAATGTGTGCCTGGCATTTTGCAATAGTGGTCGGAAAAGACTCATGCAGCGACTTTTCGATACTATCGTAATTGCTTCATGATCATTTCGGCGATCGCTACCGAGGCCGTAGGGATAAAGTGAGTCATTTGCGAGCTTGATCTCGATTCCAATATAGATGCCATCATTGCTGCCAATCTCCTTAGATTCAGGATGCTCTTCGAAAGCAGCATTCTGAAAGTGATACCCTGATGAGCCGAATTGCTCGATAGCCAGCAGAATGCAAATAACGAAAAAGAACACCACCATTGATGTCAGGCTGATATTGGCTACTACATTGCGATGCTTTTCGGGGACAATAAATGAGCTTATGCTGCGCCCGCGAAAATTAAGAGTGTATGCCAGAAAGAGCACACTTAGTGCTATAAACCAAATACAGCCTAGCACGCCAAGGGCAGAGTGAAAAGGGTCATCGGTAGATTCGCGAATGCATGAAAATAGCCCCATGATGGATGGCAGGATCACCATGACCAGACAGCCACACCCACCCATACACCCACTCTCTGGAGTCTTCTTTGCTTGTTCGGCTTCGGAGTTTGCCGACGGAGCAGTCTTTGTCTCCGCAGATCGAGGCGGCTCCTTGGCTTTCCCCTTATTCTGATTCTCTTGATCATACATGGCACGACGCTGCGGATTTATCAATACTTCGCGTGCCTCGTTAAGTAAGAGCATCATCTCTGCCGCCGCTTTGTCTCCTGGATTCCTATCTGGATGGTATCGATAAGCCAGCCGACGGTATGCCGCTTCAATCACTTCAATATCAGCATGCGAAGCAACTTGTAGTAACCCGTAGTAGTCCATCATCTGTGCCTGCCCATCTTGACCATCAAATGCTGTCCAAGACCACTGATGGCGACATGCGGGGCAAGTTACCAGTAGTCGCTCGGTTCTATTGGGCAATCGCAGTTGCTTTCCACAAGCGGGGCACGCAACGAATACTGAACCAGGTGTGCTCATAACTGTTGATTGCCCCCATCACTAGAGCCAGTTAGGCTAACTGGCTGCGGCATCACATACTACAAGAGCGAGTGACTGGGGTCTGGAATGATATGTGAGTTTGTTCGGTATGCAGTGTCATGTCTAGCCTGTAATACGACTACGCACAATGGGGAGCGCCCTCTTTGGTGACGCAAAAGACCTTCATTATGATGGACGAGTTGACGAAGTTGTATCTCTGTACTTCCTTCGCCTCGTCGTCTGCAACTCTTTGACTCTGTGACTCTTCATACAGTAATCCAGTTCAACCGCCAAGACAAGCGTTGTCCGGGTGGCCGTGCCCATGTCCTTGCTCAGTGCCATCGAGGGGAGCAGCGATGACACGGTCGAACTCGAGGTAGATTCCCGGCTCAAGGGCGTGGCTCGCTGGACAGATCGTGGTGTGAAACAGGTTCTGCCGTTCGATGCTGCGCCGCTGGATGCGACGCACACCCTGCCGCTGGTCTCAGATGGCTGCCATCCGCTGCCGACGACGTTCCTGGCGGCACTGCACGAGTGCGGCCGCACAACCGAGCCCGACCCGGCACGCTATGCCCTCAATCGCGTGCAGATTCGCGGCTCGACTGGTCAGGTGATCGGCACCGATGGCAAGGCGGCCCTGCTGTGCCAGGGCTTTGTCTTCCCGTTCCCGGACGATGTGCTGGTGCCTGCCTTGCCCGTGTTCGGCATGCGCGAACTGACGGCGGCTCCGGATGTCCGCATCGGGCGAACAGCGAAGCACCTGACCGTGGCGGCCGGAGCTTGGTGTGTTCGGCTTTCCATCGACCACACCGGACGCTTCCCGGACATCACCGGTGTGTTGCCAAAGTCAGCGCCAACCGTGATTGCGATCGACGAACGCGATGCGACACTCCTGCTCGATCGGCTGCCGGTTCTGCCCGGAGCAGCGAGCAACCTGTCCCCCGTGACGCTCGATGTCGAGGACGGTGTGGTTGTGCGTGCTCGTCAAGCATCGACCGCAGGCCCCACCACGATTCGGCTCGGACACTCGACCGCAACTGGTCCGCCCGTGCGAATCGCACTCGATCGCCGCTATCTGGCTCGTGCCATGACACTCGGTTGTCACACGCTGCGTATTGCGGCACCGGACAAGCCACTTGTGGCGGAGGGTGCCGGGCGAACGCTCGTGGTGGTGCTGCTCGATCACACGTTGGTGCTTCTGCCCGATGCGTCCGCACGTCGTTCACGTTCTGCTGTTTCCGGGAGGAGTTCAGCCATGAAGTTAAACGAGACCGACGGCCAAGCCGAGCCGCCGGGCGGTGCGGCACTCGATCCGCTCGTCGAAGCCGAAGCGTTGCGGGCGGCACTTGCCGAGGCGACGCAGCGAGCGGGTCGGCTGGTGGCACTGCTGCGCAATGGTCGCAAGGAGAAGAAGGCACTGGCCACGGTCTTTGCCGGGCTCAAGCAATTGAATCTCGCACCGGGAGGAACGCCATGAGCATCCTGATTCGCAAGCGATTTCAGCGGCTCGCCGACGAGATGGACACCCTGAAGGGCCGGGTGCGGGTCGCGCTGGCGACCGAGATTTCCGGTGCCATCGCCAGTGCCGTTCGCGATGTGGTGCAAGCGGTCGTTGCAGGAGCAGTGGAATCCGTACGCGAACCGCAGCACGTGCGGTATGTGCCCGGCTGGGACGATGAGCGTGATGACGAACCGTATGAGGAGTTGCGAAGCGATGGAGTCGCTGGCATCACACCGATCGCGGCAGTGGCGGCCGGGGTTCAGGTGGCCCGCTGGTGGTTGCTTCGCAAGGGTGGTGTGTGCGGCGCGGCCGGGGCAGG
>JBGSZR010000307.1:0-8348 GCA_041750275.1 Gemmataceae bacterium
CACGCGGACGCAGGCACGAAACGCGCGGTCGCGTAAAAGCCATCGGAAAAGGACTCTGAAAACGCTCCGCGCCCTTGGAATATGCGTCAGCAAGCTGCCCAAGGGCGGATTCGAAAGTGGCTAGGAAGCGTTGTAGTATTAAATAAGCCATCTCTGGACAGAACAACGAAACCCGCCATCCTGGGCGGGCTCGTCGTTACACTTGTCATTCATTTTTCGCTTACTTCAAGTTCTCACCACCGCCAGCGCCCTCACGCTTGTACAGCGGCAGATGCCGGTAATAGACTTCGAGGGTCAGTAGTGCCATGCTGGTGGTGCCAACTCGGCCGCAGGAGGAACCGATGGTGCCGGCATCGGGTTCCCAACTGCCGCTGTTGTTGCCCGCGGCCACTTGAAGCCAGACGAGCCAGTCACGCATGCCGCCTGTTCGCTTGCCATTCACGAGTGGGCCTTCGTTCCAGTCACGCCAGTCCTTACCGCCGTAGAAGTGCACGACCTGCGTGGCGTAGTAGTAGTAATAGAGGTTGCCAAGCGGTCGCGGGCTGGCCTTGGTGCCCGGCTTGGGGCCATTCTTCATGAGCCCTTCGACTCCTTCAGCCATGCCGCCATTTGCAGGGCCCCAGCCGGAGAAATAGTAGCGGCAGAGCAAGCCGACCGCGGTCAATGCCGTGCCGGGAGCCCCGGGTCCGGAGGCGTAGCCGTACGTGGCTTTGCGGCTGCCGCCCGAGACTTCATCGAGGAAGCTGTTGGTCTTCTTGATGACATTGTCGTTCACCACCAGATCCCTACCGAGGCGGGCTGCCTGCAAGGCCTGGACTTGCCAGCCCACAATCGAGGTATCGCCGTTGCGGCCCGACTGATACCCCCAGCTGCCGTTGGCCCCCTGGGCGGTCATATCGAAGTTCACCACGGCCTGTGTGGGGCGAAGAAGCAGCGTGCGGTCGCGTGTCATGCCATAGGCCTCGCACAGCGCGATCGCGGCAATGCCGTGGCTATACATGCCAGTCGAACCCTTGAAGCTGCCGTTGGAGTTCATGTTCGAGATCAGGAAGTTCAGACCCCGAAACACGACCTCACGATACTTCTTGCCGTTCTTGTGCGTTTCACCCGCAGCGAGGAAGGGGAGCAGGGCCATGCCGGTGGCGGCAATGCGATCCTTGGCGTGGCTGCCATCGTAAGTCCAGCCGCCGTCGGGCTTCTGTTGCTTGGCGAGCCAGGCGAGGCCGCGTGCGACAGCGAGTTCACTATCCATGTTGCCGCCACCCTCTTGCAGCATCTTGGCTTTCGTGCCACCGCTTCGCCCTTCAAAGTTGCCATTGCCGAAGCCACCTATGCCACCTGTGCCCTGCTGGAAATTACCAGTCTCTCCTGTGAGACCTGAGGTTGTCAGATCAGCAGTGTTCAGGCCGGGTGGGGCAATGGCATTGGGCGTGTCGAGGTTCGCATCGGGCACACCGATGGGGTCCGCCGTGACCATGGCATCGACGGTGCGTTCGGTCTCGCGCTCCACATCCACGGCAGCGATGATATTCGAATCCAGCCCGACATCATCATTGGTCAGATCCTCGACTGGCGGTTCGTCTTCCTTGGTGACACTGGTGTTCACCACTTCCGCATTGACGATCTGCTCCTCGCTCTTGCCGCCGAGGATCAGCCAGGCGAGCAGGATGACGATGAGATGGACGGCACCACTGGCCACCCAGGCGGGCAGGTGCTTTTTGGTGAGACGGTTGGTTTCCTCAGCACCACTGAGTCGGCGGATCACAGAGGGGCCGGCGGGAGGTTTGGCCGCGGCCGGCTTGGCGGGGACAGGGGATTTCGATTCACTCATGTCTGGTACCTCGTGAAAACATCCACCTGAGCAGGGAAAAGGGAAATGTGAAATGACAACGGGCCCACCGGGGCAACCGGCGGACCCGCGACATGTGAAGCCTGCGACTGATAAGTCTTACTTCAAGAACTCACCACCACCGGCGTTATCTCGCTTGAAGAGCGGGAGGTGGCGGTAGTAGACTTCGAGTGTGAGCACGGCCAGGCAGGTGGTGCCAAGGCGGCCGCCACGATCACCCACCGTGCCGCGATCCGGATCCCAGCTACCGGTATCGTTGCCCTTGTTCACCTGCAGCCAGACGAGCCATTCGCGCATCCCGCCATGGCGCTTGCCGTCCACGAGCGGGCCTTCGTTCCAGTCACGCCATTCCTTGCCACCGTTGAAGTGGATGACCTGTGTGGCGTAGTAGTAGTAGTAAATGTCGCCACCTCGTGCGCCGAGCGGTTCGGGTTTGGCCATGGTGCCGGGCTTCGGGCCCTTCTTCATGAGCCCCTCGACACCTTCGGCCATGCCGCCGTTTGAGGGACCCCAGCCCGAGAAGTAGTAGCGGCAGAGCAGGCCGACCGCGGTCATGGCACTGCCAGGTGCACCCGGGCCATCGGTGTAGCCATAGGTTGCCTTGCGGCTGCCGCCCGAGACCTTGTCAAGGAACTTGTTTGCGCCCTGCACAACCTTGTCGTCGACGACGAGATCCTTGCTCAAGCGTGCGGCCTGGAGCGCCTGAATCTGCCAACCGACCACAGAGGTATCACCCGGCACGGGCTGGGCGGGATAGCGCCAGCCACCCTCGGCGTGCTGAACACGCATGATCAGATTGACAGCGGCCTGGCAGGGGCGGAGCAGCGTCTGGCGGTCACGAGTCATACCGTACGCTTCGCACAGGGCAATCGTGGCGATGCCGTGGCCATACATGTAATTGCCGACCTTGCTGTTGAACTTGCCATCGGACGCATTCAGATTGCTGATCAGGAAGCCTAGGCCGCGGCGGACGGTGTCACGGTACTTCTTGCCATTCATGTGCGTTTCGCCGGCTGCAAGGAACGGGAGCAGGGCGAGGCCCGTGGCAGCGATGCGGTCGTCCTTGGCGGCACCATCGAACTGCCAGCCGCCGTCCGGCTTCTGCTGCTTGGCAATCCAGGCGAGCCCGCGGGCCACGGCACGTTCGGTCACGTCGTTGCCGCCACCTTCGCGGAGCATCTTGTCCTTGGTGCCACCACTGCGGCCAACGAAGCCTGCATTGGCAAAGCCACCTGCGCCACCGGTGCCGCTCATGAGGTTGCCTGTGTCGCCGAGCATGCCGGCGCTGGGCAGATCCGTGGCCACGATGCCCGGAGGGGCAAGAGCCGTGGTGTCCATCAGGTCGGTGGTGGGAACGCCGAGCACATCGTCAGTGACAACGGCATCCACCGTCTGCTCGGCTTCGCGCTCGACATCGACCGCGGCCTCGATGTTCGATTCGATGCCGGGGTCCTCGTTGGTGAGATCCTTGGTGGGTGGCTCCTCTTCCTTCACCACGCTCGTGTTGACGACCTCGGCCGTCACTGTCTGCTCTTCGCTCTTGCCACCCAGGATCAGCCAGGCGAGAAGGATCACGATGAGATGCACGGCACCACTGGCCACCCAGGCGGGCAGGTGCTTCTTGGTGAGGCGATCGGTTTCTTCGGCACCATTGAGGCGGCGAATCACCGCAGGACCACCGGGCTTGTTCGCCGCGGGCGGTGCTTGCGTCGTGGGTTTGGGCTCGGCCATGGACGTCTCCTCAATTAAGGTGCCAGATGCACATCACGGATGAACGAAGCTGGTGAACGTTGTCACTCATGCTTCGAACGGATTCTTATTGCGAACGCCTTCAATCTCCTGGCGGGCACGGCGGTCGCCCTTGCGGAACCACCAACTCAGCACAAAACCCGATACCACCAGCAACAGCAGACCGCCCAGGATCGACGGAATGAACTGTTTCCAGTAGGTCACCGAGTTGCCGTTCGGATCATTGAGCAGGTTGATGGTCCGCCCAATGAGCAACGGGGCCCGCTTCCACTTGTTCTGGTCGTTCGGGTCCTTGTCGCCCGATTCGTACCGCATCAGTTTGAACGAATAGCCATCAAATGCAACCCAATTGTTCAGTAAACCTTTGCCCACAGGCTGTGGTTCCAGGCCTGACGGCAGCTCACTCACCACCACACAGATTGGGTTGCCGCTCGGCTCGTTCGCGGGGATGATCCAGCCTTCGTAGATCGACTCGATACCAGCTTCCGTGAGGCGGGTGCTCGGTTCAACCTTCCGCAATCGAATCAGCCGCCCCTCGAAGTGCACGAGTTCCAGCCGATAATCGCGGCGAATGTCCTTGAACAGATCGGCGAAGGTTCGGTTCTTGTTCGACGCTTGCCCGAGTTGCTCCGGGGTGAACTTGCGGGCGTGGAGAATGATGCGGTTCCACGCCTCGGCTTCTTCCCAGTTGTCGCCGCCACGGGCGATGGCGGCATCGTCGACAATGCGGTTGTAGAGTCCCAGATCGCGATCCAGTTCAATGACAGGCGGCGGTTCTGGCACCGGTGTGAACGAGATGCCGATCAGGAGCGGGGCCCGCAACCAGCCACCGGCATTGGGGCTGTTCGGATCGGCACCCGGGCCGGGATACGCCAGCCACTTGAACGAGTACCCTGCGAACTGAGCCCACTTCTCCACCGGCACCCATTCCGCCTCAACCGACGGCGGAGGCACACCTTCTGGCAGCTTCGTGAACAAAAATCGGATGGGCCGGTTCGCGTTCTCCTCGGCTGGAATCATCCACCCTTCATACAGTTCCGTCACACCGGAATCGAGCATGGCCCGCGTCGGCGGAATCTTGCGATATTTCGTCACTACACCATCGAAGCGGATCAGTTTCAGCCGATATCGCCAGCGTGTGGGATAGGTCAGATCATCCCGGGTCAGGTAGCGGATGGCGTGCGCTTCGAGTTCCGCGGCCGTCAAGTTCAGGCGCGGGTCGGTGAGAAACTGCACGATCTCCGTGAGTGCCCGGTATTCGTCGCCGTTGTCCTTCTCGGAGGCGAGCGGCTTGTCGTCCTGGATGCCGCCAATCTGCTCGCCGAATTTGCCGCGTGCTCCGCGGAAAATCATGCGGTCGGGGTCCGGAATCTGATAACGCTGGGCCACGGCCGGGCGAACCGGCTCATCGGGCGGCAGCGGCTGGCGATCATCAACATCATCCGGAGCGGGAGGCTGCACCGCGCTGGCCGGCAGTCCCGCAACACAGGCGCACGCCACGGCCAGCACGAAACCCCTAATCAGGTTTCGACTTGTGCCACGAAAGCGTGTGCGAGTCCGACAGGGTCCAACGGACATGCGGGATTCCTCCACTGTTTAGGACGACCAATTCGCCGCGAAGTTCCCCCGAACGCGAAACTTTCCCGTTCAGGTGAGGTTACACGCGCCGAGCTCAAAGCCAACGGCACTTACCGGCCCGCCGCTCCAGTAAATGATAGCTCCGCCGACAGGCGGTGGCGAACAGGCACAAGTCTCTAAAGACGGCGAATGAGAATGAAGCCGAGTGCACAGGAGGAGAGGAAGGTGACGCCAACCCAGATGCCAAAGTGGAACAGCATCGCCGCGAGGCCGACGACCACACCGAGAACGCCGGTCAGGCCAATGAGATCATACCAACCCGGAATCTTCGCACCACTTCGGCGTTCGTAGTCGGTGAGCAACCCGGTGGCGAGGATAGGAATCGCAACGGCGAACGAGAACAGGCCCACGGTCTGGGCGACATCAAGATCGGTCTTATCGATGAGTTGAATGATGAATGCTGCGCCAAGCCCAAGCAACCCGGCATAGATGAGCCGATCGTTATCGCGCGGGTTGGTGTGGGGCGGTTGGGGATTCATTGTGTGGGTTTATCGAGCCTTCGACGCCGTTTTTCGGGACGCCGTTGTCATCAAGGGAAGTTCCGGCTGCGGACTCTTCGTGGAGGGCGAAGTCGATGGAGGCGGCGAAGTCAGCTTCGTCGTCGGCAGCGTGCCTGTTTTCGGGAAGATATCGTTGAGGAATTTCGTCACGGAAACGGTGAGATTCTCCTTGGCCCATTCAGTGTACTGGCAAATCTCGATCGGCTTCCCCGCATCCGTGATATCACCATTTTGGGCAGCCGTGAACAACGCCTGAAAAGCCGCGAGTTCAGCGAGTAATTCCTTGCCGAGAAAGATCACCTGAACGCCAGACTTGGTGAGTGCGTCCATCCGCGCTTGGGCAGCCGCGGATAACGCGGGCGAATCGAAGCGAAGTACGACCAGGCGTGCCAGCGTTTTTCTCTTCGGATCGGTCCATTGATTGAGGAGTTTGTCAAGGCGTCGCCAGAGCAGGGATGGCGAGTGATTGCAGAAGCTAATGCCGAGTGCCTGTCGATCGCTAGCGGTTGACCGGAATAAGAGATTGACATCACCGAGATGCTCGGGGATTGTGCAATCACGCTTGACGGCCACATCCAAAAGCTCCGCCAACCA
Organism: Gemmataceae bacterium; assembly: GCA_041750275.1. Taxonomy (GTDB): domain Bacteria; phylum Planctomycetota; class Planctomycetia; order Gemmatales; family Gemmataceae; genus JBGSZR01. The sequence goes on from JBGSZR010000307.1 coordinate 6,331, forward strand.
GGGCAAACCGATTCCCATCACGGAGTCGAATTGAACACCCTGAATCTTTTCAAGCTTTTGCTTTCGGTTCTTGGTCCAGATGCGGAACAAGGCATCTTTCCACGGAGGTCGAAGATCTGGCGGTGGAGGCGGAGCAATCGGTGGCGAAGGCGGACTCACGCCTCCTGTTACTCTATTCTTAGGATCTGGCTTTATGATAGGTTCAATTGATTTCCCTTCTTTGAATCGTTCAAATGCCACTGCGCATGCTCGGACGAGGTGTCGCGGTGTGAGACCTAATTTATACTCATCGAAAATCGTACGAAGAAAAGCTTCGTTCAAGGGCCAATATTGGTTCGCAGGATGGTTACTACGTGCGGCCTTGCAGAGCGGCTCGGCCACGAGACGGCACAGTGTCAGTCGGACGGTCTGCTCCCATGTGATGGGAGGAATTTCAGCCTTGAACTGCGCAATTTTTTGGAAGTTTGAGCTTTCGGAGTGTGTTCGAAGGGCTTCTTCGGTGTGCAGCCGGATGAATGTAGCAATGAATCGTGGGCCGGATTCGCCAACGAGATCGGTGACGAGTGCGGCAAATTGCTTCAATGCCATCGAATCACATGTGCCCGCCTGAATAGCCTCGACTTCATCAAAGCAGATTGTGAGTGTTGTGCACTCAGCACACAGCCGGAGCAGGCTGAGCACCACATTGCGAGAGTCGATCTCCTGCTGCTGTTCACTTGGAAAATTAGGTGCAAGTCCAAGGCTTTTCAGATCGTCCTCACCGAGTTGCTTTCCCCTTAACCAGTGATTCGCAACACGGGCGAGTTTCGGATCCTCTACTTTTGGCAACACCTGTTGGAACGCATAATCAATGTCATTCGCTGTAGTGAACTCGTCGAGATGGTATTTGAGATCCTTATTGTTTTTCATCTTGCCGCGAAGGATTTCCCAGATTCCGCCGCTGGAGACTCGTGCAGATGCATTCCACTCGGGAAAGCGATTGCGCAGAATGCGCATCAGGCCATTCTCGCCGTGGGCTTGATGCTCGGATGGGTAGGGACGAAGCAGTTCGACCACCAGGCGTTCCCGCACATGCCGCCAGAACGATCCAGCGAAAGCACCTTTCATGTAGATGGCGGCCAAGACTGTTCGTGGCAGGGCATGTATTTGATGTCGAAATTGAGCGATCAGGTGAGATTTGCCACTCCCTGGCTGCCCAACAACAAGTAAGCCGATACCATGCTGTGCACTCACCGCATCGCTCAAATATCCAGTGCACCGACCCAGGACATCAGCATGCAATTCGGGCACATTCCCCTTCGGCAGGAGAACTGTGTCATCGACCTTGTGCGTCATGAATGGATTCGGGATGCTGGCTGGGCTCATCATCAGCTCCGCTTGGTGATATTCGTGTAGATCGCGCTTCGATAGCGAACGAACTTCGCTTGTTCCTCTTCAGAAAAACTGATTGGGTCTGCATCCTGGCAGACAATCACGCGTTCGGCTTCAGCGAGGCGGATCACGGCTTCGTCGAAGTCGCTTCCTTGATACTCTGGCGGCAGGCTCATGCGGAGGTCGGATGTTCGCATTCCCGTCACTGACTCAAGCTTTTCCATGATCAGCGTTTCCAGTTTCGCCGGGTTCATGTCGCTCCGGTCGGGAGCCAGACCGGGCAGCGAGGAGGGCACCGTGAACGCAACCCCATCTGCTCCTGCGGTCTCGTTTGATTCAAGCGGGGAGGGTTGCAGGCGTTGCTGCACGAAATCGAGTAAATCCGGTAGTGAAATCCCACTCGATTCGAAGATTTTCTTGGCGTCGGCGATGAGCTTGGCCGAGGCTTTCTTGAACTTTGCCGTCTCCAGCACGTGCAAAGGAGGAGGCGGCGGGGTGGTGGCAAAGAGCGGCGGGCCATCCTGCTTCTTGGGCGGGTGTTCGTGCAACTTCTCCGAGGCGATCAGTTCGCGGATGATGCCTTCGCAGAACTCGAGATCGGCTTTGCTCTCTTTAGCACAAGCCTTGCCGAGGGCGGTGATCGCGAT
>JBGSZR010000308.1:0-17921 GCA_041750275.1 Gemmataceae bacterium
CACGCGGACGCAGGCACGAAACGCGCGGTCGCGTAAAAGCCATCGGAAAAGGACCCTGAAAACGCTCCGCGCCCTTGGAATATGCGTCAGCAAGCTGCCCAAGGGCGGATTCGAAAGTGGCTAGGAAGCGTTGTAGTATTAAACAGTTACATACTGCAGACCAAATGTGTCCGCGACCGCCTTGTTGGTGACCTGGCCATTCCGCACATTCACACCGGCCGCCAGCCCGGGATTCTCCATCGCGGCCAACACGGCACCCTTGTTGGCAAGCTGCAATGCGTAAGGCAGCGTCACATTGGTCAAGGCATAGGTGCTGGTGCGGCCCACGGCACCCGGCATGTTTGTCACGCAGTAATGAACAATATCATCCACAAGATAAGTAGGCTTCGCATGGCTCGTCGGTCGGCTTGTCTCGAAGCATCCGCCCTGATCGATGGCCACATCAATGACCACGGCGCGATGCTGCATCTTCTTGAGATCCTCACGCCTCACCAAATGTGGGGCCCGGGCGCCAGGGATGAGCACGGCTCCAATCACGAGATCTGCCCACTGCAAAATATCGGTGATGTTGTGGCGATCGCTGAATAATGTGGTGACATTCCGCGGCATCACATCATCGAGATACCGCAGCCGATCGAGATTCACATCCAGAATGAAGACATTCGCCCCGAGCCCCGCGGCGACCCGTGCCGCATTGGCACCCACCACGCCGCCGCCGAGCACCACCACTGTGGCCGGTGCAACTCCGGGCACGCCAGCCAGCAAGATGCCGCGGCCATCGAAGGGGCGTTCGAGGTACTTCGCACCTTCCTGAATGCTCATGCGACCCGCCACCTCGCTCATCGGTGTGAGCAAAGGCAAACCGCCGCGGGCATCGCGGATGGTTTCGTAGGCCACGGCCGTCACGCCCGACTTCATCACCGCATGGGTGAGCGCTTCATCCGCGGCGAAGTGAAAATAGGTGAACACCGTTTGCCCGGGCCGCATCAACGGCCATTCGTCGGCGAGTGGTTCTTTCACCTTCACGATCATGTCCGAGCGCCGCCAGACATCGGCCGTGGCACCAACGATTTCCGCTCCATTGACGGCATAGGTGTCATCTGTGATGCCCGAACCCGTCCCAGCCCCGGTCTCCACCAGCACCTGGTGCCCGGCCCGCGTCATTTCCTCCACGCCCACCGGCGTCATCGCCACGCGGTACTCGTCCGACTTGATCTCTTTCGGAACACCGACGATCATGGTCGCCTCATCTGCGAATGGGTACGGTAGGTCGAGGGTGCGGCGTTCGGAACACGCGGTGAGAATCGAATGCCCTCACCCTGTTCGATCTCAGCAGCACTCTCCACGCCGCACGTTGGCAGAGGTGCATGATATTCTCTGTGACCCGAAGCCGCAGAATCAAGGGCAACCGCTTCAAATACGGATTGCGTGAAACAGCGAGTCGCCGCGGTCGTTGTCAGATGAGTGGTTGCTCATGTCACAAATCGGTGTCCACTGGCCGGGTGCTCGAAGGCCTGGCGTCAACTCCCAACAGGTGCAGTATGCCGTCGCGTTCTGCGATTGCCCTCATCGTCGCCTTCTGGCTCGCCACCCTCGGTTTCGCGTTCTATCGCGAAGTCTGGCCTCGACTGATGGCTTCCGGCCCGCCACCTCTGGCCATCGATCTGGCCGAGGAGGCGAGCCCAAATGTGAGTGTGAAATGGACTATTTATCGAGGCGATCACAAAATTGGCCGGCTCACCACTCACATGAGCTACGATGATCGCGATGATACATTCCGCCAGACACACGAATATCACCAACTTGAGTTCACGTTTCAGGATGCCATGGTGCGAGTGCCGCAACTCAAGTTGACCACGCGCGTGAACCGGGCCGGTGAACTCCGCGAACAAACCATGGATGGGAAACTCGTGGTGGAACTGTCGGTCGGCAAATTTGAAGCTGAGGTCACGGTTCACGGAACAGTCAGTGAGGGTGTCTTCTCGGGCCGTTGTGTGATGAAGTCGCCGCTCGGCGATATCGATCAGGCACTCGATCCGGCTCCTGTGCCCACCGGGCAAGCCCTCAATCCCTTGCTCGTGATGAACCGCATCAACGGCTTACGCGGTGGACAAAGCTGGCGTGTCGTGGAGATCGATCCGCTCGGCGACGCTGTGGCTGCCCTGGTGAACGGGCAGATGGCGAAACTTGGCCTGCCGACGTTTCAGCCCCAGCGAGAACCCATCTTCGCCCGTGTCTCGGCATCGCCCGAGCCGCTTCTGTGGAACGGTGAGGAGCACGAATGCTGGGTGATCGAGTTCCGTGGCCGGGATGCGAAAGCCAAAACCTGGGTTCGCGTTCGCGACGGCAAGGTGCTCCGTCAGGATGCCTTCGGCATGGGCGAACGCCTCACCATCGAACGCAATGATTGATTATTGCCATCTACCCACAGCGACACAGAGCAATCACGCCGCGAAATCTCAATCATATTCTCGTTCTGTTCTGCGTCTTTTCGGTGCGTTCGTGGTGAGTTATCTTCTATTGGAGTCATACATGATTGAAATAATCGGTGCCACCAAGAGATATGGTTCAAAGGTGGCCGTCCAGGATTTGAACTTGCACGTGCCGCGCGGCGAGTTGTTTGCCTTTCTGGGGCCCAACGGCGCGGGGAAGACGACGACAATCAAGATGCTCTGCGGCCTGCTCTTTCCGACACACGGCACGGTGCGGGTCGATGACTTCGACTTCGCCACGGCCGGCGACAAGGCCCGGCGCGTGATCAGTTATGTGCCGGACCAACCCTATCTCTACGACAAGCTCACGGGCCGCGAGTTCCTGCAATTTACGGCCGACCTATATGGCATGCCGTCCGAACGAACGCGTGAGAAGATCGCCGAGGTCATCGCGCTGTTTCATCTCGAAGAGTTCGTGGACGATCTCACCGAGCGGTACTCACACGGCATGCGACAGCGCACGGTCTTCGCCGCCGCACTCGTACACGAACCGAAATTACTCATCGCCGACGAGCCCACGGTGGGTCTCGATCCCAAGAGCATTCGCGAGTTGAAAACACTGCTGCGGCAACTCGCCAGTAATGGCATGACTGTGTTCCTGTCGACGCACACACTCGATATTGCCCAGGAACTCGCCGATCGGATTGGCATTATCGATCGCGGCAAGCTCCTCGGCTGCGGCACCATGGCCGACCTGCGCAAGCAAGCCGCGATGGATGGCTCGCTGGAGGACCTGTTCCTGGCGATCACCGCGGAGGAATCAGCCACACCTGCGGAGGTCGCCTGATGTCGTACTCTCTCGATCAGGCACGCGTATTTCGCCAGTTGCGGCTGCGGCTCGTTCGAAACGGCCTGCGTGTGGCACTCGAAGCGGGTCGCGTGCGTTTGCTCACCGTGCTGGCCACCAGCGCCTTCGTGGCACTCTTCACCTTTGGTGTGAGTTGGTATTTGTTCCATGAACTGGCCATCAACAGCATTCCCTTCAAGGGTGTGATTGTCGAAAGTCTCTTCGATCTGCTCTTCTTCACCCTTGGCAGCATGCTCGTTTTCTCGACGGGCATCATTCTCTATGCCAGCCTGTTCACCTCGCCCGAAGCGAAATACTTGCTTACCACCCCGGCACGGGCGGATCGCATCTTCTCCACGAAATTCCAGGCTGCGGTTGCCTTCAGTTCATGGGCGTTCGTGGTGCTTGGCGTGCCGATCTTCCTCGCCTACGGCACCACGGCCGGCGTGCCCTGGTACTTCTATGCCCTGCTCCCGGCGTACCTCCTGGGATATGTGCTGCTGCCCGGTTCCGTCTCGGCACTCATCTGCCTCGTGCTCGTGCGCTATATGCCGCGGAATCGACGGCAGTTCCTCGTGTTGCTCGCTCTCGGCCTCATGGCGCTCGGCACTGTCTGGCTCTATCGCGTGGGCCAGGCGGCCCGGCACTCGCTCACCTCGGGCGGCAAAGAACTCGATGACCTCATCGGCCAGTTCGATCTGGTGCGAAGTGGAGTCGCGCCGAGCCACTGGATGACACAGGGGCTCATGGCCGCAGCCCGCGGCGAGTTCACCGAATCGCTGCTCCCGCTGGCGCTGGTCTGGAGCAATGGCCTGATCGTGTACGTGCTCGCAGCCTGGGTCTCCCGGCGGCTCTATCGCAGCGGTTTCGACCGCATCGCCGGCGGTGGCACGGGCAAGCGCCTCTATGGTTCGAGCGTGCTCGACCGCGTCATGAATGCGCTGGTCTTTTATCTCGATCGCCCCACGCGAGTGCTGGTGGTGAAGGACTTCCGCACCTTCCGCCGCGATCCCACTCAGTGGGCGCTGCTGGTGATCTTCGGCGTGCTGATGATGCTCGGTGCTTCGAATTTTCGACAGTACTACAAGGCCGATCTCGCCATCATGGATAAGTACGCCATCAGTCTGATGAACCTGTGTGGTACCGCGGTTCTGCTTTGTGCAGGGCTCAGCCGCTTCATCTTTCCGCTCATCAGCCTGGAAGGGCGGAAGTTCTGGATCCTCGGCCTCACGCCGGTGAAACGCGAGCAAATCCTGAAGGGGAAGTTCGCGTTCGCCGCCACGGGTTCGTTCCTCATCGCCGAGATATTGATCCTCCTCAGCGATGCGATGATTGGCGTGCCGCCGCTGGGCATGGCCTTGCACGCGCTCACCATCGCGGTGATCGCACTGGGGCTCAGTGGCTTGAACGTGGGACTCGGTGCCTATCTGCCGAACTTCCGCGAGACGGATCCCTCGAAAATCGTCAGCGGCTTCGGCGGCACGCTCAACATGGTCTGCGGCCTGCTTTTCCTGGTGTGTATCATTGGGCTCATGGTGATTCCGTTCCACCTCGCCAGCCTGGCACCGGGCTTGAAGGGCACGAATGCCGCGGTGTCGCCGTGGGTGTTTGTGGGAGTTCCGATTGGGGTGGTTGTGGGGCTTTTAACGACGGTGGTACCACTTCGAGCAGGGGGCCAAAAATTAAATGGGATGGAATTTTGATGACGAGTTGCTATGTTTAACATGTTCTCCGCCTATCAGGGGCGGAACTGCGTTCTCCTCTTCCTCGATCGAACGTACCGCATGGACGCGGGCACGCCACGGACGTCGGCCCTCGTCCTCCATTTCCCGCGGAGGGCATCATGCCCACGAACTATTGGCTCGTCCGGGCCGTTCCCGTGGCCCTGTTGGCAGTCATCCCCCTTGTGACGGCTCGCGCTGCAATTGCCGGGCCTGTGGGGGAGCAGGAAACGAAGGTGCAACCGGCCGTCGCTGTCGAGGTACGTTGCATCGACGACAGCGTGCTGAAGCTCCAGGTGCTCGATTCGCACGTGGATGTCTCCACGAAGTATGGTTCGCTGCAAATCCCCGTGGCAGACATTCGCCGCATCGAATTCGCCAGCCGCACGCCGCCAGAGGTTTCGGAGAAAATCGCGCTGGCCATCAGTAACCTGAGCCATCCCGATTTCGAGATGCGCGAGCAGGCGACGGCGGAACTCAAGAACTATCGCGAGCGGTCCTATTTCGCGGTGCTGAAGGCGACCAAGAGTTCGGACCCGGAAGTGAGCCGGCGTGCGGACGACGCCGTGCGCTACATCCAGACCCGTGTGCCCGCCGAGAACCTCGATTCGCGTGAATATGATGTGATTCACACGGATGATTGCAAGATCACGGGCCGACTCGTGAATGCCATGTTCCGCGTGCAGACGGCTCAGTTCGGTGAACAGCAACTCAAGCTGGCGGATATCCGCACGTTGAAAGCGGGTGGGGGGCTCGCAGGTGAGGACGCGGCCAACGCGGTTCCTGCACCGCCGAATCTGATGTCTCTTCAAAACCAGTACGGCAAGGAAGCGCTCTTCACCGTGACGGGAGCACAGCCCGGTTCGCAGGGCACGGGTTTGTGGGGCACGGATACCTACACGCTTGATTCGAACCTGAGCGCGGCAGCCGTGCATGCGGGGCTCGTGCAACCGGGTCAGTCGGGTGTGGTGCGGGTTCGCATCATCACGTCGCCGCCGCAGTTCGTGGGCAGTCAGCGGCACGGCTTCAATTCCTCGGGTTACGCCACCTACCCCGCCGGGGCGTACCAGTTCGTGCGAAAGTGAATGGTGTGAAGTGAGTCAGCCGCGGAGCTGGCTCGTTCCACTGGCGTCGCTTCTGGAATCGTTGTTACAATCGTACCGTCTCAATGGAGGCGGGCGATGTTCGAAGTGGCAGAAGCGCTGGCAATCGTGCTGGAACGAACCCGTCCGCGTCCACCGGAACTGGAACCGCTTTCCCCTGCGCTGCTCAACCGCGTGCTGGCGGCAAATATCTCCGCCGATCACGATTCCCCACCGTTCGACAAGTCACTTCGCGATGGCTACGCCGTCCGTTTTGCCGATTGTGGAAAGCCCCCTGCTGAACTCCAGGTCGTGAAAGAGATCGCAGCGGGTGACGCCACAGGCGTCCTCATTGGGGAAGGCGAGTGCGCCCGCATCTTCACGGGTGCCCCAATTCCGACGGGTGCCGATGCAGTCGTTATGCAGGAGGACGCCGAGGAACTCGGCTCACGCGTGCGGCTAACCGATGCGAATTTGAAGCGTGGGCAGTGGATTTTCCGCCGCGGCACCGAGATGCGGGAAGGCGATGTGGTGCTCGATGCCGGGACCGAATTGAACGCTGCGAGCATCGGCGTGCTGGCCACGGTCGGAGCCGCTGATGTGCCCGTCTTCCCCTGGCCGCGGGTGGCCGTGCTGGCAACAGGTGATGAACTCGTGATTTGCGATGCGGTTCCCGGGCCTGGTCAGATCCGCAACTCGAACGGTCCCATGCTCGTAACGTGCGCCGTGAGTGCCGGAGCCGAGGTGCGTGAACTGGGCATCGCCCGCGATACGGCCACCGATCTCCGCGAACGCATTGAATCCGGCCTGCAAGAATCCGATGTGCTTATCCTGGCTGGCGGCGTTTCCGCGGGCAAGTTCGACTTCGTGCCAGGTGTGTTGCAAGAACTCGGCGTGGAGTCGCATGTCCACAAGGTTCGCATGAAGCCGGGCAAGCCTCTGTTCTTCGGCACTCGTGGCGACTCGCTCGTGTTTGGCTTGCCGGGCAATCCTGTGAGTGCGTTCGTCTGTTTCGAACTGTTCGTGAAGCCAGCCTTGCGAAAGCAGGCCGGTCAACGTGAACCGGGACCCACGAAAGTCACGCTTCCGCTTGCGGAAGCGATCGCGGAAACGAATGATCGGCCGACATATCGCCCCGCGAAGCTGGAAATCGCGGAGGTGGGTTGGGCGGTGCGACCCTTGCCCTGGGCGGGTGCGCCGGACCTGCGTGGCCTGCAGCCGGCTGATGCGCTGATCGTGCTCCCTGCGGGTGATGCTCGCCTCGAGAGCGGCAGCCCGGTCTCGGTGATCCTGATGAACTGACGTTCACGTTCCGCAGCAAGGAGGCTGCCCATTCGCATCTTGACTCCACTCCAGTTGCGATTTCGTCCGCATGTCACGGTGAATGCCCTGGCCCCGGCAATCATTCTCGGCTGGTGCCTGCTGCTCTTTGCATACGGCGTGAATGCGGGGCCGGTGTATCGCACAGAATCGTTGCGCGCGATCATCGGTGCGGAGTGTCTGCACGGGCACTGGCTCTATCCCGTCCTGTACGGCGAACCATTCCTCACGAAGCCGCCCGGGCACTACGCCGCGATCGCTCTCTGTTCGTTGCCATTCGGTGAAGTGAGTGCCGCGAGTGCGCGTATCCCATCGGTGCTGGCAGCAAGCGTGAGTGTGTTTCTGATGTGGGGATTGTTTCGCAGCACACTCGGTGACCGCCCGGCACTTCTTGCAGCTTTGCTCCTGCCCACATCGATGCTCTGGCTCGACAAGGCTCCGAGCGCCGAGATCGATATGACGCTCGTCGGTTGGGTGACTGCGGCGCTGGTGTGCTGCTTTCGCGCGATTGAACCAGGGCGAGCGGCGGACGTGAGTCCGTTGTTCAGGGACACGGATACTCCGTTAGAACAGACAGCTCACGCTGGCCGCTCGCCTGCGCACTGGTGGTTATTCGCCTTGCTCTGCCTCGTGGCAGGCACGCTCACCAAGTGGACCGCACCCGCCTTCTTCTACCTCACTCTGATCCCCCTGCTCGCCTGGCGCGGCCAGTTGTCCTTGCTATTTGGCTGGCGGCACCTGCTCGCGCTGAGTCTCGCCCTAGCACTCTTCTCGCTGTGGGCGTTCGCCGTCTCGCAACGCGTGGGTTGGGAGATGCTCAGCGAGACCATTCGCAAGGAAGCAGCCTATCGCTTCAACCCGCCGCCGAAAGCGAAGGGGTACGTCTGGCATGAGGTCTTCACGTACCCTTTGCTCGTGCTCGCGGCTCACTTGCCGCTCTCCCTCTTTGCCTTGCACACGCTCCGGCCGAGTTTCCTGCGCTCACTGGATAAGCGAGGCAAACTGATCGCACAATTCCTGCACTGCTGGGTCTGGCCGAATCTGCTCTTCTGGTCGCTCGTGCCGAATCACAATGTGCGCTACGTACTGCCGCTGAGCCCGGCGTTGATGGCGCTGGGCGTACTGGGATTGCTCGACTGGTGGAGGGTGCGCGGCGCGCTTCGCTCCAAGGCATACGCGTCGCGGCTAAGTGTGGTGATGGGCTTCTTGCTTGTGTGGTTGGTTGTGAAGATCGTATTCGTGGAGGTAGTGGTTCCGCGTCGCTCGGCGGGACGCAATGCGGAAGCAACCGCGATGCTTTTGTGCGAGCGCGTGCCGCCCGGTGAGACGCTGCACCTGTTCAAGCTGAAGGATGAAGGGGTGATGTTTTATTATGGCCGGCCGGCACGCAAACTTCATGCACCGCACGACGGACCGCGACCATGCTATGCGGTGCTGATTCAGCAAGAATGGGACGCGCGTGCTGCCTTTGGGAATGTCCGGTCCCTATACTGGATGCATGATCAGCAGGGTGATGCCATCGTGCTGGTAAAACTGGAGTGAGTCGGCATGCCCGTCGCCGCGAAACCCGAACGCGAAGTGCTCACGGTCTCGGGGCTCACCGCGCAGATTCGATCGCTTCTCGAAGGCGAGTTCCCGTCCGTGTGGGTCGGCGGCGAGATTTCGAATTTCACGCGGGCTTCATCCGGACACATTTACTTCAGCCTCAAAGATGCGAAGGCCCAGATTCGCGCGGCCATGTTCCGAGGCTTCAACCTCCGCCTCCGCTTTGATCTTCGCGATGGCATGGATGTGCTTGCGCGCGGCCGGCTCGGCGTCTACGAATCGCGCGGCGACTACCAGTTTTACGTCGAGGAGATCCAGCCCAAGGGTGTCGGTGCGGCGGAACTGGCCCTCCAACAGCTGAAGCAGAAACTGCTCGCCAAGGGATATTTCGATCCGCGCCGCAAGAAGCCATTGCCGCGGTTCCCCCGGCGTGTTGCCCTGATTGCCAGCCCCACAGGTGCGGCAATTCGCGACATGATCGAACTCTTCGCCCAGCGCTGGCCCACGGCGGAAGTGATCGTGCATCCGAGCCGCGTGCAGGGACCCGGTGCGGCGGAAGATGTGGCCGCGGCCGTGCGAGCCCTCAACCGCGTGCATCACACCCAATCGCTCGCCCTCGATGCCATCATCATCGGTCGCGGCGGCGGCAGCGCCGAGGACCTGGCGGCTTTCAACGAAGAGATCGTGGCCGATGCCATCTTCCAGTCCGTGGTTCCCGTGATCTCCGCGGTGGGCCACGAGATCGATGTGAGCGTCGCGGATCTCGTTGCGGATGTGCGAGCCGAGACACCTTCCGCCGCCGTGATGGCACTGGCTCCGGATCAGGGCGAAGTTCTCGATGGAATCCGTGAGTATCAGAAACGACTCGCCAGCGTGATAAACCAGCGACTGGTGAACGGCAAGCGTGCTCTGGACCAGATCGCCACGCGGCCCGTCCTGCGCCGGCCCATGCACCGCATCCGCGAACTCGAACAACGCCTGGACGACCTGAGCACGCGCTTGCAGCGTGCCGTGCGGCAACGACTCGCCATCGCCCAGGAGAAAATGGCAGCGATGTCCGCACAACTCGACACGCTCAGCCCCTTGAACGTCCTGAGCCGTGGCTATAGTCTAACACGCAGCGCGGATGGGAAACTCGTCCGCGATGCTGCCGATGTTCGGCCCGGTGACGAACTCATCACACGGGTGGCGTCCGGCGAAATCACCAGCCGGGTTGAAAGCCGTTAACTCACGGATGAGCCCTTCACCCCGCATGGGATGCGAGCGTATGCCCCCATCCGAATCCGCCTCGTCTGTTCCCTTCGAGCAAGCGCTCTCTGAACTGGAACGCATCCTTCGCGAGCTGGAGGATGGCAACACCACACTCGAAGATTCGCTCAGCCGCTACGAACGCGGAGTTGGCCTGTTGCGCCAGTGTTATGGGCAATTGAAAGACGCCGAACAGCGTGTCAAACAACTGACGGGTGTGAATGAAGACGGCACGCCGGAGTTGCGGCCCTTCGAACATACCGCATCCATCGAGAATGCCAAGGCCGCGGTGCGGCGCCCCGCCAAACCACCACGGGATTCGGGAATACCGGAGTGATTTCAGGCTCTTCACCAACATGGATGAATAGGCGCGCGATGCGCGAGTGCATGCGCTGCCTATGAATACAAGGATGAGCGTGTCCAGCGAGTTATGGCAGGAACTGAACTACCGCCAGCAGACGGTGGATGCCGCGCTGCGGGAAACGCTTCACCGCACACTCGGCGACGCGCCGGGTTCGCTCTCCGAGGCCATGCGTTATTCGCTCCTCGCCCCGGGCAAGCGGTTGCGTCCACTGCTCGTGATTCTGACCTGCGAAGCGAGCGGCAGTTCACTCGAACAGGCACTCCCGGCCGCCTGTGCTCTCGAGATGGTTCACACGTATTCGCTCGTACACGACGATCTGCCGGCGATGGACGACGATGATTTGCGCCGCGGCTTGCCCACCTGCCACAAGAAGTTCGGCGAAGCCCTGGCGATCCTGGCCGGCGATGCCCTCCTGACAATGGCGTTTCAGGTGCTCGCGGACAGTTACGCTTCACGCACGGCCGCGGTTAGTTGTGCAGAGCTAGCCTGCGGTGCCGGAGGGGCAGGAATGGTCGGCGGGCAGACCCTCGACCTCGAAGCGGATGGACGAATCGCCGCGAATGGTTCGCTTCGACCCGAGAATGCATGTGATCTCGAAGCTATCCATCGCCGCAAGACGGGGGCCCTGTTTCGCTCCTCGCTGCGGTTGGGCCTCTATGCGGCTCAGGCCGAGCAGGGCGTGAACCCGGAATCGCTCGCGGCGGTGGACGCCTATGCAGCGGCCTTTGGGCTCGCGTTTCAGATCACGGACGACCTGATCGATGTCGAAAGCTCGACCGAGAAAACGGGCAAGCGCGTCGGCAAGGACGCAGCCCGCGGTAAATTAACTTATCCTGGTCTATTAGGTGTTGAGGAATCGCGCCGACGAGTCCTGGAACTCGGCCGTAACGCCATCAGGGCTGCCGATGCGCTCGGAAGCCCGCTCCTGGCCAGGCTGGCCCAGTACGTTGTGGAAAGAGACCGGTAGCATTTGCGATTTCAGATTGAAGATTCCAGATTAACGGATGTGTTCAATGATGAATAATTTGAAATCTTAAATCTACAATCTACAATCTTCAATCTGAAATCATCAAACGCAAATGAGTAATTAGATCTGGGAGATACGATGTCCACCCTGTTGCCTCAGATTCACTCCCCGGCCGATCTGCAGAAGCTCTCGGATGAGCAACTGCAGGAACTGACCGGAGAAATTCGCGACGAACTGGTGCGCGTGCTCACAAGCCGCCCGGCCCACTTCGCCAGCAACCTCGGCGTTGTCGAGTTGTGCCTCGCCCTGCACCTCACCTTCGACTTCTCGAAGGATCGCCTCATCTGGGACACTGGCCACCAGATCTACCCGCACAAGATGATCACGGGCCGCTTCGAGCAGTTCCACACGATCCGCACCAAGGGCGGCCTGATGGGCTTCCCGAACCCGCACGAGAGCGAATACGACCTCTTCATGACCGGCCACGCTGGCAGCAGCGTCTCGACGGTCTCGGGTCTCAAGGCGGCCGACGACCTGCTCGGCCAGGGCAACCGTCACTCCGTCGCCGTCATCGGCGATGGTGCCTTTCCCAGCGGCATCGTCTTCGAAGCGCTCAATAACATCGGCGGCATGGGCCAGGATCTGCTCGTGATCCTTAACGATAACAAGATGAGCATCTGCCCGCGTACCGGCGGCATGGGGCAGTATCTCGATCAGTGCCGCATGACCGGCCTGTATCAAGGCGGCAAGCGCCGCATCAATCAGATTCTCAATTGCATCCCCGTCATCGGCAACATGGCCCACTCGGCACTCGAGCAACTCCGCGATGGGCTCAAAGCCTTCTTCAAGGATGGCATGCTCTTTGAGGAGATGGGGTTCCGCTACTTCGGCCCGGTCGATGGCCACGACCTGCCCACGCTCCGCAAGATCCTCCGCGATCTGAAGACGCAGAAGGGCCCCATACTGCTGCACGTATTCACGAATAAGGGTCACGGCGTGGCGCAGGCCGCCGAGGACCCGGTGCTCTATCACACGCCGCCGGTATTCGCCGAGGTGGGAGCGGATGGCACGATCGTCTCCTTCAAAAAGGGCGGCAGCAAGGGCTACACCGATGCCATGAGCAATGGCATTCACCAGGCGATGCAGGACGATCCCAAGGTCGCAGTGCTCACGGCGGCGATGTGCCAGGGGAACAAGCTCGAGAAGGTGCGAGAGGATTTCCCGGAGCGTTTCTTCGATGTCGGCATCTGCGAGAGTCACGCCGTCGCATTCGCCGCGGGGATGGCCAAGGCCGGCATGCGGCCTGTGGTTGACATCTATAGCACCTTCCTGCAGCGCAGCTTCGACCAGATTTTCCAGGAAGTGTGCCTGCAGAATCTCCCCGTCACCTTCGCGCTCGATCGGGCCGGGCTCACAGGTCCGGATGGGCCGACGCATCACGGCGTCTTCGACATTCCGTACATGCGGCTCTTCCCGAACATGGTTTGCCTGGCCCCGGGCGACGAGGCCGACGTTGTGCCGATGCTCAAGTTCGCTCTCAAGCACACGGGTCCGGTTTCTATTCGCTATCCCAAGGCGAACCTGGACAAGATCGAACGCAAGGATCCCGCACCCGCCCTGGAACTGGGCAAGGCCGAGGTCATTGAATGGGGTGAGGATGGCTGCTTCGTTGCCTTCGGCACGCTTCTCTCCAACTGCGTCGCCGCGGCGAACAAGCTGAAGGAAGAGGGCATTCACGTCGGTGTTATCAACGCCCGCTTCGTGAAACCGCTCGATAAGGAGACGATCCTCGAAGCGGTGAAAGCGTTGCCGCTGGTGGTGACGGTCGAAGAAGGCACGCTTGAAGGCGGCTTCGGTTCGGCCGTGCTCGAAGCAGCGAACGCAGCCGGTCTCGAAACGCGTCACGTGGTCCGCTGTGGCATCCCCGATCGCTTCATCGAGCACGGTGAACGCGGCGAACTACTCGCCGATCTGGGCCTCAGTCCCGATTCGCTCGCCGAGACCATTCGCAAGCATCGCGAAGTCGTCATCTCGAAGTGACAATGCACTGTCAGCCGCGCCGCCCCCGGTGATTCACAGGGCGCGGCAGGCATCTTCAGCCAGTTCCGCCATCACGAACTGGGACCATGTCTCGAACGCATCGCGTTCAGCCAGCAGTGTTGCCAGCGGTGCGAACCCGACATCGGCGAGTGCAGTTTCACGCGCATGCACGGCGGGCTGATCCAGTTCCAGGAGATGCACCACGCCGAGATGCACCTGGCCCACAGCCGTGCGATCATCGTTGATGAAGCCGAGGAACGTCTCCGTGAACGCGCAACCAATCGCCACTTCTTCGGTCAATTCGCGGAGCATGCCGGTGCGGTAAGGATCCGAGCCTCCGCGGGCATCCTCCTCGCTGATGTGCCCTCCGATGCCGAGTGAACGGAGTGCCGCCAGTCGTTTCTCGGTGCCTGTGGAGCCCCGGCGATATTGGAAGAATTCATCGCCGCAGCGGAGCACCACATATGGAATGAGTTGCTTGAAACCGGGGTCGGTTTCGACTTCCGACCGCGGCCAGAACTGAAAGTGTGCGGGATCGAGCAACGTGAGATAGTGCGGTGCATTTCGTGTGGACACGAAGCCTGTGATGGGACCGAGTTCGTGCAATCGCAGTGTGGGGATCACGAGCACGCGTTCATCGCTGGGCATGACAGTCTCATGAGGCAGATTAATCACGGGGTACGAAGCCGACCAATTGATCAAGCGTGTAAGGGCACTTTTCAGGAAATGCGGTCGTTGGTAAGCCTGTCTCGGAGCCGGTTCGAACGACCCCGCGCTCCTGGCATCGATCGAGCACACCAATCGCGTGATTGCGAAGCACACCCTGATCGACTAGATCTTCATGTTCTTGACTTTGTTCCAGGATACAGGCCTTCCAACTTCCTGATCGGGCATCCGGTTGATGCTGCCATTTCAGAATGTGCAAAATGAGCACCACCAATCGACTTTGCACTTCACGGCGATCGCGTTTGGCTATGTCCGTAAGAAACTCCTGCAGGTTCGAATAATCGAGTTCCGCGAATGCTCCTGCTTCCAGAAGTTCCACCATCGCGTCGAGCCAGGCGGTTTCATCTTTCAGATAGAGGTCCACGAGTGCAGGTTGTGTCTGGGTCATGGTTTGGCCTGAATGCATGATGCTCGAATCAGCCCACCTGTTGCACTGGAAGGGCTGTGAATTCCGAGTCACTTTTACTTCACTGTCTCGGGAGTGAGTTTGCCGAGGTTGTCGAACAGGCGAACGAGGGAGTTCATCAACTTCTTGAAGTCGCCTTCATGGAGGCTTTCGTTTGGTGCATGGGCGTTGCTGAGGGGATCCTCGATGCCCATGAGCAAGGCGGGGGCACCATTGAAGAGTTCTGCAAGCGGACCGACAAAGCCGATGCTGCCGCCGGACCCGATGGCCACGGGATCGCGGTCGAAGCCGCCACGCATCGCGCTGAGTGCCGCTTCGAAGGCGGGGCCGTTGGGATCGGTCATCCACCAGTTGCAGTGAGCGCCCAGTTCGCTCACTTTCACTTCGACACCCCATGGGGCATCCGCTGCGAGAAATGCTTGCAATTGCTTCACCACTTCGGCCGGGTCCATGTCCGGCACGATGCGGCAACTCAGTATCGCAGTGGCCTTCGGCAGCACCTGGTTCGAGGCACCCTTGATGCTGCTTGCCTCTTGCGCGATCACCGTGACGGCGGGACGTCGCCAGGTTTGCTCGTACACGTTCAAGCCATCTTCGAGCGCGTACTTTGCGGACGAGACGACGCCGACTTCCTCGCGGAACTTGCGGTCGTCCCAAGGCAATTTGCGAACGGCGACCTTCTCTTTCTCGGTGAGAGGCCGCACCTTGTCATAGTAACCTGGGATGGGCAGCGGGCCGTTCTCCCAGTAAAGCTTGGCGAGCACCTTGTTGAGTGCGAGTGCGGCGTCGGGCAGTGCGCCACCGGCCATGCCGCTGTGAACGGGAATGCGCGCACTCGTCACCTCCACTTGCACCGCGACGATGCCGCGGAGTGAATAGGTGATGCAGGGCAAACCCACCTCGATGTTTTCCGTGTCGCAAACCACGATCACGTCGGACTTGATGCGCTCGCGATAGGTGTCGAAGAAGCGGAGCAAGTTCTTCGAGCCGATTTCTTCCTCGCCTTCCACCACCATCTTGATGTTCACGGGGATGCTGTTGCTCGTCTTGCGGTAGGCGGCGATGGCACCCAGTTGTGCGGAGATGGCTCCTTTATCGTCTGCCGAACCGCGGCCGAAGAGCCGCCCGTCGCGGCGTGTCAGCTTCCACGGATCGGATTTCCACTGATCGATGAAGTTGATCGGCTGGACGTCGTGATGGGCGTAGAGGAACACGGTCGGCTTGCCCGGAGCTTCGAGCCACTCGCCGTAGGCGTAGGGCAGTGAGTTGCCGACCTTGAGCGTGTCCACGTTCGTGAGCCCGGCTTCACGCATCTGCGTGGCCGTGAGTGTGGCGGTGCGATCGATCTCCGCACCGTGTTCGCCATCCGTGCTGATGCTCGGAATCGCGACGAGGTCCGCGAGTCCGTGAATGACTTGTTCGTGGTTTTTCTCCAGCCAGTCCAGCGCGACTTGCATGCGTTTCTCCCAGTGGTGCAGGTGTTTACACTGTACGCGGTGTCGTGAGCATGGTAAACCCGTTCATGCCGCCCCGTCTGAACCTCCAACACCCCATCCCGGCATGAAATCGAAACGATTCGGCATCGTCTGCCTCGCTCTTGCACTCTGCTCGGCCGCACCCGCTGATGAGGAGAAAGCAATTCGCGGCGTGCTCACAGCCCAGGCCGCCGCGTGGAACAAGGGCGATCTCGATGGCTTCCTCAAGGGGTACTGGGACGACGAGAAACTGTTCTTCATCTCGGGAGCCAAGACTTCAAAAGGGTTCCAGGCACTCAAAGAACGTTACCAGATGAACTACCAGGCCGACGGAAAGGAAATGGGCATGCTCACGTTCAGTGATGTGCATGTCGAACGACTGGGCGAGAGCACCGCCTTCGTCCGCGGCAAATGGGAAGTGAAACTGAAGGCAGAAACGCTCAGCGGCTGGTACACGCTCATCTTCCGCAAGTTTCCCGATGGCTGGAAGATCATTCACGATCACACTTCCAAGTGAAGCAAGCGAAGCAGACTGCATCCGTATCTGTCACCTTGTCGGTGCTGAGTTATTCCCGTTCATGAATGGTGCCGTTGGGCCACCAGCGCAATCGCCGAGCATTCCAGCTGAAGGTTGTGGGTGTTCGGCCTGCGGCGATCTCCAGCATGGCCTCGGCGAGGTTGAAATTCGCGGCGGCACGCAAACCCACGTAAGACGTGGTGAGACGCGGATTGATCTCGATGACCACATCTTGCGAGCCATCCGCGGCATTGCCAAGCGTGACATCCACACCGATGTAGCCGAGCAAGCCGGGGACGCATTCCAGTGCACGCGTCGCCACGCGCTGGACACGTTCGGCGAGAGCGGCCTCAATAGGAAGTTCGCCACCGAGGTACTTCAGTCGCCCATCGTCCGAGAGCACTTGAAAAGCTGGTAGCAGGGGGTAGTGGCCCGCGGGCCCGCAGAGAAATGCAGCACTCGCCGCTCGACCAGGCACATAGTGCTGGAGAATCATCTCTCCCGTGTGCTCGCCGGCCGCGATGAGTGCTTTCGCCTGGTGCAACTCCATCGCACTGCGGAGCAAGAAGGAAGCTGTGGAACCCGCACCGTCACGAGGCTTCCAGACCACCGGGAACGCTTCGCAAGGTGTGGGTTCCCGCAAGGATGTTGCTGGGGTCGGCACGCCGTGCTGCTGCCAGTGTTCGAATGTGGCGAACTTGTCCGAGAGCAATCGCACCGCTTCGGAACTTGGGCCCAGTAACTTGCCAGTCGAACTCCAGACGGACCAGCAGCAGCGTTCCAGTTCGCCACCGAGTTCGGGTGCGATGATGATGGACCAGTCGCATCGCTCCGCGATCTGGGTGATTTGTTCCTCGTGATCTTCCTCCGCAGCGGCGTCCAGGGTGCGAACCTCCACACCCGCGATGCGAACCAGGTCTGCAACGAGGGCATCGCGCATGGCCAGCCCCTCGCGGTACATCGGGTGGAAGGGATCGCCTGCGTCGCGGCCCAGCCCCAGCGCCACCAAGTACTCATAAACAAACACACGCATCAACCCGGCTCCTCATTGCCCGCGATTCTCCTTTCCAGATACGCCAAACGCGTGCATAATCTAGTGCCCCGTCCAGATTAATTGTTCGGGTTGCCACAACCGTCGATTTCGGGGAACCTCCACATCAACACGGAGGTTGCCATGAACAAGAAGTACATCGTGCGGCTCACGGACGAGGACCGGGCGATCTGCGAAGCG
>JBGSZR010000309.1:0-14915 GCA_041750275.1 Gemmataceae bacterium
GCGTCACCGACGGCCTCCACTCCGAGCGGTCCGCGGCGAGCCGCTGGCGCGGCCACCGCACCTGGCACCTCAATGGCTTCCGCTTCTCATTGGGCGACCGGCCGGAACTCCAAGACGCTTTCAGACAGCCCGGCAACCACGTTTTGGGTCGAACCGGCACGTCTAGCGGTGGAGGGTAATCTTCTTCGCCGCGAATGTGTGAGGCTGGTCGCCCTTTTGCGGGGTGACGGTAATCTTGTCGTCGGTCCGCTCGAGGGTAAACCTTTCGGCTACCTTGCTTCCCTTCGGGGTGACAGTCAACAGGTCGTCTTTGACGGTATAAGTGCCGGTCTGGGTGAGCTGGATGGCTGCGTTGGAGTTGCCGGTGTAGTATTTCGCCTGGTATGTTCCACCTTCGGCAAACGTAACGCTGTCGATGCCGTCAACGAAGGGGTGTGGAGTGCCCCGTTCCGACTTCGGATAGCGATGCCATTCCCCTGTCACACCGCTCTTCTCGGTCGGCGCGGCTTTCGGGTCGCTGTTCGCGGGCGTACCCATCTTCGCCGTCGGCTTGCTCAGGTCACCGGTCCACAGGGGGCGGGTGCGGTCGGCCGCGAGCATCAGGAAGTACACCTCCCGATGCAGGTCGTCTGCGTTCAGCCGTTCCACCGATACGTCGGACGCCAGGTAGAGCATTCGCTCCTTCCCGCCGATTTGGAAGTATGCCCCGCACTTCTCAAACGACCCGCTGAAACTCATCAAGTCCAGCAGGCGGGTCGGGTCGGGGTTGGCGGGCAACTTCTGGCACGGGAAGAGGATTCGGACGCTGTCCCCGTACCCGGCGCGGCGTTTCACCGCCACGCTGATTCCCCACGACACCTTCTCCTTACCGTTTTCCATCTCGTAGTCGATTTTCTTGACGTGGAACCACTTCGTCTCCCCTTCGCTCGTCGATTCCACGCGGTCCAGTTTATAGGCGGCTTTCAGGTCGTTTTCGAGATCGTCGTGCGTGTACGCCCTCGGGTTATTGCGGGCGGGTGGACCGGCGGTGGCGGCGGCGAGTCCGAACAGGGCGAGGGTGGTGAGGCACAAGGCTTTCATGAGCGGCTCCGGGTTCAGCTGGTTTGGATCTCCCGAATACCTCCGGTAGCCGGCGGTATGACGAGGCATGAGTCTTTCCGGACGCGCTTTCCGACTCGCGCTGTTTCGGCCCACGGATGGCGGGAGCAGCGTCGGCCGGCCGTAGCATGGCACGCCCACGGGGGGGTGGGAAGTAAGTCCATCGTCCCACGCCATCCGGTCTCGTGAAAGGCCAAAAAGGTCGAGTCGGCGATGGAATCGATTCCCTGTCCAGCGCGTGCGATTTAGGCCTCGAGTTCATAGCGACCCGAGGCCTCCTGACTGGACATGGCACAATTCTCGTATCGGTCGTGAGAGGCTCTCATCTCAGCCGCGAACCAGTTGCATCCACTTCCGAAAGTCAATTGGTCGCTTTCAACATTCCTACTTTCTCGGCATAGGGGAAGACGCCACCGGCCTCGAGGATTGGTGCAACCTCACCGAGCGGCAGCAGCTCCCACGCGTCACCCGTGGTGGTGTTCGTCAGCTTGCCGCTGGGGATATCAATGATGAGATTATCACCGGTGCAAATCTGCTCCGTGAGCCGGGCCGGGCATTCCAGTGGGATCAGGTAGCCGCCGTTCACGGAATTTCTGTAAAAGATGCGGGCATAGAATTCCGCCACGACCGCAACGATGCCAGCTGCGGCGAGGGCAATGGGGGCATGCTCGCGGCTGGAGCCACAGCCGAAGTTTTTGCCACCGATGATGATCTTGAACGGTGACACGAATTCATCTGTGGTATGGAACGGAATGTGCCCCTTGGGTAAGCCGGCGGCATCGTCCGGCACGCCGCAAAGTGCGAACTTGCCGAACATTTTGTACTCGGCCGGGATTGAAGGGTTGTAAGTCAGGTATTGTGCGGGAATAATCTGGTCAGTGTCGATGTTGTCGCCCAACACGTACGCT
This sequence comes from Gemmataceae bacterium, assembly GCA_041750275.1. Classification (GTDB taxonomy): domain Bacteria; phylum Planctomycetota; class Planctomycetia; order Gemmatales; family Gemmataceae; genus JBGSZR01. The sequence goes on from JBGSZR010000309.1 coordinate 2,007, forward strand.
TGCCCTTCGATGCGGTTCTGCATGGGTTCTCCTGTGGAGGTGGCAACGGTCTAGATTACCCCGTCGATCGTGTCCCGGTAACCCTGCCCGCCGCCCCGGATGAAAATCGCGTGCTAAGTTTTGACCGAACGAATGGTTGAACGGCTGGCTCTCCGCGCAGGTTGACCTCCTGCTTTTTGCCCCGCGGCCAGCCCTTCGGAAGCGAGTCCGGCGTATGCGTGCCTCATTAACTGTCGAGGCGGGTGAGTGCCTGCCCACCACCCTGGTCCTCTCCCCGGGCCAACCCGTCACGCTCGGTCGCAGCCGGGATAATACCATCATGGTGCGCGATGAACTCGCGTCTCGCCTTCACGCCAAGATCTATTTCGAGGATGACTGCTGGCACCTGCGCGACTTCGGCCTCAACGGCACCAAGTGCGATGGCCTGCGCCTTAACGGCGCAATCGAACTCGAGAACGGCAGCGAAATCCAGATCGGCGAAGCCGTGCTCCGCTTCACCACCGAGATGAAGCCCGTGCCCCCTGGCAAAGCACCGATCACACTGCCAGCGGGAGTCGTCGAAGGCGTCATGCGGAACGCCGAAATCGCGAACCCGCACGGTGCGACCAAGATTCAGGGGCATCCGCCGCTTCGGAGTGCCGATACGTCTGCGGAAACCGCCAACCAGCTGCGTGTGGACGACCTCACCGCACTGTGCAAATTCATGACCGCCGCGGTCGAAACGGCGACTCCGCTCGACCTCATCGGCCTGGCTCTGCGAGCCATCCTGCATCAGACCACCGCGAAGATCACCGGCTACCTCAGCCTGAACCCCGATGATCCCACGCCGAAGGTGGTGCTCCCCGAATCAGCCGCGGTCGATGTGCCACTGAGCCGCAAGCTGACGCGGCGAGCGTACCAAAGCGGCAAAACGGTCTGGCTCTCCGCCGATCAAAGTGAACGGGCCTCCTCGGATAGCTTGCTCTCTTTTGCCGACGCCATCTGCATTCCCCTCAAGGCCTCGGGCGAATCGTTTGCCGCCCTGCACGCTTATCGTTCCGGGTCGGCGTTCACCGAGCGCGATGTCCGCTTCATCGAGGCCATCGCCGGCTTCCTTGCCCACGGCCTGGAGATCCACCGCAATCGCCGCACGCTCGAAGCCGAGAATAGCCGGCTCCGCATTCACACCCCGGCCGCGGATGAAATCATCGGCGAGAGCTCGTCCATCATTCATCTTCGCCAGCAGATCTTCCGTGCGGCCCCGCAACCCTTCACCGTGCTCGTGCATGGCGAAAGCGGGTCCGGCAAGGAACTCGTCGCACTTGCACTCCATCGCAACAGCAAGCGCGCCAATGGCCCGCTCGTCGTGGTGAATTGTGCCGCCATCGCTCCCACTTTGCTCGAAGCGGAGCTCTTCGGCTATCGCAAGGGTGCCTTCAGTGGCGCGGACCGCGATCACCCCGGGCTCTTTCAGCAAGCGGATGAAGGCACGCTGTTCCTGGATGAAGTGGGTGAGTTATCGCTCGAATGTCAGGCGAAACTTCTCCGGGTCATCGAGGGGAAAGCCTTCCGCCCCGTCGGTGCCACGAAAGATGTGAACGTGGACGTGCGGATCGTGGCTGCCACGCACCGCGACCTCGAAAAGGAAGTGAAGGCCAACCGCTTCCGTCAGGATCTCTGCTTTCGCATGAAGGTCATCTCGGTGCGAGTGCCGCCGTTACGGGAGCACCCTGAAGATATCCCGGAGCTCGCCGGTTTCTTCCTGGCCCGCATCTCGTCCGAGTGCCGTCGCAAGTTCCGCCTCACGCCGGCCGCGATGCGGAAGTTGCAGGCCTACACCTGGCCAGGCAACGTCCGCCAGCTGCGGGCCGTGCTCGAAAGCGCCGCGGTGATGAGCGAGGCGGACACGCTCGACGCCGACAGCCTGCCCCTCACCGGCGTGACCGAGCAACCTCCCAGCGGCACCAATCTGATGCCGGACTTGCCGCCGAGCCTGGACATGGACGACATCGAAACCTGGGCCATCCAGCGCGCCCTCAAGCAAACTGGCGGCAACGTCAGCCACGCGTCCCGCCTGCTCGGCATGAGCCGCGACACGCTGCACACCAAGATCAAGAAGAAGGGCATCGACCGCGATGCCATCCTGAACACGCCCGAACCCCTCGCCGTCGAGGCGGTGTGAAGACGTACCGTGTTTTCATTCACAGTGCGAATTCCGATCTCGCCGCGTAAGCCAGGGAACACGCTCAACGCTTCTCTGGTGGCACATTCTGCGGGACGCCATTGATGAGCACAACCTTTGCCGGTGCATCGTCCGATTCGCTCGCAACACCGTGAACACACCGGAGTTCACCCAGCAGATGCATCCGGACAGGCGCGATGCCAACCACCCGGCCGATGACGTGCATGACACGCGCTCCGAGAATGCAAGTTCGGTCACTCTTCGTGGAGGGTGAATCATCCGAGCAAGCAGACTGGCCGATCGTCACAACGGAAGTTCTTCTTCTGACGCGGCAAACGATGCGAAACAAACGACTTCGGTGGCACCGGGTGCAACCATTTTCTCTGGGGGGGGCACGAGGACAACTGCAGCGGTTTGCTGGGTATTTCATTCCGCACGCCGCATTCCGCACTGCAGGACCACGCTCCTGCGGAGGAATTCAATATCCCAAGAAAATTCGGTTACACCCGTGTCACCCGGGGGGTTGCACACTCCGCAATCGGGGGCTTGTCGGAAGTGAACAGTTCCCGGAGAATAGCCCTTCATGGCCAAGTGGCGGAATGGCAGACGCACTCGACTCAAAATCGAGCGCCTAATAAGCGTGTGGGTTCGAGTCCCACCTTGGCCACATGTACATCCGGACAGTATCGGACCCGAGCGGACAGAATCGGACGGAAAGCCTGTTCCACTAGGCATATCCTCCGAGTTTGTCTGCTCGGGTTCTTTCTTGTCCGCTCCTGTCTGCGTCGCATTTTGCGTCACCCCTGCGCCGGATTCTGCGCCGCCTGCGACAACGCGTAGTGCTTTCTCGAAGTCCGCATCGAGCGTTTGCAGGTAGTGCCCGAGGGCGATCTTCGGGGTGTTGCCGATCCAAGCCGTGACCACGTGAATCGGGTGATTCTGCATCAGGTCGGTTTCACAACTCGCACGCAAGTTGTGGAACAATCGCGGCCACGCTTGGAGCCCAGCACGTCGAATGAGCTTCTCGAAAGTGGTCCGCAAATTGGAATTGACCCACCCGCCAGGGCCGTGTGCCGCATTCCGGTAGCCCGCTCCCTGCGTGCCACCAACGACGTACCGTTCGCCGGGTGCCGCCAACTCGAAAGCATCCTCAAGATGTTGTCGAAGTTGAGCGAAGATCGGAACCACTCGATACGCACGTCCTTCGAGGTGTTCAGTTTTCGGAGATGACACAGTCATGCGTCCACTGACGAAGTCCACGTTTCCCCACTGAAGAGACAACACTTCGGACGGACAACGCAATCCAGCGAAGCGGGCAAGTGCAATGATGGTCCGCCAGATTGGATTCGCTGCGTCGATCAACTTGTTGGTGTCTGAAACGCTGATATAGTGACGGCGCACGATGGGGTTTGAATTCTTCCCCTTCACGTCAGCGAATGGATTCTCGATCACGAGTTTCAGCTTGACCGCATGGTTGAAAAGCATCTTCGCCATCTTCAACCGACGGTATGTCGTGGCAGGGGCGAGTTCTTTGTCCTGATAGTACTGCTTGAAGTTTTCAGCCTCTTCAACGCTGACAGAGCGAAGGTCAGCCCCTGCCCCCATCACAGACACCAGATCATCAGCCACCCGGCGAATGGTGATGAGCGTGGCACCTTTGGTGTGCCCATCGTTCATCCGCCCGCTGATGTAGTTGTCGAGGAACGCTTTCAACTTGCGTGATTCACGCACCGCGAGCAGTCCCGCGGCCGCCAGCTTTGCGGCAAGATCGTCACCGATGCAGCCGACCCACGTGGCCGTTTCACCATCCAGCGGCGTCTTTGAGGCGAGCGACGCGACGAGAGTTTCCACACGCAACTTCACTGCCTCGGCATGTTTCTTGTTCACTTTGCCGAGTCGGATAGCTCGCCGTTTTTTATCGGAACCGATGAAGAGAATCCGGACGTTGCCGTTTGCGTCTTTACTGACGGAAGCCATTTCTGGAACCTTTCTGAGAACGGCCAGCCGACGGGTGCGGTTCTCAGGTCGCACAACGCCAGCCAGCCTAAAGGCAGATGAAGTATACCAACGGCCACGGCGGCGCGCCAGCTTCGTGAAAGCAATAACTCAGCTTTTCTCAGGCTTGTTTTTTCGCTTTGCGGCTTCCATGCACTGGCGGTTCCATTCCTGTAATGATGGGTCGATGTGTGGCCCACACGCATTGCAGAACGCATCGACTGCGGATGCCGTGACACGGGCACAGCAGTGCTCACACAATCGCCAACCACATTCAGGGCACGTAAGGCCTTCGATTCCGGAAAAGCACTCCGGGCAGTGGGTCGGCGTCTGAATGCCATCGTCCTCCGCCTTCGTCTTCAGCGGCGGAGGCCCGACCGGGGAAAAGGGGTTTAAGGGGTAAAAGGGTATCAGCACGGGAGACTTTTCGCCCTTAAACCCCTTTTCCCCCACTGTTGGCCTCACACTTACGGGTTCCGGATGATCCGCCATGAACCTCAAGGCGATGTCCAGGGCCTTACCCACGGCCGGGCCCTCCCTGCTTGGTGGGAAACCAGAGTTCAGCGGGCCGGCCCCCAGTGTCGCGTTGCTCCGATCTCACGAGGCCAGCAGCGAGCAGCACACCCAGTGCCCGGCTGATGCGGTCCGCCTTGATGTGCTTGCCAAGCAGTTCGTGCAGTTCATGCCGCGTGATGCCGCCGGGCACATTGCGAATGATCCGGAGTGCATCATCGGCCACGTTGTCGCCAGTTGAATCGCCGAACACGAAGGTGACGGATTGCTCACAGTATTCCCAGATCGCAATTGCCGCAGCGAGATGCACGGGCTTCACGGTCGGCGACAGATCGAGCACGGCATAGAGCGTCGAGAGCCGCAGCACGTGAGCCTCAGCACGGCCGGTGAGGCTACCCGCCAGGCCAAACCGATCACGCGACAACGTCGGGTAAACTTCGCGCCACATGGCACGGGCGTCATCATCGCGGCCAATGCGTTCGGCATTCCGGCCGAACACCAGCACGGCCCCCAGCTCGCGCACGATCGCATCGAGTTCCGCCGTGTCGGCGGCCCCGCCATCGGGGAGCAACTTCGAGCGCCTCACCATGAACCACATGAAGCGGTTTCCAAACCCATTCGCGGATTCAGTGGCGGTCAAGTAGCGACGCAATTCATCCGATGTGACGTGGCCGAGAATGCTGATGTGGGCATCGGTTGCCCGTGTGGGCGAGTTTTTCGTCATGGTCCGCAGGTTCCCGTTCTCCCACGCCTGTCGAACCACAGTGGAAAGCGTGTTGCCGGTGCGCTCGGTCTGCTTCAACACGTTGGCGAATTCCGGTTCGACCACGAGCAATCGCTTATCGGCCTCACCTTCATCGATCACAGTGCGCTCATAGCGCACGGGCTTGCCACGCTCACGGACGGGTTCCATCGCTTCGACCTGGTCGCGGACCGCGTGAATCACGCCCTCACCCGACGACAACCCGGACGCATTGCGTTGTTCGGCCCACTCGGCTTCTGCACCCTTAAGTACGTTCTTCACCCAGCCCCACGAGGTGCCTTTGCGACCTTTCGCGGATTGTCCCACAAGCACGGCAAACTCATTGAGGAAGTGCTTATCGGCCTCAACAGCCGCGTAAACCGTGCGGCCGATGGCATTCCCCACAGCAACCAGGAACTGCACGAGCAGCGCCACATTATCCGCCTCGGTGGCGGGTTCGACCGCAGCCACGAACCGCCCGGCCAACCCATGCAGTGCTACAGGGCCCAGCAACGGCCACTCCGGTTCCGGCGGTGACATCACACTGTCACTCTCGGGCGGTGACGGTGGTGGCGGCGGAGCAGATTCAAAGGGCTTGGGTGAGCGGCGGCGAGCATCAGAAAGCGCGCTCACGCTTCACCGCCGATCTGCTTTTCGAGGACGACGAGGGCGGCAGCCAGCTGGACAATGTCGGACTGCATCCGGGCGATGCTAGCAACGGATGCGATTGTCGCGGAGAGTGCGTCGGGCCGCTCATGGTTCGCCACGCGAATCGCGAATATGGCATCGTCTGCCAGGTGAGTGCGAAGCGTCCAGCGTTCCGCCTCGGCATCGAGGGCATCACGATGCGCGGCATCGGCCTCCGCGTGATCGCCCGTGATCTCTGCGACGTGTTGGCGGCGTCGTGCCGCGTCGATTCGCTCGGAGATCGCATTGAGTGTGTCGCGTGTGCTCGGCAGATGAACCAGTGGCATACATGCTGTATGATTCATAGTGTCCTTAGCGGGATGTAAGGTTTCATGCGGCCGGTCCGTTCCAGCGGGCCGGCCTTTTTTAATCGCTGCCAGAAATGAAGCGCACTCGCCCCCTTCTGCTGCTTGCCTGATGGCGCTAGACGGCGGGTGCAGAGCCGGTGGTAAGCGATCCGCCCGCGGCCCGCGCCGCCAACCAGGCAGATATCGTGGCGCTGTGGTACAGCACGCGGCGACCGATTTTTAGCCGGCCGACCGGTTCGCCCGCGTCGGCCAGACGGCCCAGCGTCTTCGCGCTGATTCCGCTAATCCGTGCGGCTTCGTGCTGGTCGATGGCGAGCGTGTCGAGATTCGTGGCCGGTGGCGCGATGAGCTGGTTATTCACAGGACACCTCCCGCCGATCGACCGGAGTGTACAAGTGTTCGGCGGTGGTGATGGGTAGACGCAACCGCTCGGCGAGTTCGAGCAGGATTCGGAGCCGTTCGGCGAGCGTCAGCGTGTCAGCAAGGCGTTGCCGAATAGCGTCCGGCGAAGGAATTACGGCGAGTGGATCGTAGAGCTTTCGAGGCAATTGATACCCTCCATCGAGTTGCGATGGAAGGCATTCTGCAGATTGGGAGGGCTCTATTCGGGAGCCAAAAGGGCTTTAATTCAAGACACTTTCAAGACTTCATAAGGATGAGCTTCGCGGCCCCGTCCTGCCTCACAAGGGTATAGCAGAGCGGTTTCAACTTGGGACTCAAACGTTGTTGCGCGTTCCTAAACCCCTGCGTTGGGTCATCCCAACCCACACCACCCTTAAGGGCCAGGTCGGCAATTGGCAGTGTCCCGGCAGCGTTGCATAGGGCTTCAATCACGGCCCGTTCCTGTCCCTTCAACTTGTCTTGTGCGAACTTGCGCAGCTCGGCGAATGAATCGATGGGCAGTGGTTCATTCACTCGCAGTATTGGGCGGTCGGCGGCCGGCGGTGTTTCCGCTTCGTTGTTGTTTGCCTCTGGAATCGTCGCTTCCGCTTCGAGCCGAATACGTCTGATGGCGGGCCACGCTTGCTCCACGAGCCAGTTATGGGTGAGTCGGATGATTTCGTTTGATTCCATCGAAGCCGTGAGGGGAGGGTAAGTCACATCCAGAGCCGCGGCCACGTCGGGAATATGTGCTATCAACGCAACACGAGGCATACGAATCGGGATTCGAGGCTTACTAATATCTACATGCCACATGAACCGGTTCAATGTTGCGATCTGCTGGTTCGTTGGGTTATTGAGCAGGAATCCGGCCTTCTCCATCAGAAATGCGTTTGCCTCACCCGTCCACAAAGTCGTGGGAATTGCTGGAGAGAGCCTTGCCTTGACGGCCTCGGAGGTCGGAAATGGTCCAAGTCTGGGGTCTTCAGCGATCTCGAAGACATAAACATGGTGTTCGAGTAGATATCTATTCCTTTGATCTCGCATAATATCAACGATTGTGGTGATGTCTTCAACGGCTGCATTTAGATTCTCCAGTGTGTCGAATCTGTAGTAAAAGGATGGCCCATCCACTACGTCGTCACACCAGTTCGTAATCCAGTCCTTTACGAACTCGTTTGGCAAATCCACACTCGCAGCGGAAGAACTCGCACAAGCCTCAATGAATTCGTTGTAATCAGACTGCTTTTTTGCAAGCCTTGTTGTGATGCGGTCATAGTTAGGAGAGAGGTGAAATGAGGGGAATTGCCTGTTCGACATGCTGTTTCACTCGTGGTGTTGGGCCGCCGGCCGGGGTCAGCGCACGAGTGAAGAACACCACTCCCGGCCAGCCGCGTTGAGCCGTTCGGTTTCGAACCCGCACGGCTACCCAACCACGTCAATCTAATCGGCATCGTATTCCAATACAAGCGCCGTGATGCCCCACAGAGAGTGCTGCACTTGGTAAAATTGCCCTGAAGCCCCGTGCTCACATATGAGCCCGTAACGTATGCGGTGACCCGCCAAAAGGCGCACGGATAATAAGTGGTACTGGGCACACCGCGAAGGCACATCCGAAGACCCGACGCCCGAGATGCTCCCGCTCACCGATTTCTCACGCCTGACGCAGCACTGGGCCGATTTCGAGTGATTCCAGTTGACCCAATCCGCATATCGCTATCCAATCCCCACGACCCGGCAGCGAATGGCTGATCGGGAACACGGGGAACACATCATGGCCAGCAACCGCCCACGCAATGACGACGCCGAAGAACCACGACGACGCCGAAAGCCAGAACGTAAGCCGCTTTCTGGCCTTCTGATTGCGATACTGGCTCTTGCCGTGGGAATTCCCGTTCTGGCCTGTGGCGGGTGCCTGATGATCGGCCTGGTGGGCAAGAAAAACGACTCGTCGCAGGCAGCCTCGGAAGACCCGCAGGGCGAGGTGGGCAAGGAAATACGCTTCGGCCCGCTCGGCGTCACGGTCGAGCGTATTCATTTGGGCGTGTTCTCGGCCACCACATCGACCGGACGAGTGCTTAGAAGCGACCCGAACGACCCGGACCTTGTCGTAAACATCAAGTTCAAGAACCACGACCCGACCAAGCGAATCAAGGTCAACGCACAGGCCGGAAAGGCCACACTCGTCGATGAGCATGGCAACGAATACCCGACCATGAGCCTGCAGAACGAATTGGGCCTGAAGATCAAGACGGACGGGGCCATCGAAGCAGACCATTACAAGGAATTCGCATCGGACGAATCACCCACCGATGTTCTGGTGTTCAAGAAACCCGTGCCAGGTGCGAACACACTCACGCTCACGCTCGACGCCACGCAATACGGCGGCAAGGGCAAGGTGCGATACGTGGTCGGGCGCGACGTGTTCGGGCTGAAGAAGTGAGCGAAGACGCCCCTATCGACGGGTTGCGTTTCTGAGAAGGTGATTGAGTTCGTCTAAGGGTATTTCTATCGGCTCCCACGTGCCCGATGACCAGTAGAAAATTGCGTCCTTCATGGATTGGCTATGCTCCCCGGAAACCGATGATTGCGAGTTCGATGGGGATTGTGGTTCCGGGTCGGTCGTCGGGGTCGATGCTGATTGTGACATGGTGGACATCTCGTTGAACTCTTTCGAGCATGTTGGCCATACTGGCAGTGTCTGGTAATGTGCGCGGTTCCAATCTCATGCTAAGTTTAACCCGCACGCTTGCCTGATCCGTTTCCGCTCCGATGGAACGCGCGTACACTTCGCTCCCAAACAGCACGAGTTGACTGGCCCCGTATTCTTCAGTTGGCGGCTTGAACCGGTAGAGGTGGAAGTATTCGTAATCGGGACCGGGGTTTTCCTTCGTCTCGACAAGGAACCAGTACGTGCGGGTGTAATCAACATTTTCAAGTCCCATGAATCCATCCCCTGTGAACGGCAAGCCGGGGCCACCGTGCGGGACAGAGGAACCCCAGCACACCAACCCCGGCCGTCATCGGGTAGCTACTCCCGCTGGCCGCTCCACCAATTGTACCACTTCAAATTGACGCCACCACGATCAGCTGCTCCAATCCCGTTCACACCCCGGTGAATAGACCGGTTGGGCAACCTCGGAGGAGCGAACATGCGGAGCCTCATTTTCACGGCTGTCTTGGTAGCAATTGCGGCGCAGCCCGCGAAGAACACAGACGAGAAGTTCAAGGAAGACTGGGACAAGGCGATCGAACTCGGAAAGAAGTTCGATAAAGCCGAGCCTGAAGCAACGGAAAAGGCATTGAAGAAACTGGATCAGATTTCGGCTCAGCGTGCTCAGGTCGCAATGGCCAAAGTAAGGCTGGACCCATCAGAAGGTGCTGGGGACCTGTCTAAATACGGCCTGTCCGATCACCTCAACAAGGCCAGCCGAGCCGTGGCTATCGATAGTAAAGAGTTCAAGAAAGTCGCCCGTGCCTTCTGGGGGTCTGAGGGCAAGCCAGATCATTACCACTTAGTGTCATATATGCACCGATGGGGCGCGATTGGCATTATCAACCGCGTGCTCGTCCTCAATGCGGTCGAGAACAACCTAACCCCTAACCAGATGACCCCGGACCAGCTCAGGGCGGTCAAAGCGGCTGGCGGGTCGAGTTGGCTTGACCGCTAGGAATTCGCGCTCCGCTGCACGCGAAGTTGCTGGTCGAGGTACTCGATTGCTGCTTGAGACGCAGGCCATGCATGACACAACAAGACACAATTGCAGAAGTGTGCTTACCCGCTCACTTCCGGCAAGGTGGGAGCCAGACCCAGCGGTTCAGGAATCGCACTGCCCGGACAGTCGGCCTTCGCTTCGACCGTCGCGTCTTTTCGTGGGAATACTGTGATCGATAATGCAGGCCACAGCAACGCCTGCAAGCGAGCTTGTCCCGATCCTCGGGGAGGTACAGCACATCAACCCGGCGAACGCATTCGGGGCATTTCCACCACCAGCGTGAACCGCCGGAAGGCAGATCGGTGAACAACAGCGGAATGGAATAGCTCAGCGGTTCCGCAGACGCATCCGCTGGCGGGTGCGTGACGGCGACACTGACACGGCAGTGAAGCTTCCAGAATACGCGTCGACCACAGACCCAGCGAACCCCATGGGTCTTCCCGGTCAACCGATAGACACGTGACAGCCAGCCCGCGAACAATGGCTCGCCCACATCTTCCACGAGTCGCGGCATCACCGGGCCCTCCGAAATCATCATCTGCGAAACATGATTGAGATGTGAACTTTTCTGAACATGTGCCGCATCGCATTCCAAATGCAGCGATTTGCTGAGAATGTTAGGTGAAAGCCGAGTCCATTGCTCCGAAATCAACAAGGCGAGAATCAGCGGAGCGTTGCGGTTTTCTGCTGTTTATTGCAGACTCTGAACCGGTTGCGGAAATGGCTTTCAGCTCTGGGGCATGATCCAGAGCGGGTGCATAAGCACGCGCCTCCATCGCCTGCCACGTCGATTCCAATTGCTCGTCGAATGGTGGCAAGCCCTTTATCTCGTCGATCAGCTGACCAGGCAGGTTTGGTGCATTCGCACGCTGTTCGTGAACGATCCGTCGAACGATTTCCTCGGGATCGGCCGGCCCGATCACGGGCGGGGTCAGCGGCACCAACCGGAGCAGCTCGAGCGCGGCTTTGATGCGGTTCGGGCTCTCGGTGTCCTCAAGTTCACTTGCAAGCACACCAATTGCCTTCGGAATGAGTGCTCGCAATTGTGCAGCCCCGACCGACCACACTTCGGCGCGGCGCACGTTCAGGGCAGCCATGAAGGTAGGCGAGTACAACCGCCAACGGGTCACGGTCACACGATTCACGCCCACGAGTGCGGCCGCCTCGGTATCGGTCTTACCACTCACGAGGGCATCGATGGCATTCTCTTGAGCCACGGTCAAGCCGGCCCGTTGTAGCGGGGCGTAGCATTTTGTTGCCTTAGCTTTGCTCATCTCGCCTCCAATGCGGTGGAAAAGTACAGCATCCCATCATGCCCCGATCAGTGCCAGCATCGCCCGGCGTATCGCCTCGGGCAGCGTCGGCCATGCATCGATCACGCGGGCCAGATCAGGTTCGAGAGTGATTTCGGCGAGTGCGCCGGATTCTGCGCCACTGAGAAATGGGGATTGCTCGATCTGCTTACATTTCTTGGGTTTCGTGGCCGTGGTTCGAGTCCCACCTTGGCCACATGAACAGCTGGACACGCTATGGCTGGAAATGGTGGTCGGATCCGGGATGTATGCTGACTGCACATCCTTTGTCGACTCGCTCGAAGTCAACGTCGAGCGAGTCGACAAAGGAGCAAGGGTGTCGTGTTGAACGATAAGCATCTCTGGCGATAACAACAGGACTCGCACACGGTCAGCCGCCTCGCGAATCAACCCCCCGGTTGATCCCACCGCGTTATGACAGGCACGATCACTTGGCGGTGAGTCAAACAGCCGTCACCGCGTGCGGAGCCATCACGGTCTTTTCGAATCCAATATACATTCACGCCAAATCCCTCAGATGGCCGCCTTCGAGGTGATGTGAAAGGCAACTCCTTCTCCCGCGCCTCCGCTTTAATCCCGGCCTGGTTTCTCGGGCACGCCCAGCTTGTCCAGGGCTGTGCGGGCAGTTGATTCCACGAGTGGGTCTTTCAGGAGCGCTTCCAGCTTCGGAACTGCGGGGAGCGCGGCGGAGCCCATCTCGCCGAGTGCCTCGGCCGAAGCAATGCGAACGCCACTGTCGCGATCTGTCAGAAGTTCCGTAATCACCGGTACCGCTTCCTTGGCCGTGGGCCCGAGTTTGCCCAGTGCGCGAATGGCGGATTCCCTCCCCACCGTGCCCTTTAACATGGCAACTAAAGCAGGGATATCACTTGCCGCCGGGCCAACGACTGCGAGTGCGTCCGCGGCGGCTTCGCGTGCCTGGGGGCTTTTGTCACTCAGTGTGGCACGAACGACTGCTGCTGCTTTCGTGATATCGCCATCGATCGCGGCGGCGGCCACTCGAGCCCAGAGGGTCACACCCGGCATACCACTCGCGGCGATGCCATCGAGTTCGCCGCGTGCCGCTTTCGCACGCGGCCCGGCCTCGGCCAGT
>JBGSZR010000310.1:0-170958 GCA_041750275.1 Gemmataceae bacterium
GCGGCGGACTGACCCCGGCCGCGTGCCCTCGCACCGCATCGGCCAGTGGCGAATCCGTGGCCGGGGAGGGCAGTACCGGGGGCGGTGTGCTCGACGAGACGATTCGTTCTTGCGCTGGCATCACCGCCACCGCCGACGAGACAGAACGCGACTGCCCACACTGCATGCAGTATTGCGCTTCCTCGGCATTCTCGTGTTGGCAGTGCGGACACATCACCATCGCGTGCAAACCTCGGCGGGCGACCGACAACCACTTCAGAACCAAGCGTGATCACGTGAACTATAACTTACAATTCCTCCCGCATCGCTTTCGAGCCCGAAACTGGTGGGTGGTTCCCAATTTTCGCCGTTGAACTCAGCCCCGGCGCGATCCTTGAGGTGATGGTGGCACTGAGCTGGCATCACTCTTGTGAATGAGACATCAGCGGACCACGGTGCCCTGCTCAGGCACGCGGCCAGAGGCGACGACTTCCGTAAAACGAAGAACAGGTAGCTCCGCCTACAGTTGGGCTTTCCCAAATGCAGCGCCAGCCGCTACGCTAACCCCGCAACCTGGGAAACCGGGTTCTGAGGCTATTTCCATCCGGGGCCGACATGGACGAGTTCTTCACACAGTTCTGGACGCTCATTGTCACGTTCATCAATCCGCTGAACCTGCGGCATCCAGAACTTTATGTCGAAGCTCTGCGAACAAGCGGTGCAATGTGGCCCTCGCTTGTCGCGGTGAATGCCATCGTTTTCACCGAAACGGGGTTGCTGGTCGGCTTTCTGCTCCCGGGCGATTCGATGCTGGTCGTGGTCGGAGTCTTCGCCCGTGCCGCCGAGTGGCCGATCGCGCTTTTTCTGGTCACACTCTGCATCTCGGCCGTGCTCGGCGATACCGTTGGTTACTGGATTGGGGCGAAGGCGGGGCCAGCGATCTTCAACAAGCCCGATGGCCGTATCTTCCGCCAGTCGCACTTGCTGGCCGCGAAGGCCTATTATGAGAAGCACGGCGGCAAGACGATCATCATCGCTCGCTTCATTCCCATCATCCGCACGTTTGTGCCGGTGGTAGCCGGGGCCGCGAAGATGCAATACCGCCGCTTCCTCGCCTACAACATCTTCGGCGGCATCGGCTGGATCTCCAGCATGCTCCTGCTCGGCTACATGCTCGACCCGTTGCTCCGCCAGATCTTCGGCGAACAGTTCATGATCGCCAAGCATATCGACAAGGTGATCGTGGTCGTGGTCTTCCTGTCCATCACGCCGATCCTGTACAAGGGAATGAAGCACTGGCAGCAGAGGCGTCGCCTCGCCCGGATGGCAAGTCCTACCGCACCCACACCGTAATGGGGGCGTGAAGTTTCTCCGACTCGCTCATTCTCCCTTCTTTGCGCCAATACTGGCGCATGACTTGCATCCCTCATTACCCGAAGATGCGGCTTCTTCGGGAGCCTCCTGGAACACGCACTCAAATGTGCTGTGCAGGGAGGCTCACATCCCAGAACTTCAACTGTTGAGGTGATCACCATGTCAAAAAACGTGCTCCACGTTGTGCCCCATGAACAGGGCTGGGCCGTGAAGCGTGAAGGGAACGAGCGAGCCAGTTCCACCCACAGCACGCAAAAGGAAGCCATCGAATCCGCACGGGAACTCGCGAAAGAAAGCGACGACATCGTGATTCACCGCCCGGATGGCACCATTCGCGAACGCGTGACGTATACCGGTGGGAACAATGGTTCCCAGGACGGCCGCACGGAGAACGGAACCGTGGTTCGACCGCGCGACTTGATGTCAGTCGGCTCGCGCGTCAGTTGGGGTTCCGTGGCCGCGGGTGTGGTCGTGGCATTCGCCATCTATGCCACCCTGTCCCTGCTGGCCGTGGCCGTGGGCGTTTCCACGATCGATCAGGTGGGAAGCCAGTCGTTCACCTGGGTCGCCGCCGTCACCTCCATTGTGATCTTGCTGGGTTCGATGTTTCTGGGTGGGTTCGTTGTCAGCCGCACCACGGTGGGAGAACAACCAGGCGAAGCGATGATTTATGGCATCCTCGTCTGGGGTGCCTTCCTGATGCTGCTGATCGTGGGCGGCCTCACGGCTGGAGCCGGCTACATGAGCGGGGTGCGACAGTTCTCCACGCCCGCGACGCCCAACATGGATGCCGCCCAGTTGCAACAGGCTCTCGACCTCACACCGGCCCAGGCCGAACGCTACGCCGCTGTGGCTCGAAAAACACAGGTCACCACCAACCAGACCAGCCCCCAGGCCGTGGCCTGGTGGACGTTCGGTGGTGCGGCCCTGTCGCTCCTGGTAACAATCGGCGGCAGCCTCGTCGGGGCAGGGCCCCAATTCGTGGTACGCGATCTCCGTGATCGAAGCACAGCAACCGCAACCGCGGTCGCGACCGCGCGCGGCCTCGAACCTCACCCAGCTTAATACCAACTGGAGATTCACGATGGATTTGATTCGCATCCTCGCCACAGTCCTGCTTCCGCCACTCGGTGTCTTTCTCCAGGTCGGGCTCGGGCGTGCGTTCTGGATCAACGTGCTGCTCACGCTCCTGTTTTACTTCCCGGGCTTGATCCATGGGATTTATGTGATCGGCAGCACAAAATAGCCTGTCGGCGACGCGAGGGAGTCGTGATCGTGGTGTTCACACAGAACATCTCGAACACGACTCCCTCACGCTTTTTCCGCCGCACGATAAGATGCCTCCGTCCCATATTGCGAGAGTGCATCCATGCCATCCGAGAACATCAACGCTTTCTTGCGCACCCAAATCGATGACCTCAAGGCGCGCGGTCTATACAAGTCCGAGCGGGCCATCGAATCGCCGCAGCGATCCGGCATCCGCGTGAATGGCCGCGAGGTTGTGAACTTCTGTGCGAACAATTACCTCGGACTCGCCAACCACCCCCGCATCGTGGCCGCGGCCCGCGAAGGGCTCGACGACTGGGGCTATGGCCTTTCATCCGTTCGTTTCATCTGCGGGACCCAGGAGATTCACAAACGCGGGGAACAGCAGATCGCCCGCTTCTTTGGCAAGGGCGATTGCATTCTGTACATCTCCTGCTTCGATGCGAATGGCGGCCTTTTCGAGCCGCTGCTCACCGAGCAGGATGCGATCCTCTCGGACGAGTTGAACCACGCCTCCATCATCGATGGCGTCCGCCTCTGCAAGGCCCAGCGATTCCGCTACAAGCACAATGACATGGCCGACTTGAAGAGCAAGCTTGAAGAGGCAAAGGGGTGCCGCTTCAAGCTGATCTTCACCGATAGCGTCTTTAGCATGGACGGCGACCTGGCAAAGTTGCCGGATATCTGCCAGCTTGCGGATGAATACCAGGCCGCCGTGGGGATCGACGATTGCCATGCCACGGGGCATCTGGGTGCGACGGGCCGCGGCGGCGCGGAAGAACTCGGCGTGCTGGATCGCATCGACATCATCACCGGCACGCTTGGCAAAACTCTGGGCGGAGCCAGTGGCGGTTTCACGGTCGCCAGCACCGAAATCGTGGACTGGCTCCGCAACCGCAGCCGGCCGTACCTCTTCTCGAACTCGGTGCCGCCAGCCCTCGTGGCGGCGGGAATGGCTGCCTTCGACCTCATTGATGCGGCCAGCGGTCTGCGTGTGAAGTTGAAGGCGAATGCCAGGAAACTGCGTGCTGGGCTCGAAGGAGCGGGCTTCACCGTCAAGCCCGGGCCCACACCCATCCTTCCCGTGATGCTCGGCGACGCCAGCGTGGCCACGAAAATGGCCGACGAACTCCTCAAACGCGGCATCTATGTCATCGGCTTTAGCTTCCCTGTTGTGCCCCAGGGACAGGCTCGAATTCGTATTCAGGTCTCCGCGGCCCACACCGATGAACAACTCGATCAAGCGATTGCTGCTTTCACCGAGGTCGGCCAGCAACTGGGTGTCATCGTGTGACCAAGGCAGGAATTTTCGTTGTTCTCGGCACAACTGGCAGCGTCTTGCAAATTTCAATGTTATCTTTCCACTGACACAGTCCGGAATTCCTCTGATGTCGTGTGGACATGAGCAGCCCCGCCTTGCCCGGAACTTCGCTCACTGCCCGGACCGAACTCGGTGCCATGGCAACGATTCCGGCTCTCCGCGCAGTGGCTTTCCCACTTCCAGATTCCTCACACGCCTCAGCATTGAATGCTCCGCAAGAACCCGTCGACACACCTGATCCGGTCCTGCCGACGCTGATCAGCGATTCCGCGACGCCCGTTCTGCCGCCACGAAGTGATCTGCCGATCATTTTTCCGGGGTACGAGATCCTGGGTGAGCTCGGCCGGGGCGGTATGGGCGTGGTTTACAAGGCCCGGCAGCGCAGCCTGAACCGACTGCTGGCCCTGAAGGTGATCCTGGCTGGTCCGCACGCCAGTGATGCCGATAAGGCCCGCTTTCGCCTTGAGGCCGAAGCCGGAGCCCGGCTCAAACATCCGAATATCGTTCAGGTGTTTGATGTCGGCGAGCACGCGGGCTTCGCGTTCATCGCCTTCGAACTCGTGGAAGGGCAGACACTCCGTCAGTGGCAAGGTGAGCAACCGGCTGACCCACACGATGCGGTCCGAATCATGATCGGCCTCGCACGGGCCATCCATCATGCACACCAGGCCGGCATCATCCACCGCGACATCAAACCAGCCAACGTGTTACTTGCGCCGGCCTCCGGCAGTGGGGTTCGTCGCTCGGATTCGCGCACGGTCTCGCTGCGTGATCCATCGCGTTCCCGAGCGCCCCGACAGCTCGACGCCGCATCCACTTCACGATCGACTCAGCCGGCTTTTCAGCCCAAATTGACCGATTTTGGTCTCGCCAAGTCGCTTGAAGGCGGTCTTGATCTCACCATCACCGGGATGGCTTGCGGAACGCCGCACTACATGGCACCGGAGCAGGTGAAAGGTCGCGCCATCGGGACCCCGGCGGATGTCTATGGCCTCGGCGCGGTTCTTTACGAACTGCTCACCGGGCGGCCGCCCTTCAAGGGTCCGGATGCCGCCCAGGTGATGGACAAGATTCTGCGCTCGGACCCCGAGCGCGTTCGCCGCGTGAACTCTCAGGTGCCACGGGACCTGGAAGTCATCACGGCGAAGTGTCTGGAGAAAGACCCCGCTCGCCGTTACGAATCCGCAGCGGCGCTGGTCGAGGATCTCGAACGCTTTCTTGAGGGCCGGCCGATCAGTGCACGGCCGGTCAGCTTCACGGAGCGCAGCTGGCGCTGGTGTCGCCGGAACCCCGTGGTGGCGACATTCCTGGTGCTCTCCTCCGTGGCATGCCTCACCACCGGACAGATGGCCCTGGCGTTGGCGAAGTCTGTCAAGGTGGAGCGTCAAGCACGTGCCGAGATGGAGCGTGCCCACCAGATTGCCCTCGACCAGCAGAAGTCGGCCGTGCGGGCCCGCGACGAACTTCAGATCGCGCTGGAACAGGAGGCCACAGCCCGCAAGTTGGCTTTCGCCGAGAAGGAAGCTGCCGACGGCGCGCGCGCGGAAGCGATGGTCGCACGCACGCAAGCAGATGGTGAAAAATTGCTGGCCAGCCAGCAACGCGATCGTGCCAACTCAAACTTGCGGCTCGTGCGGGCCGTGGTGCGAAACACCTTCAACTCGGTCGAGGCCAATCCTCATTTCGCAGGACCGGAGTTTCGTGAAACTCGTACGAACCTGCTCAAAATCGCGGCCACCTTTTACAAGGAATTCTCCGAACAGGCCGGCAGCGATCCCGACGCCCTTCTGGAGCTGGTCGATTGCGGCATGATGATGGGCTATCTCGAGCACTTGAATGGGAACAACGCTGCCGCTGCCAGGCATTACGAAGCCGTGACCGGGGTTTGTGAGCGCTGGGCAACCGTTGATCCAGAAGACCCGGAACCTCGGATTCGCCAGGCCTTCGCACTCCAGAATGCGGGCAACGCTCACTGCAACGCACGACAGTATGAGCAGGCGGAGAAGTGCTATCGCTCCGCGATCGGCTTATTTTTAGGCGTGGTAAAAAAGCATCCAAAGGTGGAGTCTTACCTTTCCCGTCTCGTGCTTTCGTACCCGCCACTATACGAACATCTTCGCGATCAACAGCGCTGGTCCGAAGGTGCTGCCGTGTGCCGCGAGTATCTGAATTGGTCCAAAGAACTCGTCAATCGGGGCCGACCCAAGACGGCGTACCTGCTGAGTCAGGCCCGCGCGGCTCAATGTCTGGGGCAGATGCTGGATCGCACCAACCAGGCGGCCGACGCCGAACAATACTTCCTGGAAGCCGTCTCGATCCGTGAACAGATTCGCTTGAAACACGGCTGGGATGTCGAACAAACCGTAGAAGCCGGCCGGTTGCACCATGCCTTCGCACAGCACGATTTCATCTTCATGCAGAATCCACAGAAAGGTGCAGCGACGGCGACTCGTGCCATCGATTACCTGGAGCGAGCCTACCTGGCCGATCCGCGTTCGGGTCGAAACGGGCTCGACCTGGTGGAAGTCTGCATTCTGGACGCCACAATTGCGGCTCGGAATAACGACTTGAAACGTGCCTTGCAGAGTCTGGATCGCGCGATCCGTGTCACGGAACTTGTGCTCGCTCAGAAGCCAACACTGGAAGTGGTTCCGGAGGCTCGCGCGGCATGGGTGAAGGCACTGCGAAGCCGTGCCATGCTTCTGATGTCCGCCGGGTTACACAGTGAATCCTCGAAAGCGTGGGAAGTCCTGGCGAAGGACGATCCGGACATCCGTGAACGCCCGAATCATGGCTATTTCGCGCTGCTCACCCTCACAGCATCCGGTGACTGGCGTGCGGCCAGTGAGCGGGCCGAGAAACTGGCTGCCACCAACCCGCCTCCGAATATTCTGTGCGACATCGGCAAAATGTGGTGCCGCATCGCGAAGCAAATCGAAGTGGATGACAAGCTCACCGAGGCCGAACGCAAGCAGGAAATCGCCACGGCCCATGCGAACGCTTTGGCCATTCTTGAGCGAGCCAAGAAAACCGGGCTCTTCAAGGATCCCGAGGTGGTGAAGTATTTCGAAAGCCAACCCGACTTCGACCCCATCCGCAAGCAGTTCAACGTCGCAGAATGATCGCGTGATTTCTGATCACTCCACCCCGGACTCGACGTGTTCCATATAGATGAGGAGAACGGGCCGAGGATGGTTGTCCGTGCTTCCGGTGAGTCGGAGTCCGTTACCATGCAGCCGAGCCTTCTCGTTCTGTTCAATCAACCCGTCCTGGCTCCGGATCATCC
Organism: Gemmataceae bacterium; assembly: GCA_041750275.1. Taxonomy (GTDB): domain Bacteria; phylum Planctomycetota; class Planctomycetia; order Gemmatales; family Gemmataceae; genus JBGSZR01. Next base: position 7,227 of record JBGSZR010000310.1, read on the forward strand.
GGACGCCAACTCCGAGCACGATGTCCTGGACACCGTGGCCAACACGGTTCGGGTGCTCGAAGCCGCCGGTTTCGCCATCCGCCAACTGGGGATTAACTACGATCCCCAGCCGTTGCTCGACGAAATCCGCGATCACCGCCCGGATGCGGTCTTCAACCTCTTCGAGGGGCTGGCAACACAGACGAACACGGAAATCTCCGTTGCGGCCTTGATGGAATGGCTGTCGGTGCCGTTCACAGGATCACCTTCCCCGGCACTGTGCCTCTGTCGGGACAAGATCCGCACCAAGCACCTTCTCGCGGCCGCGGGGTTGAACACACCTCCGTTTGCCGTGATCGACCGATTGCCCGTGCCCGAATGGACCAGTGGTTGGCCCGCGATCGTGAAGCCAGCGTGCCAGGATGCCAGCGTTGGCATCGAGCAGGAAAGCGTGGTGAGCACCCAGGATCAACTCGAAGCCCGCGTGCGCTACGTACTCACCACTTATGGCCCGCCCGTCCTGGTGGAGCGGTTCGTTCGGGGTCGCGAGTTCCACGTAAACCTGATCGAGGAAGGCCCCGGCGACAAACTCCACCGGCCGCTCATCATGCTCCCGCTGGGAGAAATCTGCTTCGAACACACCGACCCCGAGCAATGGCCGATCTACTCGTTCACGGCCAAGTGGGACATGGAAAGCGACGAGTTCCTGGCCACGCCACTGCGGTCGGGTATCGTGCTGCCCGAAGCCGACAACCTGCGCCTGTACGATATCGGCAACCGGGCGTTTCGATTACTGATGTGCCAGGATTATGCCCGGCTCGATGTCCGCATGTCCGAGGATGGAATACTACATGTGCTCGAAGTGAATCCGAATCCTTATCTCAACAGCCCGGCCACGATTGAAGGACTTGAATCGATCGGGCTCACCCACGAATGGCTCATCGTGACGCTGGCACTCGGTGCCGTGGCCCGCGGCGGAAAGCGTGTGCCAGAGGGGGCCATCCAGATTCCTGTCGGCGTCTCCACGGCAATGGACTAACACAACTCTTCGAATTTGGGAATAAGCTCACTTCTCACGCATCCTCACATTGAGACGCGTGGTGTTGGATTTGTTCGCTAGAAGAATCTCCAACACCGCCTGAACCGATCTCGCTTTCCGCGCGTCTAACCCCACACCCGCCCTTACCCGAACCCTTGGGTCGGAATGCTTCGACCATTCGGCCTCCCGCAAAGGAATACCAAAGTGCCTGATCCCGCCATGAGTTTTCTCGCCGGTGGTGCTGTGCTTGGCATCGTCGCTAGCATGTGGGGCTACTTGAAGACCGTGGCATGGCGTTGCGTCGGCATGTTCGTGCAGCGCGTGGAGATTCCCACCGAGGCCGGGCACGATGCCGTGGTGGCATTCCTCATCACTCGCTACAAGCGCTGGCGAAACTACGATCGTATGTATGGTGCCAGCTGGGAATATCACCGCGATGGTCGCTATGGCCTCGTGCCTTACGAACAATTTGGCAACCGCACGCTGATCCTCTGGAACCGCTGGATTCCCTTCCTCTTCTCGAATCAGGTGGAAAGCAAGGCCGCCAGCGCCAAGGGCAATAGCGAATCCTCATCCGGTGGCACCAAGGTCTATTCCACCATCACATTCATCCGAGGCACACTCGATGCCGAGGTGATTGTGCGTGAAGCGTGTGCCGCGCGGAATGCCGTTTCGTGGACGAATGAGGATGAGGAAAACGCGACCAAGAATCGCTTCTGCATTCACCACATCCCGGATCGGGGCAACACCGATTCGGGCAATAGCAGCAGCGATGGCCTCGCCTGGTATCAACAGGGCAATTACCGCCTGCTGGCCCACACGCCGGAGCAACTTGGCAAGGCCCGCATTCGCGGCGGCAGCGCCCTCGAACACCTGATATTCCCCCAGCGCACCAAGGATCTCATCAAGGAAATTGGGCTCTGGCGCAAGAGCAAGGACTGGTACGTCGAGAAAGGGATCGCCTGGAAACGTGGCTGGATGCTCTATGGTCCGCCCGGCACCGGCAAGACGGCTCTGGCCCGCGCTTTCGCCGAAGATTTGAACATGCCAATCTATGTCTATAACCTCGCCGAGATGGGGAATCACGAACTCATGAAAGCCTGGACGGAGATGCAAACCAACACACCTTGCATCGCCCTCATTGAGGACATTGATAACGTGTTCCACGGCCGCGAGAACGTGGCCCGCAAGAATTCTCCCTTCTCCATGATGCTCCCGATGGAGAAGCAGGAGAACAATGACAACAAGAATGGCCGGGGGATGTTCACACCACTCACCTTCGACTGCCTGTTGAATTGTCTGGATGGTGTGGAGCGTGCGGATGGGATTTTCACCATTATCACCACCAATGATATTTCGAAGATCGACCCTGCACTCGGTCAACCCCGGCAACTGCCCGATGGCAGCACCGAGTTCATCAGCACCCGGCCTGGCCGCGTCGACAAGGCCGTGGAACTGACCTACATGGAACCCGCCGACAAGAAACGCATGGCGGGCAAAATCCTCGGTGCCTATGAGGCCGAGCACCTGGAAATGCTGGCGTTCGTGGAGAAGTTCCCGGACTTGCCCGAGACACCCGCCCAGTTCCAGGAGCGCTGCGCACAGGTCGCCCTCAAGTGCTTCTGGCGCGAAGCAGGGAAAGACGCGGCCGAGGAGCACGGTGCTTTCGATCGCTTATGGCGGCAACTGATGGGTGGCGTTGCAGCGAAGGGAATGTCGTTGTGAGAATGCAGCCGTACAACGTTCTGCATGAAGCGTTACATCATTGTCGGCCTGATTGTCGTTGTTCTCGGTCTCGTGGTGGGGTTCGTCCTCACCGCGATTCCGCGGATGCGTACCGCTGCCAACGTCGTGGAGTGTCAGAATCACCTCCGCGAGATTAGTCTGTTCGCCGCTCAGAACGCGGACCCCAGCTTCGACCGTGCCAAGGCAGCGAATGCCATTCCTGCTGGCACGGTGCTCCCCTCGCAACTCCCCGCTGATGAACGATTAAGCTGGTACGTCACGGTGCTTCCCAGCTTCGATCAGAAGCAGCAGGACACGGCCACCATCCTGGCAGGGCTCGACCGTGGCCTGGGTTGGCAGGCCGAACCGAACCAGGCAGCCGCCCGGATGAAACTCAGCACACTGGCCTGTCCAGGCCATCCGCCCGAGTTCACCGCTGATGCACCTGCTCCTACCAGCTATGTCGGCATTGCCGGCCTGGGCGTGGATGCTGCTCTCTTTCCGTACCTGCCCGATGGCACACCCTCGCCGCTCGCCGGTTGCTTCCGCTACGACGCGCCCACACCCTTCGTCGTGATCTCGGATGGTCTGAGCCAGACACTTCTGCTAGGCGAGCATTCCAACGAACTCGGCCCCTGGCTCGCCGGAGGGCCCGCCACGGTGCGCGGCCTGAATGACGCAGTCGGCGCGAAGCCATTGCAGGGGATCGACGGCCAGTTCGGTGGTTGTCACCCGAACGTCGCCAACTGGGCGTTCGCCGATGGTTCGGTCCGCGCCTTCACAGATCGTATCGATCCGAAGGTGCTGTACGGCCTGTCCACCATCGCCGGCCACGAGTCAGACGTCTTGCTAGGCGAGTAAGAAGCCCCCTGGAGCAATTCACTTCATCGGCACAACTGGCGCGAAGCCTGGCGATCGAAGCTGTTGTCGGAATCCGTGACGTTGCGATCTCGAACGTCATGCACCAAGCTGGAAGGGAGACCCGTTTCCAGCGAGGTGTGTCATGCGGCAGATCGTCTCGGTGATGCTCTTGATCGCGGTGTTCGTGGTGCTGATTGGCAGCCGCTTCGAGCCGTCGGACGGCGACCGAATCGCTGCGATTGGTCGTGTGGCCACAGCTCGCGTGCGGTCTGCGATGCCTCCCGCAGAGAAGATCGCCGGGCCACTCGATGCGCTTCGCCGGGGGCTCCCCACCCGCCCAGAAGACCGCGTGAAGAACCGCCTCGAAACAGACCGCGACCTTCAGGGCATCACCTTTACCGTGTCGGCGGACGGCAACGCCGTGACTCTCCGCGGTATTGTGCCGGATGTGGATGCGCGCGAACGAGCCTTGCAACTTGCCGAATCCACGGTGGGTGTCGATAAGGTGATCGATGAGTTAGCTGTGCCCGAGAATCCAGGCACGACGACCAGACGCTGACTCATGCCGCTTTCGCCGAGTCCAGCCAGTCCCCGATCGGTTCGGGGAGCGCGGTCGAGTGCTTGAGTGCGGCGATGGCTTCGAGCAAACCCGTGACCTGCGACGGGTCGTGGTTTGCATTGACTTGCATGCGCAGCACACCCGCCCCGTGCGGCACCGCCGGGAAAATCACCGACTGCACGAAATAGCCCTGCTCGAAGAGAAACCGCCCGGCCCGCAGCGTCGCATCTTCCGAACCGATCAGAACCGAGACGATTGGAACGCGGCCCCCCAGCGCAACGAGCCCGAGTTGCCCCAAGCCGCCCAGGAGTTGCTGCACATTCGCATCAAGTCGCTTTCGTAACTGTCTGTATTCTGCAGAATTCACGATATCCACGGCCGTGCAGACCGCTTCGAGATAAGCGGGCGGCACCGGTCCGCCGAAGATGAGTGAGTTCGATCGCAGTTTCAACACTTCACGTGCCTGGTGCGTGCAGGCTATGAACCCACCCAGACAGGAAAGCGCTTTGGAGAGTGAGCCGACAACGAGCGTGTTGTCGTAGTTGCCGAGTGCATCCAGCACGGTTCCCCGGCCCTGCTCGCCAATGACACCCGTCCCGTGGGCATCATCCACATAAAGCGCAGCATCGTGCTCGAGACACACCTGGCGGAACGCTGCCAGCGGAGGCAAGTCGCCGCTCATGCTGTATACCCCATCGACCGCGACAACAGCATGGCGATATGGGCGCAAGCCGCAGAGCACGCGCTCCAGGTCCTCAGGGTCATTGTGGGCGAACTTGGCCGTGCGGACGCGGTGCCCTTTTGCAATTCGCAACCCCTCATCGATGGAGTTGTGGGCAAACTGATCGGCGACCACTACATCCTGGCACGTGACGAGCCCCGGCAGCGCACCCTGGTTCGTGAGCGTGACGGAAGGGTAGATGAGTGCCGTCTCCGTGCCCATCCAGGCTGCGATCTTCGCTTCCGCCCGAACCTGCGGCTCCACACTACTGAATGCTCGGGACGTGCCATTGTGTGTGCCCCAATCGCGGATACTCCGTTCGAATTGCTGCAGGAGTTTGGGATGCTGATCGAGGCCCAAGAAACTGTCCGAGCCAAAGTTCGTCACCCATTTGCCATCCAGGAGAAAGGTGCGGTCCGGGCGGACTGCCTGCACCGTCATGTCCTTCATCAGCAGGTCGGGGTAGCTCTCGAATAGCCTGCGGAAGAATCGCGTCATACCCGTGGCAGCCAGTGAATTTAGCAAGCGGTCGAGCGGCGAACTCATGGCGATTGAACCTCGACCGGGAATCGAGCAGGTGCTGGCGACAGTTCGAGCGATCACGCCGCCCAGGAAGGAGGTGTGCACACAGTACTATCGGCAGCTACAGTCCGGGAATTTGCCCAGGAATGGAGCATATGCAGCATCCAGGGATAATCAGTAAGCCAGGAAAAACATGCGCAGAAGTGACAAATCGGGTAATCCTGGTAATCCCTGCAATCCGATGTAATGACCAGCCCATGCCAGGTGATACGCGACAGCGGTCACGGATTAATTGGCTCACAGGTGAATTCGATGCGAAGCACGCCACTGATGCGACTCGCGCTCTCAGCTAGTTTCCTGATGAGCAGCGGGAACTTGGTGACTGCCCAGTCTCCCCCAAACTCTGCAGACGCTGCGAACGGCACCCGAGTGGGGATGATCCAGGCAGACTCGAACACATTCGCCGGTGAAGTGATAGCCGTTCCGGTTCCCACGCCGCGTGTCGTCCAATCGATGCTGATCGGACCAGGGAATGCACAAGCGAACCCGATTCAGCCTCAGACCGCCGATCCGATCGTGATTCCACCCATTCCCCTTACGACTGGTAGCAAGCCGGCGGGCAGTGCAGAGCCTCCAGCCGTGATGCCAGGTGCCCCACTCGCGGGCCCGATGTCGGCGTCGCACCCAGTCGTGGCAAACGTTCCCTGCGAGACGTGTCCGCCTGCAGCACCGAAACCACCGGCCACGTGGCACGGCTACAAACTACCCGTACAACCGTTTGCACCGCCGGGTGCGTTTCCGCCACCTCCGACCGGGCCGGGCTATTACACGTTGCTCGCGCTCGTGCAAGGTGAGGAACAACAGAAGCCACCACGCTGGCCCTACCCACGCGGCGGCCCCTTCCCATTTTCATTCGCCGAGACCAACTTCTCGTATCTCGATGCAATCCCGTTCAACGAACGCGACTGGGCCGAGAAACTCAAACGCATCCCCCTGGGCGATCACTTCCTGTTCAGCACCGGCGGCGAACTGCGCTATCGCTACAACTACGAAACCAATAGTCGCGGCACCGGTATCACGGATACCTATAATTTGTTCCGCAATCGCCTGTGGGCGGATATGTGGTATGAGGACAAATTCCGCATCTATGGTGAATACCTGTACGGCGAATCCCTTGGACAGGACTTGCCGCCATATCCGCGTGATGTGAACCTCGGAGCCATGCAGCAGCTGTTCGCGGATATTAAAGTGTTTGAAACGGACAAGGGTAATCCCATCTATGTCCGCATCGGTCGGCAAGAATTGCTCTATGGGTCGCAGCGGCTCCTCTCGCCCAACGACTGGGGCGATAACCGCGTGCGGTTCCAGGGTGTGAAGGGCTTCTATCGTTCGGAAAAATTCGATGCGGATTTGTTCCTCACCCAGCCCGTGGCACCGCAAAGGTCACGCTTCGACTCGGTGGATAATAACATCGTCTTCAGTGGAGCCTGGTTTCAGTACCGTCCCAAGAAGGGGCACTTTGTCGATGCCTATTATTTGAACCTGGATAATGCCAATCGGCTTGTGGCCCAAGGGCAACTCCGTGCGGGTGCCTTCAACATCAACACGGTCGGCGGCCGCTACTTCGGCAAGAATGATGGCGGCTTCTTGTGGGATCTGGAAGGGGCGGTGCAATTCGGAAGTTGGGCCGATCAGAGTGTCCTGGCTCAGATGTACGCGACGTACTTTGGCTACAACTGGAAAGAGTGTTTCGCCAACCCCACGCTCTGGGTGGGCTACGACTACGCCAGCGGTGATCCTGATCCCGGCAAGACAGGCCAACGGCGCACCTTTAATCAGCTATTCGCATTCGGCCACTACTATCTCGGCTTTGTGGACTTTGTCGGCCGGCAAAATATCCATGACTTTAACGTCCAGGGTTATGTATACCCCATGAATTGGATCACGGCAGGGATGCAGTATCATGTCTTCCGTCTCGATAGTAACAAGGATGCTCTCTATCCGGGGGCACCGGGAGGTTTGAACTCGCGTCAGTACCCCGGAGCGTTGCCACGGCGTGATCCCACGGGCAGGGCCGGCGATGATGTGGGAACGGAAATAGACGTGCTCACCAACTTCCATATCACTGATCGTCAGGATGTGTTTATCACCTATTCGCACTTCTTCCCGGGTGCTTTCTTCCGGGCCACGGGCCCATCCGTACCCGCGGATTTTCTTTACATGCAGTACAGCATGCGCTGGTGATGCGGTGGCCGCGTGGCAATCACGCAGCCACGCCCGGTTCCACAAGCGCCGCGATCGTCGTGGCGAGGCTTTTCCCGATACCCGGCACACGCTCCAGGGCGTGTGGCCCGCCGTGTGCCACGAGTTCCTCCACTTCTTCCGGCAAGCCCATCACGACCATTGCGGCTTGACGAATCGCCCGAACCCGGTACAGATTGTCCCCGTTGTGGGCCAGATCGTTGGCCTGCTCGCGCAACTTCCGAGCGATTAATTCATTGCTCATGGTGAAGCCCTCAAGTGGAGAGTGCGGAGTGAAGCGAGTAGATGGAATCTGTTTTCCCACGCGGCACTTCCAACTCCGATCTCTCAGGTGTTTGGGCAACTGTCTCCTATTATACGCCCGTTCACAATGCTGGTTGTGAGGAAATGGCCGGTTTTCGCACTCACATCACTGTGTCTGGTTCGCTCGGCTTTGCCTATGGTGCGGCCGCGGTGCAACCGTTCGGCTTCCCAACCGAACCGGCCATACTCGCCGCCGGGCTCACCACCGTGGGCGGCATGCTGCCCGATCTCGATAGCGATTATGGCGTGCCGGTTCGTGAGATGTTCGCACTGGCTGCCATCGTGGTGCCGCTCACCATGGTGCCACGCCTGACCCAGATGGGCATTAGCCAGGAAGGCGTCCTGGCGACCGTGCTCTTTGGCTACGTCATCATTCGCTACTTCGTGGCCCGCCTCTTTCGTCGCTTCACGGTGCATCGCGGCATGTTTCACAGCATCCCGGCCATGCTCATTGCCGGGCTCATCGTCTACCTCGGCTACGCCAGCCCCAATCGCCCCATGCGCGTTTTGCTTGCCAGTGGTGTCATGCTCGGTTTCCTGTCGCACCTCGTGCTCGACGAGATTTACAGTGTGGGGTTCAACGGCATCCGCGTGAAGCTAAAGTCCTCGGCTGGCAGCGCGCTGAAGTTCGTTTCGCCATCAATGCCGGCGACGGCAACCTGTTACATGATCCTCGGAGCCCTGGGCTACCTGGCATACCTCGACTGGAATGCCGAAGGATAGTGGATGTGAGAGTGGAGCAAAACATGAGGTGAAAACAAAACGGCCCGGCAACCTTTCCAGGATGCCGGGCCGCGAGGTGTGCAACGAAATGGCAGATATCACAAAGTCGGACATGGGAGCGTTGGCCCTTGCTTCCGCTGCGGGCTGGTGAATGAACAACCAACCACGGCCATGACTCCGCACTCCTCATTTCTCAGACGATTTCCTTCAACTCGTAGCCCTTGCGGTATTCGCGGAAGAGCATGGCGTTGGCAGCGCTGTTGTTGCCCGTGAACTGCTGCGTCTTGAGGTCGATGGCGAGCTTCGGCCCGACGCGGCCCACGGCCTTGGCGAGATCGACGTTATTCGCCTTCAAGTGGGCCTTCATGCGTTCGAGGGCATCCACGGCTTCCTTGCAGTCCGCGAGGGCCGTGATTTCCTGGTCCATCGTCGTCTCGGCACCGAGGCGATAGCTGATGTTCGCGAGATGGCAGAGGGAGGCGGAGAGGTGCCCCTCGGCGATGTCGCAGTTGAGGTCCTCGACCTTGCGGCTGCGGACGGCCTTCACGAAGTTATCGAAGTGGTGCTGGTCGCCGCCTTCGGAGAACTTGGCGAGTTCCTTGCCGTCCTTGTTGTAGACGATGCCGGTGGCGTAGTTGGGGCAGACGATGTAGCCATCGGTGCCGAGGAAGATGTTGCCGACGCCGGCACCCTTGAACGCATCCGACTTCAGGCCGCGCACTTCAAAGACCATTTTGGCATCGCCGTAGTCGAAGAGGCAAACCTGCGTGTTGGCGGTTTCGCCATCGTCGGTGTAGCCGAAGCGGCCGCCGAGGCTGACCGCGGAGTTCGGCATGGTGTTCTTGCCGAGACCCCAGCGGGCCTTGTCCATCTCATGGACGCCCTGGTTGCCGAGGTCGCCGTTGCCGTAGGCCCAGATCCAGTGCCAGTCGTAGTGGACGGTGCCGTTCTTGGTGTTGCGGTGCGGCATCACGAGCGGAGCCGGGCCGGTCCACAGATCGTAGTCCATTGTCGCGGGCGGCTTCTGGGCACCCTTCACATTGCCGATGCTCGGGCGATTCTTGTAGCACAGGCCGATGGCCACATCGACCTTACCGATCGTCTTGCCGTCGCGGACGGCCTCGATGGCCTTGCGCATGCCGGGGTTACTGCGGCTCTGCGTGCCGACCTGGCAAATGCGGCCATACTTGCGGGCCGCCGCGAGCATGATCGCCCCTTCCTTGACGTTGTGTGTGGCCGGCTTCTCGCAGTACACGTCCTTGCCGTTCTGCATGGCCCACACTGCCATCAGGGCGTGCCAGTGATTCGGCGTGGCAATCGAGATAACATCCACATCCTTATCTTCGACGAGCTTGCGAATGTCCTTCTCGTAGCGCGGGGCCTTCCCCTGCTTGCCTTCCACCTGCTTCATCGCCCGGCCGATGACGGCTTCATCCGCATCGCAGATGGTGGTGATTTCGCAGTTATTCTTGCCGAGGAAGCCGCCGACATGGCTCATGCCGCGGCCATGGACGCCCACCACGGCGACTCGCAGCTTGTCGTTGGCACCTCGTGAGCTGGCCGTGGCTGGCTTGTCCAGCGCGATGGCGGATGAAGTGGATGCGGCTGCGGCAGCCAGGATTGCCGAACGGTTGATGAATTCACGACGACTGAACACGTCCATCGGTCACTCCTCGAGCGAATACAGGGAAAGGTAAGAGCGAGTTATCCAGAATTCTTCACACCACTTTAATCGGAAGAACTATCCACAGCAATCGCATGGAATCGGAATTGTGTGATGGCGGCCAGGGTCGCCTTCACGCAGAAAGGCAGCAATGGCTCCAGGCCTCCAGAACTTCAAGAGTGCGTTGCACCACTAACCGCGGTCGAGTATTCTCTCTCACAACCGCGTTGTTCAAATTCTGATCCTGGAATCCAGCGACACGACGTGTCGTTATCAACCCGCTCCACGCGGGTGAGAACCTACCATGCCCCGTTTCATCACGCTTCCCGTGCTGACCCTGTTCGCCATCGTGGCGACTCCCGCGTTTGTTCTCAGCGATGAACCACGCACGCCGACGCCACAGGAAGTATTCGAACAGCGGATCATGCCGATCTTCAAGTCTCCGAAACCGGCCAGTTGCGTGCAGTGCCACCTGGCGGGAGTGGACCTCAAGAGCTACATTCTGCCCTCCCACGAGCAGACATTCGCCTCGCTCCGCGACCTCGGCATGATCGACCTGGATCACCCCAAGAAATCCAAGATTCTCACCCTGATTGCGATGGGTGAGAAGGATGCCGACAAGGGTGCGAAGTTGATTCACGAGAAGACACGCAAGGCCGAGTACGAAGCCTTCGAGTCCTGGATAATCGCCTGCTGCCAGGATCCGAAGTTGCGTGAACTGCCCAAACTGGAACAATCACAGATCGCGAAGCCCGCACGGCCGGATGAGGTGATCCGCCATGCCCGCAAGAGCCGGGTCGTTGATTCGTTTGTGCGGAACATCTGGTCGCAGCGGATGCGCTGTTTCCCGTGCCACACGCCGCATGAACTCGATCCCAAGAATCCGCTTCATGAACAGGCCATCGAAAAGCACAAGGGCTTTCTGGAGCAGGATAACAAGGCCTATGCCGGGCGGATGATTCTGTTTCGCGAGACCCCCGAAGCCACCGTGCAGTACTTGATCGAGCAGAGCCAGACCGCGGTTACGAGGGGCGAGTTGCCGCTCATCAATTTGAAGGATCCCGCTCGCAGCCTGCTCGTGCTCAAGCCAACCGCGAAACTGCCGCCACGCAACCCGGCCGGCATGATGACGAAGCCATCGAACGTGCTACCGGTCTCACATCTGGGCGGGCTCAAGATGCACGTGGACGATCAATCCTACAAGGCATTCATCGCCTGGATTCAGGACTACTCCAACGTCGTCGGCGACAAGTACACATCGGTCGCGGACCTGCCCGCGGATAACTGGCAACCTACCAAGAACGCCGTGGTGATGCGCGAAGTGCCTGCGTCCTGGCCGGAGGGTGTGCGTGTGCAATTCTTTGTTCATGCCTGGAACGAGAAGACTGCAACCTGGGAGGCAAGGCCCCTCGCATTCACACAGGGATTGCTGACACCACGACGTTCCGTGGCGGGCATGCTCTTCGCGCTCAGCGTGCCCAGCACCGACGTGAAAGCGATGCCGACGTCGGCCACTCCACTGGCTCCTGGCAAGCATAAAGTGAAGGTGTTTATCGATCGCAACGGCCGGTTGGCGGAGAACCCCACACTCTTTCTGGGTGATGCGGAGTTCGCGGGCGAAGTCGAGATTCAGGCACGCTGGGAGGAAGGATTCCCCAAGGCCGAGGTAATTCCCGCCAAGCTGCTGAAATAGTGAGATTCCAGTGGTTACTCGGCGTGCGTTTCCGTCTCCGGCGTCGGCTTGGCCACGCCGGCTGATTCCAGATAGCGCACCTGCACCGCCGGGCCTTCGATGTGATAGAGCAGGTGTTTCGGCAGGTGGCAGCGCACGATCACTTCATTGCTCTCATCCTTGAATTCCTGGCGGTAGATCTCCGCGTTCGCGTTCAGGAACGCCAGCACGCGACCGTTGCCCGCGTGCATCACCACCTCGGCTTCCGCGAAGTCCGCGGCCAGCGCCGCCATCACTGCATCTTCCAGGGTCGCGATCCCTTCGCCCGTCAGTCCGCTCACGGCCACAGCTTTCGGATGCAGCGCCATCATCAAGTGCAACTTCGAGCGGTCCGCGATGCGGTCGATCTTGTTTAACACCAGAATCGTCGGCTTGCTGTCGCACTCCAGTTCGCCGAGCACATCATTCACCGCATCGATGTGATCTTCCGCCTGCTCGCTGCTGGCATCCACGACGTGAATCAGCAACTTCGCGTGTCGGGCTTCCGAGAGCGTGGCCCGGAACGACGCCACGAGATGGTGGGGCAGGTCGCGAATAAACCCGACCGTGTCCGAGAGCAGCACGCGGCCCCAGTCGCGGATGTGCCATTGCCGCGTCCGGGTGTCGAGCGTCGAGAAGAGCTTGTTTTCGACATACACCCCCGCTTTCGTCAGGGCGTTCATCAACCGACTCTTGCCGGCGTTGGTGTAGCCCACGATGGAAACGGTGTGCTCGCCGGAACGGCTCTGCACTTCGCGGTCCTTGCGTGCCTGCACCTCGGCGAGCTTCTGCTTGAGGTCTTTGATGCGTCCGCCGACGAGTCGGCGGTCCACTTCGAGCTGCGTTTCGCCGGGGCCCCGCAGGCCGATGCCGCCGCCTTTTTGCCGCGATAAGTGCGTCCACATCTGCTTGAGCCGCGGTAATGCGTATTCGAGCTGAGCCAGTTCCACTTGCAATCGCGATTCGACCGTCCGGGCGCGTGTGGCGAAGATGTCCAGGATGACTTCGCTGCGATCAAGCACCTTGACGCCGAGGAGTTTCTCGAGGTTGCGGGCCTGGGCGGGGTTCAGATCGTTATCGAAGATCACGACATCGGTGCCCGTGGCCTCCACGAGTTCTTGCAGTTCCTGCACCTTGCCGCTGCCGATGTACGTCGCGAGTTGCACGTGCTGGCGTTTCTGCGTCAGTTCCGCGACCACCGTGGCCCCGGCCGTGGTGGCGAGCCCGCGAATCTCGTCGCACGGGTCGTCTGTGGGCCAGGGTTTCTCTGGCAACGCGACGCTCACGAGAATCGCCTTCTCGCTGGCAACGGAGAGTTCATCGCGCTGGGTGTCGAATGCCTTGCCGATAGCAAATGCCTCCACAGGGGATGAGGCATTTTACGCAAGCCGCCCGCCCAGGCACAGTGCGCACTCGCCAACCCTGCCAGGATGATTCCGACACCGCGTGACCCCCACCAACCAGGAATCATGCCCGATTGTCGGAATCATCGCGAGCGGGGACGCAAGACGTTGATGGAAAGAGGGTAATGATTCCGGTGCGAGAATCAGGTGCACGGCCAGTTGTTCCCCGGGCTGATCCTGATCCCCAGAAGAGCGAGTGAAGTTGCTTGAAATCGCTGCTTCTTCGGCTCATGCTTTTTGTGCTTGGGGATTTGAAGCCAGGCGTCCTCGACTTCGCGGCCCTGCTTTGCTCATAAAAAACTGCCCTGATGAGGATCGATCCATGAAGATCACCACACTCTTCCTCTATGGCAGCCTGAAACGCGGATATTCGAACCATGTGCTGGTTGCCGGTGAGAGGTTTCTCGGTGAGGCCGTGACGGAGCCGCGGTATCGCATCATTGAACTCGGGCAATATGGCGGTCTCATTCGGGATGATGTGGCAGGGCTGGCCGTGCAGGGAGAATTGTGGGCCGTCTCCGAGGCGGCCCTGGCCGTGCTCGATGCGTTCGAGATCGGGGAAGGCTTGTGGGCTCGTTTTCCGGTCGAGGTCGTGGGCCATGCGAATGTGCATGCGTATTACTGGACGGGTGCGGTGCCTGCACAGGTGCGTTCCGGTGCGTTCTGGCCCTTGCCAGACTGATCACATGATGAGCACCGCTCCGAGAACGAGCCCCATAAAAGCGACTCCGAAGCCGATCGCCATGCCCACCTCGGTGCGGTACCCGACCGGCAAATCCTGGATGCCGAGTGTGCGGCAGTAGCGCCGATGCTGCCAGGCGGAGAGGCCAGTGGTCGCCGAGCCGAGCATCACCAGGCAGACACCAATCCAGGGTGAGATGTGATGGGCCAACTCGTTACCCATCTGCTTATCGAAGAGCCGCAAAAACAACCCAAAACGAGCGACGACGAAACCGAGCCCGATCAGGGCAAGACCCGTGCGAACCCAGGCGAGCATCGTGCGCTCGGCCGCGAAGAACACGCGGGGATCGTTGTCTGTCATGGTGTGGCACCCGCCCCGTCTCGGTCTTCGCGATTCAGGCGATAAGTCACCAGGCGATCGGCAAAAGCAGAGAGCGTGAACTCCCGGTCGGCCCGAAGCCCGCATTTCTTCATCACATGGATGGACGCGGAATTGGTGATGAGGGCATGCGCGACCACGGCCGTGACGGACGAATCCGAGAACGCCAGATCGATCAGGGCGCGTGCTCCTTCGGTGGCAAAGCCGTGCCCCCAGGCCGAGCGTTTGAGGCGATAACCCATTTCGATCTCGGCTGGTTGCGTCCAACCCGCTTCCTCGGCGAAGCGGTGCTCGGTCGAGGGTCGCAAGAGCAGCCAGCCCAGATATTCAACGCTCGAATGGTTGTGTGCCGCCAGGAAGCCGCGCACGGGTGAACGGGCATAGGCGGGCAGCAACTGATCACGAAGCTTCGTGCGCGCCTCCGCAAGGGTTGTGAGTCCTGGCCCGGTGTAGCGGATGACTTCGGGGTCCGCGTCGAGGTCGAGCAGCAACTGTGCGTCTTCTGGCGTGTCCTGGAAGCGGCGCAGGATGAGTCTGCTGGTTTGCAGAACCACGCCCTCGGGTGTGAGTGGGGTCATCGGTTTTTCCCCGACTTCTTCGGAGTCGCCCTGGCCGCCTTCGCGGGTTTCTTCGGTATCGCCCGGGCCGCTGTCTTAACTGTCGCTTTCGCCACTTTCACCGCCGTTGGTTTCACTGTCTTCTTGACCTTCGCGGCAGGCGTTGCGGCTTTCTTTGCGGGCGGTTTCGCCTCGGCCTTCACATTGCCCGCGAGCTTCGTGAGCCGGCCGCGCTCATCGAAGGATGCGAGCAAGTAGCCCTTGCCAAAGGTCAGTTTCAGTTTGCCTTCTTCTTCCATGATCCCCACATCATACGCCTCGGCGTAGCCGCGCAAGGCCGCGCGCGGATCGGGAACGGGCCGCGTCTTGAGCAGTTTCGGGAAGATTCGCAGCATCCGGCTCAGCGGTTTCTTCTCGACGTGATGCAGGCGGTCGTCGCGAATAAGCAGCAGCGATTCGCCGGTGTCGTCGCGGAGCACGTGGTAGGCGTCGTAGCCGAGTTCGAGGGCGAGCACGGTGCCGAGCACCTGCACAGCGTGCTCGGTGAGTTCGTCGAGAAGAGGCGTGAGCGGCACCGCGTGAGCCCCGAGTTCGTGGACACTGAGGCGATGCACGAGCATGCGCACGGTGTCGCCGAGGGCACGGTTGGTGAGCGAGAGCTTCAGGTGGCGATTGGACCAGGCCCAGAGCCAGGTATCGTTGAAGGGCGGATGCAAACCGAGCACGGGCGCTTCGAACTCGATCCTGGTGCCGAACGTGAGCATGGCCGATTCGACGTGATACGACGCCTTGCCGCTGCCTGCCTTGCGTTGCACGAAATCCGCGAATCGCACCTGTCGATCAAAGGCGATGCCGGCATGGCGGTGATAGAGATCCAGGAGTTGCTGATTCACGGGAGTGCTCGGGAATGAGAAAACCCCGGGCTGGCGATCCCGGGGCTTGAGGAATCACGCGTTATACGTGGTGCTGGCGGTGGTGCCGCCGCGGCCGGTCCAGTTGGTGTGGAAGAACTTGCCACGGGGCTTGTCCAGGCGTTCGTAGGTGTGGGCTCCGAAGTAATCGCGTTGAGCTTGCAGCAGGTTCGCGGGCAGGCGGGCGGTGCGGTAGCCATCGTAGTACGCGAGGGCGGTGCCGATGGCGGGAACGGGGATGCCGTTCATGGCCCCGGCCGCCACCACGCGACGCCAGCCGTGCAGTGCCCGACCGAGTTCCGAGGCGAAGTACGGATCGACAAGCAGGTTCACGAGTGCAGGGTTCTTGTCGAACGCGTCCTTGATCTTGCCGAGGAAGGCGCTGCGGATGATGCAGCCGCCGCGCCACATCAGGGCGATGCCGCCGTTGTTCAGCACCCACTTGCTTTCCTTGGCCTGGGCCGCCATTAGCGCGTAGCCCTGGGCATAGCTCACGATCTTGCTGGCATAGAGCGCCATTTCCACATCGTGGATGAATTGCTCGCGATCGTTTACCTGTGTCAGCGGCGGCCCAGCGAGCACCGTGCTCGCTGCGACGCGTTCATCCTTCTGGGCCGAGAGGCACCGGCTGAAGACAGCCTCGGCGATGAGGGTCAACGGGACGCCATTCTCGGTGGCGGAATCGACCGTCCACTTGCCCGTACCCTTCTGCCCGGCCGTGTCGAGAATCTGATCGACCATTGGCTTGCCGGTGTCGGGGTCGACGTAGCCGAAGATGTCGGCAGTGATCTCGATGAGATAGCTATCGAGCACGCCGCTGTTCCACTTGGCGAACACTTTCTGCAACTCGGCCGGGGTGAGGCCACACAAATCTTTGAGGAGCTGGTAGCTTTCGCAGATGAGTTGCATGTCGCCGTATTCGATGCCGTTGTGCACCATCTTGACGAAGTGCCCGGCTCCTTCGGGGCCGACCCAGTCGCAACAAGGCGCGTCCTTGCCGCCGTCCTTCACCTTGGCGGCGATGGCCTGGAAGATGGGCTTCACCTCGGGCCAGGCCTTGGCATCGCCGCCGGGCATGATGCTGGGGCCTTTCAAGGCACCTTCTTCACCACCGCTGACGCCAGTGCCGATGTAGAGCAGGCCCTTCTCGTTGGCGGCCTTCATGCGGCGAGTGGTGTCCGGAAAGTGGGTATTGCCGCCATCGATGATGATGTCCCCGGGTTCGAGCAACGGCGTGATTTCCTCGATCACGTCATCGACCGGGGCTCCGGCTTTCACCAGTATCATCACCTTGCGGGGCCGCTTGATGGCCGCGATCAGTTCCTTCGGCGAGTGGCAGCCGACGAATTTCTTCCCCTTACCGCGGCCATTGATGAAGGCGTCCACCTTGCTGGTGGTGCGGTTGAAGACGGCCACGGTGTAGCCGTGGGATTCCATGTTGAGCACGAGGTTCTCGCCCATGACGGCGAGGCCAATAAGTCCAATATCAGCGGTGGGTGCAGCCATTGCGTGGTGCCTTTCGAAGGGAGCGAATTCGATGCTGCTGTTATAGGAAAGCCCGACTCAGTGCTCAGTGGGCAGAGGACAGTAGACAGCGGTCACAAGTCTGATCTTTGATCTCTGCACACTTACGCAAAGTGGGCCCGGCCTTCGTCGCTGCGCATCATGAGCAAACCCCAGAGGCCGAAGACGGCACCGGGCACGCAACAACCATTGGCGAGGTTGAGTGAGGCGAGCACGCAGGCCAGCTGGGCGACGCGGTAGTTGCGGCGGAAGGCCATTGCCAGCCCGCCCGCGAATTCGAAGGCACCCACGACGGCGAAAAGTGCCACAAAGGCCCGTATTTTCGGAGCCAGTTCCGCGGCTTCCTGCTCCGGCGTTTTCGCGCCATCTGCGGCTGGCTGTTGACCTTTCCACGCCTTCACGATGGCCGTCACATCTTGCTCTGCCGCGGCAGGATCACGAGCATATCGCACCGTGTTCCAGCTATTCACGGCAAAGCTGGCAAAGCCCACGAGCATCAGGCCGAACGCGGGCAAGAGCAACATCACATCGAGCTTGCCACGCGAAGGCACTGAACTTGCGGGCTTGGGTGGTGCGTCGAGAAGCACGGCTTCGGTGAGCCGCTCGCCGTCGCGTATGGGCGCGGTGAACTTCGCCTGGCATTCGGGGCACTGCACCGTCTGCCCGAGCCAGTCGGCGGGCACGCGCACGAGATGCCGACACGCAGGGCAACCGATCACTTCCGTTTCCGCAGCCATGGCGAGTTCCGAGAGAAAGGATGTCCCGAGTAGAATAGTTCGCGCGGGCGGAATGCGGAGTACGGAATCGTAGAATCGGTTCGAATGGCACGGGTAGCACGCCTTTAAACATCGGGAGCTTTTGCGATGCCGGACTGGCTTTCCTCACTCTTGCCGGAAGGCTGGAGTGCCGGGCACCTCACCGTACTCGCCATTGTGGTGGGCGTCTCATCCGCGATTGTGAGCCTCTTCGCCGTGGGTTACGTGCTGGCCCGGCTTCCGGCAGATTATTTTGTGAACCCTGCCGCCCGTGAATCCCAGGTGAAGCGCCACCCCATCGGCCGCTTCTTTCTGCTGCTGGGGCGCAACATCCTCGGCTATTTCCTCGTGCTCCTCGGCATCGCACTCTCGCTGCCCGGCGTGCCGGGGCAGGGCGTGCTCACCATCCTCATGGGCGTCATGCTCATCGACCTCCCCGGCAAGCATCACCTGCAGCGCTGGCTGGTCACGCGCCGATTCGTGCTTCGCCCCGTGAACAGGCTGCGGGCTCGCTTCAGCCAGCCGCCGCTGATTACGGAGCCTGAGCCCGTCCATTCGAAAGTGTGACCGTGCGTACTCTGCTGACGCCTTGCACTCCACCCAAAAGGTTCCTCATCTGGAGCTGAAAAGCGTGCGAACCACTTCCCAGCTTGCAAATGCCGCCTGTATCTGGGAAGCGACGGCCCGGAAGGTCGGCAATGTGCATCGGTTCGCCGATTATGCCAGCACATCGCTCACAGATTTTTTGCTCAGTGCAGCCGCATTGCAACACGCCTTCGAAGAAAACCGCGGCGTCGGCCTGTCTATCCAGCGAGCGGTCGAAGCCACGCAGGAACTGGTCGGGCAGAACACCAACCTTGGTATCATTCTCGTGCTGGCCCCGCTGGTCGCGTGTGATCAGTCCGTCCCGTTGAGGCAGGGCATATCGGAGGTGCTTCGCTCGCTGACGGTGGAGGATGCCGAGCGCACGTATCACGCCATCCGCCTCGCCAACCCTGGCGGCCTCGGTGATGCACCCGAACAGGATGTGCATCGATCGCCCACCGTGACGCTGCTCGAAGCGATGAAACTCGCGGCAGAGCGCGATCAGGTGGCCCGGCAGTATGCCTGCGACTATGCCGGGATCTTCGACCTCGGCGTGCCGGCGTTTCTGGATGGCTTCGCACAGTTCGGATGCGTCGAGGCCGCCATCGTCGCCTGTCAGTTGCAGTGGCTCGCGGAGTTCCCCGATTCGCTGATCGCTCGCAAACGTGGCGTGGCGATTGCCGATGATGTCCGCCAGCGGGCTCGCATGGTGCAGGAACTTGGCGGAATCGCCACGGCCGCTGGGCGGCGGGCCGGCGTTGCACTCGATCGTCATCTCCGCAGCGACGGCAACAAGTTGAACCCCGGAACCACGGCCGACCTCATCACCGCTTGCCTCTTCGTGGCCTTGCGGGAGAATAAGATTCAACCGAACGCTCCCTTCAACTGGCCCGTCAACGATTGGCTCTGATCATGGCAACCGAACGCTTCAAAGTCACCATCGGCAAGGACAACCTCGTCTTCTGCTCCGGGCACTTCATCAGTTACCACGGCCATCAGTGCGAGCGATTGCACGGCCACAATTACCGGGCATCGATCGAGGTGGAAGGGCCGCTCACCGAGGATTATTACGTCGTCGATTTCATCGCCCTGCGGGCCCACGCGAAGGTGATTACCGATGAACTCGATCATCACATGCTGCTGGCCACGCGCAACCCGGTGATTGCCGTCGAGGAATCGGAAACGCAGGTGCGCGTGCGTTACCGCGAGCGCGAATGGCTCTTCCCCCGTGGCGACTGCGTGTTGCTCCCCATCGAGAACACCACGGCGGAACTGCTCGCACGCTACATTGCCGAACGCCTGTTCGAAGCCCTCCGCGATTCAGTCGGCTTCGTGCCTGAAGTCCTGCGAGTCGAAGTGGAAGAGAACGTGGGGCAATCCGCCACGGTGGAATACCGGTAGAGCTGTCGTACCGATCTTCGGGCCGGAACGATGTCACAAGCGACCGCTCACTCCTTGCGTGAGACGCCCATTCGCGCGACAATTTTGGCTAACTCGTTCCTGTCGGAGGTCGCCAATGTTTCGCTCATCACTTGCGCTGGTTGTGGCCCTTCTGCTGGCACCCCCGATCGGGGCTGCCGACTCGCTCGTGGGTCAAGTGGTCTTCCCCGCCAAGCCAATGGTGCCGGTTCGCGATGGCGAAGGCGACATTCTCCTGCAATGGGAAGTCACGGCTGGCGTGGTGCTCCGGGAGACCACCGATCGCATCGAATTGCGGCACTCGCAGCGCCCCGGTGCGGCCCAGGGCTGGGTGAAGAAGTCCGATGTGGTGCTCGCGGCCGATGCGGTCTGGCACTATAGCCGGGAACTTCGTGCCGACCCTGATAGCATCTGGGCCTACCGCAACCGGGCCATCGCGTACACAATGTTCCGCGAACACGAGAAGGCGCTACGCGACCTCACGCAGGTGGTGCGCATCGACCCGAACGACCCCATCGGCTACATCGCCCGCGGCAACGCCTACCTCGAGAAACCTGATTTCGATGCCGCCATCTCGGACTTCTCCCATGCCATCAAGCTCGACCCCAAAATGGCCACGGCACGCTATGGCCGCGGTCGAGCCTGGGAGACCCGCTCGGAATGGGATAAAGCCCTCGCCGATTACGATGCGGCCATCAAGCTCGATCCCACCTACGTGGACAGTTTCATTGGTCGCGGCAACGCCTGGCTTAGCAAGCGCGAATACGACAAGGCCGTGGACGACTACACCGAAGGCATCCGCCTCGATCCGAAATACGCCCTGGCTTATCGCAACCGCTCGGGTGCCTGGTCGGCGAAGGGTGATTACAAGAAAACCATCGCCGATTGCGATGTCGCCATCAAGCTCGAACCGGGAAGCCCACTGGGCTACACACGCCGCGGGAACGCCAAAATCCTGATCGGCGACCTCGTCGGTGCCGAGGACGATCTCCGTCGCGCCGTGAAGCTCGATCCCACCAACGACGAGTGCCACAACGATCTTGGTGTCGCACTGCGGCGTGCGGGCAAGCTCGACGAGGCCATCGCAGCCTACAGCGAGGCACTGCGATTGAATCCCAAATACGTGCGGGCCCTCTTTAACCGGGGTGATGCCCGACTCACCGCCAAGGACTACGTCGGTGCCATCGCGGACTACGATGCCGTGATCGCGATCGATCCCAATGAAGTGGACGCCTTCAACGATCGCGGCGTCGCCTGGGAACGCAAGGGCGACCTCACGAAAGCGCTCGCAGACTACACCAGCGCCGTGCAGCTAAACGCAAAGAATCCGCGTTCCTACCGCAACCGGGCCGGGCTCTACTTCCAAAAAGGGCAGTATGGCAAGGCTTCGGCCGACTACGAGAAAGCGATCGAACTCGATCCAAAGGTGGCCTCCTCGTACAGTGCGCTGGCGGAGATCCTGGCAGGAGCACCGGACAGCGAATTGCGCGACGGAGCCCGGGCCGTGAAGATGGGACAAAAGGCCTGCGAACTGAGCGACTGGAAGAATCCGATTTACCTCTCGTATCTCGCGGCAGCTTATGCCGAGGATGGCGACTTCAAGAAGGCGATCCAGTACCAGAAGCAGGCGCTGGAGTTTCCGGAGTTTGAGAAGTACGCCGCGTGGGGTAAGGCCCGGATCAAGGACTACGAGGCCGAGGTGCCCTACCGCATTGCGGTGCCGCAGATGTAAAAAGCGAGCGAGGCGAGCGGTGCCCGTGAGGGCACTGTTCAAAAAACATGAGCGGCACCCTCACAGGCACCGCTCACACAACAAACATCAATGCATTAACCGCTCGTGATTACGGGTTGACGCCAAAAGCCGTGACGTTGATGTAGTAAGGCGTCTTGTAGTCGTGGGTGAGAGGAACCTTGTTGCCGCGTTCCTTTTCAAGCTGATTCAGGTAAGCCAGGATCGTGTCTTCGGTCTTCAGCGTGCCGTTCTGGCCAAGAAGCGCGACGCCTCGGAGACCCTTGCCACCCTTCACTTCACGCATGAAGGTTTGCTCAAGAGCCCGCACGCCGAGTTGCTTGTTCCCTTCTGCCACGAGTGCATCTTCGAAGAGGAACTTGGCCGCTGCCTTCCCTTGACTATCCTGATCGCCGTACAGGAAGAGCATGGGGTTCACATCGCGAATCTTGAGTGTGTTCTTGATCCAGGCTTGAATCGTATTCGGAGAGAAGGAGTTCAGCATCGGCCGACTGCCGCTGAGGAAGATGGCCCCGGCAATATCGTTGCCGGCTTCCGGAACGGTTCGAATTCCGGGTGAGGGCACCATGATGTACATTTCACCCGCTCCCAGCACGGGATGAATGCTCGGGCGATTCCATTCCGCTGTCAGCCACAGGAGCGTGAGCGCCGCAGCGTCCTCGGAAGCAATCACGTAGAGGGAGCTGCTATTCAGCTGCTTCTGATCGTTCTTGACGTCGAGATGCTGTCGGACTGCCGCCAAATCCTGCACGTACATCGGGAAATACGAAGGGCTGATTTCCTTCACGAAGAGGTCGTTCTTGGGGGGCCGCTTGTTTGAGCCCCGAATAAATCGCGTGTTCCAGGGGCCGGTGAGGGGATTGGTCCAGAATCCGGGGTTCGTATTGTCGCCCACGGGATCGAGGATGTCAGTGCTCTTGCCGTGCCCACGCCAGTCGAAGCGGAAGACGTTGAAGCCTTCAGCGTTCAGCGTGTTGGCCAGCGATTCCCAGTCGCCTTTAGCCATGCTGCGATCGACGCCGGGTGGGTAGAGGAACAGCACGGTGGGTGAGGTGGCGGCGCTGCCGGTTTTCGGTTTCGTGGTGGCGTGGAAGAGGCCTTGCAACTTCATGCCATCGGCGGTGCGGATCGTCTCCACTTCCGGCGGGGCCCCTTTCCCCTGGGCTTGAGCCTCGGGAATGTCGCTCCACATCGTCATGCCGAGAGCGGCCGCCAGCATGAGGGGTGCTACCATCCAGCGTCGCATGGGAATACCTCGTGGGAAAGTTGTGAGGTGAGACATGTCATCTCAAAGATAACGTTTTTGAATCATACGCCGTTGGCGAAGGGCTCGCAACCGCGATGGTGAAGTTCACCGCCGGTGAATGCGTTCCAAACGGCGTGAGCCCAACAACCCGCAGCGGCATGTGCCAGCTTCGCCGCTTACTCAGTTTGTGCAGACACTCAGCGGAAGCTCACCTTCACAAACCGCGGGCGATAGAGCCTGACATCGTTAATCACACGAGTCCAATCGAACGCGTTTACACAGTACGTCACCACCAAATCTTTTTCGCCAGACAGGTGCGAGTGTGCCTTCGCGGCATAGGCGAAAAGCTGCTTGTCGCCCTTCACTTCGGGGCACTTGAACAGCAGTGTGCTGGCCGACCAGGGGCCCTCCGGGGTGTCCGCAAAGCGGGCCACAATCTTCTCGGAGAGACCGAACTCGGTGTAGACGGCCACACACTTCTTGAAGGCGGGAAGGAATGACACACTGAATTCCGAAGCTGTGCCGCCGAACACCGGTTCGAGTTTCGCAGCGGCATCGCCCCAGGGTTTCCATGCCCCCTCGGAGCGAAAGACCCACGAGTCGAGGTCGGCCAGTTTGGCGAGTGGCACGCGGGCGAGCACGGCCGACTTGCCGCCGAGGCGGGCTTTCGCGTGTTCCTCGATGCCATACACGTACGCAAAGCCGTCCGCCTGCATCACCGCGCTGCCGAAGGTGCGTGTTCGTTTTTCGGAGAACTCACAGAAGGGTAATTTCGTCTGCGTCAGCTTCCAGTCGAGTGGGTCATCAGCGGGGTTCGAGACCACACCCAACCACTGGGCAATCTGCTTGAAGCCAAAGGCACCAGGTTCCTTGGTGTGTTCGACCTGGGCGAGAAACAGATAGAGTTTGCCGTCGTAAAAAGTGCCATCGAGCGGCCAGAGGAAGCCACGGCCATCTGCGGGGATGAAGTGGGCCAGCGGCCGGTCAGCCGCATCACGGCGAATCGGGAACGTGAGTTTCTCTCCCTCCTGAATGCCGATCGTGTTGTTCACCATCTTCGAGCCAGACCGCTTGTTCTGTTTCACCGCTCCGATCCAGGTATCGCCGAAGAGCCAAACGGCTCGTGTCGAAGAAACAGGGATGGAATAGGCCGCATCCGCACCATTCCAGCCCTCGGTGCGGGCAAACTTCGCATCCCACTCCGCAACGGGTACCGCGGATTCGACGACCGGCTCGGCTGCGAGGGAGGCACAGGCGAAGAAAATCAAGAGCCGCGTCATTTAGCATCCTTCTTGGTGAAGACCACCACGTGCTGCCAGGGCAGCGTCTTGATGGTGGTGGTGTGTTCCATCTCGGAGAAGGGCCCCATCTCCTTGATCACCTGGCGTTCTGTCATCTTGTGAACGGGCTTGATGAACACTTTCGGATCCTCGGCCCGGAACTCGACGAACACGAGTCGGCCGCCGGGCTTCAATGCTTCCACCATCTTCTCGGTCATCTCGAACGGGAAGTCAAATTCGTGATAAACATCGACCAGAATAATGAGATCGACACCCTTGGCCGGGAGTTTGGGGTCCATCTCGTTGCCCTGAACGGTCTCGATATTGGTCACCGCGAGTTTCTTCGCCTTCTCCTGGATCAGTTCAAGCATTTTGGGTTGAATGTCGGAGGCGATCACCTTGCCCTTCTCGCCGACAAGCGGTGCCATCAGGAAGGTGTGATAACCGCTGCCGGCCCCCACATCGGCGACCACCATGCCGGGTTTGATTTCCAGAGCCTTGATGAGCTTGGCGGGTTCCTCCTCGCGAACGCGCTCGGGGCGCTCGAGCCAGCGATAGCCGGCATAGCCCATGACGTGGGCAATCTCGCGGTCCATATAGAACTTGCCGATGCCATCCGGATCGTGATCCTCACGCATCTCGTATTTCGGCTTCTCGCGCTTCGGAGCCGGATCGTCGGCCCGGCTCGTCGAAAGTGCGACACTTCCGAGCCACGCGATGGCCAGGAGAAGCATCACTCTCGAACGATAGCCCGAGGCGGGACTCGTTCTGAGCTGGTGACGGCTCATGTTCGGTACTCCAGGTGGGTGCTTCGTGGGCAGGCCGGCACAATCCGTGTAATTATCCTATCCGCTCGGGCTGTGACGTCGGAGGGGAAATATTGAGCGCCCGTCGATGCGGCATGGCTTGACACTGTCGTTGCAGTGGCCCGCTGTTCCTGCACTCGTGAGAGTTCGAACACTTCAACTTGAAAGCCGTGGCGTTTTCACTGCCAACATTTCTTTTCGAGATGCGTTTACCTGGTTAGAACCGCGGGTTAAGGTGAATGGCACTCGATGCCCCACCCGCACTTGCCGCCGGACTTGCCGCTGCGTGACCCGCGACCCTGAATCCCTCCCGCACGAGGAGGCCGAATGGATACGGGACGCCCAGTCCGGCGACCGGGCCGCGTATGCCCGGCTCGTTGAGCACTATTGGGACCGACTTTATCGCTGGCTGTATCACCTGACTCGCGATCGACATGCAGCCGAGGATATTACCCAGGAAACCTTCATGCGGGCACTCGCCGCCATGAAGTCGTTCCGCGCAGGGAGCAACTTCCGGGCCTGGTTGTTCCGGATTGGACACAACAACTTTGTGAATCAAAAGCGAGCCCAGAAGCGGATCACCCAGCCGCTGCCCGAGGATGTGGTGGGCACAGAAACTGGCGGCCCCGGCGACGCCTCCGAGAACCGCGAGGCACTTGAAATTGTGAGCCAGGCTGTGGCGGCGCTCCCGCCCGACTTCCGGGGTGCCTTGTTATTGCGGGTTGAGGAAGGTTTATCGTTCCGAGAAGTGGCCAAGGTACTTGGTACCACCGAAGAGACCGCCCGCTGGCGTGTCTTCAAGGCCCGGCAGAAGCTGATGAAGGTTCTATCACCCGAAATCCTCCCGCCCGGAGCGACCACCGGTGAGATGTGACAGGTGCGGAAGACTCCCATGAACTGCCAGTCTGTTCAAAATAAAGTGCTCGCCCTGCCGGACCCCCGACAAGTGGGCGAACCGCTTCGCGATCACCTCGAACGATGCGGCTCCTGCCTGGCGTGGTGGAAGCACGCCGTGCGGTTGGAGCGCATGCTCGAACGATTGCCGGCCCCGCCGCCGCCCGCGGGCAAGAAGGCCGCCGTTCTGGAAGAGATTACTGCGGGTGGGCCACTGATCGCCACGGTCGCACACGAGGCACCGACTCGTCGACCCTTGATCTCGCGCCCGGTAATCGCGTATGCCGGTGGTATCGCCGCTGCGGTGATGGTCGCCTTCGGCCTCTGGCTGGCGTTGAAGCCGGGCACGAAGAATCCCCCAACCGTGCAGGCACCCCGGCACCCGTTGCTCGAAAAGGTAATTCAGCGCGATCGCGAACTCGCCCGTGCCGAGACTCCGTCCCGCCGGCTCGAGATCCTCAGCAGCCTCGCCGACGACCTCGCCGGCGAGACCCGCGGCTTGGCCCGTGCAGCCACACCCGAGGAACTCAAGGAACTCGCCGGCTGGTACAACAAGGTGGTGGACGATGGGCTCGTGAAACAGGCCGAGCGATTGCCACCTAACAGCCTGACGCCAGACCAGAAGAAGGCACTCCTGAACTCGCTCTCACGCAAGCTGGCCGACACGCAAATGGAAGTTGAGAAGTTGAGTCAGGAAGTGCCGCCCGCCTCGAAACCGGCGCTTCAAAAGATCGCAGACTCGGCCCGGGACGGCCAGCAAAAGCTCGCCAAGCTGGCTGGGGAGGGCGTGTAGTCATGCTTCGTTGGAGCGTCACATTCTTTGCCTGCCTCGCCCTTGCCGCCTGGGCCGGTGCGCAGGGTCCGCCGCTGAGCGTCGATGTTCAGTTGCGCTTGCTGCGGGAGAACCGCACCCTGCTCAACGACCTGGTGAATCAGGGTGTTGCCCTCTCGGCCGCCGATGATCTCGTGGGCCGCACCGAGAAATGCGAGGAAACGGTCCGCACGCTCGGAGCCGCCATTCGACGAGCTGCAGAAGCTCAGAACGCCGATCGCATTGCCGAACTCGGCGACCACCTCAACGGAGTCGTGAACGAGGCACTGATCCCGAACCTGGAAGAAGGAAGTCGTTCCATCGACCCAAGTTCTCCCGAAGCGGCCCGTCTCAACGCGATCCGCACCCGTGCGGCCGGCAACCTTGGTGACCTCCGCGACTCGCTTCCTGCAACCGGCACCCTCGGCGACACCGAACAGGTGAAGACACTCCGCAGCACACTCGCCGGCTTGGAAGAACGCATCAAGGAGAAGTGATCGCACGAATACGGCATGGTAGCATGAGTGCCATGTCGAAACCGTTCGATGCCACACTGAATTCACTCATTGACGACCATGTCTCGGATTGGGGGCGTTTCCTCGCATCACGAACCGCAGTGCCGATCGGACCCGTGACGATTCTGGACACTGATCTTTCCTCCACTCTCCAGGCCGATCGCCTGTTTCGCATCGACGGCGCGTGCCCCGCTGCCATTCATCTCGAACTCGAATCGACGGGTCGCCTCGGCATTCCGGAAGAATTGCTCCGCTATAACGTGGCCGCCTGGGGAGCCGCGGGGATGCCCGTGCACTCAATACTCGTGTTACTCCGGCCCAAGGCCAACGCTTCCGATCAGACGGGTCTCCTGCAACTTCCTGGAGCCGACTCCACACCCTATCTCACATTTCGATACACCGTGGTGCGTGTCTGGCGTGAATCAATTGAAGGCTTACTCGCGGCCGGGCCAGGAATCGCCCCGCTCGCGTTGCTCACGAACGAAGCCGCCGCCAACCTGCCCGCGGCATTCGATCGCTTCCGGGAGCGGTTGCAGGCCGAGCCGATGCCCGCTAACGTAGAGCGTGCCTTGTTGGGTTCGACCTTCGTCCTCTGTGGCCTGCGTTACTCGACCAGCCAGATCGAGAACCTGTACCGAGACCTGAGCATGACACTCGAAGATTCCACCACCTATCAACTCATCCTGAACCGCGGCGTAAAGCAAGGCGTCCAGCAAGGCGTTGCCCAGGGAATTCAGCAAGGCGTTGCCCAGGGAGCCTCGGCGGAAGCCCAACGGTTGCTTCTGCTACTGGGGGTGAACCGTTTCGGAGCTGCGTCCACCGACACTGAGCGAGCAATTCAGGCCATCACCGATCGCGATCGCCTCGAGCGGATGGTCCTTCGCATCCTCCAGGCCACAACCTGGGATGATTTACTCGGCACCTCGTGAAGGGTTGCAGCACGATACTCTTCTCACTTTGCCAACTCCACTCGGGGCTCAGGCAGAGATCAGTGCGGGGCATCGTCTGGGGATGAGATCACGCATTCCGCAATCACGGAATGATTGTCTTCAAAGAACTCCTGCAGCCCCGTGCCCCGTGGGGGTGCAACCATTTTCTCTGGGGGTGGCACGAGGACAATTGCGGCGGTTTCCTGGGTATTTCATTCCGCACTCCGAATTCCGAATTCCGCACTGCAGGACCACGTTCCTGCGGAGCAATTCAATATCCCAAGAAAATTCGGTTACACCCCCCGTGGCTCGTCGCACACTCCCTCTTGACCCCTTTCCCGGATCTGCGTATGTCCCCGTCGCACGTGTCGGTGCTGGCGAGCGAAGTGCTTCGGTTGCTCGACCCGCAGCCCGGCCAGACATGGGTCGACGCCACTGTCGGTGCGGGCGGGCACTCCCGTTTGATCGCCGAGCGACTGGGCGAAGCCGGGCGATTGTTCGGGCTCGACCAGGATCCGACAATGCTGAACTTAGCCCGATCCCGACTCGTGGATCGGCCGGTCACACTGGTGCATGCGAATTTCGATCAGTTGCTCGATGTGTTGGCAAATGCGGGGATCCCGGCAGTCGATGGTGTGCTCGCGGACCTTGGCTTTGCCTCGGATCAGTTGGCCCAGATCGAGCGTGGTTTCAGCTTCCGTGAGAACGGTCCGCTGGATATGCGGCTCGATCCAACAAGCGGCCAGCCGGCGGCGGTGATGGTGAACACCATGAGCGAAGCCGGGCTCGCCGATGTATTCTGGGAATTCGGCGAGGAACGGCATAGCCGGCGTGTGGCGAAACGCATCGTTGAACGCCGGCACCAGAAACCGTTCGAGACGACAGCGGAACTCGCCGATGCCGTGCGTTCTTGTGTGCCACGTTCGGGCGCTATCGACCCCGCGACGCGTGTCTTTCAGGCTCTGCGAATCGCGGTCAACGATGAACTCGGGGCACTCGATCGCTTGCTCGTGTCGCTGCCGCGGATTGTGAAGCCGGGCGGGAAAGTGGGAATTATCAGCTTCCACTCGCTCGAAGATCGGCGGGTGAAGCAGGCCTTCCGCGATTCGCCAGCCTGGCTACCGCTGACGAAGAAGCCGGTGGAAGCCGACGCGACCGAGATCGCTCGCAACCCCCGGGCCCGGAGCGCGAAACTGCGTGTGGCCCTGCGGCAACACGAAGCAAGATGACGCGTCGCTCAGGTTCACTACCACGAATCACAGGCTTCTGCTCACGCGGTCTGTTGTTCACCAGGAAGGGTTCACGGATGGAACCGATTTCTGTCGATGCACCACTGAAGGTGCCCACGATCCCTGGCCCGAAGCCGGTGTCGCCGAAGGTGGAGCCGCCGAAAGTGGAAGCGGCCAAGTCGGAGCCGCCTGCGGAATTGCCCATCTCGGCCGGGTCGCTCCTCACGCGTAAACGCGCTGCCCTGGCGGCTTCCGCGGTATTCAGCCTCGTTGCCGGCGTTGCCGGGGTCCAGGTGTTCGGAACGAGCACGCCGGAAACGAAAACTTCGCCTGCGGCTCAGGCACTGGTCGCCACGCCGCACAATTCCCATCCTGCTCCGACAGACCCAACCCCTCCGACAACTCCGAGAGCGACGGCGAGCGGCTTGGGTGTGACGGCACCCTCCGTCACACAAGACACGCTGCCCCCGGCGGAGCTGGTTGTTCGTGCTCCGCAGCTATCCACCGAGGTGCGATCGGAACTGACGGTGCCGGTCGTGACGCCGTCAGCCCCGGCCTACATACCACCGCTGGGCCCTGGCGATACCATTCCGCTGCCGTCACCCACCATTAGCAACGACGGTCAATTTCGTGCGGCCACCCCGCCCGCGAGGCCCGAGCTTGAGATTCCGGCAGTGGCACCTGCCAACGTGATCGCTCCGCCTACTATTGTGCCGCCCTTGATTGTGCCAGCGAGTGCGCAGGAACCGCTCCAACCCGCAGCATTGCCGGGGACGCTACCACTGCCCCCAACTCCGGCTGGTGGCACGGGGATGCCTGTGCTGCCGACGCTGCCATCGGCTCCCACGGCACCTGTGATACCGAGCGCGGTGAACCCCGCCGTGGCGCCGAGTGTGGTGCCCGCAATGCCGTTGCCCAACACTCCCGCTGTCCCACCTGTGGATGTGACCCCACCGATCAGCGTTTTTCCACCAGACAAGAGCCCGGCCGCACCCGTGATCCCGCCCGCCATGCCACCCGGCGCACCTGCCGCGAACGTGCTGCCGCTCGGGCCTGCCATGACTCCGGATGTGGTGCCACCGATGCTGACTCCCAGCGTGGTGCCGCCTGTGGTGACGCCGATCGTTCCGCCAGTCCTGACTCCTCCGACACCATCGGTGGTGACGCCCATCGTTCCGCCCGGGCAGACGAACAACGGCAATCGCAGCATTGAGTACGTGAAACCGGCTGCCACACCGGAAGTGAATCTCAAGCCCGCAGCCACTTCGTTCGACGTTGATCTCTACGATCCCCGCGTCGGCGATAGCTACGACAGCATCAGCAAGGAGTTTTACAACGATTCCCGCTACGCATCGGCCTTGCGGGAATTCAATCGCAACAAGCCCCTGCAGGGCTCTGGCCCGGTGGAAGTGCCGCCGATGCATATTCTTCGCAAGCGCTTCCCCCAATCGTCGGGCGGTTCAATTCCGTCGCCCGCCCTCTCCAGTGTCCGGCCTGTCACGGGCACGGCACCCGACAACTGGACGAGTCCGGGCACGAGTGAAGCCAGCCCCACATTCCGGACGAGCAGCAACACTTATCGTGTGCCAGCCGGGGGCACCACCATGAAACTCATCGCCAAGGAAGTGCTCGGCAGCGACTCGCGCTGGGGCGAAATCTGGGAACTCAACCGCGAGATCACCGACCCCGGAGCCCTGCTCATTCCCGGCACGGAGTTGAAACTTCCAGCGGCGGCTTCGAGCAACCGGTGAGATGAAAATCGGTTTTGGCAATCCGCAACACGCTCGTTTTCCTGCACGTGTGTTGCGGATGCTTCACGCGCATCCCACCGCACACTTCCACAAGGCAAAGCGGTTAGCCCCTGCTGGACGTTTTACCCGCGCATCTGCACGATGATTGCACACCATCCCCACGGAGTGCACCCATGCAACAAACGCTCATTCTGTTGAAGCCAGATGCCGTACAGCGTCGTCTGGTCGGCGAAATCACAGGCCGTTTCGAACGCAAGGGCCTGCGGTTGGCCGGGCTCAAACTGGTCCTGGCCTCTCGTGACCTCGCCGAAAAGCACTACGCTGTTCACAAGGGCAAGCCATTTTACGAAAGCTTGCTCGCCTTCCTTACCAGTGGTCCCACCGTGGCGATGGTGTGGGAAGGGCGCGAAGCCGTTGCCGTCTGCCGCAACCTCATGGGACTCACGGACGGTGCGAAATCGCCTCCCGGCACCATCCGCGGCGACCTCGCCCTGAGTGTGCAAAACAACCTCGTCCACGGAAGCGACAGCCCCGAGAACGCCACGACCGAGATCGCGTTATGGTTCGCCGAAGGCCTGACCACCTATGCAGGCACCGACGCCACCTGGGTGGGGTAGTACCGCTGCGTCAGACGCGTACGTTCCACCGTCAGCATGGGGTGCAACCATTTCCTCTGGGGGGTGGTACGAGGACAATTGCGGCGGTTTGCTGGGTTTTTCACTCCGCATTCCGCACTGCCGAACCAGGTTCCTGCGGAGGAATTCAATATCCCCAGAGAATTCGGCTACACCCCCGCCTGCCTGTATCGAGTCGTGCTTGTCCCCACAGTTTCCGTCGCGTAAAGTGTGATAGGCTTCCAGATGCCCCCTATCACACGAGTTCCCTGCCATGAGCTACGGCTACGAAACCACGGCTTACTCCGCAGCCAGTGCCCCGGCGAGTGCCCGGGCCACCTTCATCAAGAAAACCTACCTGCACCTGCTGGGTGCCATTGTCGCCTTCGTCGGCCTCGAAGCGTTGCTCTTCTCGTCCGGAGCCGCCGAGGCAATTCTCGTTGATGTGTTCATGGCGAACCGCTTCGCCTGGCTTGGCCTGATGGTGCTGTTCGTGGCTGGCGGCATGGGCGCGCAGTACATGGCCCGATCCAGCTTCTCTCCCGGTGTGCAATATGCTGGGCTTGCGCTTTACGTGCTGCTCGAAGTCGTAATCTTCCTGCCGATTCTCTACATCGCGACCAATTCCCCCCAATACGCCGGGAAAGACCTGCCGCTGCAAGCCGCGATTCTTACTCTCGCCGTTTTCGGCGGGCTCACGATTGCGGTCTTCGTCTCCGGAAAGGACTTCTCGTTCCTCGGGCCGATCATTGGCGTCGCCTCGATGCTCGCGTTAGGCTTCGTGTTCGCGGCCGTGATCGGCGGCTTCAACCTGGGCCTGGTGTTCTCAGCCGCCATGGTAGCACTCGCCGCGGCCTCCATCATCTACAACACCTCGAACATCATCCATCAGTACAGCACCGATCAGCACGTCGCCGCGAGCCTGTCGCTCTTCGCCTCCGTGGCCCTGCTGTTCTGGTACATCCTGCGAATCATGATGTACTCGCGCGATTGATCATGTTCGATCTGCGGGGACGAGGCAGGCACAAGTCCTGCTTCCTCCCTCACGCTAAAATGCCACGGCATCTCTGCAGGAACCGCACCCCACCGATGCGGACACACCGCGGCCTTCTCGGGGTGGGTATTACCGTGCCGAATGCGAAAAATGCTTTGAGGAGTGCTGGCGAGATGAGGGTCAAAACAAAACGGGAACAGCCGGCAACTGGGAGTTGAGTTCTAACCTGGGCTTGGGTACAGAATCGAGTCCATCACCCGTTCTGTCGTTGCCCGCCTCGAGGCGGGCAACGAAAACACCTCGGTCGATCAATTCGTCAGAGCCCCTCACTCAGTCCGTCAACGTCGAGATGTAATCTTCGTAGCTTTTCTTGGCCTCGAACTCGGCGTTCATCAATTCCTTCTGCCTCGTGGTCAGCGCATCGATTTCCTTCTCCTGCGCACTGAGCTTCTTCAAGTAGACCATGTACACCTCGGCTTCCTTCGGTGTGTTGGCCAGGTTCTTGCGGATGCGATCCTGGTCCTGGTTCAGGCGGTTCAAGTCGGCCACCACCTGCGACAGTTCGCGGCGATGGCCATCCCAGGCACCCTTGAGAGTCAGCGCCTCGGCGAGTTTCTTCTTCAGTTCCGGCGTCGCCTCGTTCAACGAGATGAAGTAGCGAATCTGGTTGTCGCTCGAATTCGAGAGCGCCACCGTGGTGTTCACATCGCGCTCCTCGTTCACCACGAAGGTCTTTTCCTCTCCAGCCTTGAGCGCCACCTGGAAGCGGTAGACGTCCTTCGTGTCCTCGATGGGCTTCTCCGTTTCCACCAGTTTGAACTGCTGATTGGTGCGATTCGGGTGCTCGAGAAGCAAGACGCGGTCCGTCTGACTGCGGTTCACCATGCGGTATTTGCGTTCTTCGCGGAACTTGGTCGTGGTGGTGACGATGCCCTTCACAGCCTTGATGTTCGTGAGCTTGGAGGAACCTGGGCCGTTCTGTGGATCGACTTCCGTGCCGAGATCGATGGCAAAGGCGACCAGGCGTTCTTCGTTCGGCTGCACGTCGAGGACGCGGGTGTCGCCGGCATATGTGCTGCCCTCGAACACAGTGATGGGGCCCTGGTTCAGGTGCAATCCCGTGGAATTCTTGAGGCGCAGGCCGAGCAGCGGGTGTTTGGCTTGCACGCCGGGGTTGTAAATGCTGACGCGCTGGCCATCGATGTCCTTGCCCACAATGGGCAGCATTGCAGATTTCTGCCGCACGAGCGTGACCGGGTGATCGATGACGTACTGGAAGCTGTCACCGAGTTTGCCCGCGGTGGCGGCACTGCCGATGGCACCAGTGTCCAGGCGATCCGAGAGTTCCTTGCCGGCCTGGCGAGCGTAGAGCGCGCTGGGGTCGTTCGTACGAACCGTGTCGTCCAGTGATTTCAGTTGGTTTTGTTGCTCCATTTTCTTTTCGAGTTGCTCGAGTTCTTTTATTGGCTTGCTCTCATCGCGTGACCTGCGGCTCAGCGTGCCCCGCCCACCGTTGCTCTCGCCATCCTGCACCTGGAGCGCGAGGACTGTTCCATTCTTGAAGCCGCCGGAGTAGGTCGGGGGTCGCAGCGAGGCGAACAGTTCGGGTTCAACGGTGGGCCGTGGCACGAAGAGTGGGTTGTACAGGTCCATCTTGAAGCTGATGGGCCGCCCCGACACGAGCGCCATCTTCACCCCGGCCCAGTCTTCATCCGTGGTGTTCTCGACCATCGCCCAGCCTTGCAGGTAAGGCTTGGCCTTGTTCTCGCCATCGAGCACCAGGCGGTACGAGGTCTTCCAGATGGGGGCCTCGACCACGTAGCCCACCTGCACCTTGCGCTTGCCCTCGCCGGCGAAGTGTAGCGAAACGGCTTTCTTCTGGCTGTCGTGCGAAAGGGCCACCACCTCCAGTGCCCGGCGGAACTCGGCCTCGATCACTGGATTCGAGAAACGCAGTTGCTGAACCTCGTTGAGTTTCACGGCGCGGAGCCCCTCCGCACACCACAGGTTCAGCACCTCCGTTTCGGTGACGGTGTTGCCCGCGGCGACCTGCTGCACCTCGATTCCCACCACCGTGCCGACAAGCTTGCCCGGTTGGTTCACAGCCGTGGGCACCACGGTCACTTCCACGCGTTCACCACGGGCTTGCTGCACGATCTCGGCGAAGCTAGGGCTATCGTTCAGATCGATGGCGAAGCTGGAGAGCGTGCGTGAAATCGGTTCGCGCGAATCGTAGCTCACCGCGGCAACGCGGCCGCCGTTGAAGTCTTCGAGCACCATGCTCTTGAGGAGATCATTGATGTCGTCCTCCTGG
The DNA here is from genome assembly GCA_041750275.1 of Gemmataceae bacterium. Lineage (GTDB taxonomy): Bacteria > Planctomycetota > Planctomycetia > Gemmatales > Gemmataceae > JBGSZR01. The sequence goes on from JBGSZR010000310.1 coordinate 42,642, forward strand.
AAGCTGAGATCGACGCGGGCCTCGCCCTGCACTTCGCCGCCGCGGGTGAAATAGCCCACGCCGCTGTTGAAGAGGACCACGCGTGTGACGGGGAGCGAAACAGCGGGCTGCAAGTCCTGCTTCGCGGCCTCGGCCGCTTCGAGCCGGTCGACATACCAGCCCAGCCCGGCCGCCCCGGCCACGGGAACGCCCCACAGTAATTGACGCATGCGCATAACTCATCCTCTTGGGAGTGAAGGGAAGTGGTTCGATGATACCCGAACAGGACGACCGAGCCACAGCAGGCGAACCCGGTCGTTACGAAGGCGGTACAAACGGTTTGCAGTGCAGGCCGGATTGATGAGATGTGGAGTGGGCGTCACACTCGACTTCGGCGATCGTTCGTTCTTGCTCGAACAGGTTTGGATTGGCCTGGACTCCGGTTGCGGCCATGCCAGCACGTCGGGTTATGGGCTGAATCGGTCATGTCAGCCGCATGACGAACCGGCACCGTGAGGTGCCGGAGTCTCGACGCTTGAACCAGCGATGGGGGAATCCGATTATCAGCCAAAATCGCACGAGCCATCCCCAGTGCGATCGAAGATGCCGTGATTATTTGCCGAAGCTCACGTTGCCGAGAAGTTGCTTCGCGCGCTCCTGGTATTCCGCGGGGAGTTTCTCGATGCTGGCAGCGTCCGCGAGCACCTTGTCCGTGGCAGTGTCCCGGATGGCGATACGCGTGGGTTCGACCTTGCCCGCCACGTTCTTGCCTTCGACGGTGTACTGCAGGTTGCCCTCGGTTGCCGTGATCGTGAACTGATCATTCGAGATCTGCACCTGCATCGATTGCACACCAGGGACTGCACCGGGGAAAGCCGGGAAGGGCTGGAATTGCCAGTTCATGGCACGCGGCTGGATCTGCACACCGGGTATCATGTTCAGCGGCCAGCGTGGCGGAACACCACCGCGCCCGAAGTTGCGGCCGCCTCCCAAGCCGTTGCCCGCTGCTGCCTCCGGTACCGCGATCTCCTTGATCGTCTCCTTCTTCCCTTTGCGAATGACGACGGCGGACACCTTCGCATCTTCTTTCAACGCAGAGATGTCGCGGGCGAAAGCGGCCGGGTCGTCACCCACCGGTTCATCGGCGAACTCGAGCACGATGTCGTGCTGTTTGAGCCCACCTTTCTCGGCCGCACTTCCCGCCTGCACTTCGGTAAGCACAACGCCCTTTCCCTTCGGCAGATCGAGTTGATCGCCTAGCTCCGGTGAGACACGTCCTGCCATGACGCCAAGACGCGGTTCGTAGGCACCGCGGATTCTTCCAGGCTGACCGAAGGCGAAAGGCTGGACATTCCATTCGCCATTGCCAAATTGTTGCATGTTGAAGGGAATCACCTGACCGTTGCCGAATTGACCTAGTGCGAACGGTTGACCGTTGATGATGATCCCGCCGGCTTTTGGATCGGGCCTGGCCTCCAGCTGATCGAGTTCCGCCAGGATCTCCTTGATCCAGGCTGCGATCTCGTCGTCGGCGCCAGGCTGTGGAATTTGGTCCGGCTCCAGTGCCAGGGCCATCCTCGTGAGTCCAAAAGGATCGGCGACCCGCTCACCAAGTGGGCCGATATTCGGCTGTCGCTGTTGAACTCGCCCAGGAATGGCACGATGCTGCAGCGGTACGGCCTGGAACGGTGCCACACCAAGCACGGGAATCGCCAGGTTAGGAGCACCTCTGGCAGGAATACGCGACCGGGGGGCGATCTGCGGCTCCACGGGGTCGATCTCCAGTGTCGTTCCGCGCGGCGCGGCCGGTTTGCTCGGTGCAGCCGGCGGGTTCTGCTGAGCCGTGGCAAAATTCAGCCAGGCCATGGTCGCACCGACAAGTGCCAACGCACCCCGACGGGCCCAGAGCTTCGTTGCGAATGGCATGATCGATCTCCTTCCGAATTCTTCCGAACCCAGGATGAAAACCTCGGGGCGGATAGAAGAGTATCGTAGTCGAAACTCTCGTTTGAAGTCTACGGCCGGGTGCAAATTGGGTGTGCACGCGAATTCGACAGAGAGCAGCGAGCAACACACGAACTGGACGTGCAATCACTCCAAAGCGTGATCAGGCCGCCTCGCACTTTCATGGGCATGACCCAGGAACCAATAACCTGGGGAACAGGCCCCACAGCAGCCGTTGTCTTGGTGTTTGGGCAAACGAGAGGCAGCCCAGGGGTGTTGTGCGACATCGGGTCCACAGCACAGATTCCGTTCCGATAGAAGCGAGAATACACACACTGTCGCCGTGCATGGGATCGTCCACGATGTGAAGATGATTCCGAAAAGCGAGCGGGGTTCCTGGCTGGAGTGGGTGCGAGTTGGAACGATGCTCCACGGGGTGTCGACAGCCAGACTTTGAGCAATGGTTGACACGTGCCCACCCGTGCGGACAATAACAATCCGTTCGCATTCGTTCGACCTCACTCTCCCGGGGGATTCTCCGATGGCCACGGTCACTGCACCGAAAGCGAAGTCAACGGCTCCGAAAGTGCTCGATCAGAAGATGTTTATCAACGGCAAGTGGGTCGATGCGGTCAGCGGTAAGACATTTGAGACAATCAACCCCGCCACGGGTGAAGTGATCTGCCAGGTCGCGGAAGGGGACAAGGCGGATGTGGACATCGCCGTGAAGGCGGCCCGCAAGGCATTCGAGCATGGGCCGTGGTCCAAAATGACACCGGGCGAGCGTGGCCGATTGCTCTATAAGCTTGCCGATGCGATCGAAGAGAACATCCAGGAACTCGCCGCACTCGAATCACTCGACAACGGCAAACCGATCGCTGATGCACTCGCCGCAGACCTGCCGCTCGTGATTCAGTGCTACCGCTACTACGCCGGCTGGGCGGACAAGATCACCGGCCAGACCATTCCCATCGGCAACGACTTCTTCTGTTACACGCGGCACGAGCCGATCGGCGTGGTGGCCCAGATCATCCCCTGGAATTTCCCGCTGCTCATGCAAGCCTGGAAGTGGGGTCCGGCACTCGCCTGCGGCAACACCGTGGTGCTCAAGCCTGCCGAGCAGACGCCCATCACCGCGCTGCGTGTGGCTCAACTCGCTCAGGAAGTCGGCTTCCCCGATGGCGTGATCAATGTGGTCCCGGGCTTCGGACCCACGGCCGGGGCCGCACTTTCGAATCACATGGATGTGGACAAGATCGCCTTCACCGGCGAGACCGGCACGGGCAAGATCGTGATGACCGCCGCGGCCCAGAGCAATCTCAAACGCGTCAGCCTCGAGCTTGGCGGCAAATCGCCGAACGTCGTCTTTGCCGATGCCGATCTCGATGCCGCAGTCGAAGGCGCGTACTTCGGCCTCTTTTTCAACCAGGGGCAGTGCTGTTGTGCCGGCAGCCGGTTGTTCGTGCAGGAAAATGTCTACGACGAGTTCGTGGCAAAGATCGTCGCAAAAGCGAAGGCTCGCAAGGTCGGCGACCCGTTCGATCACGGCACGGAGCAAGGGCCGCAAGTCTCGCAGGAACAGTTCGACCGTGTGATGGGCTACATCGACGCGGGCCGCGAGGACGGTGCCCGGATGCTCGTCGGCGGCAACCGCATCGGCGACCGCGGATACTTCATCGCACCCACCGTGTTCGCGGACGTGCGCGACGAAATGAAGATCGCCCGCGAAGAAATCTTCGGGCCCGTGATGAGCATCCTGAAATTCAAGGACGTGGACGAAGTGATCGAACGCGGCAACAAGACGTTCTATGGCCTCGCTGCCGCGGTCTGGACACGGGACATTTCGAAGGCCATTCGTCTCTCGAACAGCTTGCGAGCTGGCACGGTGTGGGTGAACTGTTTCGATGTCTTCAATGCAGCGCTGCCGTTCGGCGGCTTCAAGATGTCGGGCATTGGCCGCGAACTCGGGCAGTACGCCTTGCAGCTTTACACCGAAGTGAAGACTGTAACCGTGGCCACGTGAGTGCGCTAGCGAACCAGCGATTGCCGCCATTCCTGGTTCAATTCTTCCACCGATTTGCCCGTCAGCGTCTTCCAGATGCCCGGGTCGTATTTGCCCTGGCGTAGCATGGTGTTCAGTTTCGTGACGAGAGCGGGATCATACTTGTCCGAGACGTATGCCAGGAACGCGGCGGTGGTGCGGTAACTGGCATCGTAGCGGGCTCGCTCGGGTTGCAATCGCCCGGCCTTGCCTGGTTCGTAACGCCAGAAGCGGATGTAGTCCGCGATGCCTTCGACGAGCCAGCTGGGCAGGTTGCGGCCACGGTAGTTCTGCACGCAGTGCACCGTTTCGTGAACCATGGCACCGATGTCGTCGGGGCGGGCTTTGAAGTATTTCACTGAACCGGTGATGCGTCCACCACCCGCCGCGGCGACACCGCCGTAGTCCTTCTTCAATGTCATGCGAATCTGTGTCATGGGTCGATAGCCCTCGCTCATCAGTTCATCGCAAATCTTGGGGTATTGCCGCTCGCAGATCCGGACCACATTGTCCCCCCATTCTTTCATCTCCGGTGCATCCGTCACATCGAGCGCGATCTCGACGGGGTAACGAAACGGAACCACACGCGGCGTGGTGTCCAGTGCAATCTCGCGAACGACGAGCGGTTGCTTCATGTCTTGTGTAACACGTAATCGAACAGCCCGAATCGAGGGTTTCTTCAACGCATCACCTGGTTTCGCGCTCACGAACGGCTCAAAGGTTTTGCCATCATGTGAAACCTCCGTCACCCACGACTTCGCCGGAAGATCTGTGGCTTCGGAACGCCCCGTGATCCAACGGGCGGCTGTGAACTCGACCGGCTCATCGAAGCGGATGGTCACGCTGTCGTCTTTCATCGGATTCCGCTCCGAGGCAAAGTGCGTGGCGGAATCGGCATCAAACGCGAACTGGCGAATCTGGCCGCCGGCCGTCGGAAGGCTCGATTCAATCGTGGCCAGCACCACCGGCCGCGGCGGTGGAGCCACATCCACATGTTCTGCGTTCGCCGTGGCCACACATACAGTGACAACGGCAGCCACCATGAGATAACGCATGAGAAACTCCAATGAGATTGTGTGTCGGGGACGCTGCAAAGTTGATGGTAGCGAATCGCCATCCCCACGGGCGTCGATGGCGACGTGCCACAATATGTAGGTGATGGAATCCGCATCGATCCCAGGTGAATGTTTCACTTGGATGCCGCTGTGACACTGCAATTCCGCTACCCGTCGTGGTCGAAAGGACACACCGTAAGAGATAGTACCTTGCTCAACTCGATCCGTATCAGATGTCCAGAATCGCGATCGAATTTTTCTAGCCTCCAAGTTCAACTATGAATGGAGCAAGGCGTGAATTTAGCTCCTTGGTTGTGCAGGAGACCGCTCCGGTTCCGAGGTTTGGCCAGGCTATTCACGCTCATGTGTTGGCCTCGATTCCCTCTTGCCAGAGTCACGAGCAATGGTGGGAAGCTTCGAGCAGAGCCAGTGGGGTGAACGGGGTGGATTTCGCCAGCGCAAGTCTCCGCTGGGTTGGCGTTCCACTCTCGGGGATCGTCCCCCAGACAAGAACTCACCAGGAGGATCGTCATGAAGTTCACCCTCTGCGCGGCGATTGCTGCACTCGCACTCACCACAGGCACCGCATCTGCCCAGCACTATGGGCACAACCACAACGGACCCTCGTTTCAGGGTGGCTACGGAGGCTACCAGAATGGGTTCGGTGGCAGCTACTACCGTGGCGGTTTCGGCAACAGCTACCGCGGTGGTGGCTACTACGGTGGTGGGCACCGCGGTCCGGTGCTGGTACCGCACACGACCACACACCTCGACCTCGTCCCACACCGGGGGCACTATCACGTGGTGCCGCACACCACGACCCACTACCATGCCTTCCCAGGCTATCGCCGTTGGTAGGCCCAGGCTTCTCTTGAAGCAAACGTCGTCGGCTGGCCCCATGATCCGCGCCACGGGTCAGCCATCGACACACGGCGGAACCGAGCAAGCGTGCCATCGCACGGCAGGCAGCCGGGTCAACTCCCTCCACTTTTCGCCTCTGTCTTTGGCGAATGCGCACCTTGACAGGCTTGCCGCTCCTTTACAATGCTTTCATGCATGCCGTTTTGATCGCTGGTGCCGCGCTGGTCGGGTTGCCGATCCTACTTCACCTGATCATGAAGCAGGAGCCGAAGCGGCTTCCGTTTCCGGCGTTCCGCTTCCTCAAGCAGAAGCTCAAGACCAACCAGCGCAAACTCCGCCTCCGGCACTTCCTGCTGCTCGCCCTGCGCATGTTGCTCATCGCCCTGTTCTGCCTTGCCCTGTATCAACCCACCGTGCTCAGTGAACGCTTCAACCTCCGTGGCGAACAACCCATCGCCGTTGTGATTGTCATCGACACCAGCCCGAGCATGGGCTACGCCGTCGGCGACAAGAGCCGACTCGATGAGGCGGTGCGCCGGGCCAACGAATTCCTGGACCAACTGCCCGAGAACTCCATCATCGCCGTGATCGACACCGGCGATCCTGGCTCGCAACCGACCGATGGCGATCCCACCGACCGCCTCGCCAGCATCTGGCTGCGTTCCTCCGCGGATGCCCGCCGCCGCATCAATGCTTTGCGTGAACCGACGGGCCGCCGTTCCGTAATCGATGCCATCGGCGAGGCCTATTCACTCTGTTCCAGTGCCGACAAGGAATCGGATGGCGATCCTTACCCCAAACTGGTGGCTGTCTTCACAGACCGCACGACGGCAATCTGGAACGACACGCGGGCCGAGGAACTCAAGAAGGTGTGGGGCACGCTGCCACTCCCGCGACCGGCGCATGTGGTGGTGGATGTGGGCATCGACCAACCAGCGGACGTGGCGATCCTCGCTGCCAGCATGTCGCCGCAGGTGATTCCCGGCAACCAGCCCGCTGTCATCACCGTCACGGTGCGGGCCACGGGGCCCAATGTGGATGCAACCCTGAGGGCGTACCTGGATGACGCGAGCACGCCCATTCGCATGCCGGTGCCGCTCGCCGGTGGGCAGACGCAGGCGCGAACCTTTGACTTCAAGGATTTGAAGGCGGGCATTCACCAGGTCCGTTTCGAACTGGAAACGACGGATGCCCTCATCGCCGATAACGCGCGTTACCTCACCTTCCGCGTGGCCGAACCCCGGCGAATCCTCACCATCACGGACAACCCTGGCGACATCGCCAATGGCGTCCCCGGTGCCGCCTTTTACTGGTCGCTGGCACTCGAAGCGAACAACTACCTCAGCGATGTGGTCTCTCCTGATGCACTCACCACGGACAAGGAGGGCCGGGTGCAGGTGGCCGGGGCGACGCCGCGCTACCTGGCCGAGTACGACATCGTGACCATGCTGGCCGTGGCCCACCCGAACCAACCCGCGGCCGATCCGCTCTGGGGCAAGCTCCGCCGCTTCGTGCTCACCGGTGGCAAGCTCGTGGTGATCCCCGGTGCAGACGACCGCACGGCCCTGGATGAATACACGGTCGAAGCCTCGCAGGAACTGTTGCCGGGCTCGCTGAAAAGCGTGGTGAACACGGCGAAACTCGATCCGCCTCCGCCCGAGCAAACCGCCCCGGACTGGGAGACGCCACGCAAGGGCAGCGAGGGCGTGACATGGCTTCTCGATGAGGACGCACTCCGGCAACACCCGATGCTCGAACCACTGGCAAAGTGGCAGCGCCGTGGCAGCGTCGATGTGCTCCGCAACCCGCGCCGGGCCTGGAAATACTGGGACATCGACAAGCATCCGGATGCCCTGACCGTCTCACGTTTTCGTGATAACCTCGACCCGAAACTGTGCCGCCCCGCCGTGCTCGACCGGCCCATTATCGACCCGAAGGATAAGACACTCAAGGGCCGCGTCATTCTGCTGACAAGCCGCATGGAGTTCGGCCTGGATGCCGAGCAACGCTGGAACGACTACTTCCCGCCGACGGACACCAGCTGGGTGGTGGTGTTCCCGGACCTGATCGTGAAGTATCTGGTTGGCGAGCTAAGCGATGAGGTGCTGAACTTCCAGGTCGGTCAGACGGTCACACTTTCACTGGCAAAGCTCCCGGCGGGCAAGCGTGAGAACCTTGTGCTCGATGGCCCCGGCATCGCCGGTCGCGATGCGATTGTGTCGCTCGGCGAACAGCAACTGGAGCTAAAACTCGGTCCGCCGCGGACGCTGCTCGCCGGGAACTTCCTGCTCACGTTGCCCGGCCGGGCACCCACACCCGACGTGCCTCGCTGGCGCGATGGCTTCAGCACAAATACACCGGCGGAGGAATTCGCCCTGGAGAAGGTGCCCGTCGAGGTGATCGAAGCACTCACTGGGGCGAACTCCGTAATCCCCGTCGAACGCGATCTGAAACTGGCGGACGCGATGGAGCGCAAAATGGACCAGCCCGTGGACCTCTTCCCCTGGTTGCTGATCCTGGTGCTGATGCTGCTCGTTTTCGAAGGCTTCGTGGCCAACCGCTTCTACCGCCGGCCGTCATAATTGATTCCACCAATTATGCCAGCGCCGTAGGTGCCTCATTTCTTCGCACCAATCGGCAAGGTCCCGCATCGCGCGGCGAAATCGTTTATCATCCAGGCCAGACCGTCGGGCCGCGCCTGGAGGATGTCGTGATTCGGTTCCGTTGCACGAACTGCCAGCGAGAGTATGAACTCCCGGATGCCCTCTTCGGGTTGCCGCTCGTGTGCAAGAGTTGCGGCCAGAGCCTTGTTTTGCCGGAACCCTCGGCGGACGCGCCGCTCGATCTCACAGTTCCGACTGTGGAGTCGCCGCGCGAAGACGCTCCGGACATCACGCTCGATGTGGGGAAGACTGCGGCCGAGGATGTGGAGATGGGTTTTCTCTCGCCGGGCACGATTGCGAAGCTCGATGAACCGCCCGATGTGGCTCCACTGCCGAAGGCCTGGGCCAAGCCGCTGCCACCGCCGCAGCCTGCCATGCGAACAGCATCGCCGCTCGGCCGCACGCTGCTGAGCTATGCCGCAGATGCAGGCGTGGTACTCGTGCTCCTGGTCGTGGGTGTGCTCCTGGGTGAATTCGCCGCCGGGCAATCGACGCGTGAAGTGCTGGCCGGCATCAACGGCCCGAAATTCCCCTCGCTGGAACTGCTGCTCTGGCTCGCCGGCCCCGCCGTTCTCCTGCTCATCTACGTACTGCTCGGTTCCCGTCAGAAGACCGTTGGTGCCTGGCTGCGGCGACGCGGTTAACGAAAAAACCCCGGGACAGCGCCCGGGGTTTCTCTTGAATCACATCTGGCAGAATTGTTCATTTCGCCAGTGAGGAAACTTCTCACATTTAGTTGTCGGTCCAGGTAAAGCCATCCGAGCTGGCATTCATGTAGAACCAGTTCTGCGGGGTCACCGAGGTGCGGACGAAGCGCACGGTGCCATCGGCCATGGCGCAGTTCACGCCGCCTGAGTGCCGGCTGCGTGCTTGGCCCTGGTTTGAGTTTGCTGTCGAGCCGATACCCATGCCATCAGCATTGTTACCAACACCACCCTGCACGTCATCACAACCTGAACGCTGAGTGGCCGTACCATCGTTCGGCTGGCCGCAGTCACCTCGGCAGTGACCGGCTGTGATGCTCATGCCGGTATAAGGTAGAGCCCAAGATCCGCGTGGATCAGCCGTGTTCACGGGAACGCGGATTTCGTTGATCAGAATCGTGTTCGAGGTCCCATCCTGGTTCGACAGTGCACCCAGTGAGTTCCCTTTATAGCTAGCATTTGTGGCAAACACCATCGGCCCGGCTCCATTTGCGTTGCTGGGCAATGTAAACCCTGCAGGAGTGCCGCTACCGTTGATGAGGTTCGAATTACCGTTAATCGTCTGAAGAGGATCGGACGGCCCAGCATTGGCTGCGTAGTTGCCACGTGCCCAGCCGGTCTCGGTTGCGCCTGCGCCACCGGTGTGTGGCGCTGCACCGTTCGAATCCGAGGGGCACACGTATGAGGGCACAGTTGCCGATCGCACTCCACGCCATGCTGTATTGTTTACCGTTGACGTATGTGCGGCCACGTTGTTCTGGGTATAAAGAGGGCCCTGTTCAACATAAGGCAGGATCAACACCGCCCAGTTGGGACCGAAGTTGGCGTTGTTGTTGCTCACGCTGCCGCCGGTGTAATACATCAGGGCGGCGGGGGGGAGCGCGTTGTTCACATCCGCATATCCATGGCAACCCAGTGCAATCTGCTTGATGTTGTTGGCACACTTCGCACGTGCCGCCGCTTCGCGGACTTTCTGCACGGCGGGGAGAAGCAGGCCAATCAGGATTGCAATAATGGCAATCACGACCAGCAGTTCGATCAGGGTGAACCCACGCCGGGTTCGGGGGAGAGACGAGTACATGAGGCCTCCGAGAGAGAAGAGTGGAGAAGAGAGAAACGAATCGGACAGTCTAGTGACAGCAATTTCCGGCCCGTCGGTGAAGTGTCTAACTGCGGGTGTTCGGAACTTGCAATCCATCGCGGCTTACTTTCTTGTGTTTTGCGTGAAGAAAACATCTATCTGAGAGAATGGTGAGATCTTATTTCGTGACCTATAACTCTGCGAACGGCCGAATCCAAAACTGAGAGTGTCTCATTTCACTGGAGCGAAATCACTCATGTTGACTCTTTTTGCTGTCCTGTTTTGCACGAGTGCCGATCTGCCGGTCGCACCACCGCCGCGAGAGGTTGACCGTCCAACCCTGCCTGCAGGGGTTGATCCCGCCCTGGCAGACTGGACCCCGCGACCTGCCACAGGCAAGGCGGAAACCTGGGAAAAAGCCACGGATCCGGACTGGGTCGATGGTCGCTTTCGGCTCATGGACACCGGGACCACTCTTGGCTGCAGCCTGAAACTGACGCGCGACAAATCTACGAATATTGTTACTAAATCAATTGTGATAAAGCTGGGAGTGGATAATGAGAGTGGCGTCATCTTTGATCGCGCCACGATGAATATGAGAGCAGGATGGGAAGGTGGATATCTCACTCATGGAAATCGCCGATTCGGCCTGCTCAACACTCCCTCACCTGCCGGCAAGTTCCTTTTCTCATCATCGATCGGCCCCGGCTGGGCGGATCCGCAAGGCAACTGGGACGCTGCAGGCCCTTTCACGGCTCCCTTGCCGCGTGAGTGGATGCAGTTCCTTGGCGTGCACCTGCATGGGGATCGGGTAGTTCTGCGGTATCGTGTGAGTGGCACCGAGGTGTTCGAATGCCCCACGTTCGACAACTCTGATGGCCCGACCATTACCCGTCAGTTTCTGATCGCGGCCCACGATTCGTCCTTGCGGCTCGCCCTGCCAACTGATGCCCGCGTGCTGCCGGCCGATCTCAAGATCCTCGAGAAGCCCGTTCGGCATGTACTGATTCCGGCTTCCAAACAGCCGTTGACGTTGCAGGTGGTTCACGGCACTGGGTCCGCGGCGAAACCTCAGGATCTGGCGACACTCGCAAAGCCCGGCCCCCGGCACTGGGGCGAGCCGCTCATCACTGCACTCGTGAAGGGCGATGCCGCCGGGCCATTCGCCGTGGACACGCTCACCATTCCGTACCAGAACCCGTTCGGAGCGCTCTTCTTCTGCACCGGGCTCGATCACTTGCCCGATGGCCGCATCGCCGTCTGCACGTGTCATGGCGACGTGTGGCTGGTTCGTATCGATGAAAAGGCTGGCACCTGCTCGTGGCAGCGCTTCGCGACGGGGCTTTACCATCCACTCGGCTTGAAGGTCGTCGATGGCCAGGTGGTGGTGCTCGAACGCGGGCAACTCACACGCCTACACGACGGCAACGCCGACGGCGAGGCGGACTTCTACGAGTGCCTCACCAATGACTGGCACACCGGCAACGGCGAACACGCGTACGACACCTGCCTCGAAACCGACCCCGCTGGCAACTTCTACTTCTTCAAGACCGGCGACACGAACCTTCCCTCCGGCGGTTGCCTGCTTCGTGCGGCCAAGGATGGCAGCCAGGTGGAGGTGTACGCCACGGGCTTTCGCCATCCGATCGGGCTCGGCATGTCGCCCAGTGGCATCGTCACGGGGGCGGACCAGGAAGGGAACTGGATGCCGGCCACGCGCATCGATGAGTACCGGCGTGGGGGCTTCTACGGCGACATGCGGGCCAACCACCGCACACCCCCGCCCACGACTTACGATGGCCCACTTTGCTGGGTGCCACGCGAAATTGATAACTCCGCGGGCGGGCAAGTGTGGGTGCCGCCGAACACGTTCGGCCCTCTCGCCGGCTTGCCGTTGCACTTTTCGTACGGTCGCTGCCGGCCCTATGTGCTGTTGCGGCAGGAGTGCGGCGAGGGCGTGGTGCAGGGCGGCGTGACGGCGCTCGATGTGAACTTTCTCTCGGGCGTCTGCCGGGGTCGCTTCGGTCCGGATGGGCATCTTTATGTGTGTGGGCTCAATGGCTGGCAAACTGCCGCGAAAGCGGATGGCTGCCTGCAACGGATGCGTGTTACGGGCCAACCGCTGGATGTGCCCGTGAAACTCGCCGTGGCGGGCAACACGGTTCGCCTTACCTTCAGTCGGCCGCTCGATCGCAAACGCGCCGAGGACGTGGCCAACTACAAGGCGGCATGGTGGAACTATCGCTGGTCCGGCGAGTACGGCTCGAAGCGCTGGAAGCTGAGCGATCCAAGGGCCGAAGGGCAGGACGAGTTCGCACCGATGCGAGCCACACTGGCCGAAGATGGCCGAACGGTGGTGCTGCATTTTGCGGAGTTAAAGCCCGTGATGCAGATGCAAGTGGGCTTTAACATTGCCGCGAGCGATGGCCGTGACGTGGTGGGCTCCGTGTTTTTAACCATTCACACGACCGGGAAATGAAAAAAAGCGAGGGATGGTTGACCTGCGTCGACCATCCCTCGCTCTGAACTGCTTGCCAGGCGTTAGCCCACGTAGATGCCACCCGTGAAGCCGGGGAAGGTGTCGAAGCTAAAGTCCCAGGAGGTTCCACCGATGAGCAGCGTGGTACTGGCATAGCCTGAGAGGCGTGAGCCGAGCGTGGAGCCATCACCCGTCACCACGTCGGCGAGACCATCGCCGTTGATGTCGGTGGTGGAGACGCGAGCCCCGCCTCGGCTCTCGACGTCGGCGGCGAAGAAATTCGCCATCGGTGTGAAAGCACCCTGCAGCAGGTCGGCACCATTCAGAATCTGGACGCGCGGTGCACCACCCGGGCCGCCAGCGGTGATGAGGTCTGCAAAGCCATCGCCATCGAGATCGCCCGAGGCGATGAAGGCACCGTTGCGCAAGGACTGTTCGAAGACGAAGAAGTCGTTGACTGGATGCACGAGTTGGCCGAGGTTCAGCGCGGCTCCATCATAGATGGAGACGCGGGGTCCTCCGCCGAACCCGGCCGCGATGATGAGATCGCCAACGCCATCGCCGGTGATATCGCCCGTGGCGGCGCGGGCACCACCACGGAAGTTCGCATCATCGATACCCAGGAAATCGTGCGTCTTCACGAATCCATTGCCGTTGTAGACCTGGACGCGGGGGCCGCCGCCTTCGTCGGGCGTGATGATCAGTTCGGGCTCTCCATCTCCGGTGATGTCGCCGGCTGCGACGTAGACACCACCGGTGAAGCTGCTCTCAAACGGGTTCACCGAGAAGAGCACACTCTGGTCCGCCCCGCTGAAGACGATGACCTGCGTCGGCACGCCTGGCCCGGTGCCGGCGACGATATCGGTGATGCCATCGCCATTGAAGTCGGCCGCCGCAGTGCGAATGCCGCCCGCAAAGTCTGGTGCGAACGGGAAGAGCGAGTATTTGAAGACACCGTTTGGACTGTACACCTTTACCTGATTGGCGAGACCCGCTCCGGAGCCGGCCGCGATGTCGTTCGGCACGGCGGAGCCGCCGTTCGGACGGGTCACGGTGAGTGTGCCTGGCACGAAAGTGATGGCGTAGTTCGCGGCCGTGGGCGGTGCGCCGGTATCGGTGATCGGGTAGGTCCCGATTGGGCTGGAGGTCGTGGCGGGTGTCGTCAAGTTCAGCCCGTTCACCACGGCCGAGGTGTCGCCGTTCACGAGCCCGTTGAAGGTGGCCGTGAGCGGCGGGTTCGCCACGCCGAAGATGCGACTCAGATCGTCCGCAGTGATTGTCAGTGGTGCCTGAGTCACCGTCAGGTTGTTCGACACGTACGAGATCGTGTAGTTCGGGTTGATCGAAGTGAGCGTGCCCTGCGTGATGGGCACCACCGCACCCGCAGGCGTGCTGGCGTTGGCCGTGGTGGCAAGGCTGCCAGCGAGGACCGTGGCCACGGTGTCGCCAGGTTGCAGGCCGCTCACCTGGTAGGTCAGCGTCGGCACGGCGGCACCGTACGGCTTGCTGATGGCGTCTGCGGTCACCGTCAGGATGAACGGCGAACTGACGACCGAGAGAATCCCGCTCGTGAACGAGATGATGTAGTTCACATCCGGGAAGCCATTGCCATCCATGTCCGGCTGCGGAATCACGGCCAGTGAGCCCTGCGTGATCGGGTACGAGCCAACCGGGCTGCTGGCTGTCGCCGTGGTCGCCAGCGCGCCGCTGAGGGTCGAGGCGATGGTGTCGCCGTTGGTGAGCCCGGCGACTTGATAGGTCAGCGGCGGCAGCGGAGCACCCGTCACTTTGAACTTCGAATCCGCGATCACGCTCAACACCGCTTGCTGCACGCTGTGCGTGGCGTTCGCCGAGTTCGCCGGCAGGAAGTTACTCGAGCCAAGGAAATTCGCGTGTAGGCTGGTGTAGGTCCCGGCGTTGAACGTGGGAGTTGTGAAGATGGCGAGGAACTGGCCGCCGCTCTGAATGATCGGGGCGGTGCCAAGCGAGTCTGCTCCGTTGAAGAACTCCACGATGCCGCTCGTGAGAGTGCTGCTGACCGAACCGGGCACGAAGGTGGGCAGCGTGAGCGTGGCCGTGAAGGTAATGTCCTGGCCGTAGCGTGTCGGTGAGTTCGTCGAGAGCGAAATCGTCGGGGCTGTGGTGAGCACCACAATCTGTGTGTTGGCCGTGGTGAAGCGGTTGCCGGCCAGATCGCGAGCCGTGAGCGTGGCGTTATACGTACCGTTTGGCACGATGCCGCCACCGCCATCGCGGCCATCCCAGGTCACGTTCACGGTCGATCCGGTGCCGTTGAAGGTGCGAACCACCACATTGCTGTTGTTGCGAATCTCGACGGTCCAGTTGTTCAGATTCACATCACTGATCGTGCTCGTGAGCGTGGTACCATTGGCCACGGTGCTGCTTGTGCCCGGTGCAATCACGGGGTTCGGATTCGTCAGCGGGCTGGCGGTGGGTGAGGTGTTATCGATCACCACCGTGAACACAGGATCGAACAGCCCCGGCGTGCTGGCGATGTTGCCGAAGAGATCGACGTACGAGGCGTTGACGATGTACGTACCATCGGGCAGCGGCAAACCGAAATCATCCGTGCCGTTCCAGAGAGCCGAGATGGGGAAGGAACTGCCGCCCGGCGGGATGACGCCGACACCTGTGAAGGTGCGAACCGGCGTGTTGCCGAGATCGCTGATTGTGATCGTCCAGGCCGGAGTAGTCGGCGAGGAGACCCGTTCGTTCTGCCCGGCCGTGGCGAGTGTGGTGGAATCTTGCACGCCGATGCTGCTGGCATTGGTCGGCGAGATGTACTGGAACGTGGTGGTGAGCGGGTCGATCGTGGGCACTTCCACGACCTGACCACCAGCCAGTGTAGCCGAGGTCGAGGCGAAGCTGAGTGCATCACCACTGAAGACAGCAGAGAGAGTGTGCGTGCCACCGGAGAGCGGCCCACCGAGTGCCGTCTGCGGATTGAACGTGGCTACGTTGCCGACGACAGGCACCGCAGGATAGGTCACACCATCCAGGGTGAATGTGACCGTACTACCCGGCGGAATGGCACCGGCACCCGTCTCGGGAACGAGCGTGGCGGTGAAAAGCACCGGCTGTTGGAACGTTGAGGGGTTGATCGAGGACGTCAGACTCAGGGCGGCGTTGGCCTTCACCTTGGTGAGCACGACGCGATCGCTGAAGTAATTGATCGTGAACTTCTGCTGACCGATGAAGACGCTGCCGCCGCTCTGGAAGGTGCCGCTCACGACACCACCACCCGTGGTCTGGATGATGGTGAACGAGTCGAGATCACGGATGCCCGCTCCAAACGTGCCCTGCAGCTTCGCGCCGCCAAGGGTGATGTTGCCCCTCACGATGAGTTGGTCGTGATCGACTCCGGGCACGATCGGCGACAGCGGCACATCATTACTGAGATTCACAAAGTAAGTGGTGCTGCCACCCCAGGTCGCGTTGCCGGTCGTGAGGATGCCCACCGTGTTCGCAGCGTACGTGACACCGGGGGTGATGAAACCCACGGCCGAGGGCGAGATACTGCCCGTCAGATTGCCGACCGTGCCGTTTCCACTGAGGCTGCCACCGTTGAGTTGAACGGGCCCAATGGTAGTGTCGACCTGGAGGTCGCCGAGTTGCACCTCGATGGCCACTGTGGAAGGTGCTGCGGGGAAGGCCGTGAGCCGGCCCGTGCCGTTCTTGATCAGGTGCTCGGTGAGGACAGCGGTGAGCCCGGCCGAGATGCGAACATCCTCGTTGTTCGGCCCATCGATCACCGTGATGGTGCGAACGATGCTGTTCAGGTTCAGGTTGCCGGGTCCCAGGATGAGCGCCGGGCCTGTGGGCGAGGATGCGGCTGTGATGTTGCCGCGGAGAATCGTTTCCCCGCCCACACCCATCGTGAGGCTGCCGCCCGTCATGAAGAGGCCGGAGGTGGAGAGGTGGCCATTCGCTCCCGTGGTGGCCGTGCCATCGATGATGGTGGTGGTGCCGATGACGTCGGTGCGGCCATTCAGATCGAAGGTGCCATCCGATTTCACCGTGAGTGGCACGCCGTCGGCGATCTGGTTATCGGTGAGGGCACGAACCAGCCCGGCACCGGGGAGCGTATCGCCCACCACGAGCGGCCCGAGGATGGCGAGCCCTGTGGCCTGGTTCAGCAGGAGGTTGCCGCTGCGAACCGTGGTGATGCCCGTGTACTGGTTGTCGCTGACGCCGTTGTAGCTGACGGTGCCTGGCCCGATGATTTCGAGGTTGCGAGTCAGCCCGTTATCGGAGATCGGCCTGGTGATGCTGAGCGTGTTCGCGGCACTGGTGACACCGATCGAGGCATCGCTACCCAGAGTAATCGGAGCGGCCCAGACGTTGTTGCCCGCGAAGTTGTTCAGGGCTCCCTGTTCGTCGAAGCCGAGGCCATTAATGGTCAACGCTTCACTGGTCATGTTCACAACACCGGCATCGACCTGGAGCGTGGCTCCCGCGGTGACCACGGTGCCTTCCTGGCCATCCTGTACCGTGGTGGTGAGCGCCAGCGTGCCACCAATGCCCACGGCGGACATGAGCGGCAAGTTGCGGTTGCCGAGTGCCCCTGTGAAGGAAACGACGTAGTTGGCATTACCCGCGACGCCGTTCCTCACGACGGTGGCATAGACGCCGCCGTTGCGAACCGTTTCCGGGAAGGTGGCTGCGTCGCCGCCGACGGCCATCGGAATGATCTGCGTCAGGTCCGTGGCGACGAGCGTGCCGCCGAAGGTGATGGTGTAGAGTGTGCCACCTCCGGCCGCGGCCACGGATGTCACAACGACATTGCCGCCGACCCCACCGATGGTGCTCAGTGCGTTGAGGGCATTTTGGAGGCTTCCCGTTGGCCCGGCACCGCCCGATGCGGGAATGGTGACGGGAAGGGCGGCCGTGGTCGCACCGTTGAACGTGACCGTGAAGGCCCCGGTCGTTCCGGTGATCTTGAGCGTCTGAATCTCCGCACCGATGGTGGAGAGTGCGTTCAACGCCGTCTGCACTTGTGCGGCCGTGGCATCCCACGGAATCGCGCCGGTCGTTTGCCCGGCGAAGGTGAGGTTGAAGGTGCCGTTGGAAGAGAGCACCTGGACGTTCTGCACTTCCGACCGAATCTGGCCCAGTGAAAGCGGGTTCTGGATACGAAGCACACCCTCGTCGACGATGGTAGTTCCGCCATAGTTCTTCGCATCCGGCAGAATCACGGTGCCGGTGCCAGCCTTGCGGAAGCGAGCCGCGGGAACCGGCGAGGGTGTCGGGTCCTGCAGGGCACCGACGACCGTGAGCATGGTGCCAGGGGCGGCTCCGATACTCGCATCCGTTGCAAGTGTAATCGGGCCACTATAGATGTTGTTGTTGATGACGTTGTCCAGCGCACCGGGTCGAGTGGCACCGGCACCATCGCCGTTGAGCATCAACCGTTCGAACACGTTCAACGCAGTGGGCACGCCGGCGAGTTCGAGACCGGCCCCCGCAGCGACCACGGTGCCCAGGCCGCCCTTCTGAACCTCGGCGATGTTGACCGCAAAACCGGCCGAGACATTGATCGCAGTGAAAAGCGGCTGATCGAGATTGGCCAGTGAGCCGCCAAATGTGATGGTGAACACCTTCCCATTCACACTCGTGGTTTCGAACACGGTGACGTTGCCGCCGACACCACCGATCGTCGCGAGGCCATTCAAGATCCCCTGCAATGTGGCGGCAGTGATAGTCGAATTCAGCGTGACCGTGTTCGCACCGTTGAAGCGTAGCTGGAAGGTGAAGGGCAACCCTGTGCCAAGATTCAGCACACCCACGAGGCTGACCGTCTGCACTTCACTGGAGACAACAGGCCCGAGTGCATCGTTATTCCGCACTTGCAGTGTGCCGGCGTTCACATTGGTCACACCCTGATACGTGTTGGCGCGATTGAGAATCACCTTGCCGGGGCCCACCTTGATGAGGCCGAGCGAGCCCTGACCGGCAGCCTGGGCAATCACCTCATCAATGATGAGTGAGTCGCGCACATCGGAACTGCCGAGTGCCACCTGGCTGCCCGGATTCGTGGCCGGAGCGAAGTTAGGGTTCGCCATCGTGATCGTGATGGGCCCGTTCCAGGTGTTGTTGTTCGTGCCGGTGGGAATGCCATCGCCACGGACGTTCTGCATGGCACCGGTGGTGTTGATACCCGTTCCGGAGAGCGAGACCGCTTCACCTGACACAACGGTCTCGATGAGCGTGGTGCGATTGCGGGCCAGTTGCAACTGGGCACCATCGAGCACGACGGTGCCGTTGGTCGTGCTGCCGAGCGCGTTCGGATGTTGCACCTGGAGTGCACCCTGGATCACACGGGTCTCGCCGAGATAATTGTTGGCATTCGCCAGGACGAGTGTGCCTTGCAGTTCCTTTTCGAAGACGTGCCCCAGGCCGCCATCGGTGATGGAGCCGTTGCCGAGGAGCACGCCAGGGAGGCTGCCGATCGTCAGGCTGGTGCCGGTGTCGACGCCGATGGTGGCCGTGCCACGCGTGGTGAGCGGGTCGCCGAACGTGAGCACACCGGTGTACGTGTTGCTGTTGGCGACGTTTCGGAGAGCACCCGTGAAGTGGCCGTTGAAGCCGCTGAAGCCGCCACCCGGAAGCGGGAACTTGATGCCATCGCCGAAGATGGTGATCGGCTCGAGTTCGAGATTCGAACGCAACTCGAGTGCGGCACCGTCCACAACGAGCGTGTTGCCGGTGGTGGGCGAACCGAGTGCGTGCGGGTTGTTCACCTGTAGCACGCCCTCGGCGACGATGATGTTGCCGCCCAGGCTGTTGCCGCTGGTGTTGTCTCCGGAGAGTGTGACGGTGCCGCCGCCGATCTTGGTGATGGTGTGGTTGGCCCCGGCCACGTCGTCCTGAATCGCCCCGATGATGTTAAGAGAGGCCGCGGCGACCCCGTTCTGCAGGTTCTGACTCCCCGTTGTGCCCAGCACGGTGTCGCCCGTGAGGGTCACGGGGCCGGTCCACACCGAGGCACCGCTGATCGCACGAACGGCACCCGCGTCCGCCTGCGAATCGGTGAGGAAGACCTGATACACGCCACGGCCATAGGTGCCGGCGGTGAGTGTGTTCACCGTCTGGTTGAGGACGAGATCCTGCACCTGAACATTGGCAAGACCCGCCCCGAATTCCGTCCAGACCAGCGTGGTGTTCGTCGAAGCGTCGGGCAACTTGAAGACGCCCTGGTCGTTGCCGATGTAGAGCGTGTCCGTTCGGGGATCGACCACAACGGTCCAGGTCTGAACCTGGGGCAGGTTGCCGGTGAGGTCCACCCAGGTTTGGCCGGCATCCGTGGAGCGGAAGACGGTGGCCGAGGTGTTGCTTCGCGTGCCGCGCACCGTGACGTACACCGTGTCGCGATTGCTCGGGTCGACCGCGATGTCCGTGATGGTGTTGGCTGAGGCACCAGGCACTGTCGCCACGGTGACAATGGTCCCGTTGTTAATGAACGTGGTGAGGTTGTTGAGCGCATCCGCCACATCCTGTGGTGTCGCTGTGAACGGGATCAGGCCAGTGTTCTCACCACCGAAGCCACCGCCCACGCGAAGGCGGAAGAAACCGCCAGCAGCGCCGACCACCTGAACGAGTTGCACCTCATTCGTACCGCCACCACCCTGGGTCTGCGTCGAGATCGTGACGCCGGTGGTCCCGAAGGGCGTGCCGAGTTGCTGCACGTTCTGGCCAGCGGCCGTACCGCCAAAGGTGACCGCGAACACAGTGTTCACGTAAGGTGGGCGTGATTGCCAGGACACACCGCCATCTTTCGTCACACGAATGGTGGAACCATTTGAGACGTAAATGGTATTGGGATCGTATGTATTACTTAACCGGTCGATCACCTGCGTGAAGCCAGGGTCCTGGACGAATGTGCCCTGGAACGTGGCGGTGCCGATCAGTGTGACCGGGTTCAGACCCGAGTTTAGATTCACAAAGGAACCGGGCACACCGGAGTTCTGCGACTGGAAGACGCCGGCACCACCAACGAGGATGCGATTCGGGTTCTGTGTATCCAGCTGGATGGGGAAGAGATTTGCGGCGGTCGAAACGGTGCGGAGCAGGTTCCAGTTGTTGCCGCCGTCGGTGGTGTTCCAGAGTTGTCCGTTCACGGCCGCGTAGCCGAAGAGTGGGTTTCCAGTGTTATAGCGCACGTCGCCCGCGTTGCGGCCGGTGTTCGCGCCGATGGCCGTCCAGGCGAGATCGGTGCTGAAACGCTGGAGACCGGTGTTGTAAGCACCCGCAAGAGCCTGGTTGAAGCTGGTGGGGTGCGCATCGACGGAGTTCACGAGCGTGGCGGTGAGGTTGCCGTTGAGATCCTCGAAGGTGGCGCCATCCCACGACCAGAGCCCGCCATCCGTGCCCGTCATCAACTCGCCGTTGAGCCGGTTGAAGGAGAGTGCGTGGAAGCGTGCGGCGGGATAAATGCCATTGGCCCCAGCCGCGACTTGCTGCCACGAGGCACCACCATTGGTGGTCTGGAAGAGGAAGTCTTTGCCACCGAGGTACACGATTTGATTGCTGTTATTACCGAGGAGCCCTGGCGTAAGGTCCTGGGAAAGCAAGACACTATCGTATTTGCCAGTGGCAAATTGAGGCGGATTGGCCGTGACGTTCGTGGTGCCGAAGGCCTCGGGGGTCGGGATCGCGCCGAGGTTGTTCGTCCACGCTGTGGCGATGCCGCCATCCCAACCGCTCTTCTGAATGTCCTGCATCTGGCCCGTGCGGTTCGTCCCGCCGGAGGTCCAGAAGTCGACCGAGTTGTGCAGGTTCGTGGCGTAGACCGTGATGCTGGCATTGACGCTGCGCTGGGCGTACGGGGCCGGCATATTCGTGTTGTAATAGTTGGTCACCACGCCCGCGAGCTTGATCCACTCGTTTCGGCCTGGTTGGTGGAAGGGGTTCGGCGGCTCGACCGGCCCTGTCGGGTAGCCCGCTCCGCGTAGGTCGGGCAACGTGGGTGCCGGGATCGGTGGCGGCGAAGGCGTTTGCAATGTTTGAGCCACGGGGTAAACCGTGCCGGTACCCAGCCACCAGGTTGGGTTATCGTGGTTGGCGGGGTCTTCCGTGCGGTACACGGCATTGAGAATCGCCGGGTTCGCCGCACCGGTGTAGTACGATTGTGTCGATTCGCCGAGTGCGGCATAGAGCACCCAGGTCACGACCTGACCCGTGGGCGCAGTGATGCGATTGCCGGGGTTCGAACCGGGGCTGTTCACACCGGAAGCCACCAGGAAAATATCGCTCCAGGTGGCATTCGTCTGCGGAAAGGCAATTCGGTAATCATCATCTGGCCCGGCCGTGATTGGTGCTGCGATGACACCCGCAACGGCTGCACGATTGGGAGACGCCGTGGCTGTCAGGTTCACCCAGTTCGGATTCGCTACACCCAGGTCATAACGATAGACACCCGGCACAGCGAGCGGATCGGCGTTGATCACGTTCCGGTTGCCGCTAGAGACGTAGATGCGGCGGGCATCGAGTGGGTCGATGAGGATCTTGGTGATGCCCTGCCCGAAGAGCGGGTTCTCCCCGGCGGGACCGGTGAGCAAGCTCCACGTGAGGCCTGCGTCGGCCGAGCGATAGACACCGGTGCCAGCGTAGTTATCCTGCTGGCCCGTTTGGGGCGAGCCGTTGTTGATGCCATTCATCTCACCCGTGGCGAAGTAGACCACACGCGGATCGGTCGGCGAGACGACCACGGAGCCGCCGTAGAGCACGGCGAGCGGATCGATCGTGGCATCGAAGAGTTGTCGCCAGGTCACGCCGCTATCGATCGTTTTCCAGACGCCGCCACCGGCCGTGGCGACGTAGATCACGCGGCTATCGGTGGGATCGGCCACCACGGAGGTGATGCGGCCGCTGGTCGGCATCGATTGCGGCGACTGTCCGTTGTTCGCGGGAGCCGGGCCGACATTGAACCACTGATCCACAAGGGCCGATGCCGTGGTGATACCGCTGCCCTGGACCGTGAGCGGTTCACCGGCCACGGTGAGGCTGCCCTGCAACTGCATCTGAGCACCCTGGGCGACGACTGTGCCATTCGCGGTGCTGCCCAGTGCCAGGCTGTTGGCGACGGTGATGACCCCGTTATCGATCCAGGTGGTGCCGCGATAGCTGTTCTGACCGCCCAGGAGAAGTTCACCATTGCCACGCTTGACGATGTCGGCGGGCGCGGGCGAGCCGGTATCGTCGACGTTGCCAAGGATGTTCAGGCGTGTATTAGCCGAGGTGGCAATGCGGGTTGAACCATTCAGTGTAACTGGGCCACGCCAGGCGTTATCTTCTGAAATCGTGACGACCGACGCTTCCGACGGATTGCCATCCACCTGGGTGACACCACTGATGCGAATCTCGGCGGGCGGTTGGTTCGGGATCGGCGTGGGTGTGGCCACGATCAACGGCACGTCGGCCACGTGGCCACCGAAGAGCACGGTGTAGACATTGCCGGACTGCGTGACCGTGACCGGTCCCGTCGCGGCGACGAGGTTCGTCAATCCGTTGAGAGCGGCTTCCACTTCAGCGGCAGTGGCTGTGATTGCCAGCGCTGCGGTGGTTTGGCCGCCAAACGTCAGTGTGTACGTCGCAATGGCCGGAGCGAGTGGACCAGCCACGGCAATCTGCTGGCCCGGGCTGTTGAGTATCAGCCGTTCGTTGGTAACCTGGATGCCCGAGGCGAGTCCGCCGTTCAAGAAGTCGATGGACTTGTCAATGAGCAGAACCGCACCCGATTGCACGGTGGTGTTCGTGGTGAAGTACGTGTCCTGGGTCGTGGCAGTACCCGACGTGAATAGCCCGAGCCCCATTCCGTGTCGGAGTCGGAGCGAGCCTTCGATGATGTCGTTGTTGCCCGTGTAGGTGCCATCGCCTTCGAGAATCAGTTGCTGCGAGCCAAATTTGTTAATGCCGCCCAGTGCACCGATGGCGGAGTCCCGAATGGTGGCCGCATGTGTGAGCGTGCTGCTGGTGGCTGGCGGAATCTGTTCGACACCGATGCCAGCCACGCCACTGAGGCGGATTTCCGCCGTCCAGGTGTTATCACCATCGAGGTTCATCAAGGCACCCTTGCCATTGATGAACGAGTAGGTGAGATAGTCCGGGCCGTTCCCGGCAATCGTGATGTTCTCGTTGATCGTGAGGTTGGGGCTGGCAGGGGTCAACTTCTTGATGTGCACCGCGGCACCGCTGCTGACAATCGTATCACGCTGGACTGTTGGCCCGAGCGTACTGATGTACGGTCCGAAGGGAATGTTCGACTGAACGGTGACCCAGCCTTGTTCGATGAAGGTCTGGCCGTTGTAAGTATTATTCACGGGCAGGATCAGGTGCCCGAGCCCTCGCTTGGCGAGAGTGCCAACAACCGGCGAGGGCTCCCTGATGGAACCTTGAGTTGTGAGGCTGTAGTCCACCGTGAAATATGTTGAATCCGGCGAAGGGTGACCCGGCCGCTGATCCAGGTCCACACCGATGGCAGCGGTTCCAAATAGGGTGATCGGAACCAGATAGCGGTTAATGCCGCTGACGCTGCGGAGGGCACCCGTGTTGCCGACACCGCGACCGTTGAGGGTGAGAGGCTCTGAAATATCGAGCAAGTGCGCGTTGCCGGTGATCGAATCGTTCCAGAGATCGCGGCCACGGTCATCGAACCGCGGCACGGTGTTGGGATTCGCGGCTTCGACCTCCAGTTCGAGAGCGGCATTCGTATTCACCGTCGTGCCGGCCGCAGTTGATCCGAGCCCCTGCGAATCGCGGATGTTCAGGATGCCCTGACTCACCGTCGTGGTGCCAGTGTAAGTATTGGCATTGTTGAAGATCAGCCGGCCGCCATCGACCTTGATCAAGTTATCCGCAAAGTTGGGCGACGAGATCACGCCGCTGATGGTGAGATTCGTGTTCGCTGCGGCCCCGATCCACACGGAAAAATTTGTCGTGGGGAGCGGGCTGCCCAGGACCACCTCTCCGGCCCAGGTGTTATCCGCGAGTGTGTTCGTTAGCGCTCCGGGGTTCGCTCCCGAGCGCGCATCCGGGGTGGGGCTGACGCCATCACCGTTCAAGGTGAGGAACTCATTCACCACGCTGAAGTTTGCACCAGTCAAGGAGCGAAGGCGGAGTTGCCCGGCCTTGGTGACGGTCTCGTTCACGATGGTGCCGTTGCCCGGGGCACCGGAGGCTCCCAGTGCGGTGGACGTGCCGATCGTGAGAATGCCATCGTTGATCGTGGTGAGACCGCGATACGTGTTCCCGGTCGAGCTGTTAAACTGGACCTCGCCCTGGCCTTCCTTGACGATGTTGTGCCCCGCACCGAGATCGCTGACGACGCCGGTGATGTTCAGTGTGGTGCCATTGGCCGCTCCGACGGCGGCGTCGCTGTCAAGAATGACTTGCCCCGCCCAGGTATTCGCGGTGCCAAGTGTGCTCTGCAGCGCACCATCATTGGCAACGCCGAAGCCGTTGATGATCACCGCTTCGTTGATCGTGCCGACGACGCCTTCGACCTTGAGCGAGGAACCCGAACCCACGGTGGTGCCATTGGTGAGGTCGCCCAGCGCCAGCGGGTGCGTGATGGTGAGGATGCCCGAGTTGTTATTGAGCTTCATGGGGCCGGTGAAGCCGCTGTTATCGGCACTGAGAACGAGTTCGCCCGGGCCGTCCTTGGTGAGCGTGGAGCCCACGGGCCCGGAGATCTCGCCCGTGTATGTGAGCTTGCCGCCGGATTGAATCGTGAAGTTCTGATCGAGGCTGCCGAAGGTGGTGCCTGCGCTCAGCGTGGTATCCAGGTCGATGACGGCACCGAGGACACCCGTTCCCACGACGAGCGTACCACTGCCCGAGATGCCGGGCCGGCCCAACCGAATCGGGCTTCCAACGAGCTGGTAGTCGCTCAATGAAATGGTGATGGAGTTGAACGTGGCCCCGCCGGGCAGGTCGTTATCGGCCGTCAGGCGTGCGGCACCTTCGACGCCAAAGACCAGGTCCTCGACCAGGGCGGGATTACCAGTGGGGGCAGCCCCATCCTTCCAGTTGCCTGGTGTAGACCAGACACTGTCGATA
This sequence comes from Gemmataceae bacterium, assembly GCA_041750275.1. GTDB lineage: Bacteria > Planctomycetota > Planctomycetia > Gemmatales > Gemmataceae > JBGSZR01. The sequence continues at coordinate 68,526 of JBGSZR010000310.1, forward strand.
CCTCCCGTCCACGTGAAGGTGGTGGGGTTCACGCGTGTCTCGAGTTCCTCGCAGCGGAGCGATGGAAACGGACGGAGCAGCGACGGCTTGCGGGTCAGCCAGCCGGTCCAGCGATTGCGACGAGATTGCTGCGTCATAGGGAGGCTCCCCCGAGACTCGAGGAGGTATGGCTAGAATGAATAGAATTCGGGTGAGTTTGCGTACTGAGTGAGGATAACCGACCGCCAAAACGGACGCCACTAATCGCAGCGTCCCGGCGTGGAAATATCAGGGGTTTTGGCGCTGTGTGGCGAATCGGGCGGTTCTCCGGCCTGGGCACCCAACCGGTGGTGGTTCGGTTGCAACGATCGGGGCGCATACGTCCGTTTTCGTGCGCACACACGGATTATCCCGAAATGCGGATTCGGCCGGACACGCGGAGAAAAAAATATGACCATTACAGGACGAATCGGCCGGATGCAAAGGATGTGACGTGAACTGATGTCAGTGCGATGGGCAGGCGACCGTGGCAGGCGTCGCCAACGCTGTTTCGATTTTTCAGGGCATTCACGCGGAGCAGGTCTTCAGATCTTTCTCACAGTTCTATGCCGTTTTGCGAGCTCCAGCGGACACGAATTCGTGAACTGGAACGCATTTTTTCTCGGACTTCCCTGATGGGTCCGCCGCCGGTCTGGCCATGTCCAGCGCTCGCTGGAGTCCGCGGTTCCACTGATCGAGGTTGAAGCGGTCCTGCACATCCTGGCGAGCGGCCCGCCCCAGCCGACGCCGGAGTGCGCGATCCTCCACCAGGCGTGAGACGGCTTCCACGATTCCCTCAACCACCACCGGATCGGCTGTGTGCATGGTCTGGTAGTTCTCGCGCAACACGCCTGCTTCTTCATCAGGCCAGGATGCGACACCGTGGCGGCCCTCGACCACCAGACCGTTGCGATCATCTTCCAGATACTCTTGCATGCCCCAGCCATCGGAGCCGACCACGGCCAGGCCGTACGACATGGCCTGCAGCAGCGAGACGATGTGCACCCGGGCCGCGGGTAAAAGAAAGATGTGGCTACTCTCATGCAAGTCCGCCATCTCCTCCGCCGTCACGAAGCGATTGATGATGCGAACATTCCCCGCCTCGATGATGCGGTGGAAGTGATCGGCCAGCCCCGGCAGATCGGTGCGGAGCGTGAGCCGGAGTTGTGGATAGCGGATGCGGAGAATGTCAAACGCTTCGAGCACATCGAGCCCGCCGCGCACGTAGAAATTCTCGGGAACCTGGCACCACGAGTTAATGAAGAGCAATTCGATTGGTTCATCATCGCCCGCGGGATCGTGTCGCTGGTGCTTTGCAGGCAACTTCACACCCAGGGGAGAGTGCACGATTTTCCGCGTGATGATGTCGCTGTCGAACAGCGTGGCCACGAGCTTCGCCGTCGATTGCATGTGCGTGAGGATCGCCTTGCACGAATCGGCTTCGAGCAGCGTCTTCACGATCGGAAAGACCGGAGTGGTGGCATAATCGAGATGCGCGGTGTTCCCATTCTGGATGTGTGGGAAGAAGAGCGTGGTGGGGTCCTCGATCTCGATGACCCAGGGCGACTGCCCAAAGGTGAACGGCATGCTGGTGAGAAGCACGGGCTCGCGGTGATCGCCGATGAGGAGTTGCGACTGCAGGTTGCGGGTTTGCAGGAACTTCAGGATGGCAACCGGACTGCATCCTCGGATCAGCAGGGAAAAAACGAGTCGAATGAGGGCGAAGAAAACGTTTACGCGGGCTCGCAAGGTGACGCCAGCCCGCGGCCGCAAGAAGGCCGCGAGGATGCGCAGCACCGCATTGGCACCGCCGATCGCAGCACACCACGCGTTTTGCAGTGAGAGGCTGAGTCGTTCACCCAACCCATAGGCGCGTGCCTCCGCCGGTGCCGAACAGGTGAACCGATACCCGGCCGGCGGTTCACCCGTGTGCTTGAACTGCGGATGCTGCCCGCAGTTGCCTGCCAGTTCATAGACGGGCAACCAGCCGGCGAACTCCACGGCCGAGGCACTGCGCGTGCGTTCGATGGCCGCTTCGAGTTCGGTGCGTGTGGAGCCAGTGAGCACGCCCAGCCGCCGCCGTTCCTCTGGCAAGTGCAGGTCGCCTTCGGGTGCATTCTTCGGAACAGCGAGCAACTCGGACCCGAGTTGCACGAGATCAAAGCCTGCGTAGTTGCCGAGTGGTTGCGGCGTGATGGATTTCGAGTCAAAGCGATCGATCTGCTCCTGGATATCCGCCAGTGTGGCCGCCGAGATCACCGCGGGATGCGTGAAGAGTTGCATCCGGAAGAGCACGGCCTGCGGATCGACGGCCGCGGGAATGCCGAACACGCGCCCGTGTGTGCGGATGAGGCGGAAATCTTTGTACGTCTCGGGAAAGTGCACGCGTTCGCGACGGCATAGATTCATGAATGACACTCCATTGTCACGGTCGATTGCCGCCTCGCCTCATGCGAAGACCGAGCCCAGTGTGTGGTAAATCTTGCGGCACATGCGCGCAGGAACGCGTCGCAGAGGTTGCGAGCGCATCCGCCGCCACAGCCGACGCGTGGCCGCGGAGAGATTGAGCCGGCGCAGTTCGGTGCCATACTCCATGTTCAAATACACATTGCGGGCTTGCCGCCGCACCAACTCGAACCAGTATTTGTTGATAGGCCCGACGTTATTCGTGATTTCCATGTTGTTATACGTCGGAGCGATCCCCACGCTCGCGGGCCGCACATGCGATCCGCCGCGGGCATAAAACTCCTCGTGCTGTTTCCAGATCACAATGCCATAAAGATCATAAAGCACCACGGAGAGCCCCATCAGCCAGCTATCGACGTTCGCCTGCCAGCCGAAGTTCTGGCAGACTTCGATGAGCCGCGAACTCACCACGGGCGACCAGCAGCCGAACGACACCACCCACTGGCGAATCACTTCTTCGTTCTCGTATGCCCCGAAATACGATTCGATCGGCGGCCGGCGATAGCCGAGGATGCAGAACTCCTCCTTGACCGCGAGGATTTCCGAGACGAATCCGGGCCGCGTGAAGTAGAAATCGTCCGCCGTCATCAAGCAGAATCGCGAACGCGGATCACGCTGGGCAAAAAGATACTCCTGGGCATGGTGCAAGCCGTGCCGGCCCTCGCCGCGCGACCAGGTGAAGGTGCGCACGGGGAATGGGTAGTGAGCGAACGCTCCCTCGGCCGGGCGAGCGTCGTCGTCCGCATCGAACTTGAGAAGGAATTCGATCTGATCGCGTTCTTCCGGAGTGGTGTTCGACACGGTCGAATCGAGCAAGCGCGACAACTGCGAATCCGGATTGTCCTTCATCCGCGAGCAAAACAGCACGCTAATCATTGGCGGGAATCCTCTGTCGATCACAGGTGGAAGATGACACGCTTCTGCATGCGCGAAACGACCCAGGCGGAGAACACCAGCAGCAGCGCCGTTCCGATGGCCGCCTTGATGAGTAGCTCCGCAGGTGGGGGCTCGTTATGCATCAGCGGCGTGCGAATCAGTTCGAGGAAGAGGTTCACGGGGTTGATGCGCGCCAGCCACCCGAGTCCACGTTTGGTGAGTACTTCCACGGGATAGAAGATCGGCGTGAGGAAGAAGAGCATTTGCGCTCCAATATCCATCACATGCTTGGTGTCCTGGCAATAAACGTTAACAAATGCGAAGAGCGTGGCCGCTCCCCAGGCAGCCAACAAACCCAGGATCAGACCGGGAATCACTGCCCACAGAATGCCCAGCGGCGCGAACCCTCCCCGAAAGAAGCACAGCACGCCGAGCGCGACTCCGAACGCGATTGAGGAGTGAATGGCGAGCCCCAACACAGTGCGGAGCGGATAGAGCCCGAGTGGCAACGGGCTCTGGCGGATGTATGCCTCGTTTGAGATGAGGGCATGACAGCCAACCACGGCGCTATCGCGGAGGAAGCCCCAGATCGCCATGCCAAGCAAGAGTGATGGTGCGTATTCGCGGAAGTTGCCACCGCCCAGAAGTTGCGTGAAGACGATGACGAACACCGCGGACATGGCAATCGGATTCAGGAGCGACCAGCCGACGCCCAGCATCGATCGCTTGTACCGCATGCGCAGATCGAGGCGCACCACGGCGAACAAGAAATAGCGAAACGTCCAGATCGCTGACAAATGCCGGATCATCCGTGACCCCGCTCCGCGTGAAGTTTCGATTCCATGAGGACGCGAATGTTACAAAATCATTCGCATCGCGTGCCAGCCCAATTCCGGAGGGGCGGTCGCACTCTGGTGAGGGGTGCCCGTGAGGGCACTGTGTCTGGCACAGGATGAGTGCCCTCACGGGCACCGCTCGCATTTTTCACCCAATCGCTGCGTGAATGCCGCCGCACCGGCAGGTGTGAGGTGAAAGCCATCCGCGAAGCACTCATCGCCAAGCCAGGAACGAGCATCGACGAACGGAACGGAGAGTTCGTCGCACAGCCGTTCTCGGTGTTCGCGGACACTGGCTTCCACCCGTTCGGAATACCACTGCCGAAACTCGCTCGATTCCGGCATGTGCACGAGCATCACTTTCGCACCCTGCGAGCGGGCCAGTGTGATCGATTCCCGCAGGGCACGATCCGCTTTCGGTGAGATGTCGAATTGCGCAAAATGATCACGATAAATCGGGTAAAAATGCGCCAGTCGCGCGGTCCGCTGTGTGGGCTCGTTCTCAAGCCCCGGCACCCAACCCCACGCATCCATCCCGCGGCAGCCCGGCTCGTTCCGCTTCGCACGAGGCACCCACGAAGGAGCCAGCGCCGCGAGCCAGCGCTGGCGATACGCGAAGAGTGGGTTACAGCGACTGGTCCACATCGCCTCCTCAAGGGCTGCGGTATCGGGATGATACTTTCGCAGGAGTGGGCGATCCGCAAGATATAGCCGCGACGCATCAACCCGTGTCATTTCGTCGAACGGGCCCTCTTCGCACAGAAACGGCGGCCAGTATTCGATGAGCACGACATCCGGCTTCACGCCATCGGCATAGAGCCGCCGCAGCGTCAGCAGTTCGAACAACGGCCCACCACCCACCCGCCCCATGTTGAAGAGAAGAGGCCGTGTTCTCGTGGTGCATTCATCTTCCCAGGCCTGGGGGCGAACCCCGAACGTGACGCGTGAACTCCCCAGCACCACCGCCGCGGGCCGCCCCGGATTCTCGGCGAGGCGCTGATGCAAACGCTCGGCCCGCAAGCCGTATTCCGGATCGCGGAGCCCGGGCCGGGCGACTTCCAGCATAAAGATGGCACACACCTGCATCGCCAGGAGCGCCGCGACGAACCAGCACAAGAATCCACGTGCGCGCTCACGTCGCGGGCACCGGGATTGTGACCTCACCGCGGGTAGGTGGAAGCGCCGGAGCGGTGGAGCGAGATGCATCACGGGTGTTCCGGGTTCGGCGACGAAAGCAGCCAGCAAACTTACTGATCGAGGAGTACATTCGATCGACGAGACGATAACGCCGGCGGCGTTGCTCCGCTTCCAGGTGGATGATCCGCTGATGGAAGCCGATCAACGCATTCCAGAGCACCAGCGAATCGGCGGGTTCGAGCGATCCCGGCCGGCCAAATTGCCGCATCACACGCTGATGATTGGCGAACCAGTTGGTGGTGCGGGAGAAGCCGCCGGGCCGTTGTCGATAGTAAAAGAGATGTTCGGGCACCACACCGATGCCCTTGCCCGACCGCACCAGTTTCACGAACAGTTCCCAGTCCTCGCAGGAGGTGCCGCGATCGGTTTCGTAGCCGCCGACGGTACGAAGTGCGTCCGTGCGGAAGATGGCATTGGCATCGCCATAGACATTGCGAATCCCAGCCAGTGCGTGCGGCCCACCCGTGGGCCGGTGAGCGTAGAGTGGTTGCTCAGGTGTCGATTCAAATGCGAGAAAATAGCACGTCATCGCATCCAGATTCGGGTTGCGCTGGAGGGCCAAAACGAAGCGTTCGACCATCTCGGGCCGGGCGATGTTATCCGCATCCACGGGAATAAAGAATTCGCCGCGCGCGAGATCCAGGCAACGATTCCGCGTCGCGCCGATTCCCGCATTCGCCTGTATCAGAAAGCGAAACAGTGGATACTGCTGCCGCATCGCCTCGAATGTCGCGCGTGATTGAGCGTCCGTGGAGCCGTCATCAATCACGATGACATCGAGCTCACGATAGGTCTGCTCCGCCAGCGAAGCGAGCATTGCGGGCAGGAACTCGCCGAGGTTGAAGTGGGCAATGGCGATGGTGACGAGCGGCTCCGATTCCACTTCTGCTTGCGATTGCTCCTCCGTGGCCTTCCACCCACGTTCTTGCACGAATCGCAACACATCCGCATTGGGGGTGAGGCGAACATCGGCGTGCTCGAATGCGAATCGTTCCAGGAAGTCGCGTTCGACTTCGTCGTATCCTTCGGCCCAGCGTTGTTGTGCTTCGCGTTCCCATTCACCGCAGGAATCGAGTCGCACCGCCAGTTCCACATCCGCAAAGGCCAGGCCGGCACGCTTCGCCTGAATCGCGCGGAAGCCGAGGCCACGTCTGCAGGCGAATTCAATGCGATCGAAGTTGTGCTCGCGATGCAAGCGTTCGAGGGCCAAGCGGACCTGATCACTGATGTCTGCCTGCGATGGTTCGTACAGATTCGGGACTCGTAACGCGGGAGGAGATTGCCCAGCATCGAGCACACGGAGGCTGACGCCACCGGGAACGCGCACCGGTTGCGTGCCGCACCAGAGCACGTGAACGGTTGCACCGCACTCGAGTTGCTCGTTCAGGCCGCCGAGGTCGTCGCCAACGAGGCAGACGCGTCGTGGCCGCATTCCGTGCGGATTCGCTGGAAGCACGTCAACGCCTCCTGGACCACCTCATCGGTGTTGAAATAACGGTACTGGGCCAGCCGGCCGCAGAAGTACACCTGGCGGCGAACCGTTTCGCGCTCCGCCAGTTCCTGGTAACGCCGGTACAGAGTCGCACTTTCCGGCCGCGGCACGGGATAATACGGTTCGCCATTCGCGGCGGGTGTCTCATAACTCACAACCGTCTCGGCGTGCCGTTGCCCCGTCACATGTTTGATTTCCACGGATCGCGTATACGCATGTTCGTTGGGATAATTAATCTGAACGCACGGTTGCACATATTCCGTTCGATGCGGAATAAACTCGAAGTTCAGCGAGCGGTACGGCAACTTGCCAAACGAGTGACCGAAGTATTCATCAATGGGTCCGCTATAGACCGTGGCCCGGCGTGGCCGGATGAGATCACGAACATCACGGAATGGACAATCCAAAAGCACGCGAATATTGCGGTGTCGGATCATGCGTGCAAAAAGTGCTGTGAAGCCGCGTCGAGGCATCACCTGATGTTTGTGACTCACATACCGGCAATCGCGGTCGAGCCGAATGGGGATGCGGCCGCAAACTTCGGCTGCCAGCTCGCGCGGGTGCACGCCCCACTGCTTTTGCGTGTAGTTGCGGTAAAATGCCTCGTACAATTCCGGCCCCACACGGCTGAGCACATGCTCTTCAGAATTACGTGGCTCGGCAATCGACACACGCCGCTCGGCGAGCAGTCGCTCCGCGGTCTCGATATCGAGTTTGCGACCGAAGAATTGCTCCAAGGTGGTGAGATTGATCGGGAATGGGAATAATTCGCCACGCACGGCACTGCGTACTTCATAGTGCGCAGGAATCCATTCCGTAAAATTCGATAAATACCTTAATACATTCTCGTGATTGGTGCGGAAATAATGCGGTCCATAGTTATGGATCATCACGCCATTGGAATGCAATGAATCGAAACAGTTGCCTGCAATGTGGGCCCGGCGATCGACAATGAGCACCTTCCAGCCGAGCACACTGGCGGCGCGTTCGGCGAGGACGCAACCTGCCGGGCCGGCTCCACACACCAGCAGATCGACATCATCGAGCATTCGCGCACTCCACGCCGAAGAACGCCTCGGCCTGGGCGAACGCATCCGGCACGCCGATATCGATAAAGCGCCCCCCACGGAAGCCGCGCACCACACACTTCGCCACCAGACCCGGCAACACCTCTCGCTCGAGTGAAACGGGTACATTTGCCGGAATCTGCGCGATTACCTCGCGGCGAACCAAATAGACCCCCGCGTTGATCCAGCCCGCTTCAGCGATCGGGGCTTTCTCCTCGAAGCGTGTGACCAGATCATCCGCCCCCACATGCACCCGACCAAAGCGCGAAGCGTTTGCCACGCGCGCCAGCGCCATGCTCACGTCAGCGCTCGGCCGTCCGCAGTGCACTCGCGCGAAATCCGCCAGGTCGAGTTCGCAGTACGAATCACCATTCAGCAGCAGCACGTCGTTGCTATTGAAGCTTGGCAACGCCTGACGCAGGGCTCCGCCCGTTCCGCGTGGCTCGGGTTCCACCGAGTAGCGCAACTTCATCCCGTCGAATTGCTCACCGAAAGCCGCACGCACCTGTTCCGCTCCATAACCCACGAGCAGAACCGTTTCCGGCACACCGGCCGATGCGAGTTGCTCCAGCAAGTGCGCGAGGAACGGCCGACCTGCGACCGGTGCCAGCACCTTGGGCCGGTCCGCCACGACGGAACGCAATCGTGTGCCGAGTCCGCCCGCCAGCACCGCGGCGATGATGTCCGTCATACCTTGAATCCCCGGCTCAGGCCTTCGTAGTGCAGCAGGCGCGCGTGCGGCGTGATGACCACAGAGAGCCCACGTGCCCGTGCACGCTGGCACAGATCGACATCGTTGCAATCGGTGGGGAAGCGCTCGTCGAAGCCGCCGAGAGCGTGAAACACCTCGCGTTTCATAGACATGCACGCCGCCGTGACCGCGGGCACGCAGCGGACTCGTCGAAGTTCGCCCTCATCTCCGGAGGTGTCCGCGCGTTCACCGCGGTAGGGATGAACCCACTCGCCATCCGTGCGCGGAAAGAGCCCGGCGTGCTGGATCGTGCCATCCGGATAGAGCAATGCGGCCCCGACAATGCCAACCCGGGGATCGCTTGCAATGCGAAGCAAACGTTCGAGCCAGTCTGCGGTGAGCACTTCCGTGTCGTTGTTCAAGAACAGGATAAACTCACCACTTGCGACCGCGGAACCCACGTTGCAAAGCTTCGAGAAGTTGAAGGTGCCGGGTGCGTGGACCAGTCGCACGTTTCCCCGAATTGCGAGTCGATCGAGCAACTTCTGCGTGCGGCGTTCCACGCTGCCGTTGTCCACGAGCACGAGTTCGAAGTTCGTGTACGAGCTTGCGAAGACACTTCGCAGGCAGTTCTTCAACAACTCCGGCTGGTCGCGAAAAGGAATGACGATGCTCACCATCCCCGTGGACACGGATGCTTCACGCGATGCGACATAGGGCGTCGCACATTCCGCAAGAGCCGCAGAAGGCTTCGCCGGGCACACGCGCCGCTTGAGCCAACGCATCGCCCGAATTAGCGTCCCCAGCGGCGAGTGGTGCAATCGGTCCAGTTCGCCTTGCGCGGCTTCAGCGCGTTCCCACTCCTGCCGATATCGCTGATTCAGCAGGTGAATCAGCCCGGCGGAGGGATTGCGGCGTTTGCGTCGGATCGCACTTTTGGCCATGCTCTGCCTCACGCCGCGTTCTTGAAGAGCCCGCGGCCTTCCATGCGATACGCCTTCATCAATTCGCGAATGCCCTCATCGAGCGAACGCTTTGCCTCGAAGCCCGCCTCGCGTAGCCGGGCACTGGAGACGACGTAATTGCGCTTGTCCGGATCCTGGCCGATGGCGGCGAAGTGCAGGTAGAAGTTCGGCACGTACTCGCGCACCTTGAGGGCGAGTTCTTCCTTCGAGAGGTTGGCCGAGTCGAGCCCGAGGTTGAAGACGCGGCCCGTCATGCGTGAAGCATTGGCCATCGCGTGCAGCATGCAATCGGCCACATCGCGCACATGCACGAAGTTTCGCTTGAAGTCCTTCTCGAAGATCACGAGATAACCGTCCTTCACCGCCGCATGCACGAAGTGATTCACGAGCAAATCGAGCCGCATTCGTGGCGATACGCCGAAGACCGTGGCGAGCCGGAAGGCGACGACGTTGGGTGAATCGAGCAGCAGCTTCTCGGCTTCGACCTTGGTGCGGCCGTAGAGCGAGATCGGCTCGAGCGGCGTCTCCTCGGTGCAGAAGGATTCGCCCGTGGTGGCACCGTAGCCGCTGTTGGTGTTCGGGAAGAGCACGAGTTGGCTCGGGCTGCGGAGCGCGTTGAGGAGCTTCACGGAGTCGAGGTTCACCGTGGTGGCGAGCACGGGATCGCGCTCGCAGGCCGCGGCACCCACCACGCCCGCGAGGTGAATCACCACGTCCGCACTCTTCACCGCGGTCCGCATCACGGGCTCATCGCGGACATCGCCCTTGATGAAGTCGAATCGTGGGTTGGCACAGAGGTGATAGAGCCCCTGCTGCCCGGCACCGTACATGAGGTTATCGAGTGCGGTGACGGCGAAGCCGGCATCGAGCAGGTGTTCACAGAGGATGCTGCCGAGATAGCCGAGCCCGCCGGTGACGAGAATCCGTTCCGCCATGAGCGCCTTCCTGGTGTTGGGGTCACACAGGGTAAGGTGCGGTCGCGTGCGGAATCAAGCCCACCTTGACGGGCGATTTCCGGGCGAGTTACAACTCACCTCTCGAGGTGCAACATGGCAGGCCCGATCTTCTCGCTCATCGTTCCCACACGCGGCCGCCCTGAACAACTCCGTCGCTTTCTCGACAGCATTGCACGGACAACACACCGACCGGAATCACTGGAAATCGTGCTGGTCCTCGATGCCGACGATTCCGCGAGCCACGCCGTCACGCATTCACGTCTGACGCTGGTTCGTGTTGTGGGCGAACCCGGACGCACGATGGGCGAACTCAACGCAGCGGGCTACGAAGCCTCGCGTGGCCAGTATGTGATGCTGCTCAACGACGACGTGATCGCCCGCACCCGCGGCTGGGATCGCATCGCCCGGCGTTGCTTGAAACTCTTCCCGGATCCGTATGTGCTCATTCATGTCAACGACACGTTGATGCGGCATCATCTCTGCACCTTCCCGCTCGTGTCGCGCGAATACTGCGAACTGGCCGGCGGCATCTGCCCACGCGAATACCGCCGGTATCGCATCGATGATCACATCGAAGATGCCTTCAACATGCTGGCGCTTCTGGGCGTGCGCCGGACTGTGTACTTGCCCGATGTGGTGTTTGAACACATGAATGCAGTGGAACACCCGACCGCAGGCCGCGTGTATGAGGCGAATCCGGACGTGCTCGCGGAAGACGCGCCGCTGTTCGATGCATTACTTCCCGAACGGAAGGAACTAACACTCCGCATCCTGCAGAAAATTCAGCCGAGTTGCGATCTTGACGCGGCGCGTGCGAAACTCGCTGATGTCAGGGACTCATTCGCAATACGCACCGCGGGCCGGCAAGTGCATGTGCGGGCGACGTGGTGGAGGCGCGCTCGCGCTCGTTACGAACGCGATGGTTGCGTGGGGATCGTGCGTGCGCTGGCACGGCGTGTGACGACATTCGCGTGATCCAGCCGCACGCTTTCGCATCAACGCGTGCCCAGTGCGATCAACTCGCGGTCGTCGCGCGGCACGAGAGTCTCGGGCACATCGAGCTTGCCGCTGAGCAGATCGCGTTCGAGTGCGACACGCGTCATCTGCTGCAGTTCGGCGACCGTCTCCGCGCCAAACTTCTCGCCGACCATCTCGAGGTAGCTCGGATTCGTGTAGTAGCGCTGGAAGGCAGCATCGCGGAACTTTAGCACTTCGCGGGCGGGTATGTAGCGTGTGGGCAGCGGTAGGCAGTCGCGGGAATGCTGTGAATAGCCCGTCCAGCTTCGCGGCAATGGCAACCCCTGTCGCTCGGCGAGCGCGAACAACGGTGAACCGGGGTACGCCATCGCGGAGTAGAAGTTCGCGAACTCGCAGTTGAGTTCCACGGCCATATCCAGCGTGGCTTGCATGGTGTCGTGATCATCCTCGGGCAGGCCGAAGATGTAGTTGCCGATGACGTTGATCCCGGCCGCCCGCACCTCGCCGATGACGCGATAGACTTCATCCTGCCCGAAACCTTTATCCACATCGGCCCGCACGCGGCCATCGCCGGCTTCGATACCGATGGCCAGCCAGTTGAAGCCGGCCGCCTTGAGCTTCGGCAGCATGCCCTCCTTGATGGTGTCGATGCGTGTGTACGCCCAGATGTTCAGATCGTAGCCGCGATCGATGATGCGGTCGCAAATGCCGAGCACGTGCTTCGGCTTCAGCACGAACATTTCGTCAGCAATCTTGATGTTGCGAACGCCGTGCTGATTCACGAGTGTGTCGATCTGCGCGAGCACCGCGTCCGGGCTCCAGGCGCGATACGTGTTCGAACTCTTCTTGATGCCCGCCGCTTCCTCGCCGCTTTTGAACGGAGCTTGAATGCAACAGAACGAGCAGTGATAGGGGCAGCCGAGTGTGGTGTAAAGTGCCGCGTAAGGCTGGCGGTCGTGGCCGCCGAGGCAGTGCCAGTTGTGGGCGCGGTACTTCGCCATCGGCAGCAAATCCCAGGCAATCGCAGGCATCTCGCCATCGAGATCGGTGATGAGCGGCTTGCCCGTGTTCTGGCGAACCTGGCCGTTCTCGCGATAGAGAAGGCCAGGCACATTCTCCAGTTCCGGCACCGGCGACTTCAACGCTTCGACCAGCCCGACCAGCGTGTGCAACCCTTCGCCCACGGCTACATAGTCCGCGGCTTCTTCGCGGAGTGTGCGCTCGGGCAAGGCCGCGACGTGGCCGCCGAGCAGGAGCACGGGTTGTGAGGGTGATGCTTGCTTGAGAGCCGTGCAAGCCTGGCCGCAGGCGCTCATGATTTGCGTGGAGGCGCTCGGCTGATGGCCATAGGCCACCACTGCGGCGAGCACAGGGTTCAAGTACTTCACACGCTCGGCGACGGCATCGTGCCCGAGTTCTTCCGCCTCGGCATCGATGATCGCGACGGATAAACCCCGGAGCCGGCAGAAGGTGGCCATGAGTCCGGCCCACACCGGGTTCTCCACGGCTGTGAGCTTCTTGCCCAGCGATTGATAAACCTGCGGCCGGCTGGCCGGGTTGATCAGCACGAGGTCCAGGCGCTTCGACATGATGTTCCTCCGTGGCGATGACTTATAAACCGCGGCCGGCGGCGAGTGCGTTGAGCAGTTCGCACAGTTGCAGGATGCGCTCGCGCTCCAGGCTGGGGTAGTTGCCGATGTACATGCCGAAGAAGTGGACGTGGTCCGCGTTCGGGCAGGCTTTCCAGGCATCCGGGCCGAGCAGCTTGCGCAGGTAGGGTTGTCGCAGTTGATTGCCGCCACCGGCCGTGCCTCGTCGGAATTCGACGCCATGCTTGCGAAGCGTGGCCATCACTCGCTCGCAAAACTTCACATCGGGTTCCTGAAGAATCAGCGTGAAGGCGTAGTTGCTGCTGCCTTCGATGGCGAAGTCTGTGCGGTAGAGGTCCGGATCCAGGTGCTTCAGGAAGAGCTTCAGATTCTCGGTGCGGCGTCGATTGCCCTCGTCGAGTCGCTTCAATTGTGAGCGCCCCATGACCGCGTTGATCTCGGTGCTGCGGACGTTGTATGCCGGGAAGGCAAAGATGAATTCCGGGTTCAGGTCGGGATAATCATCGGCGAATTCCGCTTTGCGGCCCTTGCAATCCATCTCGCGAATCATGCCGTGGCCGCGGAGCATTCGCACGGTTTCGTAGAGGTCCACATCGTTCGTGCAGACCATGCCGCCTTCGATCGTGCTGAGATGATGGGCATAGTAGAACGAGAAATTCGAAGCGGTGCCGAGTGAGCCGAGCTTCTTTCCTTCGAAGGTGGCACCGTGCGATTCACAGACATCCTCGATGAGCGGAATGCCGCGTGCTTTCAATTCATCGAGCAACTTTTGCGAAAGCCCGTTGTAGCCGAGCACGTGCGTGAGGAACACGGCACGCGTATTCGAGTTGAGTTTGGCGAGCACCTCGGCGTTATCCATGCCGAGAGTGCGTGGGTCGATGTCCACGAACACGGGTGTGAAGCCGCAGTGCAGCACGGCCGAGATGTCCGACACCCAGGTGATGCTTGGCACGATCACTTCACCACCGGCACCGTGCAGTTCCTTGAGCGCCGCGAGCGTGACCAGGTTGGCGGAGGAACCGGAATTCACGAACACACTGTGCCGCACGCCCAGCCACTGCGACCATTCCTCTTCGAAGGCGCGGACGTTCTTCGACTGCGTGAGAATCGGGTCTTCCTGTTGCAGCAGCCGACACACGGCATCGAGGTCTTCGCGCGCAATGTTGTTCTTCATCAGCGGCCAGTTCAAGCTGGCTGATCGCGTGGCAGTCGCAAGCATCGAGAACTCCTTGACTCACTCCGTTCCGGATCCCCCACTCTGCATTGATCAAAACGGGCCCTTGAATTCCAGGCATTGCAGGTCCGCGCGCTCCTCGGGCAACCAGCCGCAGGGCGTGTCCTCGGCGAGATCGCGTGCGGCCGACGCGATGGTGCGGGGATTCGGATAGAACAGGTTTTCGAGCGGCGGTGTGGTCGGGCAGGTCGTGGGTGCGAAGCCCATTCGCTTCAAGCGCAGGTCGCGCACGCCCTGCAATCGCTCGGCCACCTGGGCCACGATCTCGGAGGCGGCACCGCAATTCGTCCAGGCTGTATCGACCACGAGCAACCGGCCCGTGCGCTCCACCGATTCCGCGATGGTGTCGATGTCGAGCGGGCTCAACCAGATGGGATCGATCACTTCCGCCTTGATGCCCACGGATTCCAGGTACTTCGCGGCTCGCAGGCATTCCATCTGCATGTATGAGATGCCGACGATGGTGATATCCTCGCCATGCTGTGTGATGCGAGCCTTGCCCGGGTTCACCACGTAAGCGGCCTCGGGGACGGGCCCCTTCGTAAAGTGCAGCAAGCGGTGTTCGACATAGAGCACGGGATTATCGTCGCGCACCGCGGCGGCCAGGCATCCCTTGGCATCGTACGGCGTGGACGGTGCAACCACCTTGATGCCGGGCACATGCATGAACATGCTGTGCAGGCCCTGCGAGTGCTGCGCGCCCTGGCCCCAGCTTTTGCCGATCATGGCTCGCACCACGAGCGGCACGTTCACCTTTCCGCCGAACATGTAGCGGCTCTTCGCGGCGACGTTCAACAACTGGTTCATCGCCAGCAGCAAGAAATCCATGCGGATGTGCACGTGAATGGGCCGCATCCCGGCGAGGGCCATACCGATGGCCGCACCGGTCATGGCGTCCTCGGACAGCGGCGTGCCGAAGACGCGCTCCGGGCCGAACTTCTCGACCAGTCCGCGCGTGGTGCCCTGGATCGCCTTGGGGTCATCTACATCAAGCCCGAAGACGATGACATTGTCATCGCGCACCATCTCCTGCTCGGCGGCCTCGCGCACGGCATCCACGAACGAAAGCGTGCGCTCGGTCGCTGGCTTCGGCAGCGTGCGGATAGCCTTGTCCTTCTCAAGCAACGAGGGCATCGGCTTCCTCCTGGAAAATGTCGCTCATCAGTTCGGATGCATCCGGGAAGGGGCTCGCTTCCGCGAAGGCAAACGCATCGGCGAGTTCTTCCTCCACTTCATCCTCGATGCAGACGCGTTCGCGCGGAGGCAGTTCACGCCCCAGTCGCATCACGGGATCGTTGGCTTGCCACGACTCGCATTCGATTTCGCTGCGATAACCCAGTTGAAAGTCGCGACCCGGGCCGACGTGTTCGTGCCAGCGGTACGTGCCGATCTCGAGGAACCACGGGCCGTTGCCGGCTCGCACTTCCGCGAGCACATCCCAGGTTCGCCGCATCAGGCCGAAGATGTCGTTGCCATCGAGGCGTTCTGCTTGCACGCCGAACGCTTCTGCTTTCGCACGAATATCCGCGCGGCCCTGACGCTTGTTCTGGTGTGTGTGGATCGCATAGCCGTTGTTTTCGCAGACGAACAATATGGGAAGTTGCTTGAGTACGGCGAAGTTCAGTGTCTCTGCGAAGACGCCTTCCTCGGTCGCGCCATCGCCGAAGAAACTCACCACGACTGCACTGGATTTGCGTGCCTTGAGCGCGTACGCATAACCCGCGGCATTCGCAATGGTGGTGCCGACCACGGCGGACGTGCCCATCACGCCGGCGGCAGTGTCGATGAGGTGCATCGATCCGCCCTTGCCCTTCGTGCAGCCCGTGGCCTTGCCGTAGAGTTCAGCCACCATCGCCCGCAGGTCGCCGCCCTTGGCGAGATAGAGCGCATGCCCGCGGTACGTGCCGAAGACAATGTCCTGCGGTTTCAGGGCTTCGCAGACACCCACGGACACCGCTTCTTGCCCGATCGAGAGGTGCACGGGGCTCTTGATCTTGTCCGAAGCGTACACGCGGGCGACTTCTTCTTCGAGCCGCCGAATGCGGTACAGCGCTCTATACAACCGCGATTGCATGGGCGTCCTCCGTGACGCAATGGTGCAGGAACCAGGTATAAGTCTCTTCGATTGCTGTGGGGAAGTTCGTTTCCGAAAGCCAGCCGAGTGCTCGCAGTTCGCTGGAATCGAGCCCTTTACGTGGTGCTCCATCCGGCTTCGTGGTGTCGAAGAGCAGATGGCCGGTGAAGCCGACGACGTCGGCTATGGTGCGGGCCACATCCGCAATGCTCAGGTCTGTGCCGCAACCAAGGTTTAGCGGTGCTTCGCCTTCGAAGTGCTCCATCGCGAACACGCAGGCATCGGCGAGATCGCGCACATAAATAAACTCGCGCCGCGGCGTGCCAGTGCCCCAGATGCTCAACGCGGCATCGCCCCGCTGCTTCGCATCGTGCATGCGGTGAATGAGGGCGGGGACCACATGCCCGCTGTTCGCGTTGAAATCATCATGGGGGCCGAATGCATTGGCCGGGATGCCGGTGATGAAGCGCGAGCCGAATTGCCGGCGATAGGCGTTGCACAGTTTCCAGCCCGCTAACTTCGCAGTCGAATAAGCCTCGCTCGTCGGTTCCATGGGGCCGGTGCCCAGCGATTCCACACGCAAGGGCTGCGGGGCATGCTTGGGGTACATGCACGAACTGCCCAGGTATAGCAACTTCGCGACATCGAAGCGGTGCGAAGCGTCGAGGACATTCGTGATGATGCGCAGGTTATCGAGCATCAGGTCAGCGGGGCGTTCACGGTTCAGGCCGATGCCGCCGGACTTGCCGCCGGCAAGGAAAACGAACTCGGGCCGCACCGCGGTGAAGAATGCATCGACCTCGGTCGAATTCGTGAGGTCCGGTTCATCCGTGCCGATGCCCACGAGATTGTCGAAGCCCTGCTCGCAAAGGTGTTGCTGGAGTGCCGCTCCCAGGAGAGTTTGGCTGCCCGCCACGAAGATGCGCGAGTCGCGATTCATGATGCCTCCGCGAGATCGGGCCGGAATTCCTTGAAGGTGAACTGCGAGCGGTCCCGGGCTTCCTCGGCTTCGCGGTAATCGACACCGGGTTCATAAAAGATGATCTGGCTACCGGCGGACTCGAATTGGAAGGGCACGTGAATGCGGCCATCGAGCGCATCGAGAATATCGGCGTGGCGATCCGGCGGTGCGAAGAGCAGGAGGAAGCCGCCGCCGCCGGCCCCCGTGAGTTTGCCGCCCAGAGATCCGGCACTCAGTGCGCGATCGTAGAGGTCATCGACTTCCGGGTTCGAAACGATGCTGCTGAGGCTGCGCTTGGCGAGCCAGGCTTCGTGAAGCAGTTCGCCGAAGGGGAGGATGTTCACACCATTGGTGAGCACGGTGATGCTCTCATCGACGAGTTCCTTCATGATCCGCAGTTGTCGGCGACGCGTCTCGATCCCCACCACATAGCTCTTCGCCACGTCGGCGGCGGTGCGGGAAATGCCCGTGTAAACCAGGAGCAGGTGTGATTTCAGTTCCGCGAGTCGGCCCGGCGGCAACACCATCGGTGCGGCATCAATTTCGCCATCCGGCTGAAAGCGCACGTGCCGCAATCCGCCATACGCGGCCATCACCTGGTCCTGCGAACCGACCGTTTCCTTCAACACATCCTGTTCGATATGCAAGGCTTCCTTCGCCAGTTGGTGCTTGGTGGGCATCTCGCCGCGGAGGGCATGCAAGGCGTTGAGCAGGCAAACGGTGAAGGCCGAACTCGAGCCCATGCCGCTGCGGGCGGGCAGGTCGCCATCGTGGTGCAACTCCACGCCGCGGTCGATGCCGAGTGAGCGGAGTGTCTCGCGAACGGTGGGGTGCGTGATTTCCTCGACCGATTTGCACGTCTCGATTTTGCGATAAACGACGCGAACGCGGTGCTCGAAGAACGGCGGCAAATAACGGCAGGTGAGATAGCAATACTTGTCGATGGTGGCCGCGAGCACGGCTCCGCCATGCAGCCGATACCACCCGGGGTAGTCGGTGCCACCGCCGAAGAACGAGATGCGATACGGGGTGCGGCAGATGATCATCCGTGACCTTCGCCAGGGGCACAACCAGTGCCGATTGCCGGGCTGATCCATCAGCCGCGGGGTGCGCAGTTGCGCAGAGAATTACGCGTGAGAGCCAGAGATTCGCACACCGTTCGCAATTGAGTCAAGCCCAGTTCCGATCAGCCAGGCTCAGCGGTTCGATTGACTCTAGCCGAAACGGAATTCCACGATGGCACCGGATTCCTGAGTTGCCGAGACGGAATGCCCACCACAAGATTCGACTGAATTTGGCTCGCTGCAGCTCCCCAGAGAAAATAGATTCTCCGTGGAAATCGAATACAATTGCTCCGGTTTCCGGTCGCACAACGGTCAGGCTCGTGTGATCGGTGGCGACCCTCTTTCCAGTTCGGATGCGGAACAATCGGAGTTCGCCTCATGCCGTTCCCGCAATTCGATCGTTCAAAACTCCGGGTTCAACCGCTTGCTCAGCGAACGCATGACCTCACACTGGATGTGATCCAGCAGCTCGATGCTCCAGGCACATTTGCGCATCCTTCCATACCCATCGTTGGCAAGAAACTCGCCGAGGCGAAGCAGAGTGGGGCTTCACGCATCCTGATGATGGGTGCGCATGTGCTGCGGGCTGGCAACCAGAATTACCTCATCGACTTGATGGAACGCGGGCTTGTATCGCTCATCGCCCTGAACGGAGCGGGGCCGATTCACGACTGGGAATTCGCCCTGATCGGAGCCAGCACCGAAAGCGTGGCTCGCTACGTTTCGTCCGGCGAGTTCGGGCTCTGGGAAGAGACCGGCCGCATGAATGAAGCGCTCACCCGTGGCGTGAAAGATGGCCTCGGCTTCGGGGAAAGCATTGGCCGGGCCATCGCGGAGGGATTCTTTCCTTACAAACACGCCTCGGTGCTCGCCGCGGCCTATCGCCTCCGCATCCCCGTCACCGTTCACATCGGCATCGGCTACGACATCATCCACGAACACCCGAATGCCGATGGCGGCGTTCTGGGACGGGCGAGCTACACGGACTTCCTCATCTTCGCCGAGCACGTCCGGAAGCTCGAAGGCGGCATCGTGCTCAACTTCGGCACGGCCGTCATGGGGCCGGAGGTTTATCTGAAGGCCCTGGCGATGGCTCGCAACCTCGCTCACCAGAATGGCGAGAAGATTGCTCACTTCACCACCGCGGTCTTCGACCTGATCCCGCTTGGCGATGACTACCACACGCAGGCACCCAAGACCGATCCGCGCTATTATTATCGGCCCTGGAAGACGATTCTGGTGCGAACTGTCGCCGATGGCGGCGAGAGTTATTATGTGCAAGGCGATCACCGCGACACGGTCCCCGCAGTGTGGCGAGCGGCCACGGTTTAATGCTTCCCGATGGCCCGCACTCCACTCCATAGACTCCGCGTCGCGGCTCCACCATGGTGGTGTCATGCTCACGGCTGATCTCATCGAACGTGTGCTCACCGCATTGCCGCGGTGCACCATTGGCGTCATCGGTGATCTCTTTCTCGATCGCTACCTGGACATTGATCCCGCGTTGAATGAGCCGTCCGTCGAGACAGGCCTCACCGCTTATCAAGTCGTGAGAGTGCGTTCCTACCCCGGGGCGGCGGGCACGGTCATCAATAATCTGGCGGCGCTCGGCGCGGGCCGCATCGTGCCCATTGCTTTTGTCGGTGATGATGGCGAAGGCTATGAACTCCGCCAGGCACTCGCCCGGTTACAGGCTGTGGAGCAGAGTGGGATCACGCTCGTGCCGGATCGGCACACGCCGACATACACCAAGCCAATGCTGGGCAGCGAGGAGTTGAACCGCCTCGACATCAAGAACCGCACACCCACATCGGACGCGATCCAGGATGCCATTTTGAAATCACTCGATGACGCCTGGCCGAGGTTCGATGCACTTATCGTTCTCGACCAGGTGAGCGAACCCGAGTGCGGCGTCGTCACGCAGCGTGTGCGCGAGCGGCTCGCCCAGCTAGCCGAGAGCGACCCCGCGAAATTCGTGCTCGCCGATAGCCGAAAACAGATTGGCCGCTTTCGCAATGTCTGTGTGAAACCAAATGTTGATGAAGCATTCACGGCGTTCGTGGACGAGACCCACGAAGACCCGTGGCGCTACAACGATGGCGCGATGGCCGTCTGGCTCGCGGAGCGATGCGGCCGGACCGTATTCTGCACGTCAGGAGAATATGGCATCGTCCTGGCGCAACCTACATGCGAACCCTTCACTGTGCAGACACATCCCGTCACCGGCCCCATCGATATCTGCGGTGCCGGCGATAGCTGCTCCGCGGGGATCACGTCCGCGATGGTGGCCGGACTCACGCACGAACAAGCCGCGGCGTTTGGCAATCTGGTTGCATCGATTACGATTCAGCAGATCGGCGTGACCGGCACCGCGTCGACGGAGCAAGTGCGGCAGCGCTGGCGCGTGTTGCATTCTGAAGCATAGGGTTGGCACAGGAGTTGCACCACCTACTGAGTGATCGCCCACATTCGTCGCCCGAGGTTTGCATCATGATTCGCACACTCGCACTCAGCGCGATGATTCTGGCGGGCACGGCAGCCGAATCGTTCGCTCAACCGCCATACCGCTATTCCTTCCCACAGTCGCAATACCCGTACCCGAATCCGTACCCGGAGTCGCCGCGTTTTCCACAACGTGCGCCACGGCCTCAGTTCCCAAACCGCACCCCGAACTCGGTCGACGGGATGTGGTATTTCCGCGGCGACCCGAACCAACCGGCCTACATCGAGACGGTTCGAACGCCGTTTGGGACGCAACTCATCGTCACGAATGAGAAGGGATCGCCGGCGCAGGGTGAACTCAGCCCGGACGGCCGACGCCTGCTGGTGTACGATTGGAATATCACCGGGCGAGTTCAGGGCAATTACCTCATCTGGCCCAATGGCGACTTCTGGAGTCGATGAGTGGGCGAATTCGAGTACATTCGCTGGCTAAGAGAGCAAACCCGTGGGCATTCACGGGTTCTCGTTGGGCCCGGTGACGACACCGCCGTGCTCGCTCCCTTCTCACAACCCGTGCTCGTGACGACAGACATGCTCATGGACGGCACCGACTTCCTTATCGAGGAAGTCGGGCCGCGCGCTGCGGGCCGCAAATCGTTGGCAGCGAACCTCAGCGATATCGCGGCCATGGCCGGTGTGCCGGTCGCGGCAGTCGTGAGTGTCGCGCTGCCACAACTCAGCGGCTCACTCGAATTCTCTCAGGAACTCTTCCGCGGCATTCGTGAACTCGCCGACCAGTTCCAGACGGCCATCGTTGGTGGCGACACCAATAGCTGGAGAGGCCCCTTTGCCATCTCCATCACACTGCTCGGCGAAGCGACCTCGCTTGGTGCCGTGCGGCGAAGTGCTGCGTTACCGGGTGACTGGATCTTTGTCACCGGTTCGCTCGGCGGCAGCATCCTTGGCCATCACCTCAACTTCACACCGCGGGTTCAGGAAGCCCTCAGGCTGCAGGAGTTCGTGCGGTTGCATGCCATGATCGATGTGAGCGATGGGCTCGCAGCGGACCTGAATCACATTCTCGAAGAAAGCGGTTGCGGCGCTGTGCTCGATGCCCATGCGATCCCGATATCGGATGCTGCACATGAGCTGAGCCGAACAAGTGGAAAGCCGCCACTGCAGCATGCTCTGGGTGATGGCGAGGACTTCGAGCTGGTCTTCACCGTGTCTGCAGCGGATGGGGCGAAATTGCTGAGTCACTCGCCGTTGCCTGGGGTCGCACTCACGAAGATCGGTGAGTGCATTGGCGCGGGGTTGTGGATCGACGTGAAAGGCGAACGTCAGCCGCTGGAGCCGACCGGCTGGGTGCATCAGCTTTGATGGATGTATACACCGAGCAGGTTGCACTCTGGGTAATGCAATCCCACGCGGCGAAGCGACTTCCAGGCCCAGAGTTCCAGCGTGTTCAGCGCCGCGAATTTCGAGAATGTGCAGCAATCGTCCAGCAACCGGAACTCCGATTCCTCGAACCCACCCTTCTTGAAGAGTCGCCGTAGTTCGCGGCGAGTGTTCATGCGATAGGCTGTGGGAAATGTATCCTTTTCTTCACCACCCCACAGCAAGTTCTTCACGGGGTGGTGCAAGCCGAACGGGGTGAACCGCGAGGCGAGCGTGATGGGCGAAAAGAGATTCACCGTGAGGACGATCACCCGCCCGCCCGGTTTCACCAGGCGTGCCAGCCCAGCAATCACGGAACTGGGATCGGTTACGTGCTCCGCAACCATGCGAAGCGTGGCGACATCGAAGCGATCTTCGGTGTGGAAGTTTTCGATAAAGGCCTGATGCTTCTCCCGGGTGTAGGGGTTGTCGTGGACGTTTGAGCTAGGGTCGACGCCCACAAATCGATTGGCACGCTCGGCGAGTGCCTTGGCCAACCCGGGATTATCCGGGAAGGGACTTGAGCCGCCACCGACATCCAGCCAGTCGCTGCCTGGTGCGATGGCATTGGCGACGGTGGCCTCATAAACATCGGCAGGCAAATAGTAGGAGTAGCGATGCCGACGACGCGGATTGGGTCCTGTCGAGGCGGGATCACCGTACTTGAGGGTGAATAACTGGGCGAGATCGTCCGCCGTGGGAAGGATGGATGCCGTCTGGTTCACGCCTGACCCTCAGCCACTGCCGACGTTTCCTCCTCGGGCGGGGCGAGTTCGTACAGTTTCTCGATGAGTTGCTTCATGGTCACCGGTCGCACCATCACCGCACCTGTGGCATGTTCGGGCACATCGGAAGCCCAGTGGGCCTGCTCCTCGTTCAGGATGAGGATGGCGGCCAGGTCGAGCCCCACACCCTCGGACTCACGCAACACACGTTTGAAGGCGTCGACACCTTCCTTGCCCGTCGTGCCTGCATCGATCAGCAAGGAGTGATACGGAGTCTGCTGGTAGCGCTTGAGTGCCTGGGCCGCATCGATGGTGAGCAGGACGCGGTAGCCGTGGGCCTTGAACTTGTCGCGGAAGGCGTCGCGGAGTTTCTCGTTCGTCTCCACGATGAAGAGAGTCTTGGGCCCGATGGGAACTTTCGATCGCACGGCATTCGGGTCCTGGCCGTTCATCTCGGCTCGGCAGACCTGAATCGCATCGA
The DNA here is from genome assembly GCA_041750275.1 of Gemmataceae bacterium. Lineage (GTDB taxonomy): Bacteria > Planctomycetota > Planctomycetia > Gemmatales > Gemmataceae > JBGSZR01. The sequence continues at coordinate 92,096 of JBGSZR010000310.1, forward strand.
CGAGTTGTGTCGGGGTCTGGTAGCGGAGTGAAGGTTCGAAGGCCACCATCTTGCCGATAAGACGAACGACTTCCGGCGGCATGCCCAGCGCGGGGCCTTGCTTGCGGAGCGTTTCTTCGACTTCCTGATACCGACGGGCCGCCATTTTCGCATGGCGATCCTTGGTGACCGGCATGAGGGGCTCGCCGGTGATCATCTCGAACAGCACCGAGCCGAGGAAGTAGATATCGCTGCGGACATCGCCGGCCGTGGCACCACTCGCCTTCTCGAGGCCGGCGTAATCTACGGTGCGGTCCACGGCGATATCGTCCGATTTGTCTTCGCGTCGTTCGAGGAACATGGCCGAGCCGAGCGTGATTTCCGCGAGCCCGAAGTCCACGAGCTTTGCCTCGCCCGTTGCGGCGATGAGAATGTTCGTGGGCTTGATATCGCGGTGTGTGAGATTGCGTTGAAACGCTCCCGCGAGGCCCGAGGCACATTCCTCCATGATGCGGAGTGACTCATCGACGCCGATTTTCTTGCGGATGTTGATCAGGTCGCGGAGGTTGCCGCCTTCCACGAACTCCATGACGATGAAATATTGGCCGGTTTTCGAGTCCTGGTTCACCGCGAGCACCGAAACGATATTTTGGTGTCGCACGGTCATGCCGATTTTGCCTTCACGCAGGAACAGGTCGACCTTCTGCTTGTCCATCGTCCATTTATTGCGAAGCACCTTCACGGCGACGATTTGTCCCGTGCGGGGGTCGTCTCCGCGGTAGACGCGGCCGAAGCTGCCGGATGCGATCTTGTAGAGCAGGCGGTAGCCGCCGAGGATGTAGCCGTCGGTATCACCTTTGAGGAGCTTGCCGCCCTGCCACGGTGTGAGAAACCGCTTCCGCTCCAGCATCCGGACCATGTCCTCGGCCGGGGCGGTGCGGCTTTCCAGCTCCATGAGGCAGTCGCGGACCTGATCATCCGAAACGAGCCCGAGCCGCACAGCAAGTTGTCCGATCCCGGCAGCATCTAGGGACATAATCGCATCGTCACTTGAGGAAAAGACCGTGCTCGCGGGCACCTGCGAACTTCACTAACTTATCACGCCTTCACAAATGCTGCAATCGAAGCGAGCCAAGGTCGACATTCTGGGTGTATCCGAATTCTCTGGGCGTATTGAATTCCTCCGCAGGATTCTGGTTCTGCAGTGCGGAATGCGGAATGCGGAGTGCGGAGTGCGGAATGACAGACCCTGCAAACCGCTGCAATTGTCCTCGCACCACCCCAAGATAAATTGGTTGCCCCCGGCCCCGGCACTTCACATTGCCGGCTCGTTGTGTGGTGAGTCAATCGCGTAAAACGAGCTTCTTGGCGAGTCGGCGTGGCCACATGCCGGCGTCATTGGTGCTCAGTTCATCGACCACTGAACCTGCCGAACTCGCACCCATAGAATGGCAACGCCCCAAACCCGGCACAGCGAGTTCGGGCACCTCCTGATCCTCTCCGTTCCGCGAACGGATATCACGATGCCATTGCTCGGAATTGACCTGGGTACAACGTTTTGTGCGGTTGCCACGCTGGATGAGCGCGGCCGCGCCGTTGGGGTGCCCAATCACGATGGCGAACTGCTGACGCCTTCCGCCGTGTATCTCGGCACCGATGGCTCGGCCGTGGTCGGGGGCTCGGCGCTGGACATGGCTCTTGAGCAACCCGAGCGCGTCGCCACGATGATCAAGCGGCGCATGGGTCATCCCGATCTGGGCCGCGAAGTGGCAGGGCGTGTGTTCCGGCCCGAGACGCTTTCCGCCGTGATCCTTCGCAAACTGGTGATTGACGCCGAGAAGGAACTGGGCCCGGTCTCGCAATGCGTCATCACGGTGCCGGCGTACTTCGACGACACCCGTCGCAAGGCCACCATGGACGCGGGCCGCATTGCCGGGCTCGAAGTCCTGGATATTCTCGATGAACCCAGCGCCGCCGCCCTGGCATACTCCTTGCAGCAATCGAGCAGTGCCGACCTCGCCAACGCTCCGAAGACCGTGCTCGTGTATGATCTCGGCGGCGGCACCTTCGACGTCACGCTCGTGAAACTCTCCAAGAAGAAGTTCCAGGTGCTCGCCATCGAGGGTGATGTTCGCCTCGGCGGCAGGGACTGGGACGATCGCCTGGTGAACTGGGCCGCGGAGAAGTTCAAGAAGGAGCACGGCATCGACCTGCGAACGGATGAACAATCGCTCGCAATGTTGCAAGCTTCTGCGGAACGCGCCAAACGCACGCTCAGCAAGGTCGATCAGACCAGCATCACCGCAGCCCACGCCGGGCACAAGAGCACGCTGCCCATCACCCGGGCCGAGTTCGAGATGCTCACGAAGGATTTACTTGTTCGCACCCGACTCACCACACAGCAAACACTTGCTCACACGGGACTCAGCTGGGACAAGGTCGACAAGGTGCTGATGGTGGGCGGCAGCACGCACATGCCGATGACCGGCCGCATGCTCGCCGAACTCACGGGCCGTGAACCCGATCGCTCCCTGGCTGTGAGTGAGGTGGTGGCACGCGGAGCCGCAGCCCACGCCGGCATCGTGCACCAGCGCGAGGAACTCCTGCGCCACAGCGACGCCCCGGCTCTCGAACTGCTCGAAGACGTTGTCGAGATCACTGTGAACGCCCACAGCCTCGGCGTCGAGGCCCGAAAGGACGACGAAAAGATCAACAGCAAGCTGATCCCGAAAAACACGCAACTTCCCGCAGCGGTGAGCCAGGTTTATTACACTTCGAAGGATGGCCAGGAGCGCGTTCGCGTCCGTATTCTTCAGGGCGAAGCCCACCAGGCCGCAGCTTGCATCCCCGTCGGCGTCTGCTGGATCGATGGCCTTGCTCCGGACATGCCGAAGGGCTCGCCTGTTCAGGTGCGCTGCGGTGTTGCTGCGAATGGCCGTATCGAAGTGATGGCCCTGGACATGACCAATGGCCGCATGGCCACTACCGAGATCCACCGCCCCGGCGGCCTCAGCGAAGCCGAGATCGCTACGGAAGCGGCCTGGGTCCGCAGCTTAATCATTCGCTGAGCCACGCCAATCCATACTTTACCGTGCAACCTCACCGCTCTCCTGTCGATCGAGGTGCCTGTCATGCAGCGTCTTCTTGCCGGTCTCATGATCCTGCTCGCGGCAAATGCGGCTGTGTTGGCTCGCGAGCCCGCTCCGAAGCCAAACATTCTGCTCATCCTGGCGGATGACCTCGGTTACGCGGATCTGGGCTGCTACGGCAGTGAGATTGCCACGCCGAACATTGATGCACTCGCCGCCAACGGCCTGCGATTCAAGCAGTTCTACAACGGCACACGCTGCTGCCCCTCGCGTGCGAGCTTGCTCACCGGGCTCTACCCGCACCAGGCCGGCGTCGGCAACATGACCGGCGATAACGGCGTCCCCGGCTATCGCGGCCATCCGCAACCGAACACCGTCACCATCGCCGAGGTGCTCAAGGCGAATGGTTATCACACCTCGATGGTTGGCAAGTGGCACCTCAGCAGCGGACCCAAAACACCACGCCCCACCGACCGCGGCTTCGACGAGTTCTATGGCATGATCGGCGGCTTCAACTCGTGCTTCCAGGAAGACCCGTTCTACACCCGCCTCCCCGCCGGCCGAACCAAACGTGTCTATGGGAAGGACGCCTTTTACAGCAGCGATGCCTTTGGCGACTACTCGCTGGACTTCCTCGCCGAGGCCCGCAAGTCGAAGAAACCATTCTTCCAGTACCTCGCCTTCAATGCCCCGCACTTTCCGCTTCATGCGAAGCCCGCGGACATCCAGAAGTATGCCGGCGTGTATGCAAAGGGATGGGACAAGTTGCGTGAGGCACGCCATGCGAAGCAGATAGAGCTGGGGCTGTTGCCCAGGGGGACACCGCTGTCGCCGCGCTCACCGTTCACCACACGCAATGATTTCCTCCGTTCGGGTGAGAACCCCGCCTGGGAATCGCTGGACGTGGACCGCCAGGCCGATCTGGCTCAACGCATGGCGGTCTATGCCGCGATGGTCGATTGCATGGACCGCAACATTGGTCGGGTGATCACGGACTTGAAGGCCAACGGCGACCTCGACAACACGCTGATCTTCTTCCTCAGCGATAACGGTGCCTGTGCCGAGTGGGATCCGTTCGGCTTCGATGTGAACAGCGGGCCGAAGAACATACTTCACAAGGGCGACGATCTGGCCAAAATGGGCGGCCCAGCCACATATCACAGCTATGGCAGCGGCTGGGCGAATGCCTGTTGCACGCCGTTTCGGCTGTACAAGCACTATTGCCACGAGGGTGGAATTCGCACGCCTTTCATTGTGCACTGGCCTGCCGGGTTCACCGCGAAGGGCGAACTTCGCGACCAGGTTGGCCACATCATCGATGTGATGGCGACGTGTGTGGATGTGAGCGGTGCAGATTACCCGAAGCTGCGAGACGACATCGCGATTACACCCATGGAAGGCACGAGCCTGCGGCCCGCCTTCGATGGGAAGACGCTTGACCGGCCCTTCATCGCCTGGGAGCATGAGCGAAATCGCGCCATCCGGGCCGGCAACTGGAAGCTCGTGGCCAAGGCCAGTGGGCCGTGGGAACTGTACGACATCGCCGCCGATCCAGTGGAGTTGAACGACCTTTCCAGCCAGCAACCGGAGCGCGTGAAGGAACTGAGCGCGACCTGGGACATGTGGGCGAAGCGCTGCCAGGTGGTGCCGTATCCACAGGGCAAGAAGAAATAACCAGGCGAGCGACCCCACGTGAGTGGGCTGTTCATCTGAAGTCACTCGTTCAATTGGAACAGCCCTCTGACGAGGGCCGCTCGCCAACTGCCGCTCGCCCTCAACAAGGACACCCATCATGCTGCGTTGCCTCTCCCTGTTGGCACTGGCGCTGTGCGTCGCCGCACCCGCGGCGGCCGCGGACGCGAAGCCCAACATCATTGTCATCGTCGGCGACGATATGGGCTATGCCGATGTCGGCGTGCACGGCTGCAAGGACATCCCCACACCGCACCTCGATGCCCTGGCGAAATCCGGTGTGCGCTTCACCAATGGCTACGTCAGCGGGCCCTACTGCTCACCCACCCGTGCCGGGTTGCTCACCGGCCGGTACCAGCAGCGTTTCGGCCACGAATTCAACCCAGCAGGGGCCAAGCAAGGCATGCCTGTCACCGAAACCACGATGGCGGACCGCCTCAAGGCCGCGGGCTATCACACCGGTATGGTCGGCAAATGGCACCTCGGCTCCGCAGACGCCATGCACCCCATGAAACGCGGATTCAATGAGTTCTTTGGCTTCCTCGGCGGTGCCCACGACTACTTCAATCCCAACGGCATCCTCCGCGGCAATGAACCCGCTGGCGACAAGACCTATCTCACCGATGCCATCGCCCGCGAATCCGTGGCCTTCATCGAACGCAACAAGGCCAAGCCATTCTTCCTGTACATGACATTCAACGCCGTGCACACGCCCATGCAGGCGGATGACGCTCGATTGATGAAGTTCGCCAGCATCAAGGACCCCACGCGTCGCACCTATGCCGCGATGATGTTCGCGATGGACGAGGCAGTGGGCCAACTGGTGGCCAAGGTGAAGGACGCCGGGCTCAGCGAGAACACGATCATCTTCTTCGTCGATGACAACGGCGGCCCCACGATGAAGGGCGTTACGGTCAATGGTTCTGTGAACACGCCGCTGCGGGGATCGAAGCGCACCACGCTCGAGGGCGGCATCCGCGTGCCGTTCTTCATCTCCTGGCCTGGCCACATCAAGCCCGGGACAGTCTATGACAATCCCGTGATTCAACTGGACATCCAGCCTACCGCACTGGCGGCCGCCGGTGTGCCCGTGAAGCCCGATGCGAAGTTCGATGGCGTGAACTTGCTTCCGTATCTCAGTGGCGAGAATAAGGGCGAGCCGCACCCCGCACTCTTCTGGCGATTTGGCCAGCAGATGGCCATCCGCAAGGGCGACTGGAAGCTCGTGAAGTACGATCTGGCTGCGGAGGACGGCAAGGGCACCTCGGCGGTAAAGCTTTACAACCTCAAGGCCGACATCGGCGAGTCGACCGACGTGGCCGCGAAACACCCGGACGAGGTAAAGGCTCTGCAGGCCGATTGGGACGAATGGAACAAGGGGAACGTGGCCCCGCTCTGGGGCGGCGGCAAGGCCAAGGATTGATCATCCGTTGCACACACTCAGGAGCCTCTCGTGTCTCGTTTCCTCTCCCTGTTCTCGCTCATTCTCAGCGCGGGCGTCGCTAGCGCGGAACCCGCGAAGACGCCCAACGTGCTCGTCGTGCTTTCGGATGATCACTCGATGCCGCACGTCGGTTGCTACGGCAATCCAGATATCAAGACCCCCAACCTGGATGCCTTCGCGAAATCGGGGCTCCGATGCGATCGGGCGTACGTCACCTGTCCCCAGTGTGTGCCCTCGCGGGCCAGCATCATGACGGGCCGCTCGCCTGTGGCCATCGACATGACGCGCTTCTCGGCACCGTTGCCCGTGGATGTCGCGACTTACCCCGAGGTGTTGCGAGAAGCGGGCTACTACACCGGCGTGGCGGGGCGAACGTACCACCTCGATGGCTCGGGCCCACAGGGTGAGATTCAGGCCGTGCTTGAGAAGCATGACCTCAAGACCTTTCCCAAACGCCTCGATTTCGTGAAGACGGCGGGCACCGGTGATGCCAGCGTGGCCCAGTTCAAGGAGTTCCTCGACGCGGTGCCGAAGGAGAAGCCATTTTTCCTGCAACTCTGTTTCAGCGATCCGCACCGCGTGTACAACGCTCCGAAGGTTCACGATCCCAAAACGCTGACACTTCCCAAACACTACCCGGACACGGCTGCGGTTCGGGCGGACTTCGCCGCGTATTACGACGAGATCGCCCGATTCGATGGCCACTTCGGCGAGGTTCTGGCGGAACTCGAGAAGCGGAAGCTGGCAGACAACACCATTGTGCTCTTCATGGGTGATAATGGTGCGGCCCAGTGGCGTGGCAAAGGCACGCTCTACGAATATGGCATCCACGTGCCGCTGCTCGTCCGCTGGCCCGGCGTTCTGAAGCCTGGTTCCTCCACCGAAGACCTCATCTCCGGCGAAGACCTCGCCCCCACCCTGCTCGAAGCGTGCGGACAGAAGCCGCTCAAAGCGATGACGGGCCAGAGCTTCGCACCGCTGTTGCGGGGTGAGAAGTTCACACCGCGGCAATATGTCTTCGCGGAGCGTGGTTCGCACGGCACAGGTCTGCCGGGCAAATCGAACGCCTTTGACCTGGGCCGCGTGGTCGTGGGCAAGCGGTACAAGCTCATCTACAACGCCTCGTTCCACCTGCCATATGATGCCGTCGATTTCGGCGGGTCCCCCATGTTCACGGAGGTCCGCGAACTGGCAAAGGCGAACAAACTGCCGGAACCGTTGAACGCACTCTACGATGGCCGGGCTCGCCCCATGCTCGAACTGTTCGATCTCGTCGAGGATCCTTCCGAGTTCAACAACCTGGCCGGCAAGCCCGAAGCGGCTGCGGTGGAGAAGGAACTGCGGCTGGCGCTCATCGAATGGATGATCCTGCAGCGCGATTTCCTGCCGCTGCCCGTGAGCCCGGCAGCCAAGAAGAAATAACGCCACACGGAGGACGACATGATTCGCACAGCATCCTTTCTCACGGCGCTGTTGATTGGCACCGCCTCCGCGGCATCCGCAGCCGCACCGAATGTCGTCTTCGTGCTGACGGACGATCAGCGCTGGGACTGCATGGGCATCGCCGGGCATCCGAACCTGAAGACACCGAATATCGACCGGCTGGCGAAGGAAGGCGTGTACTTCAAGAATGCTTTCTGCACCACCTCGCTCTGCTCGCCTAGCCGGGCATCGATTCTCAGTGGGCTTTATGCCCACTCGCACAGGGTGCTCAACAACTTCACCGAGTATCCGCTGGATCTCGCCAGCTTCCCCCGGCAACTGCAAGCCGCAGGCTACGAGACCGCTTATCTCGGCAAGTGGCACATGGGCGAGGAGAACGATGGCAAGCGGCCCGGCTTCGACCACTTCGTGACGCACAAGGGGCAGGGCAAGTACTTCGACACCGAGTTCAACTTCGATGGCAACGATCGCCGCGTGATGAAGGGATATTACACCACCGTGGTCACGGACATGGCGTTGGACTGGCTCAAGAAGCCGCGAACCAAGCCGTTCATGCTGATGATCGGCCAGAAGGCACCGCACAGCTTTTACTTCCCCGAGGAGAAGTACGAGAAGGCGTTCGACGCTGTGGAAGTGAACTATCCGAAGTCCGCGTTCCAGCTTTCGGACAAGCCCGAATGGTTCAAGACCCGCCTCACGACCTGGCACGGCATCTATGGACCGCTCTTTGATTATCGCAACAAGTTCCCGGACCCACGGCCCGAAGCGGTGAAGGACTTCGCCGCCATGACGCGGGCATACTGGGGAACCATTCTCTCCGTCGATGACAGCGTGGGCCGGCTCTATGCCGAACTCAAGGCATCCGGGCAACTCGATAACACCATCTTCGTCTTCGCCGGCGACAACGGCCTGCTCAACGGCGAACACGGCATGGTGGACAAGCGCACTATGCATGAGCCGAGCATCCGCGTGCCGCTCGTGGTGCGCTACCCCGGCCTCACGCCGGCCAATCAGCCGCGCGTGGTGGAGAGGATGGTGCTGCACGTCGATATCGCCCCGAGCCTGCTCGAACTCTGTGGGGCCGAACCGCTGCCGAACATTCACGGGAAGTCGTGGAGCAAGCTCGTTCGTGGTGGTGATGCCGAGTGGCGCAAGGCCTGGTTCTACGAATACAACTACGAGAAGCAGTTCCCGTACACGCCCAACGTCCGCGGCGTTCGCACCGACGACTGGAAGCTCATCCGCTACCCGCACGGCGACGGCAAACCGGACCGCCACCTCGCGGAGTTGTACCACATCAGCGTGGACCCGGAAGAGAGCAACAACCTCATCAAGAACCCGGCACAGGCGGAGCGAGTCAAAGAGTTGCAGGCAGAGCTTGACCGCTTGATGAAGGCCACGGGCATCGAGAAGGATGAGATGCCGCTCGATGCCGGCATCAAGAACGAGTTGCCGGACTTTAAGATTCGGTAGTGAGCGTTGGCCCGCCAACCGCGGTGGGCCAGGTCAGAATTCACATTGAAATGGAGACAGCCGATGCCGCGTGTTCACTGGGCCATGTGTGTCATCGCGATCGCATCCTGTGCTCACCGCATCGCCGCGGCTGAGGCACCCGCGAAGCCAAACGTCATCTTCATCCTCTCGGACGATGTCGCCCAGGGCGACCTCGGCTGCTACGGGCAGAAGCTGATCAAGACACCGCACCTCAATGCCATGGCCAAAGTAGGGACGCGCTTCACACAGGCGTACTGCGGCACGAGCGTGTGTGCTCCGTCGCGCACATCGCTGATGATCGGCCAGCACACCGGGCACTCACCCATCCGGGCGAACCGCGAGGTGCAGCCGGAAGGGCAAAAGCCGTTGCCCGCAGGCACGTACACCGCGGGCCGCTTCTTCAAGGACAATGGTTATGCCACCGCCTGCCTGGGCAAGTGGGGCATGGGCATGTTCGACACCACGGGCAGCCCGCTAAAAATCGGCTTCGATCACTTCTTCGGCTACAACTGCCAGCGCCACGCCCACAGCTATTTTCCAACGTACCTATATCGCGACGCCGAACGCTTCGAACTGCCCGGCAACGACGGCAAAACCGTGGGCAAGACCTACGCCCAGGAACTCATCGAAAGCGATGCCCTCGCCTGGATCACGACGAACAAGGACAGGCCGTTCTTCCTCTTCTACGCGGTAACGCTTCCGCATGGCCGACACGAGATCGACGACCAGGGAGCGTACAAGAACGAGAAGTGGAGCGAGCAACAGAAGAACTACGCGGCCCAGATCACGCGGCTCGATTCGGATGTGGGACGGTTGCTGGCGAAGCTCAAAGAATTGAAGCTGGACGAGAAGACACTGGTGATCTTCGCGGGCGATAATGGCTCCTCCTTCCCCGCGAACTCGGAGATCGGCAAGCTCTTCGATCAGACAATGGGCGGCCAGCTTCGCGGCATCAAGCGGTCGCTCTATGAAGGCGGCCTGCGGCAAGCCTGCATCGCCCGCTGGCCCGGCGTGATCCCCGCCGGCCGCGTCTGCGACGAACCATGGGCCTTCTGGGACTTTCTCCCCACCTGTGCCGACTTGCTCGGTGCCAAGATCCCCGCCGAAGCCCGCGTCGATGGCCTCTCCATCCTCCCCTTGCTGAAGGGCGGCTCCGCACCCCAGCGCGACTACTTCTACTGGGAACTGCACGAGGGGCCCACACTGCAAGCCGTACGCTTCGGCGACTGGAAAGCGGTGCGAAACGGAGCCTCCTCACCCATCGAACTCTATGATCTCAAGGCCGATTCCGGTGAGAAGACCAACCTTGCGGCGAAGAAGCCGGAGATCGTTGCCACTGCCGAGAAGTACATGAAGGAAGCCCACGTTAATGATCCCGCCTGGCCAATGCGCGACAAGCCGGCACCGAAGAAGAAACAATAATTGACAGGCATGGTCGTTCCGATTGTAATACTGCCTTTTAGCCTCATCAATCGGGCGATCGTGCAGCCGCCGCCACACGATTGCACGCCTGGCTGCAAGGTGTCACTTGGTATCGCCCAATCCCGTGATCAATCAGTTCGATCGGATCGCCACTGTCACGATTCAAGGTGGAGGCGTGTACGGCCTGAGCTTGCTCGGGCAACTCCAGGGTGTGCTTGATGAGGGCTACATCGTTGCGGGTCTGGCCGGCACGTCTGCCGGTGCCATTGTCTCGACTCTTCACTGGGCGGGCCTGGAACCCGATGCCATCCGCGAGCTATTCTCGCAACTCTCCGCACAACCCGGTGGACTCACCACGTTGCTCGGCACCGTACCTGCGGGGGCAGGCTCGTTTCGCGTGGAGGAACTGAACAGGCTCAAGGATCTCGGAAAGCGATTGAAGAGTGGTGCATCGGAACTGACACACGGCCCATTCTGGTCGCGGATTTCGAACTGGCTGGTGCTGCCGTTTCGACCGCTTACTCATCTCTCGACGATTCTTCAGGGCGTCCGCGATCTCCGAACCGGCAAGCGCGCAACACGGCAAGGCGGGCTCTTTACGGGTGATGAGTTTGAAGCCACCATCGAACGTATGATCCGCACATCTCCGAAGATCGCGCCTCATCTGGAGTGGCTGGGTGTGGGGCCCCAGCAGCCAATCACGTTCGGACATATCCTGCGCTTGTTGGAGAATGCGAAAGCCTTTTTCCCCGCCCTGATTCTCACCGGCACAAACCTGAGCACGGGCGAGTTGGTCCTCTTCGATTCGACGGATGATCGTTTCCAGGATGTTTCCATTGCCAAAGTCGTGCGAGCCTCTGGCGGCTTTCCGCTCTTCTTTGAACCTGTTGAGATTTCCCTACCTGATCTACCGGACCCCGACACTGGGATTTCGCCCGGCACGGTGACCACGCACAGTTTCGCGGATGGTGGCGTGATCTGTAATTTCCCCGGTTTTGTCTATGCCGGGCGCGATCCCAGAAATCCGCTCAAGAATCACTCGATTTACCAGGTGTTGGCAGCCCATCCGCTCGTGAACATCGGGCTGCGCCTGCGAGAAACCACACCGCCACACCCGGGCCCTCTGCGTGATGTGGCGAGTGTCGCGGGTTCTGTCTGGCACCTGCTCTCCATGGGCACACGGACCTATCTGGAAACGGAACTCGCCGAATCGACCGTCGAACGGCTGGTTTCAATCGGTCAAGCGTTTGAAGAAACAGGATGGAAAGAAAACCTGCTCGCCGTGGACAAGCTGAATCCCAACGTGATTGGCGAAATGTTTCGGCTCGGCAGAGAATTCGCTCGTCGAAATCTTCAGGTGCTGAATTTCGACCGTCCGCTCGCGGTCGAAGTACAACCCATACTCGACGACTTGATCCCGGCTGCCTGTGCTCTCTTCTGTCAGGAAGATAACGACCATTTGAAGTTTCGTGTCACTGTCTTCATGCCGGGCGAATTTCAGCTCCAGATGCGATATCAGTCCAACATGAACGATGATGCTCTCGATACCGATCGCGCGCTCACTCTTGAATACTGGCAAGGGCTGGTGGGCTTTTCGTATTCGAAACGGCGGCCCGTTCTGTGCAACCTGGCGCTGCTTCGCGAGGCATCACGGACGGGAGATGCGGACCCCACTCGGTTGTTCGGCTTGACACCCGGGCTGGTATCCCAGATACGACTCGACCGAACCTTTCAGGTGAGCGTCCCGGTCTTTGACCCCGAGACGGCCGTGGCGGATTCCGACGAGGACGATCCTGAGATTGGCGTGGAGGGCGTTCATTTCGAGGAGTTTGAGAGCCCGCTGGATGCCGCTGTCTTTGGTGTCGTGAGTCTGGATGCCGCGCTCGATTATGAGGCGTTCGACTTGCCGCAAGACGCCTCGGATTTGGCCCACCACCCTCGCGTACGCGCGCTGGGCGATATAATGGTCCTCGCGGCATGGGAACTGGGCAAGGTATTTGCCGATTACTTCGCAGCCGTGATCGAAGAAGACGACGATGAAGGAGATGAAAACAATGGCGAATAAAGAACTCATCACCAATCTGAAACCAGTCGGCTCAAAGTACGGCAAGAAAGCTGGGACGCGTCTCAAACGGTTCAAGGGACACGCAGCCCGGTCTACTGGACTTGCCAGCGGGTTGAGCGAGGAGGCCATCAAAATCTTCAAGCTGGCCAAGAAACAGCAAGAAGCCCGCAAGCCGGCCGTCGATGCCGGGTGAACGTGCTGGCCGCAGTTTGTCCACATTTCACCCGGGGCGATCACCTCGTCCATCGACATTCGCCGAAGCCTCGACTTGCACTCCCCATTGCTGGAGGTTCGCCCCATGCTCCGCGCACACGCTTTCGTGCTTCTTGCAGCACTGCTCTTGCTTGCGCCAGCGGTTGCCGCTGAGAGCGCAAAAGGCGACGTTTTCAAACTCATTGGTGTGGAAGCGGCGGTGGTGGCCCAGACCAACGTGGAACGCAAGAACGCGGGCCTCGCACCCCTCACGCTCAACGCGAAGCTCTCCAGCGCCGCACGCGCCCATGCCCTGAACATGGCCCGGCAAGACAAGCTCGAACACACCCTCGACGACAAGCGACCCGACGAGCGCGTGACCGCAGCGGGGTATCGCTGGTCCGGCACGGCGGAGAACATCGCCTGGAATTCTCGCTCGCCCAAAGATGTTGTCGCAGGCTGGATGGACTCGCCGCCGCACAAGAAAAACATGCTCAACAGCGATTACACCGAAATCGGCGTCGCCGTGGCCTGGAACGAGAAGGGCGAGCCGTACTGGGTGCAAGTATTCGGCAAACCCCGCAGGTGAACCGCATGAAGTCAAAGGTTATCGTTCTCACCGGTGCCACACGCGGCCTGGGTCGATCGCTGGTGCCACACTTCGCCGCAGCCGGCCATACCGTGATCGGCTGTGGGCGCAGTGCGCCACACATTGCCGAACTCGCAAAAGCGTTCCCGGCACCGCACCACTTCACGACAGTGGATGTCACGAATGGTTCTGCGGTTCAGGCCTGGGCCGATGCGATTCTCTCAAGCTTCGAGCCGCCTGATTTGCTCATCAACAATGCCGCCGTGATGAACACACCTGCGCCGCTGTGGCAGGTGCCCGCGGTAGAATTCGATGCGATGATGGATGTGAACGTGAAGGGCGTGGCCAACGTGATCCGGGCCTTTGTCCCCGCGATGGTCGGCCGCCAGTCGGGTGTGATCGTGAATCTCTCCAGCGGCTGGGGGCGCAGCACCTCGCCGGAGGTCGCACCATACTGCGCCACCAAGTACGCCATCGAAGGCTTGACGCTCGCGCTCGCTCAGGAGTTGCCACGCGGCATGGCTGCGGTGCCGCTGAACCCCGGTGTGATCGACACGGACATGCTGCGCCAGGCCTGGGCCGATGGAGCCGCTCGCTATCCGAGGGCGGACGAATGGGCCCAGCGTGCCGCGCCCTTCCTGCTGGCACTGACCGCGAAGGACAATGGCCGATCGCTGACGGTGAATTGAAGCTTCTTGAAGAAACGACAAGACCTCGGGATGAACAGCCGCACAAGCTCGATAACCTGATCATCCTGGAATGCTGCCTTCCTCACCTTTTAATCACTTCCCCACCTGCAACATGCCACCCAAAAAAATCGCGGCCATTGTCACCGAGTACCGCAAGTGGTCGCATGCGGATGTGATCTTGCGCAACGTGCTCGATGGCTACCCCGATGGCCAGTCGCGGCCCGATCTGCAACTGGTCGCGCTCTTCACCGATCAGGTTCCGAAGAACGATATGAGCCGTGATCTTGCCAAAAAACATGGCTTCGCGATCGCGGAAAGCATTGCCGGTGCGCTCACGGGTGGCGGCAACAAACTCGCGGTCGATGCCGTGCTCTCCATCGGCGAGCACGGCACGTACCGAGACAACGAGAAGGGGCAGAAGCTCTACCCACGTCGTCGTTTTTTTGAGGAAATCACCCGGGTCTTCGAGAGGACGGGCCAGTCCGTTCCCGTCTTCAACGACAAATATCTGGCGGCCTCCTGGGATGATGCGAAATGGATGTTCGATCGAGCCCAGAAGCTGATGGTGCCGATGCTCGCGGGTTCCTCGATCCCTGTGACCTGGCGCAAGCCGAACATCACCTTGCCGCGTGGCTGCGAACTCATCGGGGCCGTGCAGATCGGCTATGGGCCGTTTGAGGCGTATGGCTTCCATGCACTCGAGGGGCTGCAGTGCATGATTGAACGCCGCAAGTTTGCCGAGAAGCTTCCCCAGCAAGGCGTGGCGGCTGTCACGTGTCATACCGGGAAGGGCATGTGGGAGGCATTCGATCGCCAGGCGTGGGCGAAGCCATTGCTCGATGCGGCGTTGAAACTCGTGCCGGCCCATGCCGCCGGGGACATGCGTGCACTCACGGCCAAATCCGCGGATGCAGGCGTGTTCGAGATCGAATATCGCGATGGCTTCCGTGCCTTCGTGGTGATGCCGAACGGCTGGATTCACGAAGGTGATGGTGGCGGCGTCCTGTTCTCCGGGCAGTTGAAGAACGAGGCCAAACCCGTGGCCTGCCACTTCTATTTACAGCAACCGGACCCATTTGCCCACTTCGCGGAATTGACCAAAGCCATCGATTCCCTGGTTCGCACCGGCCACGCTCCCTATCCGGTTGAGCGCACGTTGCTCACCACGGGCATCCTCGATGCCGAGATGACGAGCCAGTTCGAAGGAGGCCAGCGCATCGAAACACCTCATCTCGATATTCGCTATGCCGCCACCGAATGGGGTCACGCTACGGGTGCGATTCCGGGGAAACGCTGATCACACCGATTTGACCGGTGGTACGAGGCCACTGCCCGCGAGGAGCCCGGCGAGGAACTGCACCGGGTCGTTGCGCTCCAGCGCCGCCTCTGCGAGCAGGTTGAAGTCGCCCACGCGGCGAGCCAGCTCCGCGACACCGGGGCAGATCATGTTTCGTTCATCCTCGTGAAGCAAGAACTGCTTCGCCGCAGCAAGCGCTTCGCGTTCCCGGCCAATGCGCACGAGCAAATTCACGTACACCTGGGCCGCGTAGCTCGCACCTTCCTCCGCTTCGCGTGCCGCCTTCTCCTGGAAGCGTGCCAGTCCGGCCTCCACATTCACCCCGGCAATCACCTCCAAGAAGGGAAGGAAATCGTCGTACGTTTCATCGAAGGGTGCATCGCCGCCGCCACGAAGCCCCGGTGCGAGCCGGCGGCCATATTCGCACAGTTCGCGGGCCAGTGCATTCTCCGCACCCGCGGGCAACTGGATCGCCATTTGCGCCACACTGGAGAGGTGCGAAGTATCGATGTGATACGCTTCCTCCGCGAACAGTTGCGGATAACCGACGACCATGTCCGTTACCGAGGCCTCTGGCTGGACCGGAAAGCCGCGTGCTTCAAGATCACTGCGGAGGCGTTCCTCAAGCTGCTCGTGCAATGCTTTGACGAGTCGGCTCACGCAATAGTCGCGGAGTTTCGCATTCGCTTGCAGGTCGGAGCCACCGACCATGGTGATGGCGGAGCAGACGCCATGGCGATCGAGGACCAGGTCGAACCCCTTCTCGGGCAGCACGCCATTCTGCCAGGCCACTTCGATGAGGGGATAGACGTCCGTATCCGGGCCGGGGACGAGTTTCTCCAGGGCGGTGCGAACGGGTTCGGGTTCGCCGATGAGCCGGTAAAAAGCCCAGGCCTTCGCGATGTCGCCGCGTTCGAGGAGCAAGTTGCCAACATGGCGGCCTGCCTCGCGAATGGCTTGTTCGTACGGCTCGTGTGTGTCCGGTGGCAAATCGGTGGAGGGGCCGGTGGGAAAGGGCGAGACGCCAAGTTCCACGCGCTTCTTGAGTAACAAGGCATAGAACAGGGCGTTAAAGTCTTCCGCCTGGCGCAACTCAGCAATCAACTTCTCGACCGCTGCCGCCGGGCCCTCGGCTGCGAGCGCGGCCTTGATACGCTCGAAGGCCGCAGGCTCGACCTTTGGCAACGGCGCTGCGTCAGACATGTCATAATTCATCGCGTCGGCTCCAGGGCAGGGATTTCCACCATCTTACCCGGCCAGCCGCTCACAGGCTCGCATCTACACGGAGATCTGCCGTAGTTCCGCTGGATAACCGCCGCGGGCTTTCCCACATTTGCCGACTCAAGTGTTTGCCCCCGCACTCGAATTTTGGTACAAGCGAACTCAGCCTTCCACAGCACACCGGGCTGCTTCAAGCCTGGCTCGCCACGTTTGAGACACGCCGTGAACCTGCGGTTCTTTCTCTCCCTGCTGCTGGGCCTGTTACCGTCCACGGTGTCGGCAGCGGATGATTACCATTTCGAGAACGACATCCTGCCAATACTCGCACGCCACGGCTGCAGTTCATCGGGCTGCCACGGCAAGGCGGAAGGGCAGGGTGGCTTCAAACTCTCGATCTTCGCCTCGGATCCTGAAGCGGATTATGCTGCTCTTACACGCGAGGGCCGTGGTCGGCGACTTTTTCCCGCCAATCCAGCCGAGAGCTTGCTGCTGCGCAAAGGCACCGGCCGCACCGCACACGGAGGCGGTAGCAAACTCCCTGTGGATGGAGACGACCTCCGCGTGCTCGAAGGCTGGATCGCCGCCGGGATGCCGTTCGGCTCCCCGGACGCACCCCATGTCACCGCACTTCGATTCGACCCTGCCGAGCGCGTCCTGGGTATAAAGGACGAGCAACAACTGAAGGTGATTGCCCGGTTCAGCGATGGCCAGGAAAAAGATGTCACGCACCACGCGCGCTTCCATTCGAACAATGATGCCGTGTGTAGCGTCTCCGCCGGCGGACTCGTCATTTCGGCGGACGTGCCGGGTGAAGCCGCCGTGATGGCTGCTTATCTTGGGGAAGTCGGGCTCTTCCGCGTGCTGGTGCCACGCCCCGGAGTCGTTGCCGCGAGCACACTGCCACGATTCAACTTCATCGATCAACACGTCGATTCGAAACTCGCGAAGCTCAATATCGCTGCCTCGCCGCTATGCGATGACGCCGAGTTCCTGCGGCGGATCACGCTGGACCTCACAGGTGCATTGCCGACACCCACCGAAGCGAAGGCGTTCCTGGCGGACAAGAACCCCGCAAAGCGAGCAAAACTCGTCGATGAACTGCTTGCACGCCCTGGGTATGCCGATCTGTGGGCCCTGCGCTGGGCCGATCTGCTTCGCGTCGATCGCCAGGCGCTCGGCCATCAGCGGGCGTTCGCTTATTATCAGTGGATCCGCGAATCGATCGCCGCCAACAAGCCATTCGACCGCCTCGCACGCGAACTCGTGCTTGCGGAAGGCCCGTTGCCAGAAGTCGGCCCTGCCAATTTCTACAAGGTCGTGACCAAACCGGGCGAGATGGCGAGCACGCTATCACAAGTGTTTCTGGGTGTTCGGATTGGGTGTGCTGAGTGCCATCACCATCCCTTCGATCGCTGGAAGCAAGCTGATTACTACGGGATGGTGGCATTCTTCTCTCCCATCTCAAGCCGCGGCGACAAGGGCTTCGAAGCCGTGTTCGCTTCAGGCGACCCCACCACCAAGCACCCACGCACCGGTCTGCCGGTTTATGCCCACGCACTGGGGACAGAGGTCCCCGAAACGAATCCCACGGGCGATCGTCGGATCGTGCTGGCCGCGTGGATGACCGCACCAGAGAACCCGTATTTCGCCCGCAACCTTGCGAACCGCGTCTGGGCCTGGATGCTCGGCAGCGGGATCGTGGAACCGGTCGATGATGTGCGTGCGACAAATCCATCCACCAACCCTGATCTGCTCGACGCCCTGGCGAAGTATCTCATCGAAAATGGTTATGATGTGAAGAAACTGATACAGATCATTGCCGCATCGCGTGTGTATCAAACATCGAGCGAGCCGAATCACACGAATGAGAAAGATGATCGCAATTTCTCACGCGCACTGTTCAAGCGACCCGAGGCCGAGGTGCTGCTGGATATGATTGGTCAGGCCACGGGTGTGCGGGACCGCTTCACGGGTTCGCCCGCCGCAACACGAGCGGTTCAACTCTGGGACAGCAAGGCCCGCAACGATTTCCTCAAGCTTTTTGGGCGACCCAGTCGCGTCACTGCCTGCGAGTGCGAACGCAGCCGCGAGCCCAGCGTGGCCCAGGTGCTCAACCTTCTCAATTCCCCCGAGATCCAGGGCAAGCTCAGCCACGAAGCCGGCACGATCGCCAAACTATCACGCAATCCAGACGATGAGGAAGTGATTGACGAGTTATACCTCACATTCTTCGCTCGCTTCCCCTCCGATTCCGAGAAATCCGTGGCTGCGAAGTTCCTTCTGAGCCGTGCTGCCACCCGCCGCGAAGCCATTGAAGATTTGGCGTGGTCATTGCTCAACAGCACGGAGTTTTTGTTCAACCATTGAGAGAGCGAGCGGCCCGTGTCACCGGGTTATTCTCGGGCACAGATCCTGGATTTGATTTTCGGTTCGAGCCGCACGCCATGCGATTCAATCCGTGAACACATGCCTTGTCGGGAGAGAGCAATAATGTCTCAATTCTGTGATGGACTGACGCGGCGTGATCTGCTGCGTGTGGGGAGTGCGGCATTGTTCGGCTCCGCACTCGGCTTGCCGCAACTGCTCCATGCCAGGGATGCAGTCAAGCCACGCAAGGACGTTTCACTCATTTTCGTCTTCCTGCATGGCGGGCTCTCAACCATCGACACGCTGGACATGAAACCGGAAGCCCCTGCGGAGTTTCGCGGCGAGTTCAACCCGGTTCGCACGAAAGTACCGGGCATGGATCTGTGCGAATTATTACCACGCCTCGGACAACAGGCGGACAAGGTTTCGTTGGTGCGATCCTTCCGCCATCATAATTCGGATCACGGCCCGGCCGATCACTATATTCTCACGGGATATTTTCCCGCAGCCGGGTTCAATCCCAATCTCTCACCCAATAATCAACGCCCCTGTGTGGGCTCGGTTGTGAGTCGCACGCTGGGCCCGACAGGGTCTGTGCCGGCCTATGTCGCACTCCCGAAGTTGCACCCCAGTGGTGGACCTGCCTACTTGGGCGCGGCTCATGCGCCATTCGTGATTGAGGCCGACCCGAGTGCTCCGAACTTTACGGTGCCGGACCTTGTGCCACCACTCAGCATTGCCGCGAGCCGCCTGGCCGACCGCAAGAAACTGCTCGAAACCGTTGATCGCTTTCACCGTGTTGCCGAGGCACGAGCAAACCCGGCAGCGGGTGCCATGAACACATTTCGCGATAAGGCGTTCGATCTCATGACCTCACAGGCAGCCAAGCAGGCGTTCGATATTCATGCGGAATCGGCGAAATTGCGTGATGAATATGGTCGTAACACACTCGGGCAAAGCTGCCTCATGGCTCGGCGATTGGTCGAAAGTGGCGTGCGCTGTGTCACCATTGATCATAGCAATTACGACACGCATGACGGCAACTTCGCCGTTCTCAAGAACTCATTGTTGCCAATGTTCGATGCGGGCATTAGCACGTTATTCCGTGACCTTCACGATCGTGGCTTGCTGGATTCTACACTCGTCGTGGTGACAGGCGAGTTTGGTCGAACGCCGCGGATTAACAAAAATGCCGGTCGTGATCACTGGGGGCCTTCGTTCACCGTGCTCCTGGGTGGTGGAGGAGTGAAGGGCGGCATTGTAGTTGGGAAGTCCGATGCCCGAGCCGAACGACCTTCCAGCAGCAACGCCTATGGCCCTGAAGATCTGTTCGCCACAACCTACCATCTGCTGGGTATCGATCCCAAAAGTGAGTTTCATACCCCCGATGGCCGCCCCATCGCGGTGGTGAACAACGGCAGGAAAATCAGTGAACTCATCGAGCGGTGATGCATCACATTGCCCGCCGAGTCAAACGCAACGAGTGGTGAGATCAATCATGAAGAAGCCTGCGTTCCTCTCTCACGGCTCATTTGCTGTGTATGGCCTGGCGGCTTTGCTCGGCGTTTCGCTTGCTCACAATTCCAAGCTTCGCGCGAATCCGCCCACGTTCAATTATATATTTCCCGCAGGTGGTCAACGTGGGAGCACGGTGACTGTTCGTGTGGGTGGGATGTTTCTTCATGAATCATGTGCGTTCCATGTCGGTGCGAAGGGTCTGACGGCCTCACCGAGACTTGCGCGTGCCCCGCGCATCTGGTTTGAAGGCCCGCTCTTGCCCTTGCCGGAGTCGCAGCAGCAGGAAGATTACCCTGCAGATATGTCAGGCACAATCGTCATTGCGCCGGATGCTCCACTCGCAGCCACACGCGTTCGCGTCTCCACGTCACAAGGGGCAGCAGGTGGGCCCCTCTTTGTGGTAGGCGACCTACCCGAGGTCGTGGAGCAGGAAATCGAGGGCCAACCCATTCCGGCAAGAATCCGACTTCCCATCACCGCGAATGGTCGCATTTTCCCGCGCGACGACATCGACCTGTGGGAGTTCGATGCCCGTGAGGGGCAAGCGATCACTGCATTTGTTCAAGCGGGTTCCCTCAATTCACCTCTCGAAGCCAACCTGGCGATACTCGACACGAGTGGGGAGATACTTGCTCAGACAATGACTCATCCGGTCGGAGACGCGGATGCCTCGGTCCGATTCGTTGTGCCCAGCTCGGGCAAGTATCATGTTCGTATCACGGATAGTCGTTCGCTCGGTGGGCCTCACTATGTATACCGGCTCACCATCACTGCATCCAAGGTTCCCGATGTGGTATTTCCGCTTGTGGTTCCGGAGGATGGATTGACGAATGTGGTTCATAATGGCGCAATTCATCAGGCACCTGTGGCCCTGAATGGCCGGGTCGCGAGCGTGGGCGCAATTGAAGAATGGCGTGTGCAACTGGACAAGGAAAGCAAGTATTCGCTGGAATTGCAGGCACGGGCGGCTGGTTCGCCGCTGTGTGGCGTTATCAGCGTACATGATGCTGACGGCAAAGAACTGATACGAACTCAGTCCGATGCGAGTCGCGATCCCACGCTGACATTTAACCCGCCTGCGGATGGCACATACAGGATCCGAGTGCGTGAGCGATTCCGTGATCGTGGTGGTGAGAGTTTTGTCTATCGATTGGCCCTCACCAAGCTTGGTACCATCTCGCCCGGTTATCGGCTCACGTATGCAGCGGTGGGCCGACCACTGATCATTCCTGATTCCCTCACACTACTCCGTGGTGGGAGCCTCAAAGTCAAAGTGAATGTTGAACGCGTGGGTGGCTTTTCCAAGCCGATCACTCTTGAGGCCCTCAACCTCCCAGCCGGTGTCACGGCGAAACCGGTGACTATCACCGAAAAGCAAAACGTCGGTGAACTCACACTGGTTGCCGCGGGCGATGCACCAATCATGGCTGTGCCTATTGAGATTGTGGGAGTGGCTGGCGAGACGTTTGTAAAGTCTCTGCTTTCGCGCAAACGATTGCTGCCTGAGGAATCAGCGATACTACTCAGCGTCGGCATCCCCACGCCTTTCAAGATCATCGATCAATATGTCATGACATCCGCACCGCGTGGTGAGGTCTACCGCAGGCGTTACACAATCGAACGTGGAGGCTTCGAGGGCCCCATCGTTGTTTCACTGGCAGACAGGCAGGCGCGTCACCTGCAAGGCGTGACGGGGCCAGTGGTGGTGATTCCATCCGGCCAGACTGAGTTCGAGTATCCGGTCATGCTGCCGCCCTGGATGGAGATGGGTCGGACCTGTCGAGTCTGTGTGATGGCCACGGGTGTGGTGAAGGATCTGGATGGAATCGAGCATGCGGTCAGTTATAGCTCCGTGGAGCAGAATCAACAGATGATTGTGGTGGTGGGTCCTGGGCGACTTGATGTATCGCTCGGCTCAGTGAGCGTTCGAGCCAGTGATGAGGTTCTGATTCCCATTACCGTGAATCGGGGAACGGATGTGAGAGGCGAGGTGGCAATCGAGGCAGTTCTACCGGCACACTGGAAAGGCGTCAGAGTATTGCCGCTTATCATTCCCGCCGATGAGTCGGCAGGGAAGTTGAGAGTGCGATTCGCGCCCGATGCGGGGCCCTTTAATATGCCGCTAACTGTCCGGGCAACAGCAATTGATGAAAAAACCCGTTCCATCATCGCAGAAGCAACAATCGAAGTTGTGAAATGAGACTTATTCACACATTGGGTTAATTTAGAAGCGGACATGACATGTCCTCTCATACGGAATGTCATGTCCACCAGTGTTGAGTCCCGTCATCGTTTAACGGTTCCGGAACAGCGTACCACCCAATTGAGAGCCCGCATAGTTGCCGACCGCACCATAGACTGTCGTCCCTGGGCGATATCCATAAGCTTGCGGCACGCCGAATGCACTATTAATTACCCCCGTTCGAAATCCGCTGCTGAAAGTTTGCGGACCCGAATTGAACCCCTGATTTCCATAGATCATGGGTGAGTTGCTATAATTCGTGCGATAGACACCTTGCCGCACGAAGTTGCCATTCACCCTGATGCCAGTGTTGTAGGAGACTCCCGGTTGGGAGTAGACAATTGGCTGGATGCCATTCGTAGTATACACCGTTCCACCAGTCGTATAGGTGGCGGGAAGAACCGTGCCGATTGTGGTGCCATTCGTGGTCACGGTTCCATAGTTGGTGACAATAGGCGGTGTTTCGCCATTCGCATTGACAGTTTCAGATGAGTTGGTGGTGGTTGTTACAACGGTCTGGCCCTCCATCGCCGTTCCGGTCACATACTGACCATGGACGAGTGTGCCGCCAACATAGGTGCCCGGCACCGCCATGACGCTGCCACAACAGCAAGGCTCGGGAGCGGGGGGTGGTGCTTTTTTCTTCCGGCCGAAAGCTTGTGCATCGCTCACGGACAATGTGAGAGCGAAGGTGGTGAGCAGTCCGCTGATCATCCATTTTCGAGTTCGCATGGTGAACACTCCTTGTAAGTCGTCTCCTGGATGTGCGATCTGTTGAGAACGCCAGGTCCGAACCCAACGCGGGTTCGACATGGTGCAAGGGTTGTTCCACATCTGCCACAGATTCGCAAGAATGCGAAATTGGCGAGAAGTTAATCGTGCTGCTGGTGCTGAAGCCGGGTGATGTGAAATCGGCCGCGCATCAATGCGAACAGAGATGCATCAATGAAAGACCCCGCGGGCCACCATAATCAGTAGCAGAACGCCGAATACCAGGCGATAGGCCACGAAAGCGAATGTGGAATAGCGTTTCAGGAAATGCAACAACCAGGCGATGGCCAAATAACCCACGATGGCCGAGACGAGCGTGCCGACGAGCAGTGCCGCGACTTCATCCCCGGACGCGAACAGGCTGGGCGTTTCTTCGGCCTGGGGTTGCTGGAACTTCTTGTACTCATCGAACAGTTCCTTCACACCGGCGGCGAGCACGGCAGGCAAGGAGAGCAAGAATGAGAAGCGAGCAGCGGCGGGTCGAGCCAGTCCCGCGAAGAGGCCGCCCGTGATTGTGGTGCCTGAGCGCGATCCGCCCGGCATCAGTGCCAGCGCTTGCCAGGTGCCGACCCAGAGCGAGTCCCTCCAGGTGATGCTCGCTTCCGGGCGGTGTGGACGTCGGCGCGACCACCACTCGGCCGCGGCCAGCAAGAGGGCGAACCCGATCGAGACCCAGGCAATCGCAGTCGGGTTGTAGAACGTTTCTTTCAACCATTTCTTGAGCAACAACCCCACGATCACCACAGGCAGCGTGCCGAGCCCAATGAGCCAGGCGAGCGTGGCGTCGGGCGTGGTGCCAATGCGACGCGCTCGCAGATCCGCCCAGACACCCTTGAGCAATCGCAGAACATCCGCGCGAAAGTACGCGAAGACGGCCACAAGGGTGCCGAGTTGAATCACAGTTGTGAACGCATCTTCGGGGTGTGGATGGCCCATGAGGGTTCGCACCACGAGCAGATGAGCCGTGCTGCTGATGGGCAGAAACTCGGTAAGTCCCTGCACGATTCCCAGTGCCACGGCGTCTTCCAGCGTCATGCCATTCACTCGGTACGATTTTTTGCAAATTTCTCACACCATCCACGCCCGGGCCGCGTATGATCTCTGTGCGAATCGTAACACCGCACGGAATTCACTCTAATGGGCCGCTTCCGCTCACTCGTTCTAGCAACCGTGCCGCTGGCTGGCGTGCTCCTGTTCGCACACCCGGCGAGTGCCCACGACTTGCGATTGAAGGTCGATACGCAGCGCGAACCGATTGTCGTGTTCGCCTGGTTCGAGGGAGATGACACGCCTGCGGACGGAGCGAGTGTCACCATAACCAGCCAATCGGGCGAGGTGATCGCCTCCGGCACCACGGACGAACGCGGCATGTGGTCCTTTGCACGGCCAGGCACCGGCGGGTCGTTCACCGCAACCGTGGAATCCATCGGTCACCGCGATGTCGTGCTCTTTCCGCTGGAACCCTCCGGCTCCGGAGGTGAGTACAGCGGCTGGCGGCTCCACAAGTGGCTCGGTGCAGCAATCGGCCTGATGCTGCTCCTGGGCGGTAGCGCCGCCTATTGGTGCTTCCGTCGCAAACGCACTTCGAAATCGCTGAAGACCACACCTGATGTGAAGGAGTCGAAATGAGCCCTCGTCGGCACGCGTTTACGCTGATCGAGCTTCTCGTCGTGATTGCGATCATCGCGATCCTGATCGGATTGTTGCTCCCGGCTGTGCAAAAGGTCCGCGAGGCAGCCGCCCGGATGAAGTGTTCGAATAACTTGAAGCAGATTGGTCTGGCCCTGCACAATTTTGAGGGCTCGAACAACTGCTTCCCCACTGGCTACTGGCGGAAGACCTGGGCCGTCGATCCCACCAATCCCAAGGGTCACTTCCGCTGGTCCACCCTGGCGCAGCTCACGCCATTTCTGGAACAGTCCGCGGTTTACAACTCACTTGACCTCAGCGTGCCTCTTTACGGCGGTGGTTCATTGCAGCCAGAGTCGATTCCATTTCCCCAGAACCGTGGCCCACTGGGCACGAAGGTTCCGTCGTTCCTGTGTCCTTCGGACGAGCCGCGTGAAGTGACACCCGGGCAGGGCCCCAGCAACTATGTGGCCTGTTCCGGCAGCAATGCCAGTGGTGATGCACTCGTGGGGGATGGCCTCTTCATTGGGGTGAACCTCGATGTCACGCCGAACGCGGGTGTGCGAATTGGCGGCATTACGGACGGCACCAGCAACACCGTGGCCTTCTCCGAAAGCACACTGGGGATCGGCGGTCCCAATCAGGCGGGGACCACGGGTGATGTGCGCCTTCTGTACAAGCAAGCCAACCCGCTCTCGCAGTCCAACTGCGATGCCAGCAGCACACTCGTGACCGATCGCGGATCGCTCTGGGCGGACGGAGCGTACAACGATGGGCTTTATAACAATGTGCTTGGCCCGAACAGCACGACCATGGATTGTGTGCAGCACAGCAACCCCGCCTGGAAGGCCGCTCGCAGCCGCCACACGGGCGGTGTCAATGTTCTCCTTGCCGATGGCAGTGTCCGCTTTGTCCGTGATTCCATTCCCCTTCAGACCTGGCAAGCACTTGGAAGCCGGGCGGGGAATGAAGTGGTCGGCAACTATTAACATCGCACCAGGAGGTTCACATGCGTTTCTTGATAGCATGGGCATCCGTTATTGCCATCGCGGCAGGAGCGGAGGCGCACTTTGTATTTGTGTATGTTGAGGCGGGCGAAGCCCGGCTGGTGTTCGGTCACGCAGCTGCACCTGACCCTGCTACATTCCCCACCCGGGCCGCCAAAACGACCCTCACGGCACGTTCCGCCAAGGGGGACGAATCGAAACTCATCACCGAAAAGGGGAATGGCAATTTCTATCGTGCGAAGTTGCCAGCCGGGGAAAGCGTCGTGGTGTTTGGTACCACGGAAGCCGGTGTGACTCAGCGTGGCGAGAACCCGCCGCAACTCTCCTGGTACTACCCCAAAGTGATCGTCGGTGATCCGTTTCAAAGTGGAACTGATCTCGAGAAAGCTGCTGCGATGGAGATTGTTCCGGTTCGAGACGGGGAACGCATTCGGTTCAAGGTGCTCAGCGAGGGAAAACCGTTGGCCGAGGCTGAAGTTACAATCATGGTGCCCGGGAAGGACGATGAGGAACTCGCGCCGATGAAGACCAACAAGGAGGGTCTGACCGCTGCGTTTGACTCCAAAGGCCGCTACTGCGTCGCGGCCCGTCGTGCCGAGGAGAAAGCCGGCGAATTCGAGGGCAAGAAATACGCGACCGTTCGTTACACAGCCAGTCTTGTTTGCGACTTTGGGCCCAAGCAGAAATAAAGCGGCCCGTGGGTGCTGTCGTTTCACCACAACACCCACTGGCTTATCAAGGGCATCCCAAACCCAAATTTCAGGGACGAACGCAGTGGGATATTACCAACCGAAGAGCCTGCACCGACCCGTGAATCTCGGCCTGGTCGGGTTGTGTGTACTCATCATGCTTTTCGCTGCACTGATTGGGAATAGGTGACACTTCGCACCCTCTGTGCACGAAAAGTTCACGACCCGTCTCCATTTTCGCCCTGCACATCGCTCAAGTCATCATGGGAACATCTGGTAGGCACAATGTAGTAGAATCATGCGTTCGGCACGCATGGAGCTACCACTGTGATGTCCAAGCCGCCCACACCGCCAGCGGATCGGCCTCATTTGCAAGAAACGCCGCCGTCGGAATTTAACACCACGATTCGACGCGAGGCAAACTCCGCGGCGTTCGATCCGGATCGAACGTTTCCGCCCGAGGCTGAACACCTCTTGAATCATCTGAAACTGGGACTGGAGAACACCGATTTCGAGCTTTCGAGGGATGGCAATTATCCAACTGTGCCAGGTTTTGTGATTCTGGAGGAGCTGGATCGTGGCGGGATGGGCGTGGTTTACCGGGCGCGGCAACTGGCGTTAAACCGCGTTGTAGCCCTGAAAATGATCGGTGGGAGTCGCGAGCGTAGTTCGGCAGAGTACATTCGATTCCTGGCCGAAGCTGAGGCGATGGCGGCAATCCGGCATCCGAATGTCGTCGAGGTTTACGAATCGGGGCAGCTCCCCAGTGGAGACGAAGGCGGTTCACCCCGACCCTACTACGCAATGGAGTTTGTCGGTGGCGGTTCGCTCGCTGCCCGGCTGGAGCTGCATGGGGCCTTCGCGCCACGTGAGGCAGCAGCACTGGCGCTCGAGATCGCTCGAGGCGTACACGCTGCACATCTCGTCGGGATCATTCATCGCGACATCAAGCCGGGCAACATTCTCCTTTCGAATACGGTGAGTGATGAACGAGCTGAATCCACTCCTCGCCCTGGGAGGACTTTACCCGGCCGAGTTCAACCGAAGA
Source organism: Gemmataceae bacterium (assembly GCA_041750275.1). Classification (GTDB taxonomy): domain Bacteria; phylum Planctomycetota; class Planctomycetia; order Gemmatales; family Gemmataceae; genus JBGSZR01. Next base: position 119,983 of record JBGSZR010000310.1, read on the forward strand.
TGACGGATTTCGGCCTGGCGAAGCGGGTCAGTTCGGACATGACCCGCACGCATGCTGTGATGGGGACGCCCGCTTACATGTCGCCCGAGCAAGCCAGCGGCAAGGCACGACTCGCGGGTCCAGCTGCCGACATCTATGCCATCGGTGCCGTTCTCTACGAATGTTTGACCGGCAAACCCCCGTTCGAGGCGGAGGATTCCTGGGCCTTGTTGCAGCGTGTGATGAGCGAAACACCCGTGTCGCCACGCTCGGCCGTCAAGGACCTGAACCGTGATCTGGAACTGATCTGTCTGAAGTGCCTGCGGAAGGCACCGGCGGAGCGTTATGCATCGGCCGAGGAGCTGGCCCGTGATCTCGAGGCGTTCCTGGCAGGTCGCCCCGTCATGGCTCGCCCGATTCCCGCTCCCGTGCGGGCCTATCGCTGGGCCCAGCGACGGCCGACCGTGGCGCTCCTGGCCATGTTTGTGATCTGCATCCTGCTCATCGCGCCACCGCTTTATGTTCGCTATCGTGGCCGACTCGACACGGAACGAGCCGTCGCCTCCGAGGCCAGCAAATCAGAGGCAGCGGCGAAACTGGCACAACTCGAAGCGGAGAACCTGGCCGACACCAAGATGAAGCTGGCGGACGAGGCAACCAAGGCTCAGCAGGCCGCTGAAGAACTGGCACAGGGGCAGAAACTGTTCGCACTGGAAAACGCCACCCAGCGCCGGGCCATCGATCGACCCACCGGCTGGACCTGGGATAATCGTGCGGACCTGATCGCGGCGGCAAAACTCACCACCAGTCCCGAGGCCCGGCTTGGACTCCGCTCCACCGCGGCATCGACTCTGCTCGCACCGGATATGCGCCCGGTCGAACCCGTGGCCCGGGGATTTACTGGCACCCGCCTTGCCGCGGCAGACACACCGGATGGTCGCGTGCTTGCAATTGGTGAATTCAAGGCGTGGGGGCTGCTCGGGCAATTCTCCTGCACCATTTTGCTGGTCGATATTGCCAGCGGCCGCACCATTCGCAAGCTCACGTTCCCTGCCAGCTCCGTTTCCAACAACGGGCCCGCTCAAGATGGTGTGCGTTCACTGGCCTTTTCACACGACGGCACGAAACTTTTCGTCGGCTCCCGTTCCTCCCGCCTCTTTTACTACGATTTGACTCAACGCAACCTCTCTCAGCCCACGCGATCCTGGAACTTGCAGCTCAAATCGATTGAGCAGATCGCGGTCGAACCGGATGGCCGGCACGTCTTCGCACTCAGCCCGTTTGCCAAGGTGTTGCGACGCTTCGATATCGAAACGGGTGAAAGTCCGGAGTGGATCTCCACGGAGAGTTCTGGCTTCCGTGCCATCGCCATTGATCCGGAGGCGAATGATCTCATCGTTGTGGATGGCGATACGCTGGAACGCTGGAATCTCTCCACTCGTGAAAAACGCGGTCCCGGGAAATTGTTCGATCCTCATTATCCTCACGCTTTCGCGCTGGCCCCCGGCGCTCGGGTTCTGCTTGCTACTACACTCGACCAGCTGCTCGTGCTCGATCCGCTGAGCTTTGAAGAAGGGGTGCGCTTTCAGGATCAAGATCTGGGCCGTAGCACGCACGAAGCACAACTTCGACACATCGCCGTGCACCCTTCGTGCATGTTCGTCGCGTCGGCCGCGCATTAGGACGAAGATCGACTGGTGAAGGTCTGGAAGATCGGCGACGGTCGGTTGGTCGCCTCCGTCCCGATCCCTGGCACCGATCCCATCGCACTGGCATGGTCGCCCGATGGGCGTTCGCTTTTCGCGACGGCGCGGAATCAGACGCTCCGATTCGAATTCACCACGTCCGAGGCCGAGTGTCATGGTCCTGTCTCGGCCGGCTTACAGCGAGCCGTTGCCTTCAGCCCCGCAGGAACTTCCATCGTCGGGCTCGTCGAGACTCCCGGCCGCAGTGATCAATGGCAAGGTGCCCTCATCGAAGGATCGATGCACAGCAACGCTTCCACATTTCGCAGTTTGCCCGGGATGGCAGGGTTTGGTTTCGCAGGCTTGAACATGAACCGGGTGAATGGGCGCTGTGCCATCTCGCGCCCCGGTGCGGGACTGACCCTGCTGGCTGGTAGTCGGACCGGCCAGGATGTTTCGCTGAGCAACGAGGCAACTCGATGCCCCTGCACCTCGCCCGATGGTGCCACACTCTGGGCGGTTCACGATGGGCAAAATGTCACGGCCTGGAATGCGAACACCGACGAACTTCTGGGAGCCTGGAACAACTCGTTCCTTGCAAAGACATTCAGCGGTCTCACCGATATCGACGCCCTTGCGGCGGGAAATGGCTGGGTGGCCGCTGGAGGGCGGGATGGCACGATCCACTTCGTTTCATTGAAAATGGAGCGGCTCGAATCCTTTGCCAGGCCCGGCGATACCGTGTCCGCGTTGGCCCTGAGCCCCGATGAATCACTTCTCGTGGCTGGTTCCGGCTCCGGTGAACTTCGCCTGGTGCGAGTCGCGGATCGCACGGAACTCCCCGCCTTCGGCGTCCATCGTCGCGGTGTCACCGCTGCCGCTTTCGACTGCCACGGTTCTTTACTCGCCACCGGTGGCAAGGACCGTACGATCCGGATCTGGAAGTGCAAAGGCGATCAATTTGAACTCCTCGTCGCCATCACCGATCTCCCTTCGCAGGTGGTGAGCCTGGAATTTTCACCGCAGAGTAACGAGCTATTGGTGTTGCTGACCAACGAACGGTCGGCACGTGTCTGGAATCTCGACAAACTCCAGGCGGAACTGAATGAACTGAGCCTTGGCTGGTGAGGCAATCCGCTCCTCGCCATCTCACCCCAGATCGTTCTACAACAAGGTGATGCCGGAGTTGCATCTCCAGCTCGAGTTTCCGCTCACCAAGTTCCTCCTGGAAAACCGTGACCGACGCAGACGCTCTGCTTCGCGCGATCTGTGCCACGCCAGACGCCGATTTGCCGCGGCTCGCCTTCGCCGATTACCTGGATGAGAACGGTGATCCCGAACGAGCCGCCTTCATCCGAGCCCAGGTGGAAGTGGCCCGGTTGCCCGACTGGGAGCCGTTCGCCGTCTGGTGTCGACTTCGCAAGCCGGAGTGGACGCACGGCCGACCCTGGATCAGCCTGCTGCCAGCCCTGCCCTCTGGCTGGAGTGTGGAATGGGACGAGATTCCCTTTCGCCGGGGCTTCGGCTGGAGGGTTAAAGTCCATTCGCTGCTGGCCTGGGAGCAGATCGCAGCGCGGCTATTTGAATCTAATCCCATCGGCGACCTGCTTCTCCACCCGGCCACTACACTCGATGGATGGCGGGAATTCGCGCGTGCCGAGTGGATTCGCCACCTGCGAATACTGAGACTGGATGGTGCGAATCTCAGTGAGCCCTTATTCGCGTTGCGCGAACGCCGTGTGCCGCCCACGCTCGAAGAAGTCCACTTCCTCCGAGCCAGCAGCCCCGGGATGGGCTTCATCCTCTCGGACCTGCTCAGTTCACCGATGGCCGAATCCATCCGTGCCCTTCACCTCCGCCTCGGCATGGGCAGCCTGGACGATGTGCTCGACGCCCTCACCATTCGTGGCAACAAGCTCGAACGACTCTCGCTCGTTCACCTTGGGATTGATTCTTGGTTTCTGCAGGAGTTCGGCACACGTTCGGGTCTTCGCAACCTCACGGCACTGAACCTGGCCAATAACCCGATCCACACGGATGGTGTCACCGCACTCGCCACAGGCTTGCGGAACCGGGCGTTTCACTCACAGGGTGATGAGAAACCCTTCACGACGCTGGGTCTTGCGGGCATTCATCTGGAATCGGCGGGCATGGAGACGCTGGTGGATTGCCCGGCGTTGACGTCGCTGCGTCGACTTGATCTCAGTCGAAATCCCCTGCGGCCTCGAGCGACAAAGCTCCTGGCCGAGTCGAAGCCACTGGCAGGGTTGCGCTCGCTGAACCTTTCGGAATGCCGCATCGGCGACAAGGGTATGCGGCACCTCACGCAGGCGAAGTTCTGGCCCAACCTGGTCGAACTTGATCTCCGCGAGAACCCCATCACCGGCCTCGGGGCCAAATACTTGCTCGATGCCGCCGTGCCAAAGGAGCTTACGGCCCTGCTTCTCGATGGCTCCAGCCTTGGCGTGGGCACGCGCGAGGAACTTCGCCGCAAATTTCACGATGCAGTCTTGTTCGTCCCGTCGAAGTGGGCCGAATCGAACTGACCGAGAATCGCGGGCGCGGTGCTCGGGCTGAGCTTGTGTGACTTCGACTTTCTTAACAAGTCGGCTTCAAAGCGGGCGTTCAATCTGACATTCTTCATTCCGAACAGGTAACATGGTTCGGGAATGGGGTGGCTGTCACCTGGAATCAATGTGAGCCGCAATACTATGGTCGAACCTGATGAGATTCGTTGTTGTGGTCTGCTGCTCATCGCCCACGGTAGCCGACGGGCGGAGGCGAATGCGGAGCTGGAATACATCGCCGGGCAGATGCGGTCCCGGGGCGACTATTCGCTCGTTCAGGTGTCCTATCTCGAACTCGCGGAGCCCGGCATCGAGGCCGGCGGAGCCCTGTGTGTCGAGGCAGGAGCGACGGATGTGATCATGCTACCGTACTTTCTCTCGCCCGGTCGGCACGTGGTCGAAGATCTTGCGAATGCCCGTGCCACGCTGTCTGCCCGATTCCCGGAAGTGTCGTTTTCCCTTGCGGAGCCACTGGGCCGGGACCCCTTGATCCTCGACATCCTGCAGCAGCGTGCCCGAGAAGCCGAGGCCCGGGGATCTGCTCCAGGCTGATCGGTGTTTCGTCATTTCTTCGCCCGACGTTCCTGCACGAGTTCGGGCAGCACGCGGCCGTGCATCGTGGCTTTGCCATCGGCACTGAGAGCCAGCACACCGTCATGAAAATGTTTGGCCAGAAACGGAAAACCAATCCAGAGTCCAGGCTCGGACTCTGTGACTTCGATCCAGACTGGCACATCTGTGAAGACCAGTTCCTGTGGTGTCTTCAGGGCGGGTCCGCCGAGTGCCGCGACGCGAAGTTCTTTCAGGGTATATTCGATCAGGCGCAAGCGCCGATCGGTGGACATCCCTTTCACAGGTTCCTTGGTGAGATCGACATCGAGCTTCAGAGCGCGGGCCATGCCGATATTCATGATCACGCCGTTGCCACCGTGGGTGCCCGATGCCAGATACGGCGTGATGCCTTGCATCTTCCCATTCGGATTGATGAAGGAACTCTGCCCATTGATCGATGCGGAGACGAACGACAGACCGGGCTGAAGAGCAAGCGGGCAGGCAACGCTCACGCGTTTGGGATCCACCTGCACTTCCGCAGGGGGTTCGAGTTCCTCGCCGTTGCCGGGCCGCTTCACTGCAATGGCTGGCACCGTGACATCCAGGAATCGCTCCGGGAAGTGGAAGCGGGCTTCGTGAGGTCGACCGGCTGAACGCAACATGTCCCACATGTTCACGAGCAGATCGGCACCGAAGAGTTGATCTGACCCTTCGGGTGAAGCCTCGATAACGTCAAAGCGAAGATTGATTACGCGCACGAGCACATCCGAATCCTTACCCGTTTTGCCACCGAGTTGGTTGCCGACGAGCCAGAGTTCCGGCAACACGATCATGCCATTTTGCGGCTTCGGGAATCCCCACTTCTCCAGCATGCGTGAGGTCACCACATTCTTGTTCATCGTGTCCAGGGCCGCGGTGCATTCGATCGACTCCCCGCGTTTCTTGGGGTTCGGTATCCGGGCATTCATGCGGATCGCGTTCATCTCGCCTTCCGCCAGTGGCACGCGCACACGTACCTGCCCTGCCGGTGCCGTCACCGCTTTTAGCAAGGGCGAAGGAGCCACATCTTTCGCACCGGGTGGCTGGGCCAGGGCCAACACCGTGACAACACCGATGCACAACGAGGCTCCTACGAAGCAACGCATGATGCCAACCTTCCAGGAAGACGTTCGGAGAGCAACCACAGAGTAACAGAACGGGTCGAGTTGCGATATCGTGAGAGTCGAGGGGATGACAATTAAAGTGTGAAGCTCAAACGCTTCATTCGAAGGCTTTCGGCGACGTGCACGATTCGTATTGATCTATCCCGAATGATAAGCCTCCGGCACGGAGATGTGCTGGAGGTTCGGCAAGGGGTTTGCCATCCACGAATCACGTTTCGGGATTACGGCTGCTTGGGATCAGCCGGGTCCGCCTTTGGCATCGGTGCAGCCGGAGCCACAGGTGTCAACGGTGGAATGTAGTTCCGCAACTGAGCCGCATAGTCCGCTGGTGTCGTTGCCACCATTCCCTTGAGCACGAGCAACTTACTCTTGAGTTCCTTGTCCGCCTCGGCATCGGCTCGCATGCCGAGGGGCTCGAACAGGCTTGAGGGGATCGATTTGTCGTGCCTCTGAATGTGGTGGATCGTGGCATCGGCGGCCTTCACACGCAACGGCAAAGGCCGGGTGGGGTTCAGGGCGAGGTTCAGCAAATCCTGCTGTGTCTCGGCGCTGCCGAACTGGGAGACCGCGTCGATGGCTGCATCGGCCAGATCATCCACCATCAGCGCAGCGCGGAGTTCAGGCTCGGCAGGCTTTGCATCGAAACCATCGATCTCACCCACGGCCATCTTGCGGAGCCATTCCACCGCAATCTTTGCACCGGCCTTCTTCTCGGCTGGGTCGCGTGGTGCGGCGGCGGGATCGGCTGCAAAGGCACTGGTGAGATCGTCATTCATGCCGAGCCGCGAATAGGCCTCAGGGATCACCTGCACACCGGGGAAGCTACGGAGCCGGTGCGCGACGCCCGCTTCCAGCAACCGATCCCGCGTGGTACGAACATCCAGCCCCAGTGCTTCGGGATCGACATCCTTTCGGAAGAGCAAAGCACGCTTCTCAATCTCGGGCACGCGGGCCACTTCCAGTTCCAGCCGTTCGATCCGAATCATCAGGTTATCGAGCCCCAGACCAGCGTAAGGCGTGACCAGTGGCTGTTCATCAATCTGCTTGCGAAGGGTGAGCATGTGTTCGAAAGTCAGTGGAGCCGAGTCCGGTGACACGGGATACTCCGCGGCGAGCACGGCATACGTGACCTGTTCCGCGCGCTGGTGGAAGAGGGTGTCCTGGCTGGGCGTCAGAACGAGACCGCTGGACTCGACGACACGGAGCAGGCGGCCGAGGCGGGCCTGGGCCATGCTGCGGAGGCCTTGATCGCGGCGGGCGGTGATGGTGCGGCGCTGGCTCTCGCGGATTTCCGGGGGTGTGAGGAGATCCTGCACATAGGGGGCCGGAATGGCAGCCGGGTCACTCTCGGTCGCGGCAATCAACACGGCCAGGCTCAGCAGCAGCATCTCGAAGCTCGGTGGCCGGGGCTTATCTGCGGAAGCCACCACGAGCAAGGGCCGTTTTGCGGCGTTCGCATCGGCACGAATGTGGCCGACCACATCGATGAGTTCGGGTCCCACGATGTGGTGATCGAGGATAATGCAGTCAAAGTCCGAGGCACGAGCAATGCGGCGGAGCAGGTCGCGGCCGTTGCCAAAGACCTCGACATCGTAGCCGAGGCCGCGAAGGATGGCCGATGTGGCATCCGCTCGCATCTGGCTGGGATCGGCAAGCAGCACTTTGCCCTTGGCATCGCCAGGCACGCCCTGATCGGTGCCCGCCGCACGCCGCAGCACTTCCACAATCTGCCCACGAATGGCGGGATCGACCGGCATCGGCGAACGCAAGAGTGCGTTGGCCGCCGCCAGTTGCACGCGCGGGTCCTCGTACTTCAAGGCGCGTGCCAGCAGCGAAGGCCTCATCACAGCGTTGTTTGCAGGTCCCGGTCGCGGCCCGGCGGCACCTTTGTCCGCACGATCACCGAGGGCCTGCGTGATCGCCAACACGAGCGCCGTGCGTTTGCCGTGGAGCGCCTGGTCCATCAGGTCGTAGAGCACATCTGCAGGGGCTGCAGCGAGTAGCGCGTAAGCATTGGGGTCAATCTGGGCGAGTTCGCCGAACTTGCCACGCTCGACGGCTCGCTCCGCCGAGAGCGCCAGCACCAGCATCTGGGCCGGCTGGTAAGATGCGTCTTTCTCGAGCACCCAGCGGGCATAGCGGAGACCAAAGTATTCCTCGGCCTGGACCACGGGCACATTATCGATCTTTTGCAACTTGTTTGCCTTCGGATCCCAGACCCACACGGGCACAGTGTTCGTGGCACCATCTGGGTTGTTCGCGGCACCGCTGAACTTCTCCCGTCGATCATAAAACGTCCGGGCAATTCCCACGAGTGCGGCACGCGGATCGGTCTTGTCTGGGTTCAGCCCGAGAGTGGTGAGGGCACGCTTCGCATAGACTCGTGTGGGCGGCTCGGGAATCTGGCCTTCCGTCTGAGCCATGATCCGCCAGAGATTCGGCACGAAATCCGACTGAGCCGAGGTCTGCAACAGCAAGGCATCAGGCCGCGATGTGATGGCGTTGAGCACGAGATATTGCTGTTCGCCGGGCAGGCCATCGAGTGCCGCGATCCAGCCGGGGATCGTCAGTGATTCGAGTTTCGGGATGGTGTTGATAATCCCAGTGGTGATGGCAGGATCCGTGGCGTTGCGAAGTGCATCAACCATCAAGGGCACCGCGAATTCACCTGCTTTACGGAGTTCGTTCTCGGCATAGACACGTTCTTCGAAGGTGGCTCCAAGGTTGCGAATGTACTTATTGACATTGGCGGCGTCCTTGAGTTTCTTCTCGGTGGCGAGCTTCGATCGCTCGATGATGGCATCGACGTTGTCACGCGTCCGCTTTTCCAGCGCGGCATCGTCGGACCACTTGGGCACGCCACGGAGGCTCAAGAATACGGTGTTTCCATAGCGATTCTGGAGCGTGTAGATGTCCTCATCCGTGGGGTTGGAATCGACGAACTGCTGCAAGACGGCGGCCGCGAGATCGTATCGCCCTTCACCCATGAGCGTGCGGAACTGCCTGAAGACATCGACGGCCGGGGAGTCCGCCAACTTCTTGGCGGGCTGGGCCGAAACCGGTGTGAGGCCGGCGCAACAGGCAAGAGCCACGGCGAGCGAAAGCAGAGCAAGAGTTCTCACCGGTGAATCCTCCCGAGGTGCCGGGCTGTGTAATCGTCAAATACCGCAAGCCCGGTCCAGATGGGCAACCGGGTCGTTCGCGTGCGGAGTTCGGTATCCGGAATAGAATCAAGAACATCCCGGTTCGCAGTGCGAACTCCAAACTCCAAACACAATCCATTGTGGCGCGGCGACTCAGCTTAAGCAATCGACTTCGCAAGCGACAAGGTCCGCGAAGGTCTCGCGACGGCGGATGAGGCGATGTGTGCGGCCTGTAACGAGCACCTCGGCGGCCCGCAGGCGGCTGTTGTAGTTGCTCGCCATCGCCATGCCGTACGCCCCTGCACTAAATACGGCCAGCAGGTCGCCGCGGTTCAGTGCGGGCAAGTTGCGGCCCTTCGCCAGGAAATCGCCCGACTCGCACACCGGGCCCACCACATCCTGCGCAAAGGTGCCCGGAATCTCCGCCTCGAAGTCCTCCGGCCGCTCCGGCACATCCGCACCCGGGCTCACCGGCCAGATGCGGTGGAACGAATCGTACAGCGTCGGGCGGATCAGGTCGTTCATCGCCGCGTCTTGAATGACGTAATGCTTGCCGCCCGTGCTCTTGGTGAAGACGACGCGACTCACAAGCGTGCCAGCGTTGCCGACAATGAAACGGCCCGGTTCGAGCACCAGCTGGCAGCCCGCTTCCTTCACAGCGGGCAAAATCGCCTCGGCGAACGCGGAGGCGGGCAGCGCTTCCTGCTTGCGGTAGTGGATGCCGAAGCCGCCGCCCATGTTGAGGTACTTGATGTCGTGCCCCTGGGCCCGGAAAGCCTTGATGAGCGTGAGCGCCTTCTCGGCGCCTGCACGATAGGGATCGGCTTTCAGGATCGGCGAGCCGAGATGCATGTGCAACCCGACGATCGCGAGGCCGGGATGGCCCACCACGGATTTGGCCACGTCGATGACGGTCTCGATGTCGAGGCCGAACTTCACGCCCTTCACGGACGTGTCGGTCTTGGCGTGCGTCTTGGGTGGCAAGTCCGGGTTCACGCGAATGGCGACCGGGGCTTTCACACCCAGCGATTTCGCCACTTCGCCGAGCGCGAGCAGTTCCGCTTCGCTCTCCACATTGAAGAGAAAGACGCCTTTCTCCAGGCCGAACTTCATCTCGGCATCGGTCTTGCCCACCCCGGCGAAGACAATCTTCGAGCCTTGCGAACCGGCCCGGAGTGCGCGATAAAGCTCGCCGCCGGAGGTGACATCGAAGCCGCTGCCATGCTCGGCCATGAGCTTGCAGAGCGAGAGGTTGCCATTGGTCTTCACGCTGTAGCAGATGATGGGATTGGCCGGGGCAAAGGCCGTCTGAATCTCCTTCAGATGGTGCAGCAGCGTCGCCTGGCTATACACGTACAGCGGCGTGCCATACTGCTCTACCAGTTCCGGAACGGGCACGTCTTCACAAAACAGCGTGCGGTTGCGATAGGAGAAATGATCCATGTGTTAACTTTCGTGAATAACGTAGTGATGCTTGCCCTGTATCAAAGAAACCACATTGCCAGGCCGATCGACAATGATGGCGAAATTGCCAAGCAGGTCGCGGCCAAGGATGCACATTTCATCGCCTGACGGGTAAGGCCGTCCGAGCAGTGAACCACCGAGCGGAATCGGCTCTCCGATCGAATTCAGGAACCAAAATCGTGCATCCAATCTGACGGAATCTGTCGAACCTCCGACCCCTTTGAGTAAGGGCCCCGTGGCATCTTCAAGATCGGCATCGATGAATGCGACCGCTTCGAAAGAGAGCAGGGTCGAATCCGCTCCCGTGTCGATGAGGAACGGGAACGTCAACACGTTACCATCGGGATCGAAGAGGGCTCCGTCGATCACCGGTCGTGAGACTTCATCATCACACGCAAGCCACTTTCCATTGAATCGCATGTGCGAATTCTCACGAACGAGGCTTGATATATTTCGTGAATGCCGAGTTCCACACCTCTGGATGTGCCGTTTGAATCTGATCGTAGAGCTTCTTGACATCCTCGTTCACAAACAACTCGCCAGCCACGACGGAGATGAACTTCCCCGGGTGGTTGCGGCCAATCTCTTTGGCATGGGCCTCGAACCACGATGTGTTCTCCTCGAACCGCTTCATCACGAGTTGAAAGTTGGCCACGACCTCGGGATCGGTAATCGCTTCACCCATCGTGAGCCGTGGCTCGCTGGGTTGACTGTGTGATGGAATCGTGCGGATCATGGCGAGGCTCCTCGAACGCGTTCGAAGCGTTAATTCTAACGGTTCTTGTTACTGCCGCAAATGCTGCTCAATCGCACTCCCCTCCGCGGATTCCGGGTCGCGGCTAAGCGAGTCGTGCTTTCCACTCCTGCAATTGCCGCTCGACCTCGGTGGGGGCGGTCGAGCCGACGCTCTTGAAGGCGGCCAGGGCGTTGGCGACGCCGAGTGTGCCCCGCAGTGATTCGTCCGCTCCCACCGATGTGAAGGCCTCCGTGGGCAGGTCCACGAGCCGGCATCTGCGCTGTTCCGCGTCGCGCACCAGCTTCCCCACGGCTTCATGTGCCGAGCGCATCGGCATTCCCTTCGCGATGAGCGCTTCCATCAAGGTCGTGGCGTCGAGGAAGCCATCTTCGAGTCGCGAGGCGATGACTTCACGCCGCAGTTTCGTCTGGGCGACCAAAGGTGCGGCCACGGCGAGGCAGCCGGCCACGGTGTCGAAGCCATCGAAGAGTGCGGCCTTGTCCTCTTGCAGATCGCGGTTGTAGGCCAGGGGCAAGCCCTTCAAGAGCACGAGCACGTTCTGCAAGCAGCCGATGACCCGGCCGCATTTGCCGCGTGTGAGTTCGAGCACATCTGGGTTCTTCTTGTGCGGCATGATGCTCGAACCGGTGCAGAATGCATCCGGGAGTTCCAGGAAGTTGAACTCGGTGGAGGACCAGATCACCCATTCTTCCGCCCAGCCGCTGAGGTGGATTGCGGTGAGCGAGAGCACGAAGAGAAACTCGGCGAGGAAGTCGCGATCGCTGGAGACATCGAGGCTGTTGCGGGCCAGCGAATCGAAACCGAGTTGGGTTCGCACCGATTCGCGGTTGATGGGCAAGGATGTGCCGGCCAGCGCTGCGGCTCCGAGTGGCAGCACGTTCACGCGCTTGCGGCAATCGGCGAGCCGCTCGCGATCGCGCTGGAACTTCTCCACATAGGCGAGGAAGTAGTGCGAGGCCAGCACGGGCTGGGCCCGCTGCAGGTGCGTGTAGCCGGGGATCACGACGCCGCGCTCGCGCTCCGCGGATGCGACAAACGCCCGCTGCAACTCGGCGAGCAGGCCATCGAGTTCATCGCTGGCATCGCGAACCCACAATTTTGCATCTGTGGCCACCTGATCATTGCGGCTGCGGGCCGTGTGGAGCTTGCGACCGACGTCGCCGAGCTTGCCGATCAGGGCACGTTCGATGTGCGTGTGAATGTCTTCGAGCGAGATCGAGAATTCCATCTTTCCCGCTTCGATCTCCGCGCCGATCTCGGCGAGGGCGGCGGCAATCTGTTCGGCTTCTGGCTTCGAGATGAGCCCCACTTCTGCCAGCATCCGGGCGTGGGCTGTGCTGGCGCGAATGTCGTGTCGAAACAGGCGGCGATCAAAGGTGATCGATTCGGTGAAGGCCTCGACACGCCGATCCGTGTCGCCGCTGAACCGCCCACCCCACGTCTTCTGGCTCATCGAAATGCCTCGCACGAATGACCGCAAATCATGCATAGGTTTTATCGATTTCTCACGGCTCGTGACACTCGCGGGCCGCGGGATGGGTAGTATGTCCACACGCCCGGGCGGAGTCGGGCCGTTTCCCTCCAGGAGAAGACGATGCAAATGCGAAGCTGGGTGATCGCCGTGGCCGTGGCTGCGGTCGGCACCCTTGCCCCCTCCCGTGCGTTCGCACAGCCCGCCAAGGACAGCGGCCCAACGGTCGAAGTGCGAATTCAATCGGTGAATGTGTTGCTCGACAAGGCCGAATACGTCGGCGGCTTGCTGGGGCAGGAAGATGTGGTCATCCAGGTCAAGGAACTCATCAAGACGCTCGAAACCGATGGCAAGGGCATCGAGGGGATCGATCCGAAGAAGCCATTCGGTGCGTACGGCACGCTGCTGGTGGATGTGGGTGACAGCCCTGCCGTGGTGATGATTCCGATCGCCGATCAGCAGCGATTCTTGCTGATGCTGAAGGATCGCCTCGGTGTCGAAGCCGAGAAGGCGGACAATGGCACGCTCAAGGCCACGCTGCCTCTGGTGAACGAAGCCTATTTCAAATTCGCGAACGGCTACCTTTACGCCGCACGTGATCCGAAGCATCTGGACGCCAAGAATCTGCTCGATCCGAAGACGTTCTTCGCCAAGGATGATGGCTCGGTCGCATCCGCTGTGGTTCACATCGATCGCATCCCGGCCGACATCAAGACGTTTGTGATTGGTCAGCTTGAGCATCAGGCCCAGGAAGCCCTCAAGAACCAGAACCCCGATCCGTTTGGCCAGATGCTGGCAACGTTCCTCCTCGATGAAGGCGTGGTTGGGACCAAGATGGTGCTCGACGATGGCCAGAAACTCACGTTGAAGGCATTCATTGATGCGAAGTCGGGCGAGCTTTCCGCCGAGGGCGTGCTGACTGCGAAGGAAGGTTCGCCGCTCGCCAAGGTGATCGCGGGTCTCGCCGGGCAGAGTAGCCGCCCCGCGGGAATCGCAGCCGCGAAGGACACAGTGGCGAAAGGATCCGTGAAGGCCAACGTGACGCCGGACCAGAAGGAACGCCTTGGCAAGTTTGTGGATGAAGCGATTGAGGCACTCGTGAAGCAGGCCAAGCCAAACGAGAAGGAACTGGTGAAGCGCATCCTCACCACACTGGCCCCGACGGCAAAGGCCGGAGAACTCGATGCCGCCTTCGCCATGACCGGTCCCGATGCCAAGGGCACGCACAAACTGCTCGTTGCCGCGATTGTGAAGGACGGCAAGGACATCGAGACGCTTGCGAAGGAACTCTCGGCGTTCGTCCCGGGCGATGAAGCCGAGTTCGAATTCAATGTGGGCAAGGCGGGTGAGTTCGCACTCCACAAAGTCACACTGGGCCGCGTGGACGAGAAATTCGAAGCGGTCTTCGGCTCGCGCACCATCTGGCTGGCCACGTCAACTGATTGCTATGTGGTGAGCATCGAAGCAGACGGTGCATTCCTCAAGAGTGCACTGACGGCGAAGGCCGTGCCCGTGCCCGTGGTGTCCGTGGAAGTGGCGCTGGCGAAGGCCGTGCCGCTGATGCAGCCCAACCTGAAGCCCGATGAAGTCAAGGCCCTGATGCGCGACGCCTTCGGCGATGGCTCGCCCGCCGGCAATGACACGCTTACAGTCACCGTCGAGGGTGGCAAGCAACTCACGGCCAAGGCGGTGTTGAAGGGCAAGGCGCTGCGGCTCATCTCCGCCATTGAGGCATTCAAGGTGCAATAAGCCGATGCAGCAGTAAGAAGTGTTCTTGTGTGTGATCCCCCTTTTCGCGGGGATCACGTCATTTCGGGATGCAACGAACGCGCTCTACTTCACACGCTTCGAATCGACCGGCACCGGAATCAGCAGCGGTTCCGCCGCGGCCGGCACGTTCGGCTTCACCTGCTCGGCAAGTTCGAACGGATCGGGCAAGCTCACTTTCTGAAAGGCCGAGGGCAGCAGCGTCGGCGTTGTCGAGGATGTCACGATGGCAGCATTGCTGACCTCCATCGTGGGATCTTCGAGTGAGGCGCGATCGGCTTGAGGCCGGCCGAGAGTTGGCAAGTCAGGGGGCAGGTTCACATCACGTGCCTTCACGCTGATGCCGGGCCCTACGGGGAACTTCACCTTCGCGGGCACATCCTCCGCACCGAAACCCAGATCGGCCGGCACACGCTCCATCGGCGAAACGGGCAACACGCTTGCCGGTGCGGGCAATGCCAGTGGAGCAGGTGCCAGCACGGTGCGACTCAGTGCGTCCGGTTCCACCAGCTTGGCCGGCAACTTGTGAACCGTCGGCTCCTTGCCGAACGCTTCCGTGGCGGGGATCGGCGGTGCCGCCGGGGCTACCACACGCGGCAACTGCTTCCCGGTCAGATCCGGCGGATAGACGAATTCCGTCGGAGCCGCTGGCACGGGTGTCGGCGTGGGTTGCACTGCAGGCGTGACCGGCTCCATGACGGGTTCAGCCGTACCCTTCGCAACGGGCTCCGCTGCACCTGCCGGAGCATCGATCGTCGGCGGATTCGGGCGACTGCAGCCCGCCACAAGAACGCCAATCAAGAAAGCCGAACGAATCATCTTGAACACCCGGTACGAGTTCGATGCTGTGTCAATCTCTGCCCGCCTCACTTCGATGCCTCGATCACCAGTTTGACGGGTGTGCCCTCCTTGGGCAGCACATCGGCGTTCACATCGAGCTTCAAGTACTTCTCTTCCTTCATCGTCAGGCTCGTCTGGAGCACCGTTTCGTCGGTGACCGGAAAGAGCGCGATCAATGTGCCGGTGAGGTCAGCACCGTACTTCTTCTCGGCAGGCTTGGTGGGATCGATGGCGGATTCGATCGAACCGGTGAACTTGAACTTCACACCCTTCGGCAAGGGCTTCCGCGTCTTGGGGTCGAGCAGAATCTTGTCCATCGTGAGGCGCTTCGTGCCACCGGCATCGGGCACGTCGATGAACACATTCACATCCGGCCCGACCGCGGCCCCATCGCCCTTGGCAGGCTTGCCAGGCATGAGCCCAATCTCCACAAGGCCCTTGTGCACCGTGGACGGATCCGCGTCGATCGTGAGCACGGTCTCGTGGGCCTTCTTGCCACGTGGATGCGGCCAGCATGCGATAAGTTCGATGGGATAAGTCTCACCCTTGAGGTGCTCCAGTTTCCGCGGTGCGACCTTCGCATCGACCGTAACGGTCCGCTTCTCCTTGTCCACGACGACGCCTCTATTGGCCTCGTCCGGCGCAGCCGCCAGGAAGAGAATCGCGGTGCAACCGATCAGCGTGGTGATGAGACGTTTCATTTTGATCTTTCTCCTGCGAGCAAGTCAGGCGAGCGGCCCACGTCAGTGGGCTGTTCCTGAGCATCCCTGTGATGTACGAATCCGTGGTTGAGCATCTGCTGCAGTTGGTAGCCACATGATTTCCATTCGCGTGAGAACAGCCCACTGACGTGGGGCCGCTCGCCTCTTCACTTTGATCCGATGCAGACGATTGCCGTGTCCTTGCGGGCGAAGGGCCCTTCGAGGTTGGCCGTGGCGAGGTAAAGTTTGCCGCCGTGGACGGTGATGCCGCCATAGACCATGCCGGGGGCCATCACGGCGGGGTCCTTCGCGAGCGGCAGCACCCACTTGGCGGTGCCGGTCTTCAGATCGATTGCATGGACCGTGCCTTGCAGGTCGGCCATGTAAACGATGCCGCCAGCGATGGCAGGCGGGGCGAACGCGGGGGCCTTCACATCATAGAGCCAGGCGCGTTCGCCGTCGCCGATTTTGAAGGCGCGCACCTTGCCATCGGATGCGACCGTGACAGCCAGGCCATCGGCGAGGGCGGCACAGCCAACGATGCCGCCGGGCACGTCCTTCGTCCATTTCACATTACCAGTGGCGAGGTCAAGGGCGGTGATGTTGCCTTTCGCGCCCTTGAGTTCGTTGTAGTAGTAGCCGATGGTGCTGCCGGGGACGATGATGGTGTCGCCGCTGACGCTGGCACCGCCCCAGGGATTCAGCACGAGTTCGCGCTTCCAGAGTGTGTCACGGTTGGCCGGGTTGAGGCAATAGAGGGCCCGTTCGCCGACCTTTTCCTTCTCCAGGAAGGCGGTGGGCACGAGCAACCGCTCGCCGACGAGGTTCACGGGGGCATCCGAGTGCCATTTGCCGGCACCGACCTGCCAGACTTTTTTGGGTGCGGGCTTGAGAAGTTGATCGTCCGATGGCTCGATGGCGAGATCCGGGTTCACCTTCTTCTCTTTCTCGAAGGCGGCCTGCAGTTCCTTCCAGCGGGCATCCTGAAGCTTGAGGACGGTGGCGGCATCGACTTCCTTGCCATCGAGTGTGACTTTATCGAGTTCGAGACACATCGCCCCCGCTGCACCGCCGCCCATGTAAACGCGGTTATTGGCGATGGTGGGGCCGCCTTCGAGGTGGATCAAGTCGCCGGGGAGCACGAGTTGCCAGAGCGGTTTGCCGGTGTCCGCGGTGATGCAGTGGAGCAGGCCGCCCGAATCTTGATGCATGCCATCGCCGAAGACGATGAGGTTGCCACTCACCGCAGGCGAACTGACGGAGGCGAGCTTGAGGTAAGGTGCGGACTTGGACCAGATCGGCTCGACTTTCGGGCCTTTCGGTGTGAGTGGGAAGAGGCTGATCGTGGGGCGATTGAAGCCGCCGAGGCCGGAGATGTAGAGGTTGTCGCCCACGGGCACAGGCGCAGCGATGAAGTGATCCTGCGACTTCACCGCCCAGAGCACGGCAGGTTTGTCGGGACCCGCGAGGTTGTCGGTGTTGCCGGTGCGCTGGGGGTTGCCACGGTACGTGGCCCAGGGTGCGGGCTCGGCGGCAAATGCGGGTGCGGCAAGTGTGGCTACGAATAATGCGGTGATCCATTTCATGGTGTGTTCCCGGCGAGCGGCCCACGTGAGTGGGCTGTTCCTGTGCAATTCGTGACACATCTTCCACAATTCGCAGTTGTCTCGCGGGTTCAGGAACAGCCCACTGACGGGGGGCCGCTCGCCTTGATTCGTCTCGCCCTGATACTCCTGTGCAATTCGTGACACATAATCCACATTCGCAGGTGTCTCGCGGGTTCAGGAACAGCCCACTGACGTGGGGCCGCTCGCCAATTTGCGATCATTGCAGTTTCACGCTCATGGGCGTAGCGGTCACGGTGAGGTCGCTGATGCGGGCCTTGCCGTCGGTGCCGATCACTTCGAGCTTGTAGTTGCCGGGGGTAAGCACGAAGCGCGGAGTGAGGCCGGCCTGGCCGCCGCGGCCATCGCCGCCGTGGATGCCGACGCTGGCAATCGCGGTACCGTTCATGTCCTTCACGGTCACCTTGCCTCCGCTGATGCTGGTGGTGCCGTTGAGCGCGATGACCACGGGCGTTTTGCCGGTACCCGGGTTCGCCGTGCCGAAGAGGATGGTCGAATCCTGGGCTTCGTTGGCCAGGATCAGGTCGAGCTGGCCGTCGCCATTGAGGTCGGCGAGTGCTGCGGCTTGTGAATTAAAGACCTTTTGCGTGAGCCCGAGTTCGGCGGTCTTCTCCGTGAAACTGCCGTTGCCGGCATTCTCGAAGTAGCGGTTGGAACCACGGAGGCAGCAGACGAGCAGGTCCGGTTTGCCATCGTTATTGAAGTCGCCCCACGCCGCGGAGACAGCGCCGGGGATGGGCTTTGAAAGGTCGCCCGCAGATGCGACCGGTGTGAAGGTGCCGTTGCCGGTGTTCTTGTAGAGCTTGCAGTTGCCATCCGTTTGGGGCACGAAGAGATCAACGAGGCCGTCACCGTCGTAGTCGCCGAGAGCGGGACCGATCTTGCCGGGTTTGTAAGCGATGCCGCTTTCGGCACGAAGATTGAATTTGCCACCTGCGTTCAGATAGAGGGTGCCGTTGCCGGCACCGTAGAGGAACTCGACCTTGCCATCACCGTTAAAGTCCGCGATGGCCAGCGTGTCGCCTTTTGCTTCGCCGCCGAGCCCCCAGGCGGTGGAGACATCTTCGAACCACGGGCCGGGTGGGCCGACTCCACCATCGTGCCCCACGGCAAAGGTGAAGCTCTGGGGTGCGTCCGTGTTGCACATCTTCACGAGCAAGGTGTTCTTGCCCGGCTTCAGCTTCAGCATGAGTGCGGTTGCGTCAGCCTTCGGCGCTTCCTGGGTGTGAATCTTCTCGCCATTGAGCCAGACCACATGTGGGTTCGCTGTCGCGAACGTGACCGGCACCTCGCTGGCCGCGGCCGAATCGAGCTCGCGATAGAGATAGGTCGCGCAGTTCTGGCCCACTTCGGGAATGGCGTGGGCCTCGCCGTCCTTGGCATCGCGCCTGGTCCAGCGTGTCGGCATGTCGCGCTTGCCCTTGTACTCCTTCTCAGGCGTAAACTTCTCCGTCTCGACCGGGAAGGCGGTCTTGAAATTATCGGCGGGGTTGGCAGCGCGGAAGATGCCGATGGCGTACCAGTCGCCGAGCTTCGGCGGCACGTACTTGGGCGCACCATCATCTGTGCGAAGGTTGCGGTACATGCGCAGGCCGTGGAAGCCATTGGCGAGCAGGATGTCCGCCTTGCCGTCGCCATCGAAGTCGCCCCACGCGGCCGCGGTGAGGTTGTAGGCCGGCTCTTTTGGCAGGCGTTTGGTGTCGTCGCGGAACTGGCTCTTACCGAGGTTCGTGAAGAGCCGCGGGCCCGCGGGTGTCGCGAGCAAGAGGTCAGGCAGGCCATCGCCGTTGTGGTCGGCCCACACGGCCTCGCGGGCGCCGCCGCTGAAGCCGGGCAGGCCGACTTCGGAATAACTGTCGCCGCCGTTCTGCATTAGCACAACCTTGTTCGCTCCGCACAGCGCGAAATCCGGTTTGCCATCGTTATCGAAGTCCGCGACCGACACGGCCTGGGCATCGGCATCGAGCCGGGGAAGAGCGGCGAGGCGGTCGAAGCCAGCCATGCCCGCGAGTCGGCGGATGTCTTCACCGCCCCAGCCGACGAAATCGCGTTTGGGGTTATAGTCCTGGATTTTCATGCTCGCCTTGAGGCGTTGCACCTTGGCGGTGCGCTTGTGGAGGTGTTCCTTGTCGCCATCGACCATGCAGGGCACGATCACTTCCTTGCCGTCGATGATGTCCGTGAGGATGCCGGGGAGTTTGTCGACCTTGCCGGAATAGGAGCGGAGCAGAAACGGCTCTCCGTGGGACATGCCCCACCACTCGCCCTGCGGATAGGCCTGATACCAGGATGAACCGTAATATGTTTCGCTCGCCCCGCCGTTGTGGAAGAAGATGGCGGTCTTGCCGACCTCCGCCCACTTCATGATGTCTTCCCATTCACCGGGCCGCAGTCCGCCGCGGCCAATGTTGTGTTTGATGATCTCCTGGGGGTGCTTGCCTTTGATGTCCGCGGTCTTGCGATAAATGATGAGGTTCTTCTCCCGATCGATCTGCGTGATGGTCATGGAGCAGATGACTTGCGACTGGGCGATCACCGCCCCCAGCGACATGGGCGCTTCGATCCAGGCATTGGCGGGCCGCGGAAGTGCAATCAGAATGGCGGCCGCCAGTGCAATAGCGGCCAGCGGGCGGTGGTGGCGGCGCATGGACTTACTCCCGTTGAAGGACCGTGGTGCAATCTCGTTCCGCTCCGAGGGCTCCGCGTCGCGGCTACGCACGCTTACTTCTTCTCGATCTTGCCGAGGCGTTCCTGGGCGGCCTTGGTCCAGTCGCTGTCCTTGGGGGCGTCCTTGATGACCTTCTCGAGCAGCTTCGTGGCGTCGGTGGGTTTGCCCTGCTCCACGAGCACGCGAGCGTGTTCGAGCAACCCGGCGAATTTCAAATCGGGCAACTCGTAGTTGTAATAGACCTCGGCGAAGGCTTTGCCCGCCTCGTCGTACTTCTTCTGGGCCGCCCGACACAGGCCGATTTGCAGGTGGGCCCGGCCGGCACGTTCGTCCGTCACCATTTGCGTGAGGCGAGCGTATTCGCCCACGGCTTCATCGAAACGGCCCTGGTTCTGGTGTGCCGTGCCGATGCCGTAGCGCGCGTCCGCGGCCCAGGGGTTGTTGTTGCCGAAGCGGCCAAGGAGTTGCTCGAAGGCTTGCCGGGCCGCGTCCCATTGCTTCAATTCCAGGTGTGCATGACCGAGGCGAAGCATGGCCCGATCACTGACGCCGGGGATGTTGTGGAAGGCACCGTTATCCCGGAAGATGGCGAGTGTGTTCTTGGCTTCCTCGAATTTCTTCTGGGCCATCAGGCACTCGGCAGAACGATAGATCCCCTGACCGCGGTTGGGCGATTTCTCGTTGGCCGCGATGGCGTCGAACTGACTCTGGGCGGCGGCGAAATTGCCCTTCGCGAACTGCACCGCACCGAGCCGCAGGCGAATGCGCTCCGTGGTCTCTGGCGGCGTCGGCTTGTCCGTCGGCTCCGCGTCGATGGCATCCTTGAGCAGCTTGAACGCCTCGTCCGGCTTCGTCTCCATAAGCAGTTCGGCGAGTTCGAGGCGGGCTTCCACGGCGAGCGAGAGTTCGGCGAACTCGCTGATGAGCTTGACATAGACCGCGATCGGATCTTCCCCGGCCACACGATAAACCCAGGCCGCGTCGTACAGCATGCGTGCCCGGGCCTCGGCCTGCGGCAGCTTCTCCTTGAACTGCTGGGCACGCTGTTCGTACTCCTTGCCGACGTTGGCGAGTTCCCGCTTCGTGTCCTTGATGCGGTTCTCGATATTGGTGATCTGATCCGGCTTGAGGTTCGGCATCGCCTTTTCTTTTTCGAGCCCGGCAATCTTGAGCTTCACCTCCTCGGCGTGGCACTGGCAGCCGCGCAAGGCAGCTTCGGCTCCGATGGGCTTGTTGTTGGCGGCTTGCATCGCCTGGTCGAAAATTTGTCGGGCCTCGTTGTGCTTGCCCGTCTCGCTCAGGGCAACGCCGTGGTGATACCGCATCAGTGCCACCCATTCGACGCGTGTGGGGTCGCCATTCAGCTGTCCTTCATACCGCTGACGGGCCTCGTTCATCACGACCACGGCATCCTGCGGCTTGTTCTGTTCGCGCAAGAGTGTGGCCAGTGCGATATACGCGAGCGGGGCCACATGCGACTTGCCGAGCGGGTCCTGGCGGAAGGCGGCGAGTGCGTTAATTGCACCGTTCTTGTCGCCCTGCAACACCAGGATTTTGGCACGTTCGAGCGTGGCGGCTCCGACCTCGGGCGATTGCGGATAATCCTTGGCCACACGCTCATAAGCCGCACGAGCCTTGTTCAGGTAGTCGTTGCGTTCGTTTCCGGGGGGTAAGCCGGCACCGAGCCGCTTGTGGCAGTAACCGAGCTTCAGGATCGCATCGGCCGCTTCCGGGGCTTTCGGATTGGCGGCCACAAAGCCTTCGAGCAAGCCCGCGGCGGCACCGAGCTTCTCACGCAGGATGTTGTCTTGCAGGGCATCCTCGGCCTTGGCCGGGGCCAGGCGAATCTGGCAATCGGCCAACACGTAGCTGGCCACGGCCAGGTCGCCATTGCGTTCGGGTGCGGGGATCTGTTCGAGCACCGCCACGGCCTTCTCGTGCTCCCCCGCCGCGACGAGGCAGAGCGCGAAGCCGAAGCGAGCCCGGTTCACCTTCTCGAACTCGGGAAACTTCGCCACCACCTCTTCGTACTTCTTGCCGGCTTCCGCGAAGGCGGCCTTTGCTTCACCTTCCTTGCGTTCCTTGGTGAGAATCTGCCCGCGGGCGAAGGCGTTCTCGGCACTGCGGAAGAGTGCAGCGGGCATCAGCGGGCTATCGGGGAACTGTTGCTTGAAGGCATTGACCCGGGCCTCCGAGGCTGGCAGATCATTGGCGAGGTGGAACGCGTCGATCATCCGAATCAGAATCTCCTCCTGCCGCTGAGGCAGGTGCTTCTCGTTGAACACGGCTTCGTACACGCCGGCGGCATCGCGCGCCTGGTTGTTGAGCAGGTGGGCATCCGCGAGTTCGAGCATGATCTCGGCACGCCGCTTCTTCGAGGTGGGATCGTTTTGCACCTGGTTGGCACGATCCGCAGCGGTGCGGAACGAGTTGATGGACTGGTCGAGCAGTTGCTTCTTCGCATTGGGGTTATTCGGATCCGCTGCCGCGGCTTGACCCACCTGCGACTTGCCAATCCAGTAAAAGGCCTGGTCCGCGATGCGCGGGTTATTGGTGAGCGGTTGCAGGGTCTTGATCGCTTCATCGAATTGCTTGGTTTGCACGAGGCAGAAGCCCGCCCGCAGCAACGCATCATCCTTGAGCGGCGACGTGGCATAATCCTTGGCGAAAGCCTGGAACTTCGGCATTGCCTCACCGAACTTACCCGATTCGTATTGCAGGCAGGCGGCGTAGAAGGCACTGCCGGCGACGTAGTCCGGCGCGGGATTCTTCACGAGCCCTTCGAGCCGGGCTTTCTCCCACGGATCGTTCTTGAAGCGATCTGGTTGCTTGAGAAGTTCCGTGGCGTCGGCCTTCTGCTTGGCATAACCCGCGAGCACGCCTTCGAACGCGGCGGCGGCTTCGGGGTGTTCGCCCTGCGTCATGTGCACACGGCCCATCAGGTAGCGGGCGTGCGGGCCGAACGGCTGATCGAAGGGCGTGAGCAAGCTCAGCGACTTTCCGGCCGCGGGCACATCGTTCAGAACGAAGCAGGCAACGCCGTGGTAGTAAAGCCCCAGTGGGCGATACTGGCTCTTGGCGAGCCCGGCATCTTTTTCAAAGGGCTCGGCCGTGGCGCGGGCTTCCTTCACTTTGTTCAACCGCAGCTCCATCTCGGCCGTGTCGCAACGACTGCGAGCGGCCCATTCGGCATCCGGCGGGTTCTTCTTCTCGAAGCCCTCGCGTGCCTGGCCAAAGTACTTCAGCGCTTCGTTGAAGCGGCCCGTCGCGT
This sequence comes from Gemmataceae bacterium, assembly GCA_041750275.1. Taxonomy (GTDB): domain Bacteria; phylum Planctomycetota; class Planctomycetia; order Gemmatales; family Gemmataceae; genus JBGSZR01. Next base: position 143,636 of record JBGSZR010000310.1, read on the forward strand.
TCTGCTGCCGCTGCGGCATCTCATTCGGCTTCGCAATCCCCTCCACGATTTCCTTCATGCCAAGCCCGCGGTAGCTGCTGGCCAGGTAGTACAGCGCCAGCGGCCGGTCCGCGAAGTTGGCATCGCCCGCCGCCGGGTTCAGCGTGTCGATCGCTTGCTGGTAGTTGCGATCCGGGAGATCCAGAATCGCCAGTGCGAGGCCGAGCCGGGCCGAGTGGGCATCCTTGTGGTTGCCGAACTTCTGCAGGAACTCGCGGAACTTCTCGGCCGCGAACTGCGGGTTGCCATCGTTGAAACCCTTGCGGGCCGCATCCAGCAGCATCTGCGCTTGCTGGTCCGGCGTGGGTTGAGCGAACGTGGGTGAAGCAAGGAGCAACACGACAGCGCAGGAGAGGCCACAGAGGCGAGTATGAGACATCAGGGTGGAGCTCCCGCGGGGGTGGGCAGTGGAAGGAACCGGAATGCAGCGACTCATGAGGACGCGGGCGGAGGCAATCCATGTGGGCAGGCAACGCCGGACGGGAACCATTGTCAACCAACTGATCGCAAGCGTCAACGCTCTGCCGGCACAATTCACCCATCTGTTACGATCTAACGTGAGTGGTAGAATAGCCTCGTGTCCGCAGAAGGAGAGAGGAAGGGCGTTTAGCGACTTCAAACACCCGGCTGTGCTTCAACAATTCGGGTTAAGATGGGAAATGCAGGAAGATGCGTTCGCCGCGGTGCCCGGGATTCCACCGAGTGCGGCATTCCGGGATGCCATGCGAACAGTGGGGCAATTGGCAGCGATCGTGAATACGGAAAAGGCACGAAGTGAGTGGATGATCGCACCGTTGCTTGGCGATTTCTGGTCGCGCTATCACAGCCAGATCAGCCTGTTCTCTGGTGTGGAGTTCGATGCCGACGCTGCGGCGAAACTGAACGGCTTTTGCGATTTCCTCATCTGCCGGAGCCCGCAGCGGCCGGACATCCAGGCACCCGTGCTCGTGCTGTTCGAGGCGAAACGCGAGAACATCAACGACGGGCTCGGTCAGTGCATTGCGGCCATGGTGGGGACACAACGATTCAACGTGCGAAGTGGCCAGGCCATCGATCCCGTCTTCGGCTGCATCACCACCGGTTCCGCCTGGAAGTTTCTCCAACTCAGTGGAACCACCATCACATTTGATACGGTCGAATACCAGCTTCGCGACGCGGACAAGCTCCTCGGCATCCTCACGCATATCGTTGGCCCCGTGCCCGCACCCATCGCGGCCGCATAAACTCAGCCTTTCTTCGGAAGTTCTTGTGTGCCCTCGTTCCTGGCTTCGACCGGTCGCGACTCACTGTAATTGTTGGAAGCTCCGGCGTGATCGCTGGAGGCGTTCACCACGGCACCGAGCAAGCGTGCCCCCGCATCGTTCAGCTTTCCGGCGGCTCGCTCGGCGCTGGCACGGGCCTCCCTTGCCGTTCGCACCACGAGAACCACGCCGCTGGCACGCTGGGCGATGGCTGCGGCATCGCCCACGCTGAGCACGGGTGGGGTATCCACCACCACGAGATCGTACGCGGCCTTGAATTCCTCGATCATCTCGGCGAACTTCGGGCTGGTGATCATCTCTGCGGGGTTCGCCGAACGCGGGCCCGTGGGCAGCAGGAAAAGATTGGGAATCTCGCATTCACGCACCGCCGATTCGAGCGTGGAGTCGCCAGCCCAGACGGAGGAAAGGCCCACCTCCGGATTCGCGAGCATGAACAAGCGGTGCGTCCGTGGGCGGTGGAAGTTGGCATCCACGAGCAGGACGCGCTTGCCCGTTTGTGCTGTGGCCACGGCCAGGTTCGAAGCAAGCGTGCTGGCTCCGTCGCCGGCTGCAGGGCTGGTGACGACAACGAGTTGCTTCGTGCGTTCGCGTAGGGCCAGGAACATCTGATTGCGGATGTTGCAGATGGCTTCATCGTCGCCCGATGTGGGGCGGAAGAAGGAGGCGAGTGAAGGATCGAGACCGGCCGCGGACGCCCGGAAGTTTGCGGCGTCGGAGCGGAGTTTCGGCAGCGTTCCGAGCACGTGCATGCCGAGCCGGCCACGGTGATCGACGGGGGCTGTGTAGCCGCGGTCGGCAAACGAGAGTCCGACGGCGACGAGTGCCCCGAACGCGAGCCCGGCCAATCCACCGAATGTGAGCCAGCGCGACAGCACGGGAGCCACCTGCACGGCTTCGCCGGGTGCAGACACGGTCGCGACGCGGTTCGGTTGCGGTCTGGTCGGGGCGGTCTTCGGAGTGAGTGCCGCAATGCGGGTATCCAGGTCGCCGAGGCGTTTTTCGGTGTCCGCGAGTTGGGCTTCTTTCAGGCTGGCCGCTTCGACGGCCTTCTCGTCCGCCGCGATCTGATCCGCCAGTCGCTCGATCTCGGCGATGACCGCAAGCCGCTGCCGTGTGAGTGTATCCGTGAAGGTGGAGAAGTCGCGCGAATCGGTGGTGCCGGGCTCCGTATCCTGCTGGATCTCCTGCTTCACGGCCGAGATCTGCACGCGAAGTGAGACCATGTTCGGATGGTCCGGCCCGAGGCGTGTGCCGAGTCGCTTCTTCTCGGCTTCAAGCGAGGCAAGCTTTACATCGAGATCGTGCGTGTCCGGTGGGGGCGGCACGGTGGAAGCTCGCTTCGCCAGCCGTGCCAGCGTCGCGAGGTCGGCGGTCAGGCGTTGCGTCTGCTGTTCGCGCTCGGTCTTCGCAGCCTGATTCGCCAATACACGTGACTTCAGCACATCAACCGATTGGAGTTCACCCACGGCACGGCGAAGCGATTCACGCTCGAGTTGCAGCTGGTCGCGCTGCGTGAGCAGGGAACCCGGCACCTCGGCCTTCGGCGAGGCAACTGTGGGCGAAGGGAGAGCAGCGACTTCCACTCCATACGCTGCGACAATTGCCTCCAGGTACAGCTTTGCATCGGCTGCGTCCGCGGCATGGAAGGTGAGGGTAAGACTTTCCGCGTTCGTGCGCTTGTCCAGAGTCGATTCCACGTTCAGACCGTCACGGAGGAAGGCGACACGATCTGCTTCCGAGTCTGGCGGCGGCACGCTGAATGCGTCCGCGTTTAGTTTCCCGGCCGCGGTCCGCAAAGCTCGCTCCACTGGCACGTCTTCGAACGCCTTCGCAGATACCTGTAGTTTCGCCTGGGATGCAAAGGTGCCCGGCTCACGCTGGAACAGGTAGTAGGCCGCACCCACGCCGATCGCTGCGAAGAAGACAAGCCAAGGCCAGCGCGCAATCGCTCCACCGAGCCGATTTCGCGGTGCGACGGGTTCAGGTTCGGGAGTGTAGTGGTACGATTCCGGTGGTGTGTATTTCACCACGGGTGCCGGTTCTGCGTCCCGTGCGGGTGCCGGAGCTTCGACCTTCGCGCTCGGCGGCGGCGGTGGTGGAATCACGGGAGCTTCCACACGCGACTCCGGTGGGGGAGGTGGCGGTGGGGGCAATATCGAGAAGGACGAAAACGACGACGTGGCCACAGGGCAGTCCTCACAGGTGCAATCGCGCGATGGTGACCGACCATCCCATTTTCCGCGCCACCCGGACAGAACCAAGAGGAATTGGTCTGGAGGAGTGCGAAAATTCTCCCAACTATGCCGGTCAGGCAGTCCAGGGAGCCTGGGAGCCCTGGTGTGCAACTGGGTTCTCAGCGGGGCGAGTCACTTGCTTGTTGGTCATATCCGTGGAACGCGGCCGACCCGGTCGCTGAGTGCAGGCAATTTTTTGCGACGGAAGATCCCCGAGGAACGATGTCCGCTGCTGTGATGCGGGCGGGGCGGTCACGCTCCACCGAAAAGGTCAGTGTCATCTGATGATTCCGGATTCCCAAAATCTTTCGAGCGGCGCATCCCCGGCCGGGCGTTCCCGTTAATCGTAGAATGTGGCCAGTGATTCGCACGGCCCGAGGTTTTCGCGATGCGTCGCTCCGCTCTTGCCTTATGCGTGATGTTCACCATCAGTTCGGCCCTGGCTGCCGATGACGCACTCCCACTCAAGACGCTGGCAGGCTCCTATGTCGCCACGGCAGTGATCAAGGATGGCAAGCCCGCTCCGGTAGATGTCTGGAAGGGCATGACCGCTGTCATTGAGGGCGAGACACTCACCTTCTCCTTCACCACCAAGGAGAAGGCGTTCCCGGCCAAGCTCTCAAAGCTCGATGCAAAGGCCGAACCCGCCCGGATTGATATTGCCCCGGACTCGGGCACCGAGAAAGGCCGCACATTTCCGGGCATCTATAAATTGGAAAAGGACGTCCTCACTTTGGCGTTCTCCGAGCACGGCGACCGACCGCAGGACTTCAGCGGTGCCCGTGATGCGACCGTTATCACGCTCAAGAAGATCGAAAAGTAAGTCACGCACAAGCTTATTCAGGGGATAGAACCATGCGAACGCTTCTGGCGATCGGCTTCCTCATCATGGCCGCCACGCTCACGCGGGCCGACGATGCCACGGATGCCGCCAAGAAACTCGAGGGCACTTACCGCGTCACGGGCGGTTCGTTCGCCGGCAAGAAGGACGACGAGAAGTTGAAGGAAATCACTTCGGTGATCATCAAGGATGGCGTGATCTCGGTGAAGACGGCCAATCGCGATGATGATGCGAAGTACACCGTTGATCCCTCGAAGAAGCCAGCCGAGATGAACCTCACCACGGTGAAGGGCAATAGCTCGCTGATGGGCATCTACGAGGCCAAGGACACCCCCGAGGGCCTGCAACTGAGCATCGCCTTCAGCCACGATGGAGGTGCCAGGCCCAAGGACTTCAAGGGCGACGGGATGGAGAGCGTTGTGCTGGTGCTTCTGAGAAAGAGCGAGAAAAAGTAAGACTGGCATCGCGAGGTCAAGCAATCCGAGCGGGCTCAGATGCCTGCTCGGATGCTGTTGTGGAAACGCGCCAGGTGCAAGGCCAATTACGGCAACGGCGGCCGCGGGCTCGCCTTCAACGCCTCCAGATCCTTGAACACCTCGGACAGCAACTCACAGATGGCATCCAGGTGCATGACCGTAAAAGATTCCACATCCCTCTCATGCTTGAAGGTGCCAGCATAATCATACTTGATGCCGAGCATATCGAATTGTTCACCCTGGAAATCGTGCAGCATGCGGCCACGCCAGTGAATGAAGGCAGCCGCAACAGACTCCGATTGGGGCCGCTCCTTGCCCTTGACCCCGTTATAAAAGCTGAGCAGGGAACGTGCGTCCTCGACGGTGAAGAAGTATTTCACACCCGAACCTTCAAACTCGATCATGATGAAATACGACTCGCTGCCAGGGCGCTTCACACGATTGGCATCCATCTTCAACGTGATTTCCTGATCAAACTTGTTCTTACCCAGCTTTCGAACACGCGTCGGGCTCCAGTCGTGCTGGAAGAAGTAGTTGGCCGAACTGGGTACGGCACCGGCCGGGGCCTGCTCGGCGCTGGCGCGATTCGAGATCGGGTCCTCGCGGTTGGTGAGAATCACCACTGTGGCAACACCTGCAAACGCCCCAAGCACAAACACCACTCCAATCACGACGCGATACCCCATCATCACCTCCCGTTGCAGTAAATTCGGTATTCAGACAATCCCGCTGCCAACGCCAATCAGAGTACCGAAACTTGCGTGCTCATGCGAGTCTCTGCTGCAGCAACCGCAAGGGTGAGCACGGGATGAACACCGAGGCTCTGGAACAATTGCGTGGAGTTCAGTCCGGGGAAGCGGCATCAATTCGCAACGAGACCGCACCCAGTGGTTCCTGCGACAGCGTGGAGAAGACCACCACATTACGTGGTTTCAACAAGGATGTGATATCGAACGACACGGGGCCGCTGGCCCGCACCGAATCGAGCCGAAGCTCATTCAGGGATATTTCGGTTTCCGCAGGCACGGATTCGCAGACCAGATAAATGCGTTCGCTGCTATCCGACTGTCGTGGCTGGCCGAACTTGCGGGCATGGCGGGTGCCGCCGTCCGCGATGGTGCGGACTTCCCACGGCGGACCCAGGCGGATGCGGTGCATGGCGGCTCAGGCGTCCTGGAGACGCTCGCTCCACTCGTCAAGCAGCTTGCCGATGTTCTTGAAACTGTAGTCCATATTGGCCAGTTCGTGGCCCAGGTCGATGGCACGCGGCAGGTCGCCGTTCTCGGCGGCTCCGCTGGACAGGTGATAGAGCAACTCCTTCTTGCCCGCCTCCTCGCTCTCGGGGAGTGCGGTGAGTGCTTCCTCGAAGTTGCGCTGCGCAAGCCGCCAGTTGTTGCGAGCCTTGAAGCTGAGCCCGAGAAATAGTGCCGCCTTCCACTTCAACTTCTCGTCGCGGCGAGCCTGCTGAAGCTCGGCAATGGCTTCCTCCGTGAGGTTCGCCTTGTACAGGCGTGTGCCGAGTTCCAGGCGATGCCCCAGTTCATTGGGGAAGCGATCAGCCTTGGTGCGCAAGATTTCGATCTCGCGCGTGTTGAGTTCTTGCAGTAACTTGGCGCGGAGTGCCACGAGTTCCGCTTCGGTCAGCGGTTCCTCATCGCTGTCCTCGTCGTCCGTGTCCTCGGTCTTCTGCTTGATTCTGCGGAGCTTGGCCTCGGTGTGTTCGAGTTCGGCACGTACCGGGGCGAGATCGAGTTCGAGCAGTGCCAGTTGAAGCTGGAAGGCGTTGCCGGAGGGGCCGAGACCCTGCTGCAGGGTCGCGCGGGCCCGCTCGTCCTGACCGCTCCGGCGATAGGTGTTGGCAAGCTGGATGTAAAGCGTGGGCTCGGTGGGGTCCGCTTCAATTCGTTTGCGAAGCGGTTCAGTTTCGCGCGCGATCTTGTCGGCCTTCTCCGTGGCACGTGCCTCGATGCGGCCCAGTGCGGGCGATTCCTTGGTACCCGCAGCTGTTTCCTCATACTGGCCGCGCTGGATGGTTTCGCTGGCGGCCAGGTCCTTGGCCTTGTGTGCCGCTTCCACATCGTGTGGACTGGCCTCCTTCACGAGTTGCCAGAGCACGATTGCCTTGGGGAAGTCGCCGCGTTTCTCGAAGAGGCGAGCCAGGGCGCGATTGAGTGTGGCATCCTTCGGATACTTCTGGCGGGCCTGATCAAGCGTGAACACGGCCAGATCGCCGAGCCCAAGTGCGTCGAAGGCTTCGGCCATGTCCATCTGCGTCCCCATGTCCCAGGGGTTCGCACAGAGAATGAGTTCGCCGTGTTCGAGCACGCGCAGATAGTCGCGGCCAGCTTTTGCCGCCTTCAGGCGAGCCTTGGTGCGGCTCGTGGCGAGCATGGCGAAGCGACTACCACGCATGTTGTTCCCGAATTTATCCTTCTGTGTTTTGCGAAGCGCCTGACGGAACGCAAAGCTGGCGGGATCAATCTTGCAGCACGTGACCAGCAGATTGATGGCGTAATCGAGGTTGCCGCTTTGCACGGCTTCCTGGGCGTGCTTGAAACTTTCCAGTGCGATGCGTTTCTGGTCGGCACTGGGTGCCGGGATGGGGGAGGTCATGGTCTCGGGCATGGCGGTTCGGTCTCCTGCCGGAAGACGCCGGGGCTGTTCAGACGTGGTGAAGCCGCGTGAACGAATTCGACTCTCGTTGCACTTCATCATATGCACGGAAGCATCGCTGCGAAACGCCGATCACGAAATCGCGAGCCCCGTGCATCGGGCCACGCCAACGAGACACAATTCTTGCACCTTCGTTCATGGTAACTTCACTTCGGTTTGAATCCCCTTTGATAAGCTTCCCGTGTATCGATCACTTGTTGTGTAGGGCTTCACCGCGATGCAAATTTTGTCTCATCGATTGTTGACGGCATCACTGCTGGGAGCGGGTCTGTTGCTGGCAAGCGGCTGCGGTGGGCCGCCACCGCTGCACCCCGTCGAGGGCAAGGTGACATTTGCTGGCAAGGCCTATCCGCGGCTCCTGGTTTACTTCCGTCCCGTCTCGGGCACAGTCACCGAGTTCAACCACGCCGTCGGCGAGACGGACAAGGATGGCAAGCTCGGCATCCGCAGTGCCGGCGGCAATGGTCTGCAATCCGGCGAGTACCGCGTCACCTTTGCCCTCTATGTCGAGAAGAAGAGCGGCAAAGCGGTGGGCGGCTCAGACAAACCGGATGAACAGGGAATCACGACACAGCAAATCATCCCCGCCCCTTACGACGATGAGACCAGCCAGGGCCAAACGCCCGTGACTTTCACCGTGAAGTCCGGGGAGAACGACTTCACGTTCGATATCCCTGCCAAGTGATCGCGTTCGTTTCTGTTATCTCCGTTTCCTTCAGTCCCTCGCCTTCTGGAGAAGTGTCGATGTTGCAGCGTCGTGGATTTACCCTGATTGAGTTGCTTGTGGTGATTGCGATTATTGCGATCCTGATCGGCCTGCTGCTGCCAGCGGTGCAAAAGGTGCGAGACGCCGCGGCTCGTGCCAGTTGCCAGAACAACCTCAAGCAGATGGGCCTGGCCGTGCACAGCTTCGCAGACACGAACAACAGCAAGATTCCCATGCTCGGCGAAGCCGAGGAAGGCGGCCACTGGACCGCGTTCATCCTGCCCTTCATGGAACAGGACAACATCTACAAGGCCCTGACCTTCGGCTCGAACGACTTCGCCAGTTCCTCCAGCAGCCCCACGAGTTCCATCACCTCCACGAGTTCGATCCAGCGGAACATGGCCGCTTGCGGCACCCTGATCAAAACCTACCGTTGCCCGGCCACAACCTCACCGGAGCGTGTGCTGGATGCGAGCGTCTATAGCCCCGCCTGGTTCAACGTTCGTGTGCCCTGCAACTATCTTGGCGTGGTGACGGGGCTCCAGCCACATGATGGCAAGCCGGCTAGCCCCACGGGGTCGGGACGCAACCCCGGGGCCATTGCCGGGGCCAAGTACCTGGGCGATCTCGATGGCATGTTCACGATTCGCAAGGGCCCGGGCTCGATCACCCGCGTGGCGAACGGCGGCCAGGGCGGCCCGGTCACGCTCGCCGGGGTGAGCGACGGCCTCAGCAACACTCTGATGATCGGCGAAGCCGAGCCCGATCCGCTCCTGAACCAGTTCGCCAGCGTCCAGGAGAACGCCAACGCTGGCAAGAAGGATCACTGGTACATCGGCGGCGACGACATGGATAACTGGGAAGGGACGGACTGGTCCGAGGCAGGCGGCAGCACGGCCGTTCGCATCAACTTCCCCCGCCCGGATATGACATCCACGACCTTCGGCGACAGCGATGCCAGCTGGGCTGCCTACGAAGTGAGCTTTGGCAGTCGCCACAGTGGTGGGGCCAACTTCGTCCTCGGCGACGGCAGCGTTCGCTTCGTCCGCGATTCCATTGATGCCACAACGCTCTCACGCCTGGGAACCCGCTCCGGTGGCGAGGTGCTCAACGGCGACTGGTAAGATGCACCCGAGTTCCAGCAACGAAGCGGCCCCGGAGGTTTTCTGCCTCCGGGGCCGGCTTCGTTTCAACCATCCGTTAGCCGCGGACGGTGATCTTCTTGGGCTTCACGGCTTCCACCTTGGGCAATCGCACGGTGAGCACGCCGTTCTTCAACTCGGCGTTGATGCGATCCGCGGCAATGCTATCCGCAATGGCAAAGGCCCGCTGATAATCGGTGGCCTCGTATTCCCGGTGAGTCGGTTCCTGGCAAGCGCTACACGCACGCCGGCCATGAACAGTCAGTTCGCCTCTTTCAAAGCGAATATCGATTTCATCGGGTTTCACACCCGGCATATCTGCGAGCACGAGGAACTCCTCTTCCGTTTCGAGCACATCGACTCGCGGCGTAATGGTGACACTGCGATTGGGTTCGGCCACCGCGTTCTCGGAGCCATTCTTGCAGGCCAGATTCGTCATGGTATCTCTCCTGTGTTTGTGGTGTGGTGTTGGAATTAGGCACCGACTTTCACTTCGATCTTGCGTGGCTTGGCGGCCTCGTGTTTCGGCAGCGTCAGCCGGAGCACGCCGTTGTCGTAGGCCGCTTCGACCCGGTCAGCATCGACGAGGGCTGGAAGTGTGACCACGCGGATAAAGCGACCCGAAGGGCGTTCCTGGCGAACCCAGACCGAGCCCTTGATCTCGGGGGCGGCTCGCTCACCCTGAATGGTGAGCTGGTTCCCTTCCGTCACCGTGACATCGAGCTTCGCGGCATCGATCCCGGGGAGATCAGCCTCCGCGAATACCGCGTTCGCGTCATCCCAGACATTCAACAGCGGCCCGGTGGCGCGCTCGGTGCCGGGGAAGCCGCCGCTGCGAGCGAAAAACTTGGCGAATTCGCTCTGCATGGTGTTCACTTCGTCCCACAAGACATTGAACGGATTGCGTGTGCGATACATGCTTCATCTCCCGTGGTAATGGTGGTGATTCTCACTCACTGTCATGGTCTCAGAGTGTTTTCCGCAACTGTTGGATTCACCGGATTGTCCCGATATCAGAGGACGCACATGTGATATACAACAGGCGTGCCAATTCGCTCGGCACCACAACCGGACGTGGAAGAGCGGCTACATCGCCTGAAATTTCAACGATTTGAAGCGAATGGCGATGCAGGAGGCGAAAGGACACCTGGGGTGTCAATGGCTGCCGGAATGGCGCAGAGATGACAAAGTGACAGTGGGCTGTCGCCGTGGTGCGATGTGAAAAACATCACATCATTTTTTATCCGGCAGTTCCGGCAACTCAGGAAGTGCGGGCGCGCCCGTGGTGGGTGGCTTCGGTGTGGGGAAGCTCGGTGTGGTCGTGGGTGGCGGGCCGTTATCGCGCGGCTTGTCGTTCTCACGTGGGGGTGGTGAACTGTTGCCGCCGCGGACGCCCGTGATGACTCCCGATGGTTTCTCCAGGTCGACAATAACTTCCTTCTCCCAGATGTGCTCGCCCGTGTTGGCCGCCTTGTCCACGGCGCGAATCCGCACCCAGAACTTCCACAGATTCTCGTCCGGCACTTCCCAGGTGTGGCGGCCGGTGTCCTTGCCGGCGTCGTTGTCCAGCCCCACGCTGATCGGCTTCCAGACGGCCGCGTTCTTGTCGACCGAATATTCCAGACTGATCGCCCGCGGCATCAGGTTCGGGTCGACCGCTTCCCAGGTGATGTCCACCAGTGGGCCACGCACGCCACCCCGGCGCGGTTGCACGCCCGTGATCTTCGCGTACGGCTTTGTCCAGTCCACCACCACAAAGAGCATGGGCGATTCATTCTTTGCCGGGGGGTCGTCCTTGTAGCCCGCACCGCTCTCCGGCACCACATAAAAACCGTAAAGCCCTTCCTTCTCGGCCTTGTACTTCAGCGCAACGGCCTGTTCCTTATCGCTGGACTGGAGAGCTTTGGGGACGCGCTCGATGAAGCGCCAGCCGTTGGCATCTTGCTGGTTCTGCAAGTACAGGTGAAAGGCGGACACGCCGGATCGGCCGACTTTGCTGAGCGTGAAATCCACCGTCACATCGGGCGAACTGACATACTCGATTCGGGGCTGCTGCGGACGCGGCAATCCACCGTTGCCACCCGGGTTGCTCGGCGGCCAGTCCGGTTTGCCGTTGTTCCCCTTGGGGAAGGCCGTGCCAAACGTGCCATTCCCCGGCACGCGCACCGGCGGCGAGAAGCCGTCGTTTCCGGCCGGGTCCTTGGCCGAGATGCGCACCCACAACTCCTGCCCGTTCTGCAGCAAGCCGGACCAGTCGAACGCATCTTCTGCCTTGAAGGCATCGCGGCCCTTGGGCGTCACCGTGAACCATTCCCCACTATCCAGGCCGAATGTCTTGTTGCCATCCTTCGCCCACTTGCATTGCACATTCACAGTCGAGAGGCGGTTCGCATCCGAGGCAATCCAGGCCACACTCTTGCCCGACACATTCACTTCGATCGCCGGTGGTGTGGTGTCCACCATCATGCGAAGCTCTGGCGTGAGATCGCTCTCACGTGGGTTCACCGAGTCCGCATAGATGAACTGCACGCGGAATTCGTACTCTCCGTCCTCTGGCGCGGTGAAGCGGAAACCACGCTTGCCATCGGTGATGGCGGGAAGACTGTTCAGCCCATATCGCCCGGAAGCGGCCCAGCGGCCATTGGCCGGGCGGGCGAATAGCTGTAACTCGGTTGGCTTATTCGAGAGCTTCTCGATGCGACTGACATCGACGGGGATATCCACAGTGCGAATCGGGATGTGGTAGAGCTGGAGTTCGCCGGAAGGCTGGGACGTGGCGGGGCGAGCGACCGCCAGGGCAGCCAAACACACAGCCAGGAGAATTGCTCCCTGCCGTCGCACACGCGCCTCCATTCGCGTTGTGGAATGATCCGACATCGTGTTATCGACCGCAGACACTGTGCAACTTGAGGCAAATTGCGAAAGTGTTCGAATCACCCAAACGAAGGGTGTAGCCGAATTTTCTTGGGCTCTTGAATTCCTCCGCAGGAACGTGGTCCTGCAGTGCGGAATGAAATACCCAGCAAACAGCCGCAATTGTCCTCGTGCCACCCCCAGAGAAAATGGTTGCACCCGAAACGAATAAACGGGGGCAGGGCTGGCGTGATGCGGGCTCCCCTCACAGCGAACCTTCCCCTCGCACGCACTTCACGTCACAATCGTGCCACTGGATCTCTCTATCCCCACAAGGCTCACCCATGCCTGCACCCGCTGACCGTGCCATCGAGTTGCGCACACTCCTCGATCACCATAATCACCTGTACTACGTCGAGGCGAAACCCGTCATCTCGGATCGCGAGTTCGATCGCTTGCTGGAAGAACTCCAGGCACTCGAGCGCGATCACCCGGATCTCCGCACCCCGGACAGCCCCACGCAGCGCGTCGGCGGTGCACCGATTGCAGGCTTCGCCAAGGTAACGCACCGCGTGCCGATGATGTCCATCGAAAACTCTTACGATGAGGCCGGCCTGCGCAAGTTCGACGCCGACACCCGCAAGGCACTCGGGCCAGGCGAAGCCTTCACGTACACCGTGGAACTCAAAATCGATGGTGTCTCCATTTCGCTCGTGTACGAAGACGGGCGGCTCGTTGTCGGGGCCACCCGCGGGCGAGGCGATGTGGGCGACGATGTCACACACAACCTCCGCACCATCGGCTCGGTGCCCTTGCGACTGAAGACCGACACGCCCCCCAGGCTCTTCGAGGTGCGTGGCGAAATCTACATGACCCGTGCGGAACTCGTCCGCATCAATCGCCTGCAGGTGGATGCCGGAGAAGAACCTTACAAGAATGCCCGCAACCTCACCGCGGGCACGCTGAAACAACTGGATCCGAAGGAGTGCGCGAAACGCAAACTGAGCCTATTTGCCTACGGCATCGGAGCCTTCGAAGGCATCGCGTTAGGCTCGCAAATCGAGCTGTTCGAGGAACTCAAACGATTTGGTTTCCCCGTCAATTCCCACGCGAAACTCTGCCACAACATCGATGAGGTCAACGCGTATTGCCTGGAATGGGATCAAAAACGCCGCGACCTACCGTACGACACGGATGGCATGGTGGTGAAGGTGAATGAGTTCGCTCACCGGCCACGGCTTGGGGCCACATCGAAGGTGCCACGCTGGGCGAAGGCATACAAGTTCGAAGCGGAGCAGGGCGTCACGAAGCTTGGTTCGGTCGAGTTCTCCATCGGGAAATTCGGCGAACTCACACCCGTGGCACTGCTCGATCCACCCGTAGAACTCGCTGGGACCACGGTCTCCCGCGCCAGCATGCATAACGCCTCGTGGGTGCAGGAGAAGGACGTACGCCTCGGCGACACCGTGGTCATCGAGAAGAAGGGCGAGATTATTCCGCAGGTGGTGGCAGTGGAGATGGAAACGCGCACCGGCAAGGAGCAGACCATCCTGTGGCCCGCGGTCTGTCCGGCCTGTGGCGGCCTCGTGGAGAAGCTGGAATCGACCACGAGCTTCAATTTTGTCTGCGTGAACACGGCACAGTGCCCCGCCCAGTTAGCCCAGCGGCTCATCGGCTTCGCACGCCGGGAACGCATGGATATTGACGGCCTCGGCGAAGAGGTCGCCAGGCAACTCGTCGATTCCGGTCTCGTGACGTCCGTGGCTGACCTGTACACGCTCTCCAAGGAAAAGCTGCTGACTCTCGATGGCTTCGCCGCCACCAAGGCGCAGAATCTCCTCAAGGGTATCGCATCCAGCAAGGACCGCGGCCTGATGCGCCTGCTCGCCGGGCTGAGCATCTACACCATTGGCGAATCGATGTCGGAAGCGCTCACCGAGGTGTATGGTTCAATGGATGAACTGCTGGAGGCCACGGAAGAGCAGATCAGCACGGTGAAGGGATTTGGGCCCAAACGAGCGAAGTTCGTGTTCGATTTCTTGCACAGCCCGGCTGGCGAGAAACTCGTGCAGCAGTTGCGGGATAGGGGTTTGAAGTTAACCCAAGAGAAGAAACCCACACCTGTGGGCGGCCTGCTCCTGGCCGGCAAGACGCTTGTGGTAACTGGCACTCTCACCGGCTACGATCGCGCCGGCATCGAGTCGCTCATCAAATCGCTCGGCGGCAAAACCTCTGGCAGTGTCAGCAAGAAAACCGATTTCCTGGTCGCGGGCGAAAGTGCCGGCAGCAAGCTCGATAAGGCCCGTGAACTCGGCGTTCGCATTCTTACAGAAGCCGAGTTTAACACGATGATTGGCAAGGAATAAGGATCGGGGGCAACCGACTCCGATCCCGGTTGCTTCTCTCCACCGGAGGCGCGTGGCCCCCCGGGTGCGGAATCAAAGCCACGAGTCGTGCCCCCGAGTTGGATTCCGTTCTCCTTACTTCTTCGGCTTCGGCTTTGGCTCAGGAGGCAGGTTTTTCTTTGCCAGGGCGGTGTATTCCTCGAGTTGCTTCGTCCAGGCGGCTTCGAGTTCCTTGACCTTCTCGGGCATGCTGCTCGCCAGGTTGTTCATCTCGGTGCGGTCCTTGCTGAGGTCGTAGAGTTCCCAGGGGCTGTCCTTGCCTGAGACGATCTTCCAGTCGCCGACACGCAGGGCGCGGTTGCCCTCGTGCAGCCACCAGATCGAATCGCGTGGCACCGCGACGTCCCTGGCGAAGGACGGGAACAGACTCTTGCCCGGTGCGGTGGGATGGTCGGCCGGACGCTGGCCGCCACACGCTTCGAGGAAGGTTGGCACGAGATCGACCACGTGGCCCGGGGTGTGCCGCACTTCACCCTTTGCCGCGATTCCCTTCGGCCAGTGAACGAGGAACGGCGTGGAGATGCCACCCTCGTGTACCCACGTCTTGTGGCGGCGGAACGGCGTGTTGCACAGGCTGGACCAACCTGGCCCGATGCTCAAGAACGTAGCCCCGGTGCCGCACTCGGCATGCGGGTCATGGCCATCGCCGCGGACCATGATCTCGGCACTGGCACCGTTATCTGAGAGGAAGACGACGATGGTGTTGTCGAGTGCACCCATGGTGCGTAACTGGTCGAGCACGCGGCCAATCTCACGGTCCATGCGATCGACCATCGCGGCATGCACCGCCATCTTGCAGGCCTGGAACTCGTGCTGTTGGGCATTGAGCGTCTTCCATTCGAGCGGGCGGTTCAATTCGTTCGGCCCGAGCTTCTTGATGTCCGCGGGGAAGGCATAGGGTGGGCCGAGGTCGCGCTCGATGGGAGCGGGGGCACTGCAACCGAGGCCCAGGTTCTTCATGCGATTCCAGCGGTCGTCGCGCATCGCATCCCATCCGGCGAGGTACTTCTTGCGATACTTCGCCACATCCTCGGCGGGTGCCTGCACCGGGAAGTGTGGTGCGGTGAACGCGAGAAACTCGAAGAAAGGTTTATCCCCGAAGTTCGCGGAGTGCTCCTTCAGGCACTTGATGGCGTGGTCCGCAATGGCGGTGCTGGAATAGTAACCATCCTTCGGATCGACGGGCGGCAACGGCTTGTCGTCCTCGGTGTGCTGCCGCGGTGCGAAGTGGCGGTTGTGGTCATTGAGGCTATACGAATGCACGAAGCCGTTATTGAGCGGCTGGCCGTCGACGTGCCATTTGCCGGAGTGGTACGAGCGATAGCCCTGCGGCTCGAGCAGTTCGGGGAGCAACTTCGCCCATTCGGGTCGGGTGCCGCCATTTCCGCTCTTGATGCCGGGCAGAGCATCGCGGCGCACTTCCTGGGCATAGTACCCGGTGAGCACGGCGGCGCGCGTCGGCCAGCAACGGGCGGTGTTGTAAAACTGCGTGAACTGCAGGCCGTTCTTGGCGAGGCCATCGAGATGCGGCGTATCGATATCGCTGCCGTAGCAACCGAGATCCGAGTAACCGAGATCGTCCGCAAGGATCAGCAGGATGTTCGGGCGTGCGGGATCTGCCGCGTTCACCGGGCTGGCGAGCCCGACGACGAGGATAAATCCGAGGAGAGCGCGAGCCATTATGGTTTCTCCGGGTTGAGGAGGATCGGCTTGGCGAAGAACTTCTTCGAATCGTTCTGTGAAAGCATCCACGCATCAAGCTCGGCTCGCATTTCTTTGAGCCGGGCGGCCTGTTTGGGGTCCGCGGCGAGGTTGGTCATCTCGTGGGGGTCCGCGTTGAGATCGTAGAGTTCTTCCGCGGGGCGAACCTGGTAACGCTTCACGATGGCCGCGGCCTTGGGGTCGGACTTCGCGGCCTCGACCCAGGAATCCCAGTTCGGCACACCATCGCGATCGGGCACCGGGCCGCGGTCGATGTGGGTGGTGTACTGGTGATTGGGGTAAAGGTTGAGAATGTACTTGAACCCATCCTTGCGGAGGCAGCGCATGGGAGTGACGTTCATGATGCCGTCGCCGCTGTGGGTGGCGAAGATGCGATCGCGGTGCGTGGAGGTAGTGCCGCGGAGCACGCCGGCGAATGACTTGCCATCGATGCCCGCCGGCACCTTCGCGCCGGCAATGTCGATGAGTGTGGGGAACAGATCGATCCACTGCACCTGGGCATCGCTTTTGGTGCCGTGCTTCACGACGCCAGGCCATTCGACGATGAGCGGCACACGGATGCCGGCATCGTACAGGTTCCACTTGGCGAAGGGCCACTGGGCACCGTGATCGCTCGTATACGCAAACAGGAGGTTCTTGCCGAAGGTCTTGTGGGCCAGTTCGCGAATCTCACCCAATTCGGTGTCGGCCTTGGCCACGTCCGTGAGGTAGCGGCAGCGCGATTCACGGGCGAGTTTCGTGTCCACAGATGTGGCTGGCAAGTTCATCTTCGCAGGGTCGAAGCCATCGTTGAGCGCCCAGGGCACGTGCGGTTCCGGCGTACCCACGAATAGCGCCAGCGGCTTCTTCGGATCGCGCTTCTGCAGGAACTCGGCCACCACCTTTGAATCGTGCCGCTTATCGATGTGGTCGAATCCATGGCGAACCGCATCCTTGGGTCCGTGCGCGACCTTGCCGAACGCGGCCGTTTCGTAGCCGGCCTGGCGCAGCACCTCGGGCAGTGAGGCAATGCCTTCCTTCTTGAAGGTGTGGTTCGCCTCCGCACCATTTCTCGCCGGCATCAAGCCGGTGAGCAGGGCCGACCGGCTCGGGGCACAACTCGGTGAGGCCACGAACGCCTGCGTGAAGGTGCAACCCGCCTCCGCGAGCTTCTGCATGTTCGGCGTACGCACATCCGTGGCACCGTAGGGCGTGGAATCGAGTTGCCCGTGATCATCCGAGAAGAAGATCACAAAGTTGGGCGGCGCATCCGCGGCATGAGCACCACCACTCAATACGAAGCTGAACACGAGGCATTCGAGCCAACAAAAACGAGACATGGCGGACGTGCTCCGTGGGGAAGAGACAACGGAACTTCCGCTGATCTTACACGCTGATTCTTAACACGGCCGACCTTTCTGGCAGAATGCTATAACGTGGTAATCATTCCACGCTTCTCCAGGAGCCTCTCACGATGAGTAACGACCCTTCACCGCGGCCGGGTGGCGAAATTTCACGTCGTCAGTTCGCCCAGCGTGTCGCCGGTGCCGCGGCCGTTACCGCACTGGCCCCGGTGGTGCCCGAGTTGCTGGCTCAGCCCGCCAGGCCGTTCGGCACTGCCTATCCCAATCTCGATTCGCTGGCCACGGGCGAATGGTGGACGAAAGCACCGAAGAAGGCCGCGAACGCACCGCCTCCGCTCGATGTGCCGCGCGACCAGGTCGTGGCATTCGCGCTGTACACGGTCGAGAAGGGTGTGCTGAAGCTGAGCGCACAACTCTTCCCGCTGAAGCCCGGCGAGGTCCGTGAAGCCCGCCTCGAGTTCCAGCGCGATGGCAAATGGGTCGAAGCGCTCAAGGCCCCCGTCGAGTTCCCCGGCTGGAGTGCCCACTTTCGCGTGGAGAATTGGGACGCCTCGAAGACCGTGCCCTATCGCGTGCGCCACGGTGAGAAGGCAATGTTCGAAGGGAGCATTCGCCGTGATCCGATCGACAAGGATGTGATCGTCGTTGCCAACATGTCGTGCAATTCCAGCCGCACCACTGGCGAACGGCCGGAGATTCTGAAGAACCTGATCGCCCAGGATCCGGACCTGCTCTTCTTTGCGGGCGACCAGACCTACCGCCACACCGAACACACGGCGGGGTGGATCGAATTCGGCCTGCAGTTTCGCGATGTCATCAAGGACCGGCCGACCATCACCATTCCCGATGATCACGACGTCGGCCATCCCAACCTGTGGGGCGAGAATGGCCGCAAGTGCAAGCGGCAGGATGGGGCCGATGGCGGCTACTTTTACCCGCCCGAGTACGTCAATCTCGTGCAACGGGCCCAGACCTGGCACCTGCCCGACCCCGTCGATCCGCAGCCCATTGAACAGGGCATCACCGTCTACTTCACTCGCCTGCGTGTTGGCGGAGTCGATTTCGCCATTCTCGAAGATCGCAAATTCAAGTCTGGCCCCGATGGCAAGATCCCCAAGATGGGCCCACGGCCGGACCACATCAACGACCCCAAATACGACCCCAAGAGCATTGATGTGAAGGGGCTCGTGTTGCTCGGCGATCGGCAGCACAAGTTCCTCGGCGAATGGGCCGAGGACTGGCAAGGAGCCACGCTCAAGGCGGTGCTTTCGCAGACGGAGTTCTGCGGTGCGGTGCACATGCACGGTGGCCGCAATGCCCGCCTGCTCGCGGACCTCGACTGCAACGGCTGGCCGCAGACACAACGCCTGCGTGCCCTCGAAGATTTGCGCCGCGTGCGTGCCGTGCATCTTTGCGGCGATCAGCACCTCGCCGTGGTCGTAAAGCACGGGCTCGATGCGTTTGGCGATGGCCCGTTCTCCTTCACCAGCCCCGCACTGGTGAACACTATCTATGGCCGCTGGTGGCACCCGCTTGATGAGAAGCCAGGGCCGAATCCCGTGCCTGGCAGCCCGCTCCCCTGGACCGGCGATTTCCTGGACGGCCTCGGCAACCGCATCAGCATGCTGGCTTACGCCAATCCGCCGGACATCAGCAACGAGAAGCAGCGGGCCGATGGCTATGGCATCGCCCGCTTCGACAAGAAGAACCAGCGCGTGACCTTCGAGTGCTGGCCGCGTTTCGCCGATGCTGCTGCGGGTGCGAAGATGCAGTTCCCCGGCTGGCCCATCACCGTGGCCGTGGCCGACAACGATGGCCGCAAGCCCGTCGCGTGGTTGCCGGAACTGAGCTTCGGCGAAATCGAGAACCCTGTGGTTCAGGTGATCGAGGAAAAGAGCGGCGAGGTGATTTCGTGCATCCGCGTGGTCGGCAAAGCGTATCAACCGCCGGTGTTCGCAGAAGGCACGTACACCGTGAAGGTGGGCCGCGACCGCCCGGATGGTGCGACGCTCAAGGGATTGAAGGCCGCCACCCGCGCCGAAGCGGGCAAGCGTGAAGTGAAGCTATAGCCGGGATCGAGCGCCCGCCGTGAAGGCGGGCGCTGTTTCGCTCACCCCAGTTTCCAGGGGCTGCGGTAGTCGTAGTTCAGAAGTGCATTGGCTTCGGGATCATTGGTCACCTTTTCCGCCTTCGCATCCCAGGTCAGGTATTTCTTCCGCATCAGGGCCATGCGAGCCAGCAGCGTGGCCGTGGTGGAGCGATGCCCCACTTCGACGGGGCAGGTGGTGGGGGTGCCATCCTTGATGCCATCGAGGAAGCTGCGGGCATGCAGCGTGGCGCTCTCGCCTGCACCCTTTTTGGCCTCCGGCATGCGGGCCAGTTTCGTCGCCTGCCCCTGAGCCCTGTTCGCCTCGCGGGCGATGGGGCTGAGTGCGGGCAACTCCTGTGTGCGCACCTTTTCGGGGATGATCTCGTAGCCCTGGGCCCCATCGGCGAGCAGCAATGTCCCCTCGGTGCCGCGAAACTCCATGCTGTAGCCGCGCGGGTTGCCGGGTGAGGCATTGCAATTGAACTGGCTGAAGGTGACGAGGCAGTCCTCGTATTCCCAGACCGCTTCGCAAGTGTCCGGAATCTGGCGATTGTCGTCCGTGCCGAACTGGCCGCCCAGGCAGGCAACGGCTTTGGGTGCCTCCTGGCCGAGGGCCCACTGGATCACATCGAGATAGTGTGTGCCGAAGTTCGTGAGTTGGCCGCCCGAGTAGTCCCAGAACCAGCGGAACTTGTACAGCACGTGGTTGGGGTTATACGGCACCTTCTTCGCCGGCCCGAGCCAGCGGTCGTAGTCCAGTCCGGCGGGCGGCTCGCAGTCGGCGGGCTTGCCGATGCCCATGGGTGATTCGTTGCGGTAATGGTAGCTCTTCGCGACTGTGACCTTCCCGATGGCTCCATCGCGCATGAGCTTCACCGCCTCGGCGACGAATGGCGTGGAACGACGGTGCAGGCCCACCTGCGTGACGCGTTTCGTTTGAGCCGCGACATCGGCCATGCGCCGGCCTTCGCCGATGGTGAGGCTCAGCGGCTTTTCGCAGTAGACGTGCTTGCCCGCATGGCAGGCCTCCACGAACTGCAACGCATGCCAGTGGTCCGGAGTGGCGATGACGACCGCATCGAAGAGCTTCGATTCGAGCAACTTGCGGTGGTCGGTTTCGGTGATAATCGGCTGGCCGCCGGCGAGCACGGGGCCCTTCGCGATCTTCTCGACCGCAGCGGCACGATACGGTTCGTACACATCGCACACGCCCAGCACCGAGCAATCCTTGTGCGTGAGGAAGGCATCGAGCAACTGGTCGCCGCGATTGCCGACGCCGATGAAGCCGAGGTTCACGCGGTCATTGGCACCGAGCACGCGCGAATACGCGGCCGCAGTGAGTGCAGCGGACGCCGTGAACGCCCGACGAGTGATGCGAGACATGCCATGCTCCAGAACGGGGAGAGGGAAGTCGCGTTGCCAGGAGCCGCGGATTACCACAGCCGCGTGATTCCGTACGCATCCAGCGAAGAATCGATGCCGACCACCGAAAGCCCATTTCGCCCGGCCTGGACCACGATCATCCGGTCGAACGGATCGCGGTGGTTCGGATCCGGAAACGGCAACTGCTCGTAGGAGACGCAATCCTCGAGCGTGATGGGCAGAACGATCAGATTGTAGTCGTTGATTGCTTTCGCCATGAAGTTGGCATAACCGCCGGTCAATACAAGTTTCTTCATTCCGGACTTGATCGCCGTTTCCCAGATGCTCGCCATGCTTATGAACAAATCGTTTTTTGGATCCAACAGAAGTGCCACAGCTGAGGCGCTCAATTGTGGATTGGCATCTGCGTGCCACAGGACCGTGTGGGTATCGAGAAGGAGTTTCACTCCATATACTCCTTCATGTCCTCCAGGGGAGCGTCGAAGTCGGGTGCCATGTAGGCAATCATTCCCCGGCAAACACCTGGCCCTGGTCGGGGCGGCCTGGGCGGCGGCGGTGTTTCTCCCACCAGTTTCGCCACGGGTTGCTCATTCTCCGTGATGATGACCTCATCGCCAGGGGAGAGCTGGTGGATCAACTCCGCCAGCTTGCCCGCGGCTTCCTCGAGCGTGATCGTGGTGGACATCGGCACTCCTCCATCTCCCCTGGCACTCACTTCAATGGTAACGCCTTCAGTTCTTCCGTGGTCGTGAGTGTGAAGTACGCACCGTGCGGGTTGTTGCCGTTGGCGATCTTCAAGAGCACGGTGTTTTTGCCCTTCATGAGCTTCACACGCACCTTGTCCTGCTCCGGTGCCGCGGCCCGGGTCTGCTCGCTGGCGAACACTTGCTTGTCATTGAGCCAGAGAAGCGCACCGTCGTCCGTGCCAACCAGGATCTCGGCATCTTGCTCCACGGGCGATTCCACCTCGGCATAAAGGAACGACACCGAGTTCGCACCGGCGTTGCCGTGGAATGCGGCCAGGTCGAAGTAGCCCTTGCCGTCAGGACGAACCGTGCGCCAGGCGATGTTGTTCGGGAACTTCGCGTTCGCGTCGAAGGCACCCTTCTCGGGGCCGAACTCTACCTTGAGCCCCGCGTTGCCGTTCGGGCTCGGGAAGGGACCGGCAACGCGGAACGAATCCGGCGTGAACGCTGCGGTCTTCAAGGTCTCGAGATATGCGACCATGTCGATGAGTTCGTCCTCGGTGAGCCCGGCGACGATATCTTGCGGCATGATCGAAACCTTGAGCTTGCGCACTTCACCCACGATGTCGCCCCGCGGCACGGTCGTGTCCTTGCCATTGGCATCGCGGAGTGTGATGCCCTGCGGGGTGTCGCTGACGAGCAACCCGCTGACGACCAGGTCGTTCACCGTGGTCACCGAGTGCTGGACGTACTGATCCGCGATGGCTTTCGACGGATCGAGAATCGATTCGAAGATGTTCTCCTTGCTCCCCTTCTTGCCGATCATCGAGAGATCGGGGCCGACCTGGCCGCCGACGCCGCGGACCATGTGGCACTTGGCACACTGGGCGGTGCCGGCGAAACTGGCGTTCCACACTTGCTTGCCGCGCTCGGAGTTGCCGTTGCGCTTGGCGAGTTCGGCCGGTGCGGGGAGTTTCTTCGGATCGAGCTTGCCGGGCGCGGGGAAGAGTATCATCGCCTTGTTGCGCTGCCCCTGGAACGGACTATTCCGCAGGAGCCGGCCCGCATCGTTCTCCAGTTCCTTCGGAAGCTTGCCCTGTTCCTTGAGCGCGAGCAACCAGTCCGTGCCGGGCCGCGTGCCAGCCAGGGTTTCGACAGCCGTGATCGGCAGTTCCGGCGGAAGCTTCAGGTTCAGCACCAACGATTGCAGCGATTGCAACGCCTTGGCACTCACCGCGTCCTTGGGCGCCCCCGTTACCAGGCTGCCCATCGCACGGATCGCTTCGAGCTTGAGTGGAATTTCCATCGAGAAGACGATGGCGGCATCGAGCAGTTCCACCGACTTGACGCTCTTGAGTTTGCCAAGCGTTCGAAGTGCCTCGAGCTTGATGTTGTTTGGCACGTTCTTATCGACAAGCATCTCGCTGATCGCCTCCACGCGATCCGAGGCCCCGACCGCAGCGACGAGTTGCAGCCCGACCTGTTGGCTCTTTGGATCCTTCAATAACGCATCGATCGCGGCGTTGAGTTCCTTGCCGCCTTGCAGTGCCTTCCACTTCGTCGGAAGGAACAGCTTGAGGCTGTCGATGGCGCGGGCTTTCACTTCCGGGGCAGCGTCCGACTTCAGCACGGCGAGCATGGTCTGGCCGGCGGCGGGGTCGTCGGACGCAGCCAGGATGTCGATGATGCGAGCCTTCTGCAGTGCGGTCAGTTTGGCGTCGGCGAGCAGTTTCTCCAGCCGCGGCAACACCGACTTTGGCCGCAGTTCCCACACCAGATCGGCGACGGTGTCATTCCACTCGGGGAAGTGCTTGTCGAAGTCCGCGAGAATTGCATCGCGGCGAGTCGGGTCCGTGCCGCAGGCGATGTTCAGGGCGGCGAGGTAGAAGTGATCGTTGCCCTGGTATTGCTTGGCGAACTCCATGACCAACGGTTTGGCGGATGCCGCGGGCACGTGCTGCAAGAACAGGATCGCTTCGCGTTGACTGGTGGGTGAACTGAGAGCACCAAAAAAGGTGTGCAATCCTTCCGGCGTCAACGCAGCCAGATCCACCTGGGGCAGCAACGATTCGAGCAACCGCACACCCTGGGCCTGGTTTCGCACATCCTCTGATTTCAGGAGATAAGCGGCGACGATCGCCATCCACTTGTCCTTCTTCTCGGCGAGCCCGCGTGTCGCAAGCCAGTTCATGCGGGCATTGAGGATGGGATCCGCCAGATCTTTATCGGTGATGGAATCCGCCGGGAGTGTGCTCTGGTGCAGGAGCCAGCGTGTGGCCAGGTTCGGGCTTCCCAGTGCCGCCAGCACACCTTCCTTTGTGTCCAGCTTCACCTCGGGCACTTTGTAGCCGGTGTGGCCCTTTGGCGTGAGGCGGAAGATGCGGCCGCGGGTCCAGTCGCCCATGCCGTGGCCGCCGACGCCGGGGTCGTACCAGTCGGCGACGAAGATGCTGCCATCGGGCCCCACACACACGTCGCTCGGGCGGAACCAGTTGTCGCTGCTGGTGAGGAGCACTTCCTTGTCGAGTTCGTAGCCGGCACCCTTGGGCTTTCGGAAGAAGGCCCGCACCTCGCGCGGGCCGGCATCGCAGTGCAGAAGTGCCCCGCGGTACTTCTCGGGGAACAGCGTGCCTTCGTTAAAGGTGATGCCGGTGGGGCTGCCGAAGCCGGTGCGAAGCGTCTTGTGGACGATGCCGGGCTGTTCTTCGTGCCAGTGAGTCTGGCCGGGGCCGCGTGGGCCGTAGCCGTAGTTGCCGCCGGGGAACACGAAGCAGATGCGGGTTTGCTGGTTGCCGTCGTCGTCGTTGTCCGAGAGCCAGATTTCGCCGAAGGAATCGACGCAGCATTCGTAGTTATTGCGGAAGTTGTGGGCGATTAGTTCAAGGTTGGTGCCATCGAGGTCGCAGCGCCAGACGGTGCCCTTCTGGACATCAGAATCGTTGCTGGTCCATTTCTTTCCCTTGCCATCGCTGGATTGCAGTCCACCGACGCCGGCATCGCCCACGGTGAAGTAGAGCTTGCCATCGGGGCCGATGTTCAGGCCGTGGACGCCGTGGTCGTGGTCGAAGCCGCGGAAGCCGGTGAGGAACTTCTTCGGCGGGCCATCGGCCTTGAGGTCGCCATCGCGATCCCAGAATTCGAGGATGTCCGGCGACTGGGCCACGAGCACACGCAGCGATTTGTTATCGGGCTGCGGGATCACGCAGACGCTGAGCGGGCCGTACAGGTCTTGTCCCTGGTAGAAGACTTTCGATTCATCGGCCTTGCCGTCGCCGTTGCTGTCGATGAGCACGACAATGCGGTCGCCTTCTTTGCGAAGAATGGGGCGGTTGAAATTCTTGCGGCGATAGTTCACGGCCTCTGCCACCCACACCCGGCCCTTGTGATCGACATCGATCGATGTGGGGTTCAGCACCAGGGGTTCGGAGGCGAAGAGTTCAACATCAAAGCCGTCCGCGGTCTTCATGGTGGCCAGGCATTTCTCGGGCGGCACCTGGGCCTGTGCGAAAAGTGCGAGTGCCAGTGTGAGTGCGAGTGAAACAAGGCAACGCTTCATGGCGGGGAGGCTCCGGTGAAGGTGTGTCAACGAGTGCGGTCAGTGTACCGCGAATCGGCAGGCAGTGGTAGCGGGTGTTGAATGTTGATGCACGTCGAGCGGGCGCTCCATTAGCCACGCTCGAAGCGTCGAACCTGCGAGTCTGGCCGTTCAAGTGCCTTCACAATCTTGAGAGCGATATCCACACCGGCGATCGGTGCCAGCGCCCGCCAGCCTGGCACGGCGTTCACTTCAATCACGTACAGTTCGCCCTCCGGGCCCGGGAGCAGATCGACGCCTGCGACAACGCATTCCACGGCTTCCGCCGCACGGATGGCCAGTGACACTGCGTTGTCACTGAGCGTCACACACTCGGCCGTGCCGCCCTGGGCCACGTTGGTGCGCCAGTCCGCGTGAGCGGTTCGCTTCATCGCTGCAATGACCTGCCCGTCGAGCACAAAGGCCCGCAAATCCCAGCCGGGGTGCTGCACGAATTGTTGTTGGTAAATCACCTGCCCTGTGCGTTCGAGCACAAAGAAGGTGCGCCAGGCGGTCTCGACATCGGTGAGCCGGACCATGCCGCGACCTTCGGAGCCGAACAGCGGCTTCAGCACGACATCTCCGCCAAGCCGACCGAAGGCTTCGAGGGCGTCCTCGGCACGCTGCGACACGTGCGTAGGCGGCGTGAGAAAGCCCGCGCGCGCCAGGCGTTCATTGGTCAGGAACTTATCGACGCACGTTTCCACGGCCCGAGGCGGATTCACGATGCGAAGCCCGCGTGCGGTTGCAGCGTGCAGCAAATCCATGCGAAAGATGACCTGCTCAAGCGAGCCGGCCGGCATGGTTCGCACGATGGCCGCGTCGAAATCCGCGAGCGGTGCCGGGGTTGTTTCCACGCCGATGGCGATCCGGCGAAAGTCGACCGCCTCAGCGACGTGCCCGCACTCCGCCGCCGCGCGGATCAGGTCTTGCACGTGCCAGCCCGTGCCGCCGGAGAGAATGGCAATGCGCATCACGCAGGTAAACCTTTGTCGTTCGCTGCTTTCTCACGCAGCCCGCTCAGCTGGATTCGAGAACCGACCAGGCCGGATGCGGTGATTCTTATCTTCACAGGCTCGCTGCCAGCGATCCCGTGGAGGTGGTGCGTCTGCATCATGCCAGGCCGAACGATTTCCGCACCAGGCCGGGCTCACTGCGGCCGAAGCGATGGCAGCGGCCCGTCTTCACATTGCGGAACTCGACTTCCGCAGGCGAGAACAACAGCGGATCGATTTTGTAGAAGTCGCCATAGCGCTGAAACAACTCGGCGAACATCGCACCGTGATCCTGCGAGGCACTCGACGGCACCTTCGCCCCGACGGCGTCGATAATTTCATCATCCGCGCGTACCCAGAGCGTGACTTTGCCGCCGTAAAGAATGGCATCATTGGTGCGGCCAATGGCGGCCAGTTCATCGTGAGCAACCGGCGGCAAGGGAGCGACGCCGATGCCGCTGAGCACTTGCCGCACATCGAACTTCAGCTCATGCAGTTTATGCAAGGCCGTCTCCACGGACCGTGCCACGACCTGCGTGGTTCCGGCCAGGCTCGAGGCTGGGGCAACCAGCAAGCTGAGGTGCTCCGCGACAGCAGGCAACTTCGCGACAATGCTGGCAATCACCTCTTCTGTCGGGTGTTTACGTGACTCGAGCACACCCACGGCGAACGGCGATTCTTCCTTCCCGGGAATCTGCTGAAAGAGTTCTTCGCGTGCGGCCAGTGCTCGCATCGGCCCGGATCCCATGGCGAAGAACTTACCGACCTGCACCTGCCAGCCCGCGTATTGCGAGGCCAGGCAGGCTCGCACGGGATCGTCCGTCACCACCTGCACGGCCGGGCCGCCAACCTCGGAGCACGGATTCGGCACGTAGCTCACCTCGGCGAGATCGGCGAGGC
>JBGSZR010000311.1:0-10143 GCA_041750275.1 Gemmataceae bacterium
GCACCCGCGGCCAAGGCCGCTATCGATCCCAGCAATCCCTTACGCATGACATGCTCCTGCTCTGCCAGCCATGGCGGGACGAGGCGGCCATCGGCCGAACACTCCCCCCCGTCCGGAGTTGGCGGGCTTCCCCCGAAACACCCGCGCCAGCCCGGACAAATGCATTACGTCCTGCTAATCGGAACAATCGGCATCCCCGGTCGCGCAGCTTGAGAACAATCGCGCCATCTATGCCGGTTCTGCTGAGATTGTCGAAGGCAATGGCAGAGGCTCATCTCCAGTATTCGCCTCGTGCGACTTGATCTCGCCATCCCCTTTCCCCGCTCGCCCGATATATCCGAGAGCATGGACTTCGCATCTGTCCGCCGGGATTCCCTGGTCCGTTACCTACGCAGCCAGATCCGTGGCGATGTGCGTTTCGATGACACATCCCGCCGACTCTACGCCACCGATGCCAGCCACTATCAGATCCAACCACTCGGCGTCGTGCTGCCGCGAAACGTGGACGACCTCACGGTGACTGTGCAAATCGCATCCGAACTCGGCGTGCCCATCACGACCCGCGGGGGCGGCACCAGCCTTTCGGGGCAATCCATCGGGCCCGGGCTCGTGATCGACTGTTCAAAATACCTGAACGAAATGGGCGAAGTGGATGTCTCGGGCCGGCGTGTGCGCGTGCAACCCGGCGTCGTACTTGATCACCTGAACCGCGAAGTCGCAAAGTTCGGGCTCATCTTCGGTCCGGATGTCGCAACTGCCAGCCGTGCCACACTCGGAGGCATGCTCGGCAATAACTCGGCCGGGGCTCGTTCGGTCGTTTACGGCCAAACCGTCGATCACGTCCGTTCGCTCGACGTGTTAC
Organism: Gemmataceae bacterium; assembly: GCA_041750275.1. Taxonomy (GTDB): domain Bacteria; phylum Planctomycetota; class Planctomycetia; order Gemmatales; family Gemmataceae; genus JBGSZR01. The sequence continues at coordinate 863 of JBGSZR010000311.1, forward strand.
TCGCAGATGCTTCCCGCGTCACACTCGGCCCGTTAACAGCCCTTGATCTTGAGAGAAAGCTGGAATCTCGCACTCGAGAAGGCGACGCCTATCGCGCGGCTCGACTCGCCGTTAACGCTCATGGGCCGGAAATCCTGGCACGCACGCCGAAGATTATCCGCAAGGTCAGCGGCTACAACCTTGCAGCCCTGGCCTCCGCAGTCCGCAAGAACGCCGCATTCTCGCTCGTTCCGCTGATCGTTGGGTCCGAAGGCACTCTCGCAGTGATTGCTCAGGCGGAGCTATCGCTCGTGCCGAAACCCAAACACCGGGGACTGCTCGTGCCGCAGTTTGCCACGCTCCCCGCGGCGCTCGATGCCCTCGCTGCTTGCCTGGAACTCGCTCCTTCTGCCGTCGAACTCATGGACCGAATGCTCATCGACCTCGCGCGGGAGCAGCGCAGCCTGAAGGACACGATGGCGGCCATTCGCGGCCGACCGGAAGCTTTGCTGATGGTGGAATTCAGTGCCGATGAACCAGCCGAGGTCTCGTACCGCGTGCACGAACTGGAACGCCGCATCAAAGGCATCCCCGGTTTGCTCGCGTGTGTGCCCGCACTCGATGCCGCCTCACGCGATCCACTCTGGGCGCTACGAGGTGCCGCGGTGCCGTTGCTATTCGGAATGATCGGCAACAAGAAGCCTGTCACGTTCTGCGAGGACTGTGCCGTTGCGCCCGAGCGGTTGCCGGAGTTCGCGGCACGCATCCGCGAGATCTTCCACCGTCACGGCACCGATGGTGCCTTTTATGGTCACGCCAGTGTCGGCTGTCTGCACATTCGTCCACTGTTGAACCTGCACGATTCACTTGATGTGCGCACCATGCGATCCATCATGGAGGACGTGACGAGCCTCGTGCTTGCCTTCAACGGTAGCCTCAGCGGCGAGCACGGTGATGGCCTCGTGCGCAGTGAGTGGAATCGCAAGATGTTCGGCCCCACTGTGTATGAGGCGTTCCGCCAGGTGAAGCGAGGGTTCGACCCCGAGAATTTGCTGAACCCAGGCAAGGTGGTGGATGCCTCCGCGATGGAGGAAAACTTGCGTGTGCCGCCAGACTGCGCGCCGAACGATTGTTCCACAGTGTTCGACTTCTCCAAACAGGGGGGATTCTTTGCGAGCGTCGAACTCTGCAACGGTGCCGGTGTCTGCCGCAAGACGCAGGGCGGGGCGATGTGCCCGTCGTACCGCGTGACCAAGGACGAACGCGATACCACCCGTGCCCGTGCGAACTCGCTGCGGATTGCACTGACCGAAGCACCGGTGTTATCGGATGCCAAACCGGGGAACTCTGCAGCGTCATCACCACTCGCCGATCGCTGGATCGCAGAGGTCATGGACCTGTGTCTGTCGTGCAAGGCGTGCAAGAGTGAATGCCCGAGCAATGTGGACGTGGCCAAGATGAAGGCGGAGTTTCAACACGCCTTCTATCAGACCCGCAAGCGACCGCTCGCCCATCTACTCGTCAGGCATGTGCATCGGGTTCTGCCGCTTGCTTCACGCATGGCGGGTCTGAACAACTGGCTGGGACGACGGCGCGGGCTGCGGCGCGTCATCGAAAGTCTCGCCGGGATCGATCGCCGACGCAGCTTGCCAGAGCTGCACCGCCAGCACTTTCGCCGCTGGTTTGCCCGACATATGAAGGCTCAAGGGCCCATCGACACGGGCCGCTCGCCAAAAGTCGTGTTGCTGGACGATTGTTTCACGACATTCCAGGAACCTCACATTGGCCAGGCTGCCGTTGCGATCCTCGAACGGGCCGGCGTTCGCGTGGAACTCGCCGGTATCTGTTGCGGCCGGGCGATGATTTCGAAAGGCTTCCTCACCGATGCCCGCCAGATAGCCCGCGACGGCATTGCGAAACTCGATCGCCACGTGGCAGCTGGCATTCCGATTCTTGGCCTCGAACCAAGTTGCCTCTTGACGCTTGCCGATGAATGGCCCGAACTCGTGCCCGGTGCCGCCGCCAGGCGCGTCGCAGCGGCAGCGGAACTGACCGAAGCCTGGCTCGCTCGCAACATCCGTGACAACGCACTGTCACTGCAACTTCAATCACATGCTACTCCGGCGCTATTTCATGGGCATTGCCATCAGAAGGCACTCGTCGGCCTGAAGGGGTCAGTCGAGGCACTGCACTTGGTCCCAGATTTGGACGTGAACGTGCTTGATGCGGGTTGTTGCGGTATGGCCGGTGCATTTGGCTACGAAGCCGAACATTTCGATGTAAGCGTTGCCGTTGCCAATCTGGAACTTGTCCCTGCCATTCGAGCGAATCCGGACGCCACCATAATCGCCACCGGCACCTCCTGCCGACACCAAATTCGCGACCTCACCGGCCGCTACGCACTTCATCCGCTTGAAATCCTGGCTCGTTCCAACGGAATCTGATACCCGCTTGCGTGCATCGGTATCATGGACCATGATTAGCTGCGTTGTGGGCGGTTGAGATCTTGATGGAGAGAACCACTGTGAACGAGCCGGCCGCCGCACCCGGCACAATTGATAACTCCACGGCGGGCCGCGTGCAGTCGCTGGCGCTGTCCGAGGAATCGAAGCGTTATCGCGGCGGCACAGGCAGCGCTCGAAGTTGCCTCATCGGCGTCTTCCTCCTGGTTTCACTCGCCGCCAACGCCATGCTGGCCTGGAAGCTCTTCAGCAAACCCGCTGCGGAACAGGATTCAGCCCCAAGAACCAAATCGAACAGTGCCGACACCGGCCTCGAATTGACGGGCACGGCCATTGCTCGTTCGCAGGTGTGCGTCTCGCCAACGGTCGGTGGAGTGGTGACCGAATTAGCGGTGCGCGAAGGCCAGAGCGTAAAAGCCACGGACCTCCTCGCCCGGCTGGATGACAAGGCCTTCCGCAACGACATCGCCCAGAGCCAGCAACTGCTTGCCGCGGCCGAGGCACGCTTGAAGTTGCTGCAAACCGGTCCGTCGCCAGCAGACAAGGAACGTGCCCAGACGCTGATCCAGGAAGCCGGCACCGGCGTGGAACTGGCGAAGCTCAATCACGCAAAGGTGCAGAAGTTCTTCGCGGGTGATCTCGCGAACGAATCCGATGTAAAAGCGGCCGCGCTCCAGGTTCAACAGGCCGAGAACCGGCTGGAGCAGGCCAAACAAGCCGCGAGCAAACTCGAAGCGGGTGCCGACCCCGAGCAAGTGAAGGTGGCCGTAGCCGAGGTGGAGCGGGCGAAGCTTGTCATCGAGCAAGCCGAATCGTTGAAGAAGTCGACCGAGATTCGCGCGCCGGCGAGTGGCATGTTGGTGCGTGTCAACGTCGCGGAGGGTGAAACCGTGCAACCCGGTGCGGGCATCATGGGTCGCCGTGATCCCGATGGTTGCCTCTTTCTGATTGCCGATGTCTCACAGATCAACGTTGAGGTCGATGTTCCCGAAGCGGAACTCACCCGCATCGCGGTGGGCCGCAAGTGTCGAGTGATCCCGGATCGCGGCACCTCAGCGGGTGCCTCTGCCTCATATGAAGGCGTGGTGGACCAGGTCGGGGCAACCGTGAACACGCAGCGCGGCACCGTGCGAGCCCGTATTCGCGTGCTCGATCCGAATGCGAAACTCCTGCCCGGCACCAGCTGCCGTGTGGTGTTCGAACCCGCCGGGCAGGAAGGCTAGGCGGCATGTTGTTTCGCCTCGGATTGCTGGCGATTCGCAACTTGACCCGCAATCGGGTCCGTACGTTTCTCACCGCCGCCTCCGTGTTCGTTCTCGCCGCGGTCTATGCCTTCGCACGTTCCGGCACGATCTATCTCGCCGGCCTCGTGAGCGTGCAAACCAGCCAGACACGCTTGCTCGTCACCGAGCGGTGGAGTGTTCCAAGTTCGATACCCGTTCGCCTCACTCCATCCATCACAAACACCCCAGGTGTCGAGGAGTGGACGGCGTGGCACCTGACTTACGGCAGCTTCGGGGAGAATGCAGGCCGCGAGCAGATGGGTGCGGGCATCGCGACACGTGCCGATAACTTCGAAGCGATGCAGCCCATGCCCGAGTTCTCGCGCTCACTCGGCGACGCCCTGCGTGCCACGCGAAACGGCGCTCTGGTCGGCCCCGGGCTGATGTCGCAGATGGGCTGGCGCGTCGGGCAACGCTTCACCTTCCGCCAGGCTGCCGTCGGGCCAGCGATGGAACTTCGCATCATCGGTGTGCTGCCGCCGGGCATTTACTCCAGCATCTTCTTCTTTCGCGATGATTATTACCGTGAGGCAAGTGGCGATAAGGAGACAACCACGGTGATCTGGCTGCGGGTCGCCGATGCCGCTGCCGGGCAGCGCGTCGCCGTGGCCATCGAACAGGCTTATTCCACGGGCCCAGTCGAGTTAAAAGTGGAGACAGAATCGGCCGCGATGGCCCGCAATATCGGGCGTGTGAAAGCCATCGTCACGGGGCTGAACGTTGTGGTCATCATCCTGCTCGTCGATCTCGCCCTCATCCTTTCAAACAGTGTCGCGTTATCGGTCCGCGAACAGTTCGTCGAAATGGCCGTCCTGAAAGCGCTCGGCTTCCAGCCGGCTCATGTGATGGGGTTGGTGCTTGGCCAGGCGGTGATTCTGGGCCTTGTGGCCGGTGCCGCCGGTGGCGCGTCCGTCTTTGTTAGCGCCTGGTTCAATGCCGCGGGTTATCTACCCGTTCACATCGGGGCGCTGGCCATCTTCCCGATTCCGTTCTCGGTTGTGGTGGAGGCTGTCGCCATTGGCGGGCTCGCCGGTCTGATTGGCAGTCTGCTGCCGGCGTGGCGGTCCGCCCATATCCGCGCCGTGCAGGCGTTCACCGCGCAGGAGTGACGCCGTCGCATGGTCCCCTTCCGCTACACCGCTCGCAGTGTGCTTGTCCGCTGGAAGACGACCGCACTCACCACCGGCGGCTTCACACTCGTGGTGGCGACACTCGTCCTCACCCTTGCCTTCGTGAATGGGCTGGTGCATGCCTGTGAATCCGCTGCCGACCCGCGCAATGTGCTGGTATTCCAGCGTGGCACCTCGGATGAACTGCTAAGCCGGATCGCCGCCGCCACCGCTCGCCGCGCGGAACTCACGGCGGGTGTGGCCCGGGATGCCGATGGCCGGCCACTCGCCTGCCGGGAGTTGTTTATGGTGCTCATCCAGGACAACGCAGAGGGCGGCGAGTATCGCACCCTGCAGATGCGGGGTGTGAGCGGGGCCATCGAGGCTGTTCATCCACGCTTCCGCCTTATCGAAGGGCGCATGTTCGTTCCTGGCCGTGCCGAGATGATCGTGGGCAGTGGCATGGACAGTGAGGCAGTGCCGCTGGGAGGCACCGTGCGGACCCTGCGGAGAGACTGGACCGTGGTGGGACGGTTCGAAGCCGGTGGGGCGCTATTCGAGTCGGAAGTGTGGGCGGATCTGGATGAACTCGCCGCGCTTGCCCGCCGACCGGGAACTTGCTCCTCACTGGTACTGCGAACCGATTCGCCCCAGGCCGCCGAGACGCTGGCCGAGAAATTGACAAACGATTCCACCCTGCCGCTCACCGCCGAGACCGAGACTGAATTTTATGGCAAGCAAGCTGCCCAGATGGCGGAAATCCGCTCGATCGGTCTGCTCATCGCCGCGGCCCTGGCCCTGGGTGCCGTCTCGGGGGTGATGAACACGATGTTCGCCTCGGTGAGCCAGCGTCGCAAGGACATCGCCGTGCTGCGCATCATCGGTTTCACCCGCACCGATATCCTCCTGGCATTCCTCGCCGAGGCTGCGCTCATGGGCCTCGTCGGCGGCGGACTCGGCATCGCGCTCGCTTCTTTGCTCGATGGCCTGGCGAGCGGGCTCTCCGTTGGTTCCCATGCCGTGGCCTTCACACTCCGAATGGACGCCAACACGGTCATCATCGGTTTGTGGTTCACCGTGTTCCTGGTGCTTGCCGGCGGGAGCTTGCCGGCTCTGTCAGCCATGCGGATCGATCCGATCAAAACGATGGGTCGTTAGGTTGGATGAAGGGAGTGCCTGAAGTTTGCTTGCACCGAACCCAGAAATCGCAGTATCAAACAGTGATATGCACACGAAAGGTGGGGAATGCCATGGCCGACGAATACCCCGACTGGCAGGACGAGCCCGTGAAAGTGGTTCGCAACCACGAAGGCATCTGCTCCATCTGGCCCGCGGAGCGCAACAACGCCCCCGGCTGGTACGATGTGGGCTTCTCCGGCGATAAGGAAGCCTGCATGGCGTACGTCGATGAACACTGCGATGACTTCTGCAAGCTCAAGGGATTCACGCCCAACGCTGAAGAAGTGGCCTTCGCCCAGACGAAACTCCCCAGCGACCCCATGTACAAGCCCGGCAGTTCCGACGCGCCGGGGCTCTGACCGTTGGCAATCTCCAGAACATGTTTGAGAGTAAACTGCGACTCGCACGATGCCCCGATCGGCGTGCCGCGGAGCGGTATTGTTAAACGGGAGCTAGAAAGCGCGACTCACAACCTGCCATGAGTGGCATTCCAACAACGCATCGATTAGGACGCATATCATTGCTCCGAGTTCGTTTTCGTGACATACCTCCCACATTGTGAGTCCTGCATCGATCCTTTTCACTGCGATCTCTATCCGATCTAAGGCATGACGAAAGCAAAACACAAGTGGGATTTTCATGACATCACGGTTCCAGACACAGAGTGGAATTAACGCTGTATAACATAAATATTAATCTATATATTGTCGTGTTATGCGCAAGTTTCTGTGGATCCTATGCTTTATGGCGTCGGCAACACTCTTGTATTTTCCGACACTTCGATCGATCAATTTACCTCGACCGGCACCTGAGGCAACACGCCATCATCACGAAGACATTCTCGCTCACAACGACGTGGATGCCGATTGTTCGCATATGAGAGAATCTGCAAGAGCACTCGGCGAGGGCCGCGTCTTCTTTCCGGTGAACGATTTTGATTGTTGTGTCACCATTCTACTTTCCTGTGGTGCAATCCTCCGATAAACAGATTGGCCGCCAATTGCGATTCTCAATGGATTTTCGTTCGTCTCAGTCAACGTCGCGGCGAGTTTCTTCACGTCGCCGGCGTTGAACGCGGTGACGAAATCCTTGAGCGCCTTGTGGACAGCGGTCTCGTCCGGGGACGGCTTTGGGTCGTCGCCCTTGGCCAGCTGCGCCTTGGCCGCGGGTCGGGCGGCGAGCCCGAACACAAGTCCGCCCACAAGCCCGAGGGTGACCAGACCGGCCGCCAGACCGATTCGGAGGATGTGTCGCATGGTCGGGTTCCCAGAGCGCGAGTGTGAGTCAGGGCTGAGGCAATGAGTTCGGGCGGCGTGCGCCGGCCCTCGACGACGATGTTGCGGATTGCCGGCACGCGGCCGGCCTCTGCTCAGGAACACATGAGGTATCCTGTTGGGGAAGGCGAAGGATTCACCTCAGTTCGACGACCACCCTTTCGATTTTGCCGTCGAACTTGAACGGGGCTCGGTCGAAGTAGTCGAGCGAGACAGGCGAGCCGAGGTCGACGCCTACGTCGAATGTCTCGCTCGCCGTGAACGCCGCCGGCACGGTTCGCTTTACCGTGACTTTCGCCACTTCCTTCCCATCTACCTTCAACACCACGTCCGCAGGAGCACCGGGTTTGGGGATTGTTTCGGAGACCTCGATGGTGTGCTTCCCAACCGCGAGCTTGGCCTCGCTCTTCGCGATGGTCCGCTCGATGATGAGCATGTTGTACTCGTAGACCAGTTGCCCTTTGTCCATGTACACGGTCACGCCGCCGCTCGCGCCGCCGAGGGCGTACAGCACCCCTGATGCGTCCTTGCCGACCTCGACTTCAATCATGACGTGATTGCTGCGCTTGCCGATGCCCGGCGCAGTGAACTCCGGCATCCGGGTGGTGGTCGCGTCGAACCGCCACGACTTGTACGGGCTGCCGACAGCGTCCTCGGGGTGGAACCGCGTCCACAAGCCGCCGCCGATCGGCAGCGCCTTATTCGCCTTCGCCTCGGCCAGGAACAGGTCCTTCAACTTAGCGAGCCGCTCGGGCTCCTTCGCGGCGAGGTCGTTCGCCTGCGAGAAGTCGTTCGACAGGTCGTAGAGTTCCCACACGTCCTGGTTCGCGTCCCAGGTTTTCAGCCGGGCGGTCGAGCCGGGCGTGTCCCACGGGATGAACGGCCCGAAGGTGCACGCGTACCAGCCGTCGTGGTAGACGCCGCGGCTCGCGTTGTTCTCGAAGTACTGCGTCTTCTTCTTGGTCGGGGCCTTCGCGTCGGCGAACGCGTAGGCCATACTCACGCCGTCGATCGGGTCCTGCTTGGACCCGTTCACCTCGTCGGGCGGCTTGACGCCGATCACCTCGTACAGTGTCGGCGCGATGTCATTGACGTGGTGGAACTGCGCCCGCGGGGTCTTGTCCGGCTTGATCCCCTTCGGCCAGGAGATGACCAGCGGGTTGCGGGTGCCGCCGAAGTGCGCCGCGACGAGCTTGGTAGACTTGAACGGCGTGCTGCCCGCCCAGGCCCAGCCCGCATGATACATGTTGTCGGTCTTCGGGCCGCCCAGCGCGGTAAGCCCGCCGAGTTTCTCCAGCGCGGCCAGTTGTAGCTCGATTGTGTTCGAGACGTTGTTCTGTGCGAGCAGTTCGCTGACGCTGCCCTTCTGGCCTTCGGCGCTGGAACCGTTGTCGCCCCAGACGTAGAGGATGATGGTGTTCTCGCAGAGGCCGAGTTGCTCCAGACCGTCCACCAACTCGCCAACCTGGGAATCGGTATGCTCGACGAACCCGGCGTACACCTCCATCAGCCGCCGCTGGAACGCCTGCTCCTCCTTGGAAATGCTGTCCCACGCCGCCATCGTCGCGTCGCGGGGCGTGAGCTTCGTGTCGGCCGGGATCACGCCGAGTTGTTTCTGGCGGGCAAATACGCGCTCGCGGTACTTGTCCCAGCCGTCGTCGAACTTCCCCTTGTACTTGTCGGCCCACTCCGGGAAGACGTGGTGCGGCCCGTGGACGGCACCCGGTGCCCAGTACATCAGGAACGGCTTGTCCGGAGAGAACGCCTGATGCTTCTTCAACCAGCCGAGTCCCTTCGCGACCATGTCCTCGGTGAGGTGGTACTTCTCGCCGTGCGGCGGCTCGATCGCGGTGCCGACGGCCAGGCTGAACAGGACCACCAGCCGGGCCTGCGGGAAGCCGACCCCTTCGGCCTGACCCCCGTGCTGGGGATACACCGCCCGGTTGGCCGAAGTGTCCGGCATCGACACCCCAGTCCCGTCCGCGATCAGCACCG
>JBGSZR010000312.1:0-37788 GCA_041750275.1 Gemmataceae bacterium
CCCGCGCCGAGGGCGAACGCTACCGCCAACTCGGTGTGCCCGGCGACCGGCTAACCCGCATCACCCCCGGTGCCGCTGCCACGGAAGTTGTGCTCGATCCCGTTGGCTTTCGGGCGTCGCTCGGGCTGCCCTCCCACACCCGGCTGATCATGACAGCCGGGCGACTCGAGCCCAGCACTGCCATGAAGTCCGCCATCTGGGGCTTCGACATGCTCCGTTACGAAGCACCGGAGTTGCACCTCGTAATCGTCGGGGAAGGACCGGACCGGGCGGGTGTGGAAGACTTTGGCCGGGCACTGGCGTTCGATGATTACCGCATCCACTTCACGGAGAACCGCCCGGACATCCAGAGTGTGCTCGCGCTGGCTGATGTGGTCTGGGTGTCGCAGGAGCGAGGCGGAGTGAATCTCGCACTCGAAGCGATGGCCGCGGGCCGCCCGGTGGTGGGCTGGAAGAACGCCGATCTCGCCGACATCATTGACGATGGTGTGACGGGATTGCTGGCCGAGCCTGGCGAACGAGCCCAGCTCTCCGCGAAGACGTACCCCTTGATTCACGAAGCCGGCCTGGTGGAGAAGCTTGGCTCGGCGGGTCGGGAGCGATTAGCCGAACGATTCAGCGCCACACGCATGGTCGACCAATTTGCCCGGCTCTACGACGAGCTTTCACAGTGAACCCCAGGCCGTCGTGGGCCCTGCCGGGTTCAATTGCGGAAATAGCCTTCATTTCGCTTGTCAGCTGGCCTTCACATCGCAAGGATGTTTTCATTCGGTTCACGGTGCCCGTGCCACCGAAGCAACACGGAGGAGGCGGGTATGCGTGGGGTGCTGACAGTGATCCTGGCTGGCGGAAAGGGCACGCGGCTTGAACCCCTCACACGTGATCGTGCCAAACCCGCGGTCCCCTTTGGCGGCCTCTATCGCATTATCGACTTCACCCTCTCGAATTGCATCAATAGCGGTCTGCGTCGCATTCGTGTGCTCACGCAATTCAAATCGCACAGCCTCGATCGCCACATTCGCCAGGGCTGGAACTTCCTCAGTTCGGAATTGAACGAGTCGGTGGAGGTCTTGCCGCCGCAGCAGCGCATCGATGAAACCTGGTACAAGGGCACCGCGGACGCCATCTATCAAAACATCTATTCACTCGAACAGGACAACGCCGAACAGGTGCTCATCCTTGCGGGCGATCACATTTACAAAATGGACTACGCGGAGATGATCCGCTCGCACCGTGAACGCGGCGCAGATGTGACGATCGGCTGCATCCCGGTTCCACTCGAAGATGTGAAGCACTTCGGCATCATTCAGTGCAGCGACGACGACCGCGTTCACCACTTCCTGGAGAAGCCCAAATCCGCGGAACCCATGCCGGGCGAGACGCAACTGGCGATGGGCTCAATGGGTATCTATGTGTTCAACTCGCGCTCACTATTTGAACTGCTGTGCGAGGATGCCGCGGACGTGGCCAGTGATCACGATTTCGGTCGGAACATCATCCCGCAGATGATCAAGAGCGGGCAAAAGGTCTTCGCCTATCGCTTTCGTGATCAGAACCGCAAATCGCTCCCGTATTGGCGCGATGTGGGCACACTCGATGCCTATTACCAGGCGAACATGGACCTGGTGGCCATCGATCCCGTGTTGAACCTCTACGACGAGAAGTGGCCCATTCGCACTTTCCAGCCGCAGAGCCCGCCTCCGAAGTTCATCTTCACGGGTGAAGGCCCCCCGGGGTTGGCCCGGCGTGGCGAGGCGCTCGATAGTCTTGTTTGCCCTGGCTCGATCATCTCGGGTGGTCAGGTGCGGCGTTGCATCGTCTCGGGCAAGGTGCGTGTGAACAGCTATTCCATCGTGGAAGACTCCATCATTCTCGATCGCGTGGACATCGGCCGCTATTGCCGGATCAAGCGAGCGATCATCGACAAGGATGTGCGCTTGCCACCATACACCGTGCTGGGCTATGACCTCGATTTTGATCGCCAGCGCGGCTTCACCGTGACGGAACAGGGTGTGGTGGTGGTCCCCAAGGCGGAACCTCCCGAGACATTCCAGGCACCGAATCCATTACCGGGGTAAGGACTGATCCAGGCAAACTTCACCTTCCGAAGCTCAGTTTTTGTTCCTGCCCCACGCAGTTGCGATCCCCTTCGGAAAGTCATCGGCCAACCCGGCGAGCAGCCGACGTGGGTCGGCAGTTCCGATTCCGGTGTCATGCATCTTGGTTCCTCGCTTGTTTTGAGATCATCCGGTTCACTCCGGCCGCTCGCCGAACGAGTTCCTATTTTTACTCCATGAAGACACTCGCTGAATTCCAGACCGTTTACCGGTTGCCGCTGCCCGAGTTGATTCTGCGGGCGGCCGAGGTGCACAGGGCACATCGCGACTATCGCGATATCCAGCGCTGCGAATTGCTGAGCATCAAGACGGGCGGTTGCCCTGAAGATTGCAAGTATTGCTCGCAGAGCGCCCACTACGACACACCTGTTGACCGCCAGCCCTTGCTGACGGTGGAGGAAGTGCGCGAGCGAGCCGAGGCCGCGAAGGAGCGCGGTGCCACCCGCTTTTGCATGGGTGCCGCCTGGCGTTCACCCAAGGATGGCCCGGAATTTGATCGTGTGCTGGAGATGGTGCGCGTCGTCCGCGGCCTGGAGATGGAAGCCTGCGTCACGCTTGGCATGCTCTCGGACAGCCAGGCACGCCGCCTGAAAGAAGCCGGGCTTACCGCGTACAACCACAACCTCGACACCTCACGCCGGCACTATCCAGAAGTCATCTCGACCCGCACATTCGACGACCGCATCGACACACTCAAAGCCGTCTCGCGGGCAGGCATCTCCGTGTGCAGCGGCGGCATCCTGGGCATGGGCGAAACGGAAGACGACCGACTCATGATGCTCTGCGAACTCGCCCAGCTGGAGACGCCGCCGGAGAGTGTGCCGATTAACTGCCTGATGCCCCAGAGCGGCACACCGCTGGCAATGGCACCGAAGGTCGATTCCTTGGAAATCGTGCGGCTCATTGCCACGGCTCGCATCGCGTTCCCGAAGTCACGTGTTCGCCTCAGCGCCGGTCGCGATCGCATGAGCCGCGAGTTGCAGGTGCTTTGTTTCCTCGCCGGTGCGGACTCTGTCTTCTTCGGTGAGAAATTGCTGACGGCTCCGAACCCACGCGAAAGCGAGGATGAGGCTCTCTTCCGCGCCATGGGTGTGACGGCGTCATGAGTTTGACTTCGCGCTGGTCTGGCGTCCTCGACGAACTCCGCGAGCAGGGGCGTTATCGCGCGTTCCGCCTGCCCCGCGGCCACGACTTCACCTCGAACGATTATCTGGGCTACACCTCCAGTGGTGAGCACACCCCGGCCCTTCCGCCGGGGCTCGCCAGGTCTGGCACATCCTCACGTCTGCTGCGCGGGCAGCACGAAGTGTGGGACCAGGTCGAAGCAATGCTTGCCGAGTGGCACGGTGCCCAAGCCGTGCTCATGATGACCAGCGGCTATGCGGCCAATGAGGGGCTCATTGCCACCCTCGCGGAACCTGGCGACTGGGTTGCGGCCGATGAATTGAGCCACGCCTGCATCATCGATGGCCTGCGGCTGGCCCGGCCCCGCAAGTTCCTATTCCGACATAACGACCTTAACCACCTTGAAGAAGGCCTGAAAGCCGAAGCCGCGAAGCGACCTGAAGGGAGAGAACTCTTCATCGTCACCGAGTCACTCTTCAGCATGGACGGCGACACGGCTCCGCTCACGGATATCGTGGCACTCGCCGAGCGCTATGGAGCGCACGTGATAATCGATGAAGCGCACTCGACGGGTTGCTTCGGCCCGCGCGGCAGCGGCTGCGTCGATGAAGCCGGACTGCGTTCGCGTGTGCTCGCCAGCGTTCACACGGGTGGCAAGGCACTCGGGCTCGCCGGTGCGTACATCTGCTGTTCGCCGCTTCTCAAGGACATCCTCATCAACAAATGTCGGCACCTCATCTTCACCACGGCCCTGCCCGCCGCGGTCGCTGCCTGGTGGCAGGAGCAGCTTCCACTGGTGCAGGTTGATGACGAACGCCGGCACCGCCTCCATGCGAATGCGGCTCACTTTCGCGAATCGTTGCAGAAGCACAGCATCACACCGCCCGGTTCCCACTACGTTGTTCCCGTGATCGTCGGCCAGGATGCGCCAGCTGTTCGCGCTGCACTCCAACTCCAGGAACACGGCTACGATGTGCGGGCGATTCGCCCGCCGAGCGTGCCGCACGGCACCAGTCGCTTGCGGATCTCGATCCACTCGGATCACACTCCGACTCTCCTGACGCAACTCGCCGAACACGTCGCACAGGCGCTGCAAACATGAACGGCTTCCTCGTCGTCGGCACCGACACGGACGCGGGCAAAACCGCCTTTTCACTCCTCTTCCTCGCCGCGTTCGCCGAAGAATTCGCTTACTGGAAGCCTGTTGAAACCGGTGAATCCGATACGGAGAAGCTCCGGCGACTCGTCCCCTCCGCAGAGGTCTTCGACCCACTTGCCCGCTTCGCCGAACCCGTCGCTCCCGTGCTCGCAGCCGAACGCGAAGGGCGTGCGATGCCCGGTTTCGCTGCGATTCTCGAGGCCAGGCCCAGGAGCGAACGACCCCTGTTGATCGAGTCTTTCGGCGGTCCACTCTCGCCGCTCACCCGTGAAGTGCTGCAAGTCGAACTGCTTCGCGCACTGCAACTCCCCATGCTGCTCGTGATCTCGTCGACCGTGGGTGCTGTGGGCCGTGCGTTGCAAACGCTGCAGGCACTGGAGGCATTTGGCCTGCGACCCGCTGCGATCGCGTTGCTTGGTCGCAAAGACTCTTTCGCCCATGACCAGATTGAACGCCACGCCAGTGGAATCACGGTCATTTCTCTCGAGACGCCGGAGGGAAGCTGGACTTCAGAAAGCATCGCACGTTCAGCAAGCAGCCAGCGTGAAGCACTGGAGATGATGCGGAACCATGCACCGCCACCGCTTCCGCAGTTCGCTGACTCACGGGCGGTGTGGCATCCCTATACACCACTTCAAGGCAGCGATGTGCCGCTGCCTGTGGTGGGTGCCCGGGACGAATTTCTCACACTCGCGGATGGTCGGCACCTTGTCGATGGCATCTCCTCGTGGTGGACGATACTGCACGGCCATCGCCAGCCCGCGATCATGCAGGCGATTCGCAAGGCCACGCACTCGCTCGACCACGTTCTCTTCGCGGGTGCCACACATCCACACGCCGTGGAACTCGCAGACGCATTGCTCACCGCGATGCCCTGGCCTGAAGAGGGTCGTGTTTTCTATTCCGATAACGGCAGCACGGCGGTCGAGGTGGCACTCAAGATGGCGTACCAGTTTTGGTGCCATCGCGGCGAACCTCAGCGCACGCTTTTCATTGGCTTCGAACATGGGTATCACGGCGACACGTTCGGTGCCATGAGCGTCGGCCGCGATCCGCTCTTCTTCGGCCGATTCGAGCCGCTCCTCTTTCGAAGCGTGCAGTCACACGTCTCCGCCGAGGCACTCGATGCACTGCTTGCGAAGCATGCGGGGGAAGTCGCAGCCATTATCATTGAACCGCTGGTGCAAGGTGCCGGTGGAATGCAGATGCACAGCCCGGCCGAACTGCGAGCACTCTTCGAAGTGACTCGCCGGCACGGTGTGCTGTTCATTGCCGATGAAGTGATGACGGGCTTTGGCCGCACCGGCTCGCTCTGGGCGTTCGATCAGGCGGGCATCGCACCCGATCTTGTTTGCCTGGCCAAGGGGATCACCGGCGGTGTCGTGCCACTCGCAGTGACCGCGGCTTGCCCCAGGGTTGTCGCTGCCTTTGACACGACCGACCGCGCGAGGACGTTCTTCCATGGTCATTCGTTCACTGCAAACCCCATTGCGTGTGCGGCGGCCGTGGCGAACTGGAAGTTGATGCAGTCGCAACACTGGCGTGCCGATGTGAGGCGTATCGCGGTGCACTGGGAAGCACAACGTGAGACCTTCGTGGCTTTGCCAGGCGTGAAGCACGTGCGCATCTGCGGGCTCATCGTCGCCCTCGAACTCGATCTCCCCGGCGGCTACCTCGCAGAAGGTGGTCGTGCCATGCGACAGGCCTGCCTCGAACGCGGCGTGCTCCTGAGGCCGCTTGGCAACGTGCTCTACGCGATGCCACCACTTTGCACTTCTGCGCAATCACTGGTACGCATCACGGAAGCCATGACCTCCGCAGTGCGTGCCCTCGGTTCGTGACGGTTGCAGTTGCCCTGTTTGCGGGAAGTCGGTCTAATCCTCGCCGTTCCGCCCCCGCAAGCAGGACGCGACCATGTCCGTTGAGAGCCCCATTCCAATCGCAGAGGCACCTCCGCCCAGGCGCCGTCGCCGCTGGCTTCGACGGCTTCTCGGTCTGCTTACACTGCTTACCCTGCTCATCGCATTTGCCCCTGTGATTGTCGCGCACACACCATTGCGAAACCGGATTGCGCGAGTAGCCCTCGCCGATCTGCACGGCAGCATCGATGTGGGTGGTGCCTCGCTCGGCTGGTTCAGCACCGTCGAACTTCGCGATGTCGTCATCAAGGATTCAGAGGGGCGCACGCTGCTCACGGCAGCCAAGATCACATCCTCGAAATCATTGATCTCGCTGGTGCGGAATCGTGCCGACCTGGGCGAGTTCACAATCGAACGGCCAGTTCTGGATGTGGTCAGCGAGAAGGGCAGCACCAATCTCGAAGAAGCCATTTCGGTATTCCTGAAGGATGATGGTGCCCCCGCGGGGCCGATGCGAACAGCGATCGCGCTGCACATTCGCGAAGGCACGATCACGCTCCACGAAGCCGGTCAGGCTTCGCGCTTCGAAAGCGTGGAATCGGATATGGTGGTGTCCGGCAACCGCGATGAAGTTGTGACGGTGAAACTCGCGACTCGCTCGGGAGGCGGCACACTGGCTGCCGGTGCATCGCTGGGTACCTCGAGCACAGCCACAATTCAGGCGTCTGATTTTCCCCTGCAGTCGCTGGCATTTGTGGTGCAACGATTCGCACCGAGTACCCAGATCGAAGGCCGGCTCACCGCGAACTTCGAGGCAGAATGGGGGAGCCGCTCGAATCTCCGGGTGGATGGCACCGCGAAGATTCAAAATCTGGATGTGTCGACGCCAGTCTTGAAAGGCGATCGATTGACGCTCGCATCAGTCGAGTTGCCGCTGAAGCTGACCGCTGCGGGTGATTCTGTTCGTATCGAGCGTGCGGATCTCACCTGCGATGTGGGCACGATTGCTCTCGCGGGCAGTTTCGACACCAGCGTATCACTTGATCAATTTTTGGAGCAATCTGGCGTCAAGATCGATGCCGAGATTGACCTGGCGCTCCTGGCGGCGAAGTTGCCGCGGTTGGTGCGGCTCCGAGAGGGCGTGGCGGTTCGTGAAGGCAAGCTCATCGTGAATGTGGCCAGCAGCGGTGTACCCACGGAATGGAATGGCATGATTCGGGCCTCCGATTTGAAGGGGCGGCACGATGGTCGCGAGATTGAATGGAAGGAACCCTTTTCGATCGAGTTCGCGGGTCGCTTCACCTCAGGGCAGTTGCCATCCTTTGACAAACTGATTTGCCGCTCGGACTTCATTGCTGTGAACGCCCAGAGCAACCCGGAACTGGTGCGGCTCGGTGCGAACATCAACCTCGATGCACTCACACGGCATCTGGCGGATTTCGCCGACTTGAGTGGGGCCAGCCTCAGCGGCACAGCGAGTTTAAAGCTCATTTTGAAGCGAGATGTTCAGGGTGCGTTCGATCTTGATTCCGCACTGGATCTCGCGGGCTTCGCTTATGTGGATGCATCAGGCAAGTCCTTTCGCGAGGAACACGTCTCGTTGCGTGCCATCGCGATCGGCCACGCTCCGGCAAAGGGACCGATCCGGCTCGATCATTCCGCGATCGATCTGCTCGCGGGTACAGATGAGTTCCATCTCACACAACACAGTGCCATTCCGGATGTGAGGAAGCTCGCAAAGGCTGATCTCTCGTATCGCTTGAATGGCGATTTCGGTCGCTGGATTCAACGCACTCGCTACTTCGTGCGTGTGCCCGAAAAGTACCACTTCGCCGGAGCGATCACCGCCTCCGGATTCATCTACGTGACGCCGGAATCCATTCGCGTGGAACGGCTGACTGTGCTGCTTGACCAGGTTCAGTTTCGCGGTGCCGGGTTGAATATCCAGGAACCGACGATGAGCGCCGTGGCCGATCTCTCCGTGAATCGAAGTAATGGTAATGCGGTGTTCACCAAGTTCAACATGACGAGTGAACCACTTAGCGTGGAAAACGGCACCCTGACATTCGAGACACAACCGAACGGCGAACTCGCTGTATTCGGGGGTGGGCCGCTCGCCCGCACCAACCTCGACCGACTCGCGAAGACGCTGAAACTCGCGACCGATCCGCGAGGAAGTGATGCGTTTCAGGGTCGTGGTACGGGGCCCATGTACTTCCGCAATTCCGGCTCGCTCACCACGTTCAATGGCACACTCAAGCTCGAGAAATTCGCTTACGGCCGGCCGGAAGAGACTGGGATTGCAGAAAATGAGTTGCAACTCGCAGCCGACGGTAAGTACGACGATCACGCAGACTTGCTTTCGTTCAACACGGCACGCATCGAACGGCCGGGATTAGTCGCGGAGGCCAGGGGTTTTTTTGGCAAGTTTGCCACGACACAGGATGTGTCACTGGATGGCACCTTGACATACGATCTCGTCAAGCTCACACCGGAATTGCGATCCGCAATCGGCGGAGAATTCGCTGCCACAGGCACCGGAAGCCGCCCGTTTTTCGTGAAGGGCAGCCTTGCGCCTGGCGGAACCACGGTGAAAGTGGGTGCCCCACCTGGTCCGTTCTCGCAACTCGCGGCGAATGCCGGTATCAACTGGGATTCGGTCAAGGCGTACGGGTTCGAAATGGGCCCCTCCGAACTCACGGGGCGGCTCGCCAACGGCACGTTGTACGTCACGCCCATCAAGGCATCGTTTGCTGGCAGTCAGATCGAACTGGCCCCCACGGTGCGACTCGACCCGGAACCGGCCGAGATGACCTTCGCCCGTGGCAAGATTGTGGACCGTGCCCGGTTGACCCCAGAAGCACTCGCTGGCGGCCTGGGTTACGTCCTTCCCGCGATCGCCAGTGCCACGCAAGCGGAAGGCGAATTATCGATTCAGCTTGATGAGAGCCGTATTCCACTCGGCGATTTCTCGAAGGCCACCGTCGCGGGCCAACTCGTGGTGCACCGAGCCACAGTGTCCGCGGGGCCACTCATCACCGAACTGGCACAACTGCTCGGGAGCCCACCCACCCAGCTGACACTCGCCAACGAGATGACCGTGCCGGTTCGCATCCAGGCGGGCCGCGTCTACCACGAAAACTTCAGCCTCAACTTCAACGGCATCGAGGTGAAAACGTCGGGCTCCGTGGGCTTCGATGGCTCATTGTCACTCGTTGCGGATGTGCCGGTGCCAGCCAACCTCTTCAAGAATAACCCAAAGCTCATGCAGGCACTAGCTGGCAAACGAGTGAAGCTGCCCATCACTGGCACCGTCTCGAAACCCGTGCTCGACCCGCGCTTGTTCCAGGCGGCCGTGGCCAATCTCGTCCGCGATGCTGCGACCGATGTGGGCCGAGATGTGCTGAACAAGGAGCTGGAGAAGATTATCCCCGGTGGCAGCATGGGCAAGCCCGGCGGCCTCTTCCCATTCCCATTCAAGAGATGATCGACCAGACACGCACGGGCTATACTATCTCTATGCAAAACCTTGCCCGCATCCCGGAACCCGCACTCCTCACCCGCCACGGCAAGCTTCGCACCGCGTTCTGCCTCGCGTGGGACGTGCTGCCCATCGTCTTGGTTCACCTGGCACTCTTTGCCATTCCCTTCGTGCCGCTGCACTGGCTCGATGTATTGATGTTTCCGATTGTCGGCTTCGGCAGCGGTCTCGGCATCACCATTGGCTATCACCGCTATTTAACCCATCGCGGCTTCAAGACCTCGCGTCTTGTCCAGTTTCTGCTGGCCGCACTCGGCTGTGTCGCGCTGCAGCATGGCCCGCAATGGTGGGTGGCGCATCATCGCCGCCATCACGCCCACTCGGATAAGGAAGGCGATTCGCACTCGCCAAACCACGGCTTCTGGCACTCGCACATGGGCTGGCTCTTTCGCACCCAGTCGCTCACGCCGGATTATCGCATCGTTCGCGACATTTCCCGCTATCCCGAACTCGCCTGGCTCGAACGCTTCTGGCTCGTCCCCGGCATCCTCGTCGCCACTGCCTGCTATCTGATCGATGGCTGGTCCGGCCTTGTGTATGGCTATTGCCTGGCCATCGTGGCGGGCAAACACATGACGTGGTCCGTGAACTCCATTGCCCACACGTTCGGCTCCCAACCGTACGACACCGGCGACCGGAGCCGCAATGTCTGGCTCTTGGGCCTGCTTGCACTCGGTGAAGGCTGGCACAACAACCACCACCACTCACCGCGCACCGCCCGCCACGGCTTCCACTGGTACCAGATTGATCCGAGTTATTATCTGATCTGGACGATGGAGAAACTCCACCTTGTCTGGGATGTGAAGAAGACGCCGAAGCCGGCCGGGCCGAGAAAGCGCCCGGTTGAACCCGCCGATCAATCGCCGATGCCGTGTGCGGCATCGGCAATGTAGTTCTCAAAGCGCATGTACTGTTTGGTGAACGTCAGCGAGAGTTCGCCGGTGGGGCCGTTGCGCTGCTTGGCGATGATCAGGTCAAGCACGCGGTCGCCGCGCTCGTCGTTCTTGTCGAAGAGACCCGGGCGGTGCAGCATGATCACCGTGTCCGCGTCCTGCTCGATCGAACCCGATTCGCGCAGGTCCGAGAGCCGCGGCTTGTGATCCTGGCGATCCTCCGAGGACCGGTTCACCTGCGCCAGTGCGATCACCGGGATGTTCAATTCACGGGCGAGAAACTTCAGGCGTCGGCTGATCTGGGCCACCTGTTCCTGACGGGGATCGCGGCGATTCTCGGGCTCGATCAGTTGCAAATAGTCGATCACCACCAGCTTCAAGCCGCCGGATTTCTCTTCCTTCTTCATCAGTCGCCGGGCGGTCGCATTAATTTGCAGCATGGTCCGCTGTGGCGTGTCATCGATATAGAGCCTGCCGCGACGCAGCGTGTCGCCGGCATCCATCAGTTTCTGAATATCGTCCGAGTTTAGCAGTCCCTTGCGGATCTTGTGGCTGTCCACGCGCGACTGACTGGCGAGCAGTCGTTCGGCGAGTTCGATGCGGGCCATTTCCAGGCTGAAGAACAGCACGGATTGATGCTCTTCCACGATGACATGCCTGACGAGATCGAGTGCGAACGCGGTTTTGCCGACACTGGGGCGGGCCGCGACGATCACGAGTTCGGAGTTCTGTAAACCGGCTGTCAGGTTGTCGAGGTCGACGAATCCCGTGGGGATGCCGCTGATGGAAAGGTTATCCTTGCCGACGCGTGAGTCGATGCGATTGAACGCTTCCGTCACGATGTCGGCAATCGTCTTCGTTTCGCCGATCATGCCCGCCTTGGCGATGTCCATGATCTTGCGTTCGGCCTGCGCCACCAGTTCATCGGCGGACTGGCTGCGGTCGTAGGCATCGCGCAGGATCTCGTTGCCCGAATGGATCAGGCTGCGGATCATCGCATTGTCGCGGACGATCTTGGCGTGGTACTCCGCGTTCGCCCCGGTGGGCACGGACTCCCACAGGTCGGCGAGATAGGCCTGGCCGCCGACGTCCTCAAGATGCTTGCTCAGTTTGAGGCGCTCGAAGAGCAAGACGAGGTCGATCGGCTGGTTCTCGTTGGCGAGATCGAGAATGGCCTGGAAGATCTTCTGGTGGGCGTCGTAGTAGAAGTTGTCGCCGCGGAGAATGTTCTGAACGTCGTTGAGCGTCTCGGGATCACGCAGGATGCCACCGAGGACGCCGCGCTCGGCATCACGCGAATGCGGCGGCAACCTTTCGATCGAGGGATCGGTGGACATGAGGAACAGATTTCAGCGATGTGGTGTCGCGGTGGACCGGACGGGTCCACCGCGGTGAGTGAAGACGATTTACTTCTTCGCGGGCTGGAGCGCCACGACGAGCACCTGAATAGTGGCCTCGATGCCGTAACCCAGGTTGAGCGGCACGGGGGTGAGGGTGTTGGCTTCGCGGATCGGGTGTTCGAGTTTCACCATGTCCGATTCCACACCGAGGTTCTTCCCCTTGAGGGCCTTGCTGATGTCGCCGGGCCCGATCGAACCGTACAGCATCAGGTGCGTTTCCATCACGCCATCGCGTTCGTACTGCGATTCGTGGGCATTGGCCTCGATCGTGACCGCAGGCAGGCGTGTGAGCTGCTCGGCGAGGACCTTGAGATCGGCGATGCGGGCTTCACGCGCCTTCATCACCTTGATCTTGTATTGCTCGAGTGTGCGTAGATTCTCAGCATTCGGGATCACGGCATGGCCATAGGGCAGCAGGTAGTTCCGGGCGAAGCCGGGCTTCACCTCGACGAGATCGCCCTGCTTGCCGACGTGGGTCATGTCGTTGACGAGCACGACCATGGTGCCGCCATGCTTGCCCTTTTTGACTTGCTGCCGCACCTTGATTTTCTTCTGTGGAAGCTTCTTCGTGGCCGGAGCATCGCTCTTGGCCTCGGCCTTCTTGGTTGCTGTCTTTGCCATGCTCCGAACCCCGTGAGTGTGAATCAGCAGGCTGCCCGTGCGAGGGGCGGCCCGAAATCGTTTGTGTGAAAGAGCGAGCTCGAGTTTACCCATTAGAAGGGGATGTTATCCTCGTTCCCACCATCTGGGCCGCCACCATCGTGATCGTCATAACCCCCGTGATCCTGCGGAGGGGGGGAGAAACCGCCACTGCGTGGGGCAGGGGCTCGATTTTGATAACCGCCGCCGCTCGAGGGACGACTAGCCCGGTTTTCATCGCCCATTCCACCGCCACCTTCGCGATTGCCGCCGAGGAACTCGATACCATCAATGACGATCTTGTGCTTCGATCGCTTGCCGCCGCCGTTCTTGTCTTCCCACTGATCGAGTTGCAGGCGGCCTTCGATATAGAGCGGATCGCCCTTCTTGCAGTACTGTTGAATCAGGTTCACCAGGTCACGGCGGGCATCGGGCCGGCTAAAGGCCTCGCAATCAATGTACAGTGGATTCGGATCGTTTTCCCATGCACCCGTTTGCGGGTTCTTGCGGCTGCGGCCCACGGCGAAGCGGAACTTGATGACCATGCCGCCGCTGGGCATGGCACGCGGTGGTTCTGGGTTGTCGATCATTCGACCGATCAGCATGACCTTGTTCAAAGTCGCCATGGTTCAAACCTCGTGCGACACGGCTCCGGTGTGGGTCGTGGTTAATCGTCAGCAATCCGTTGGAGCCGTGCGTCGCCATCAAGTTTCGGCCTGCGTCGTCCTTGATGCAAGCATGGTTGCGAAAGTTAGTCGGGCTTGTCGCCGGAATCCGAACGCCGGCCCCGGCGGAAGCCGCCGTCACCGCGTCGACCGCCTCCGTCGTCCATGCCTTCGTTTGGCTCAAGTCCGATGGCCGCTGGGTCGGTGGTCACAGTGGCTTCATCCTGCATACCGCGGACAGCGAAGCCGTGGCCCGTTTCTTCCCGGGCAACCTGCATCACCGTTTCGAGCCACTTGGGGTCGATTCGCAGCGTCATCTGTCGCAGCACGACATCGGCGAGCGCGAACTCGCGCTCGAGCTCAGCCTGCTTGGTGCTTTCCAGCGTGTAGTAGATGATGTGGAAGGCACCCTTTTTTTGCTTCTTGATCGGGTACGACAGCTTGTGGTTGTAGTCCCACGGCCGGCTCACCTGGATCTGGCCCGCAAAGCGCTCGATCAAGTGCTCGACAGCCGTTTTCACCGCGTCGGCATCGGCCGTAACTTTGGGCGCATCGAGCAGAAAAAGTGTTTCGTACGTCTGAACAGGCATAGCGCAAGAACCTCAGTGTTTCCCCGGGACGAGCCGGTTTCGTTACCGCGGTTCGCGTGCGGGATGCACACGACCCTTCCTGGAAACGCGGGAAGGGAGTAACCTCATTCGATTCGCGGTCGCGATCCGCTTCGCGTCGCGGTTACGTGGGTTGGTCGCCCGCGTCTTTTTCCTTCGCCCCGGAAGATTTCGTCTTCTGAGGCTTGGCTTGCTCGGATGAACCGTTGAAGCGGTTCATGCAGGCTTCGGTGCCGTTTCGACACCATTCGAGTACGGCCTGGGCAGCAGTCGCCACGGCATCCTGGGCCGCCTGTCGCTCGCCGGGTTTGAACCGCGAGAGCACAAAATCGACGACATCGCCCGGCGTCGGCTGGCCAACCCCAATCCTCAAGCGG
This sequence comes from Gemmataceae bacterium, assembly GCA_041750275.1. Classification (GTDB taxonomy): domain Bacteria; phylum Planctomycetota; class Planctomycetia; order Gemmatales; family Gemmataceae; genus JBGSZR01. Next base: position 14,384 of record JBGSZR010000312.1, read on the forward strand.
GTGTACTCATCGGAACCCAGCTGATCCTGGATATTCCGCAGCCCGTTCTGCCCACCATGGCTCCCTTTCGCCCGCACACGCAACTTGCCAAGCGGAAGGTTGAAGTCATCACAGACCACCAGCAACTGGCCCGCCGACAGCTTGTAGAAATCGAGGATTGCTCGCACGGCCCGCCCACTCAGATTCATGAATGTGAGCGGCTTGACGAGCAGAACCGATTCCCCACCTTCTTTCCACTCTGTCAGGAACGATTCAAACTTCTCGCGGAACGGCGGGCACCCCGGTGCGGCCGCCAGGTAATCGATCACCTCGTAGCCGATGTTGTGCCGAGTTCCCGCATACTTTGGCCCCGGATTGCCAAGGCCCACGATCACTTTCATGGCAAGCCGACCCTTGCTGGGGATGTGGGCTCACTCGCGGTTTACTTCTTCTTCTCGTCCGCGTCTTCCGTCTTCTTTTCCTTCTTGATCATTTCGGGCTCGGCAGCACCAGGCACCACGGTCGGCACCACCGCTTCAGCACCCGGCAACTTCAACTGCACCACCACGGCCTCAAGATCGTCCAGCACCGTGACACCCGGCGGCAGCACGAGTTCCTTTACGTGGATCGGCGCACCCAGCATCAGGCCCAAAATATCGACGCGAATGGCCTCAGGAATCGACCCCAGAGGGCATTCAATATGAAGCGTGTGCAACGGCTGATCCAGCACGCCGCCGCCCGTAATCTTGGGTGAATTTCGCAATTCCACCGGCACTGTGACCTTCACCGTCTCCGTACGCGATTTTCGCTCGAAGTCCACGTGGAGCATCGTCTTGCCGAGATGATCCCACTGCAGCTCGCGGATCAGCACGGTCTCAACTTTGCCGGCGATATCCAGATCGAGCACACGTGCGTGTTGCACGCGAATGGCACGGTCGAGATCCTCAGCGGACACCGCCACCTGCAAGTTCTCTTCCTTGTGCCCGTAGACGATGCCAGGGACACGGCCTTGTTTGCGGAGTTTAGAAGCGATCTTCGAACCACGACCTGTGCGCGACTCGGCCTTGAGTGTGACGATATCCGACATGAATTCACCTCGCGGGTCCGGCTACCCTCTCGCGGGGCTGCCGCAGTACTCTCGACCGGACCCGTGACACAGAGACGAAACAGGTGCAGCCTGGCAAGCAGGTTGCACCAGCGCTTCATTGCGAAGCAAAGAGAAATTATGGCAATACGCTCCCACAGCGACAAGGGGACAGCACAAATCTTGGCTGTTGTCCACACCAGACTCAGGTCGGCTTCCACCCGATTGTGTGCGTTGCTACCATGCGGACCCGAATGATCGAGTCTGGTTTATGGACGCCGGGTCATTCGATGGAGAGTGAGCAACATGAATGTTGCAGGCAAACGCGTCGTGCTTGTGCACGACTGGCTGACGGGCATGCGTGGCGGCGAAAAGTGCCTGGAACCGCTCGCGCGTCGCTGGCCGGAGGCACGCCTGCACACACTGGTGCATCGCCGGGGGAGTGTGTCGCCGGAGATCGAACAACTCGCCATTTGCCCCAGTGTGCTCAATCGCCTGCCACGGGTCGAAAGTTATTATCGCTATCTCTTGCCACTGATGCCGTTCGTTGCCGGGTGGAGGGTTAAAGAAGCGGATCTGGTGGTGAGCCTGAGCCATTGTGTGGCGAAATCGGCTCGCCCGCCGGCCGGTGTTCCCCATGTCAGTTATTGCTTCACGCCGATGCGGTATGCCTGGCACATGAAGGATTCGTACTTTCAAAAGCGCGGCTTGAAGGCCCGGGCCATCGATTCGCTGCTCTCGCGCATTCGCGAATGGGATCGCCGGACCGCGGATCGCGTGACGCATTTCGTCGCGATTAGCCGGACCGTGCAGGAGCGAATTCGCGAGTGCTATGGCCGGGAAAGTGTCGTGATCTGTCCGCCCGTGGACACCGATTTCTACACACCTGCCCCCGTGCCGCGCGAAGACTTTTATCTCGTGGTCTCGGCACTGGCCCCTTACAAGCGCTTTGACCTGGCCATCGCCGCTTGTGAGAAACTCGGCCGCAAGTTGATTGTCATCGGCAAGGGACAGGACCTCGACAAACTCAAGGCGCATGCCGGGCCGTGCGTGGAGTTCATGGGCTGGCAGTCGGATGAGGTCATTCGCGATCACCTGCGCCGGGCGAGGGCGTTGCTGTTCCCGGGTGAGGAAGACTTCGGCATCGTCCCGCTGGAAGCCCAGGCGTGTGGCTGCCCTGTGCTCGCCTTCGGCCGAGGCGGTGCCACGGAAACGGTGCGAGCACTGGGTGAGGGGCCGGAACCCACCGGCATCTTTTTTGGTGAGCAGACGGTGGACGCCGTGATTGATGCGATCGAGCGGTTTGAAGTGCACGCGGATCGGTTCGACCCGCGTGCGGCGAGAAGGCAAGCGGTGCAGTTTCGCAAGGAACGTTTCGAGAGCGAACTGTTCGGCTATCTCGATCGCGTCGTGACGGGCAAACCCGAGGAACGCCGACAGGCCGCCTAGGTGGCTGGCCGAGCGAGGAAGCCTTGCACCAGCTTGCGGACATGCTTGGCGAGCATGTCGAATTCCAGGTTCACGGCACTGCCGATGGGCTTTGAGCCGAGCGTGGTCATGGTTCGCGTGTGCGGTATGAGCATCACGCTGAACCGCTCGGCTTCGACCGCCACGACCGTCAGGCTGACGCCGTCGATGGCGATGCTTCCCTTCTCCACGAGCAGATCGCCATATTCCGGGGTGAAGCTGAACCAGACCATTTCCCAGTCGCCGCTCGCGGTCCGTTCCTGCACGCGGCCCACGCCGTCGATGTGACCGCTGACGAAGTGGCCGCCGAGTAGATCACCCGCGCGGAGTGCGCGTTCGAGATTCACGCGGTCGCCGGGTGCGAGTTCGCCGAGCGTGGTGCGGGCGAGGCTCTCCGGGCCGGCTTCGAAGACGAACCAGTCCGCCTGGGCGGCAATCACGGTCATGCAGGCACCGCAGACCGAAACGCTTTCGCCAATAGTGAGTTGGGCCGCCATATCCGCCTCGGCGATGCCGAAACGTCGACCACCGTGGCCATCATCCTCGGCGACGCGAACGGTGCCGAGGGCTTGAATGAGTCCTGTGAACATGAACCCATTCTATAGGTGGTGAGGATTGGGTGAACCAGAAGGGTTGTGCGAGTCGATAGAGCGTGTGTGCCATAGAATCGATTCGGGAGCCCGGCAATGGGTATGTTGGACCACTGGAATCCGGTTCTTGAAGCGGCGAAGGTGAAGCGCGAGCCGGTGGCGGTGTCGATTGCGGGTGTTCCGATTGCTGTCTTCCGCACGGAGTCCGGCAAGCTGGCCGCGGTGGCGGATGCATGCCCGCACCGGCGGCTGAAGCTCAGCGCAGGCAAGGTGATTGGCGAGAAGCTACGCTGCCAGTATCACGGCTGGACCTTTGACACTTGTGGCAAGGGTGAAAGCCCCGGCAGCCCCAAACTCACCGCGTGTGCCACCAGTTACGACATCCGCGAGGACGAAGGCCTGGTCTGGGTAAAGACGCGTGGCGTCTATGCCACCATGCCCAAACTGGCTCCAGACGGCTTTTTCCCGATTTGCACACTTCAGCATGTGATCCCCGCGCCGCTCGAACTCGCCGTCGATAACTTCACCGAGATCGAACACAGCGGCACCGTCCACGATACCTTCGGCTACGATCTCGACCGCATGCACGAAGTGAAGGTGCGATATGAAGTTACAGACTCCAGCGTGCGTGTGGTGAACGAGGGGCCCACCAAACGCATCAATCCGGTGTTTAGCTGGTTGCTTGGTGTTCGCAAGGGCGACATCTTCCACGACGACTGGACCACGTACTTCTCACCACTCTACTCTGTGTACGACCACTGGTGGACCTCACCCGATGGCTCCCGTGAGGCAATGGCCCGCTGGCGGCTTTACCTCTTCTTCGTGCCGATCGATAACAAGCAGACGCTGCTCACTTCCGTGACGTATGCGAAGTCGCGCTATCCCGGTCGGGCCGGTGGGTTGCGACTGGTGAAGGGGCTATTTCGCAAGCAGATTCATCGCGAAGTGACGGCCGATGTGAACATGCTGAAACATATGGCCAATTACGATATCGGCATCGAAGGGATGAAACTCAGCCGCTTTGACAAGGTGCTCGGGTTGACTCGCGAACGTATTAACAGCATCTATCGCGGCCAATCACGCATGGCTTTAAAAATTGCCTGAGCAAAAAACGCGGTGGACTCGGACGAGTCCACCGCAAAATTGACTACGTGCCGTGTTCCCAGCTCTGGCTGTATTTGGCCTGGTCCGCGGTCATGGTGTCGATGCTGATGCCCATGCTCTTCAGCTTCGCCGCCGCGATGCCGTCCACAAGCTCCTGAGGCACATCGATCACCTGGTTCGGCAACTTGCCCTTGTTCTTCACGCAGAACTCGGTGGCCATTGCCTGGGTGGCGAAGCTCATGTCCATCACGCTCGGCGGATGGCCTTCGGCAGCAGCGAGGTTCACGAGTCGCCCGCTGCCGATCACGTAAAGCCGTTTGCCGTTCTTCAGCTTGAATTCGTCCACCTCGTGCCGCACATCCGGCGTGTGGGTGGCGGTCAGGTTCTTCAATGCCACGAGATCAATCTCAATATCGAAGTGGCCGCTGTTGCAGACCATCGCGCCATCCTTCATCGCTTCGAAGTGCTCCTTCACGATGATGTGCTTGTTGCCCGTGACCGTGATGAAGAGATCACCGACCTTGGCAGCCTCGGCCATCGGCATCACCGCGAAGCCATCCATGGCGGCTTCGAGTGCGGCAACCGGGTTGACTTCGGTGACGATCACCTGGGCACCCAGGCCGTGGGCTCGTGCGGTGACACCCTTGCCGCAATAACCGTAGCCACAGACGACGATCCGCTTGCCGGCGATGAGCATGTTGGTGGCACGGATAACGCCATCGATGCTGCTCTGGCCGGTGCCGTAGCGGTTGTCGAAGAGGTGCTTGGTATCCGCATCGTTCACGGCGATCACGGGGAACTTCAGCACGCCATCCTTCTCCATCGCTCGCAAGCGGATGACGCCCGTGGTCGTCTCTTCCATGCTGCCGAGCACGCTGTTGAACTTGTCCGCACGCTTGTCTGCAGGGATCTTTTCGGCCCACTCGCGCACCATCGGGTGCACATCACCCAGCCGATTGAGCGTCACGAAGATCATCGCGGAGACGAGGTCTGCACCGTCGTCCATGGTGATGTGCGGTTCGTGTTCGAGAGCCGCCGCGACGTGCTTGTAGTAGGTGTTGCCATCTTCGCCGTGGATGGCACAGACGGTGAGGCCAAAGTCGCGCACGAGGCTGGCAGCCACGTCGTCCTGCGTGGAGAGCGGGTTCGAGGCGATCAGCACGAGGTCGGCACCGCCGGCCTTCAGGGTGCGAGCGAGCCCGGCCGTCTCGGCGGTCACGTGTAGGCAGGCCGACATCCGCAGCCCGGCGAGGGGCTTCTCCTTCTCGAACCGAGCGCGAATCTGTTGCAGCACCGGCATGTCGGCGTCCGCCCACAGAATGCGCTTCTTGCCCTTGTCGGCAAGTTCAGGCTTGGCGATGTCGCTCTTGATCGGGGTCGTGGCCATTCGGATTCCTTCAAATGGGGATCGAAACGCAACTCATTTCAAGGCCCATTTCTTACGACTTCGACGCTCGTTTTCCAGATCAGGTCAACCCGCGAATCTCGGCGACGGTTGGCAGCGTGCGAATGTACTGATAATAGCCGGTGAGCTTGAACTTCTTGGCGGTGTTCTCCGACGACATGAACCGCACCGTGCCAAACACGGGGCGCTCGGGTGCCCAGGGCCGGTCGAAGAGCCCGAGACACCACAGGATGCCCGTGTACGAATTCGGGTCACGGCCATCGAGAGCGTACTTGTTATTCAAGTGTTCCAGCACGCGGTATGCTTCCGCTGGTGTCGCACTCCACTCGAGTACCTTTTTGCCCCAGAGCATTCGCAGGTAGTTGTGGATGCGGCCCGTGGCAACGAGTTCCGTCTGGGCCGCGTTCCACAGATCATCGTGGGTCTCGGCGTTCTCGAACTCTTCGAGCGAATACAGATGATCGCGGCGATCCACTTCATGTTTGCGAAGCGTCGCCTTCACCCATTCGGGCAACACCACATCGAGCGTGCGCTCACCACCGGGTGAGAAGTCGAACGACTCGAAATTAAACATCGGCGATTGCTTCAAGGGTGATCTTAGCCACGACACATTCTTCGATTCTGCACTCCGCACTTCGGAGTCCACATTCCGGCAATAGTGCCACTGATAGCCCACATCACGCCAGGTGATGGCTTCGTCCAGGTAACTGTTGACGCTGGAATCGCGAGTGAAGAAGTCGGCCCGGCCGCCTCGGGGTTCGATCTCCTCGGGTGTCCAGTCGTTGCCGAGCACGGCCTCGACGACTTCCTGAATGGCCAGGTGTCCGTAATGCAAGTACGCGCTGAGTTGGCTCGCGGCTCCACGTTTGGGTGCATCCGGCTGATTGCGGCCCTCGGCATAGTGGGGAAGTTTCTCTTCGATGAACTGCTTCAGACACACCCACCCCGCGACGCTTCCACCCGTGTCCGTCGCGACTGCGGGGACACTTTGATCCAGAGAAAGTGAAGCCACGAACGCACTCAGATCCTGCCTGGCGTTCCACAATGGGAACGGCGGATCGATTTCCACACGTCTCGGTAGCACGGGCTTGCTCGCGGCACGATTCGCCCAGGCTTCCGCGAACTGTTTGTGGATCCGCGGTCGCAGATGAGCCGCGGCCCCCACCATCGCACCGAGTCGCGACAGCGGCACCATGCTGTTGCCATCGACGAGATGCACGGGCACCTCGCACTTCGCTGCGATCGCCCGGTTGTGAGCGGGCACGATGTACGCAGGATAGTCGTCGGTGACGATCAAGCACGCTTCCGCGGCGAGGCGTTTCACGAGGCCGTGGCCTGGCTCGGCGGGTGGCTCCACGAAGGGCCAGTACAGTGCATCCATCGCTTCCGCGGTCACGGCGTTGTCGCGCATGCCCTGCAGGATGAAGGTGTGATGCCTCGCACTCGCCCAGGGGTAGTGCAGCTTCAAGGCTTCGAAAATCACCAGTGGCTTCTTGAGCGTATTCGCCAGGTGAATGGCGTAGTCGAGCGCATGATTCGCATGCAATCGGCGGAACATCTGCATCCAGTACAGCACGTACCGACCGCGCCGATTCACCGTCCGCTCATTCGCCATTCGCACGCGTGCATCATTAAACGTGGTCATCTTGCACTCCCGTTTCCGTGAAGCGAACCTATGATAGGCGCGATGCACGACGCCATTCTCGACGTCCGGGATGTTCACAAACGCTTTGGGAACACCACGGCCCTGGCGGGTGTTTCACTTGAAGTGCAGCCGGGTGAACTCTTCGGGTTGCTCGGGCCGAACGGTGCCGGCAAGACGACGCTCATCTCCATTCTGTGCGGGCTTTCCGATGCCGATGCCGGTGAGGTGCGGCTGTTCGGTACCCGCTTCACGCGTGCCGACCGCGGGCAGCGCCGGCTTGTGGGCATTGGCACACAAGACCTTTCGATTTACCCCGATCTCACCGCCCGCGAGAACCTTCGCTTCTTCGGTAAGCTTTACGGCATGCGTGGTGCAGATCTCGAAAGCCGCATCGACGAACTGCTGGCCGGAGTTGGCCTGATGGAGCGTGCCCAGGACCGTGCGGGCACCTTCTCCGGCGGCATGAAACGCCGATTGAACCTGGCGGCCGCCATCGTGCATCGGCCCCGGCTGCTCGTGCTCGATGAGCCCACCACGGGCGTTGATCCGCAGAGCCGCAACCTGATTTTCGAGCAAGTGCAAGCGCTGAACGCAGCCGGTGTGACGGTGATTTACACCAGCCACTACATGGAAGAAGTGGAGAAGCTGTGCACGCGCATCGCCGTGCTGGACCACGGCAAACTCCTGGCCTGCGACACGCTGCCACACCTCTTGAAGATGCTCGACGCCACGATTCGATTCACCCTCACGAACGACGCCACAGGTTTCATGGAACGAGTCCAGGCGTTGCTGGGTGTCAAGGCTGCGACAACCGATGAACGCGGCTACAAGCTCGTGGTCGAAGACATTGCCCGGGTGCTCGCAAAGCTGGCAGCTCTTTGCCGTGATTGTGGAACGGAACTCGCCACGGTCAGCACACGCGAGCCGAGCCTGGAACGCGTCTTCCTGCACCTCACGGGCCGTGCGTTGAGAGATTGATGATATTCGATTGATGATTTTCGATTTTTGATGAATTGTGATGATGTTCTTCAATCTGAAATCGCATATCGAAAAATAACACTATGCCTATTCTCACTCTTGCCCTGAAAGATCTTCGGCTGTTGCTTCGCGATCCGCGGAGTGCGGTGATCTTGCTGTTCATGCCGGTGTTGCTCATCCTGGTGTTGAAGCAATCTCTCGGTGATGGCTTCGGTGAGAAACCCGATAACCGCCTTCGCATCTCAGTCGTGAATCTTGATCGCGGGTTGCCGCCACGGCCTGGGCGAACATTTCCTACCAAGCCGTGGTCCGAGGTGGTGCTCGATGATCTCAGCGGTTCCAGCGATATCCGCCTCGAACTCATCACGGATCGGGACGAGGCGGAGCGGCTCATCGAGCGCGGTCGACGGCCTGCGGTGATTGTCTTCGGCCCGGACTTCAGCGAGCGCATGGATCGCACCTCCTTTTTGTCGAAGGCCGAGCCGCCGCCCGTGAATCCGCTCGATCGCAATGGTGTGCGTTTCGATCGGCTCGATCTGCTTCTTCTGAAAGACCCGACTCAGCCCGTGACCGCGTCTGTGATCGAGCAGGTCACGCAGGTGTCGCTGCTGCGGGTCACAGTGCCGTGGATGATTGGCCGGGCCTTTCAGCGCGTGGGTGATCCTGCGTTTATGGACTATGTGGCCACGAAACTCCGCAATGAACCCGTGCCGCCTGCCGTGCTCGCCGAGCTTGATCCCGTGATGCAGAAACTCCTCGATGCCTTGCTCAAGGACCCGGAATTCCAGCTGATGATGCTCAAGGCGGTCGGGCCGAAGGATGCCTTCACCATCGGCAACCGCACCAAGGAGTTCCGCCAGGTCATGGGCGAGGCATTTCGCAACAAGGCCTTGATGACCCGCGTGGGCAAGGAGATTCACCTCGGTGAAATGCTCTCGCCTGCGGTGCGTGATGAGGTAGGGCCGAAGGTGAAGGAAGGCGTGAAGGATCTCTTCTCCAACTACAACTTCGAATCAACGACCTGGGCTGACCTCACGCGTGACCTTTCACGCGATGTGAATGAGTCGAACCGCAGCACTTTTACCGATTCCAGCGGCCAGGGCTTGTTAAAACTCGGCTCCGCGGATTACCAGGTGCTCGTGCCGCAGAATATGGTTCTGTTCGCCTTCTTCCTCGTGCTCACACTCGGCTGGCTCTTCGTTGCAGAGCGCAAGCACGGCACGCTCGTCCGCCTGCGTGCGGCTCCGCTCGGCCGCGGTCAACTCCTGGTCGGCAAGCTGATCCCTTGCTTTGGCGTCTCGCTCTTGCAGGCCTTCACGCTGCTTGTGGTAGGTCGCTTGCTGTTGAAGATGACATGGGGACCGGAGCCGTGGCTGCTCGTCCCCGTGGTCGTCTGCACGTCCGTCGCGGCCGTGGGGCTGGCAATGCTCGTGGCCAGTGTGGCCCGCACCGAGACGCAGGTCGCCGTGTTCGGCACCCTACTCATTCTGCTGTTGGGTGGAGTCAGTGGTTCGCTGATGCCGCGTGAACTGATGCCGGAACCGATGAAGCGATTCAGCCTCATCACACCGCAAGCGTGGGCGCTCGATGCCTATTCGCAGGTGCTCAACACACCGCACCCGAGCGTTTCCCTCGTGTCCGAAGCCTGCCTGGTCTTACTCGCGTTCGGCTTTGGTTTCCTTTTGCTCGCCTGGTGGCGGCTCGATCTCGAGTGACGTTCGTTCCTGGAATGACCAGCATGAAAAGGCCAGAGCGAGCCAGGCGAGTGCGTAGAAGTAGCGGTTCGGAGATGGTCCATAAACCACGGTGGCGTTGAACATCACAAATGCCAGAAAGCCGTGGGCGGCGAGTTTTAGTGTGTGAGAACGCGTGGAAACCGATTGCTTCGAACACCACATCCAGATCACGTCGAGGAACCAAACGAGTGCGAACAGATAGTTCACGAAGATGCCTGTGCCATAACCGCCCACCTCGGCGACATGCTCGACCGCGGCATCGTGCGACCACGCGTGCCCGCGCCAGAAGGCGATCGTGATGTGCAGCAGGAGCAGGGCCAGCCCGGCGCTCCACACGAGCCGTGCCAGCGGTTGCACTTCGTGTCTGTGGTTTCGGAAAAGGAGCGCAGTGCCCAGCAACCAGTATGCAAAAGTGGCCTGCGCCGACAGCGTGATCGCGGGGTGATCCAAACGTGCTTGATCATCTTTCACAGCAAACGCAATTGCGAGGATCGCGGCGCTGATGCCTGGCACGATTACGAGCACGAAACGCAATCGAGATTGAAGCCAACGAGTCCCGGCCATAAACAAATCTCGTTCCGTGCGGCTTCCTCTCGGCCGCGAATTCAGCTTATCCGCAGGAGCCGAGAAATGTCTCGTCGCACGAAGATTGTCGCCACGCTCGGGCCGGCGACCGATGATCCGGTGACGCTCGAAGCCATCTTGCGAGCGGGCGTCGATGTGGCCCGGGTGAACTTCTCACACGGCAGCGTCGAGACGCACACGGCCCGGGTGCAGCGCTTTCGCGATGCCGCCAGCAAGGTGGGCAAGTATGCCGCCGTGCTCGCCGATTTGCCCGGCCCGAAACTCCGCATCAAGATCGCCGAGCCACGTGAACTCATTCCGGGCAGTGCCATCTATTTCGCCATCAGCACACAACCGGTGCAAGCAGACGATCTCGTGCTCACGGAACCCGAGGTGCTCATGGATGTGCGGCCCGGTCAGCGGATGCTGCTCGACGATGGGCGCATGCAACTCGAAGCGGGCAAGGCCAGCGGCGGCCGACTCGTCGCTACGGTGGTGATCGGCGGAATGCTGCTGCCGAATAAAGGGCTGAACCTGCCCGACACGCCGTTACGGATCCCGGCCGTGACACCTCGCGACCGCGAAGCGCTGGTGATTGCCGCTCAGGCCAAGGTGGACTGGGTAGCGGTGTCGTTCGTGCGTGGTCCGGAAGCGGCTTATGCCGTGCGTGAAGCCTGTGCCGCAGCGGGCTTGAAGGTGCCCATCATCGCCAAGATTGAACGTCCGGAGGCTGTCGGCCGGGCAGCGGCCATTGTGCAGGCATTCGACGGCATCATGGTGGCCCGGGGCGATCTCGGTGTCGAGATTCCACTTGAACGCGTGCCGAACGTGCAGAAACTTCTCATCTCCGAAGCGCGAGCGGCCGGCAAGCCCGTCATCACCGCCACGGACATGCTCGATTCGATGCGTGAGAACCCCCGCCCCACTCGGGCCGAAGCCAGCGACGTGGCCAACGCCATTTTTGACGGCACTGATGCTGTCATGCTCTCGGGCGAAACCGCCGTGGGCAGATACCCTGTCGATGCTGTGTCGTGCATGCACCGGATCGCCATCGAGACCGAATCGCATCTGCAGAAAAGCGGCCGCACATTTGGTGCGGATTTCTCGCGGCCCGGTGAGGGCATTGAGGACCCCATAACGCTCGCGACCTGCAACCTGGCGGCGGAGGTGGGTGCTTCCGCCATTGTGACGCCAACTCTGACCGGTAAGACCGCGGCACTGCTCTCGCGGCACCGACCGTGGGCACGCATGGTAGCCGTGGCACCCACGGATGCGGTATTGCAAGGTCTGGCGCTCGTGTGGGGTCTCACCCCTGTTCGCATGACGCCGGTGGAGCCGGGTGGCGATCGGCTGGCCACAGCCGTGCAAGATGCCTTCGACGCGGGCACGGTGAAAGCGGGCGAACGTGCGGTCGTCATTGCCGGGCACCCCATCGAGGGCGGGCCACGCTATCCCACGATCCGCGTGGTGCGAGTGGGTGAATTCGGCGAATCCATCGATCCAGGTTGATGTTTCGCACATCGTGATCCCACCAGGCGGCACAATCGCACGCTGAATCGTTACCGCTCCTGCGGGCCATGCCCGTCGTCACAGTGCTGACGGCGTGCTTTCGCATTGGTCCATTCTCTCCGGTCGCATTTCATCTTCATCCCCACCCAAAGAGCCGAACTTACCGCAGTGGTTTTGTGGCCCATGCACCACCATGGCGGGTTCGCCCACACCCGTCCAACATGATTTGCAACGTCGAGGAGTTCCCCCATGTCGCGATCCCGTCGCGCCCGCCTGTCATTGGAATCCCTCGAAGCCCGCGATGTGCCCGCCAGTCTCATATCCGAATCCTTCGATACACTCACTGCACCCGCGCTCCCAACAGCCTGGACCGAGTGGAGCAGTGATGGCAGCGATGTTTTCAAGAGTGCAGGCAATCAAGGTGTGAATGGCACCGGCGGGGTGGTTTCCTCGGCAGGCAGCCGCACCACCGGACTGGCATGGAGCACGCTGGAAGTGCCGGGAGATACCGGAGCGGTCGGCACGATTCGCGTCGACTCGCTGGTGCCGACCTTCGTGTTCACCCGCGGCACGAACCTTGGCACCGCCACACCCAGCTACGTGGCGGCCACAATCACACGCGGCGCTTCCGTCAGCATCGTCGAAGTCAAGAACGGCATCACCACCACACTCGCCACGGTGAAATCGCCCTCTTCCGCCTACTTTTCTAACAACTGGGCGCGTGTCTCCCTCGTGCCCGCTGGCGACATGGTCGCGGTCCGCGTCGTGCGGCAGGACAACGGACAGTTCCTCAATGCACAGGGCACATGGCAACTCGGCGAAACCGATGTGCTGCAAGCGAAGACCACCATCGTGGACGCTCCGGGCAATATCGGCTTTGGCCGCGCTGCCGTGTATGCAGGTGCAGTGCGTGTCGATGACTTCCAGTCGATCGACGCGGCAACTCCGCCGGCACCACCCACAATCGATGGCGTGAATGAGTCGTTCGATGCGCTCGCATCCGGTGAAGCACCGGCAGCGTGGGACCGTTGGACAGCCGGCCCCGCGGCTCCGTTCGTGGCGAGCACTTCCCGGGCACTGAGTCCTGCCAATGGGTTCACCTCGAACGGGGGCTCAACGAGTGCGGCCCGGGCCTGGTCCGAAGTAGCACTTCCTGCTGATGTCGACGTCTCCGCCGCGATCTATCTGAACAGCCTTATACCGGCCCAGGTGTTTGCCCGCGGCAGCAATCTCGACACGGCCCAGCCCACGTATTATGCAGTGACCGTGACACGCGGACTGGATGCCGCGCTTGTGAAGGTGGTGAACGGAGCCAGCACGATACTCGGCACGATCAAGTCTGCGGACTACATCAGTAACCAGTGGCTTCGGGTGAGGCTCAATGCTGTCGGGAATCAGCTTCAAGTCACACTTTATCGCATCGATACGCAGCAATGGCTTGGCTCGAATGGGAAGTGGAGTGACACACCAGACCTTGCGATCGACCTGCGTGATGCCACCATCACGGGCGGAGGTTATGCCGGTGTGAGTCGTGCGGCTCAGTTCGCAGGTGCCGTGACGTTTGACGATTTCTCCGCGACACCTGCCGGTGACGCTGTGGGGCCGACTGTTCATATCACACCGCTCGCGAACAGCACCTCAGTGTCGGGTGAAGTGACGTTCCGGGCCACGGCCACAGGTGCGTTTACACGGATCGAGTTCCGCCTCGATGGCCAGCTTCGTGAGGTCAGCTCGGCTTCGCCCGCCAGCTGGGTATTCGATAGCACCACGGTTGTGAACGGCGAGCACACACTCACCGTGCGTGCTTACGATGCGGCCGGCAACATCGGCACTGCTGACTACAGCTTCGTAACAGATAACCCCAACGCGGCTCCGCTCCCGGCTCCCACAATTCCACGCCACTATTCGCACATCCGCATCGCCGCTCTGGCCTACAGCGGTACGCCGGTGAATAACGCATTCGAGCAACAACTGCTCAAGAACAGCATCGATCTCGTGGTGCCAAACCCGTCACTTCTGCAATCGATCCAGAACACGGCTCCGAACACACCGCAACTGATTTACAGCAACGTTTCGAACCTGTACCTGAGCTTGCTCACGGACTGGCTCGCCTATGCGGACCGTTCTAACGTATCGCGAGAAGCGGCGTTTTATCATGTCACCAAGGCCACACCATTCTCTGGAAGCAGCAGTTCGTCACAACCGGTGACCTGGTTCTGGGGTGCGTATCAAACGGTGAATGGCACCACTACCGATGTGACCTCGGCTGCTCGTGCAGGTCGTAACTTCAACGTGCAATTTGGTGCGGCGGGCACTACCACAGCCATTGGCTACACCGACAAATTCCGGGAGATGAATATCACCCTGGCACGCGGTGCGAAAGCCGGTTGGGGTGGCACCTGGGAATACGTTTCCGCGGTGGATGCCAGCGGTAAACCCACCGCGTGGAAAACGCTCACGCTCAATAGCGATGGCACCAGCGGGCTCAAGCAATCGGGCACCATCACCTTCGACCCCCCAGCCGACTGGGTGGCTGCATCCGTGGGTGGCAGCGCGAGATTGCTCTATGTGCGCTTCCGCACCACATCGGGCACCGCGGAGGTGGGAGCGGAGTTGAAATCGGTCTTCGGTCGCGATTATGTCCGTGCCGCCGGAACTTATAGCGGCGTCATCCCCGCCTTCGACTACACGGCTGACAAGAATGGCGATGGCTATTTAAACGATGTGGAATTCGCTCAACGCAAAGCCGGCATGGATGCTCGCTTCGTTTATGAATCCCGCCTCTTCTACCCGTACTACGGCCAGATGCGCTTCGTCACGAATCCTGCTACCTCGGCGGTTCGCAACTGGGCGGCTGAGTATCACACGCACCTTCTTGAAGCCACGCCACTCGCCGATGGCATCATGCTGGATAACTCCACGGGCCGGTTGCCGTTCCCCGGCACTTCCGTTGTGGAACCAACAGCGAATTTTAGCAATGACGCAGCCGCGCTCGTGGGAGCCGTGAGTCGGGCGATCGCTCCACACTGGGTGCTCTCGAACACGGCGGGTGGCCGCGAGGAAGGCAATGCCATCACGGCAGCTTCCGGCGGGGCACTCGAAGAGTTCTTGCTGCGGCCGCTGACGGCGAACTGGGCGGAAGTGAACGATGCTGCAGACCTGGTAGCCGGTCGGTTGGCCGCCGCTGGTGACCCTTATCTCGTGCTCGATAGCCTGCCGGATGGCGGCAGTTCGACCGACGCTCGTACCCAGCTGGCGACCGTGGCCTACTACTATCTACTCGCCGATCCCGAGCGTACCTTCCTTATGTTCTACGGTGGCTACAGCCCGTCCACGACCTGGACGCAGCACTGGTCCGCCGCCGTCACTGTGGATGTCGGGAAACCCACGGGGGAGATGCGGGAATTCGCTGGAGGCACCGATCCGCTCAGCCCGTCGCTAACGTACAAAGTGCTCGCACGCGACTACGAGAAAGCCCTCGTGCTCTACAAGCCACTCTCGTATGCCACTGGAAAGGGCGAAGGCACGCGAAATGACGCGACCGCCAGCACCCATTCCCTCGGCGGCAACTACCGCGCCGTCCAGGCCAACGGCATCCTCGGCCCGGTCCTCAACACCATCACCCTCCGCAACGGCGAGGGTGCGATCCTGGTGAAAGCCTGAACCGGAGCAGGATTCAGGAGTGAGGATTCAGGATTCAGGATCAGATGACCGTAAGTGCGAGAATCACTCGTGCGAATCGGCTCTGGCTTCTGCCTTCTTCTTCCCTGAATCCTGAATCCAGGCAACCTGGCATCCTGCTATGGGCGGGGAATCGGGATCGGCAGCACGTGCGGGAAGAGTTCGGGCTTGTCGACTGGCACCTGGCCGTTGGCATCCTTCGAGACGCCGAGTTTCATGCCCAGGAGTAGGCGGCGCTTCTCGAGCAATGCCGGGTCGTTCGGGCCATCGAACTGGCCCACGGTCACCACGCTCGACGTGCGCGTGTGTAAGACGTACGCCTCCAGTCCCAGCGATCGGCCGCGATCGTCTTTCATGGCCCGCAGTGCCTCGGCCAGCTTCTCCGCTTGCTCGGCTCCGGCTGCCAGCACATCCGAACTCTTGCTCGTTCCCTTTAGCCGATTCATCGAGAAATCATCGTCCTTCGAGGAGATTTGCACGGGTGCGGAGAACGACTTCACCGCCAGGGTCCAGCCACGCGTGGCCGTGAGTAAGCTGTAAGGTCGGCCTTCGTTGAGCTTCACCACGAACGGATCAAGTGCGGTGGAGGGGGCGGGTGCCGGGGCTCGTTCGATGGCCGGATTCGCCACCACCATTGCCTGCTGGTACGGATTGATGTAGCTGCGTTCGATGATCGCCTGGCCATTCGGCCCGGGTTGCACGATCGCACCGCCATCCATGAGGCGGTTATCCTTTGGTGCGGGCCACGTCTTCACAATGGCGAGTGCCGTCGCGGCGTCCTTTTCCGTCTGCCACGGGCCAATGAGCACGGCAATCTGATCGCGATAACGGAAGGTCTTGTAGTAGATCTTCTGATCACCACCCAGGAACTCCATGCCGTTGAGCTTGCTGGCTTCGCGGCGTGTGGCCAAAGCGGCCGAGAAAGCCTGAGCTTGCTGGAGTGCCTTGGCACGCGATTCCGCCTCGGCTCGCTTCTCCTCCGAGATGTACTCGAACAGGAAGGCACCGACCTTGTAGGTGTTGCGAACTTCATTGGCGAGCAGTTCGGACATCTGCAGCGCGGTCATGCCCGGGTCATTCGGGTCGGGCTTGGCCGGTCGTGAATAGCTTTTCACACAGATGAAGTATGGCCCGGTCTCGGCGGTGAGGGCCCACGGGTGGTTCGCAGGAACCGCTCGCGGAATCTCGATCACTGGCATCGGCCCGGGCCCCTGAGCCGGGGCCGGTGTGAAGCCGGGGCCGGCACTCGGAGCGGGGCTGAAGCCGCCAACCGGTGCAGGCGAGTAGCCGGGGGCAGCCGGAGGTTGAGCCCCGCCAAACGGTGCCGGGGTTGTGGGAGGCTGGGCCGGGGTTCGCGCATCGACCGCAAACTGCCCCATCACCGGTGAACCGACCAGCATGCCACCCACCGATACGGCCATCGCCAGTTTTCGGCGCATGGTGCACCTCCATTCGCACGAACAAGGATCATTCCCCGAGTGCCAGGGGACATACCGTCGTGCTCCGGGCACTGCCAGAGGAAATCGGCAGAAAAGTTCAAGTCGTTACGATTCGCACAAATGGCCCGCGTGCAGGAGAGTCGGTGTGCCGCAGCATCCGCAAAGGTGTTTCCGGATGCGCACTTGCCGCCACTCGCCGGCCTATTCGAGTTGAACTGCACTCGACCGGCCTTTATGCTCAATAGAAGGCTTCAGTGTTTAAAGCTGAGAGCGCTTCACGTCGCGACACCCGGCCGCCGAGGACACCATGGCCAAGAGCAAGTCCAAAGAAACCAGCCTGCCGTTGATCATTGCGCTGATCTTCTTCATCCTGAGCACCATCGGGCTCGGTGTCTTCTGCTACACGCAGTTCGCCGAGATTGACACCGCCACAGCTGCCAAGGCCGAGGCGGAGAAGACGACCAAACAACTTCGAACCGAACTCCGTGAACGCGAGCTTGAAGGTCGCGTGCAGCGCATCTTCTTCGGCGTGGAGAAGGACGATGATCGGGCCACGGTCGAAACGGATGTGAAGGAAGGCGACCCGGCTTTTCAGCATCTGGAATGGCTTGTGGCAACCACAAAAGCCAAGACCGCCAAGGCGAGCAAGGATAACGCGGCTGCGTTTGAAGCGTATGTCACCAAGACGGTGGACGATGGCGTGAAAGCCCGGGCGACGGATCCCAAGGCTGTCATCAAGCTCAACCTCGCGGCGTACGACTATAAGGACGACCTGGCATTCTGGGATGCCAAGATCGATCCGAAGACCAGCCAGCTGGTTCGACCGACCGGCAACCTGCTCGATGTGATTGTGCGCTCGAAGCTCATGCGTGATCTGGCTCTCAAGCAGGCAGCCGACGACAAGGTGGGCTATGAAAAGGGCGTTGCATCCTCCACGCAGGCGGCCGCCGCCGCCAAGAAGGAAGGCGACACGTTCTCGGCCGCCGCGAAGACGCTGCCCGACGAGTACAACATGAACCTTGCCGCTGCCCAGGCGGCTTTCGACAAGCGGAAACGCGACTTCGACACCGAAATCACCAAGCTCCGCGGCGAACTGAGCGCGATCAAGGACGATCTCGACAAGACCCGCACCGACAAGAAGCGACTCCAGGGCGATGTGGATCAGCTCAATCTCCAGATGCAGAGCCTGCTCGCTCGGCAGAAACCGGCTGACCCGCTGAAGTTCGACGAACCACAAGGAAAAGTCACGCGTCGGCTCGGTGATAACGTCGTCGAAATTGATGTGGGTTCCAGCGACCGTGTTCGTGAAGGGCTCACCTTTAGCGTCCTCGGCTCCGACTACCCGGCTCTTGGCGAACAGTCCCGCATGAAGAAGATTCGCGTGCCCGATGGCCGTGGCAACTTCCGCGATGAGGTCGTCTTCATTCCGAAGGCCAAGATCGAAATCATCGAAGTGCTCGGCCCAAATTCCTCCAAGGCCAAGATCACCGAAGAGTTCGACGATATCCGTGACAAGGCCATGCCGGGCGACTTGCTCTACAGTGCTGCCTGGCGCAAGGGACAACCCGAGCGAATTGCCCTCATTGGCATTTTCGACGTGAACGGCGATGGCTCGGACGACCTCGAGGCCGTGGTTCGCGACCTCCGCAAGATGGGTGTGCTCGTGGATGCGTACTACGATCCCAACAAGAAGAACGAGGATGGCAGCTTCGGCGGCTGGGTCGGCAAGATTGGCGATCAGACCCGCTACATCGTGAAAGGCTACTTCCCCGATCCGGCACCCAACGATCCGAACCTCGCCAAGATGAGCGATCTCAACGGTCGCTTCACCAAGGGCCTCAACGATGCACGTGTCACCGGTGCACCACTCGTGGGTTTGAAGGACTTCTTCCCCCGCATGGGCTACAAGATTCGGATGGATGTGACGGACGACCACATTCGCCAGGCTGCCCGCAAGTATCTCGATCCGGTTGCCGCGGCTGCACCCGTGGTGAATCCGAACCCGGATAACTGAGCGAGCTTTTCGACGTGTTAGAATTCAAGTGGTCCCGACCAGGCGGTCGGGACCACGAATATTTTGCCATCACCTATTCGCCCGGTGCGTGCCGCCCGGGTCACTTTCTCCGCCAACTCACCGGCCTGTTCTTCACTCACCCACACCGTGATTTCCACCTTCGGCAAATAAGCGCTGCTATATTCCGATCCGCGATAGCGGTCGAGGTAGCCTTTTTGCCGGCCATAGCCCTTGGCCTCGCGGATGGAGCAAGTGGAGACACCCATCTCGGCGACCACACGCAGCACGGCCTCAGCCCGAAAGGGTTTCACAACGATCGTGAATTGACGCACGCGAGTGACCTCTCATAATCCAGCGATTCCGGTGGCTGCTCTTGTCTCAGTTTGCATAGTAGGTCAGCCTTTCGAGGCTGACATTCTGCAGAAGAGCAGGAAATCGTCAGCCTCGAAAGGCTGACCTACGCAGGCTGAGACACTACCCGGTGGCTCACTTCCGCATGGTGAAGTGGTCGAACAGCCGGCCTTCCTGGTCAAATGCCTTGAAATTAAGGGTGCCATCCTGGATGGTCACATAGCAGTAGTGGTAATCGGAACGTGATTCGGATTTGAAGAACGTGGGTGTGGGCCCAATGTCCTCAAGTCGGCCGCCGCCGCCGCCCGTCGTGATGTGCGTGACACCCGTCTTCTGATCAACCTTGCCATCACGAATGGGCCAGGATCGTTCGTAGTGATGAATGTGGCCATTAAATACCACATCGACATTGTACTTCTCATAGAGCGGCAGCAATTGTTTCACACGTTTATCACCATTGGTGCTCGAGCCTTTGAAGGTGTTGCCATAGTCATCGGAATCGGAGGTATAAGCCGGGTGATGGTGATAGACGAATTTCCACTTTGCCTCGGATGCAGCCAGCGATTTGTCCAGCCACTTGAACTGCTCGCCCGCTGCTGAGAGATCACGCAATCCGTTGGTATCCAGTACGAAGAACTCCGCATTGCCGTATTGGTAGGAATAATAGTACTCGGGCTTCGGCATGGAGAAGTATTTGTAGTAGTGTGGATGGTTGCGTTCGTGGTTGCCAATGCACGGATAAACGGGTACTCGCCCAAAGAGTTCACTGCAGGGCTTGAAGAGTTCGCCGGTCCATTGCTGCTTGGCGGCACCGTCATCCACGACATCTCCGCAGTGCACCACGAAATTCGGCCGGCGTTCCCACATGAGCTTGGCGAGCTTCCCCGTCACGGCGGGGTTCTTTTGCGTGTCGCCGATGAGCGTGAAACTGAACGCATCGGTGGCATCGCAGGCCGTCATGAATGTCATCGGCTTGCTCTCGAGCTTCCGGCCCTCGGCATCGGTGCAGACGACACGGTAAAAGTATTTCGTCTTCGGCTCCAGATCCGTGAGCACGACTTCACCCATCGCATCGAGCTTCTCCACTTTAGCGAGCTGTTCTGGCGGGAAGGTGGTGCCGTATTCGACAACAGCGGTGCAGGGGAGGTCCGCTTCCCACATCACGGTCATGTTGGTTCGCGTTGCGAACTGCAGGTAGGGCTCGATGAGAAACTTCGGAGCGGCCGGGGCATCGGGGGCGGCCTCGGCGAGCGTTTGATCGGCTTTGAAGTGGGCCGCGATGGTCTCCACTGGCACGGCATGCGGGCAGAGCATCACCTCTTTCAGGGCACCCTGCATGGGGTAATCCTCATTCGCATCGCGATATCGGCCAATCATTAGCGGTGCCGACTTCGCGTAGAGAACGGGGCCGTTCTGTTCCTCGCTCTTGCCATCGAGCTGGCCGTTAACGAAGAGCCGCATCTGCTTGCCATCGTAAACACCTGCGACGTGATACCAGCCACCCTTGCGATATTCGGTTTTGCCGGCGAGGTATGTCATCTTGCCATCGCCGTCGTCCACGCCTTTGCTGGCCAGGGCGAAGGTGAAGCCGGTTTTGTTGTAGCCCAGCAGGAAGCCGGCCTCGGCGTTGCCGTTATCTTGAAGGCAGCCGATGATGCCGCCCCATTCGGTGCCCTCATCAATGCGGACCCAGGCAACAAGCGACAATGCTTCCTCTGGAAGGAACGCGGCATCCGCGGCAACTTTTTCCTTCACCACGATGCCATCCTCGGGGCCTGCAAACTCTAACCGCGAGGTGGGGGCCGAAGCGACAACTTTGGGCGAACCGATGAGCGTTCCCGGTAGCTGGCCAGCGCGGTCGGCCACGCTGCTGCCTTTCACCCCGTCGGCATTAAAGATCCAGTGCGCCGTCGGCTTCAGATCAGGCCGCGGGTCCGCCTCGGCCGACGAGTTGCGAAACAGCACGATGCCAACAAAGACCAGCACGCACACAACCGCAGCCGTTCGCTTCGCCCATCGTCGAGACATCATGCTTCTCCCAGACGGATTGCGTGAAAGTGGAAACAGTATAGCCGAAGACTATGTGATCGATGTGAAGCTTCTTCGACGCACGCAGTGTTCAACGGGAGAAAGAGCCCCGGACACGCCAATTTCGACTGGCAATTCTGGTGCATACCTGGCGAACTTGGGCTGGACAGGCTCGATGCAAATCGCGTAATGATGCGGTACTTCCGTGAGATTCGGACCGGTGGGAAAGGAATTCCATGTCGCCACGCATTCATCCCACCGCCGTGATTGATCCTGCCGCGAGACTGGCCGACGATGTGCGCATCGCGCCTTTTGCGGTTATTGAAGGAACCGTTACGATCGGGGAAGGTTGTGTGCTTCGGCCGCACGTTCACCTGGTTGGGCCACTCACACTCGGTGCAAATAACGACATCGGCACGGGCACCATTCTGGGCTCCGCACCGCAACACCTTGGCTACAAGGGTGAAGCCACGGAGACTGTCATCGGCAACGGCAACACGTTCCGCGAGCACGTGACCGTGCATCGGGGCATGCCGATCGAATCGAAGCCGGGAACGGGTAGCACGCGTATCGGCGATGGCAACCTGTTCATGGCGGGTAGCCATGTCGCACACGATTGCCGGGTCGGCAACAACAATATTTTTGCCAACTGTGCCGTGATTGGCGGCCACGTTGAGGTAGCCGACCGTGTGCTGCTCTCGGGCAACTCTGCCGTCCATCAGTTCTGCCGCGTCGGTCGCCTGGCGCTGCTCAGCGGTGCCTCGGCGAGTAGCAAGGACATCCCGCCTTTCTGGGTGATGCAGGAAGTGAACTGGGTCGGCGGCGTGAATCTCATCGGCATGCGGCGAGCGGGCATGTCCACCGTGGAGATCCAGGGGGTTCGCAAGGCCTTCCGCATCATCTACCGCGAACGCCTGACGGTCTCAGCAGCCGTGATGCGAATTCAAAGCGAACTCGCGCATCTCCCTGCTGTGTGCGAACTCATCGAGTTCATCCGCACTTCGAAGCGCGGCATTTGCGGTGCAGCCCGCTTCGATCCCACGGTCGAAGATGCCGCAGCATAACCTAAGTTAAGGATCGTTCGCGCTTCGAAGGCGCAGCCAAGAATGGCTTGGTTCGCGGTTTCTGGAATCCCTTGACCACCGCATTCCAGTTCGAACTTCGGAACGTGAGCTGAATTCGACGCGAGGTGCCGACCGCGACCCGGAGAGCCGATGTCGTGAGTAACGACAGTCTGAGCACGGACTCGACGCTAGAAAACCAGGCGATTGACGCCGCGGATCACGTAGCAACCGGGCACAGGCAATCGGGCGTGCCGAGTTCATCTTCTTGAATCTGATTCACATGAGCGCCGTTGCGAGCGGCCACTCTTCTCCGGGGACTTTCACAGTCGCGCCGAATGCTCTGGCACGGGTTCAAGTGGCGGAATTCCGACTGTAGCCTGAACATTCCGATAGCCTGGAAATGAAAGAAACCACCAGGAATCCTGGTGGTTTCTCAATAGCGAGGGCCGGATTTGAACCGGCGACACGTCGCTTATGAAACGGCCTAACCGCACCCCTTGAGAGTCCACGAACGCCTAGAATTTCAAGCACTTTATAGCATATTCGCCCTGCCGCAAAAGCCCATTTTCGTTGTGTGGAATTACTCGAATTCACCGGGAAATCGGGAATGCGTTCGGTGATGTGTGGAATGAAGTGTGGAAGGATTTGGCCCCGCCCATCGCCGGCGGGGTGCATGGTGGCCTTCGAGGTTTTCACGCGGCCGGCAGTGCCTGCGCCGGCACCGCCTTCGCCGAGGTTGACACCGGGCCTTGCGACGGCCGGTTCTT
>JBGSZR010000313.1:0-19975 GCA_041750275.1 Gemmataceae bacterium
CGATTTCGCGGCGAGAACCTGCTTCAGCAACTCGGCATCCACCGCGTGGAAGCCCTGCTGCACCCAGAGTGCTTCGCAGCGCAGCCGATCGAAGGCAGTATCGGCCGGGTCGAGTTTCGCCACCCAGGCTTGAACCGCGGGGAGCACCTCGGTTGCCGCCCGACCGCGGAGTTCGGCGCGAGCGCGATATCGGGTGCGCCATTCGTATTCGCGGAACTGATCGAGCACTTCCGCTGTGGACTTGCCGAACTGCGTCACCGGCTTCAGCAGCGGCTTATTCTTGTAAACCAGGCGATAGATGCGGCCAGTTTGATGGTCGCGGTTCGGGTCGCGCTGCGAATACTGCATGTGGCCGATGAGCGGATTGGCCCAGTCGCCGAACCACAACGCACCATCCGGCCCGATAAGCGGATCGACAGGGCGGAAGTGCTTCTCGGTTGACTTGATCAGGTCGAAAGCTGTCTTGGGGTCCTTCGGATCGTGGCGAACGCGCGTACCCTTGTAGCCACCGCCATCGTCGGCGAAGGTCCAGCGGGGCATGCCGTTCGTGTTGATCACGCAGGCGTAGGTGAACTGCCCCTGCACGTTGTCTGGGAAATGCCGCGAGAGCAAGAACTCGCTGCCAACCACTGGCCGCATGCCTTCGGTCGGGAAGACAGGATTGAGGCCCTTGCGGCCCTGGAACTGCTCACCCGAAAGTGGCGTGTCCCAGTGCTGGTTGGCACCGGTGCCATCGCCGCAGAAACCCTGTCCCCATTCGTTGAAGACATAGCACCACGGGTTGCCGTAGCCCGGCGTGTTGAAGTGCCGCACCTTGAGCGTCCGCGGATCGAGTTCGTAGCAGCCCGAGGAGCCAAAGTTGCGAAACGCACCCCACGGTGTTTCCACGGCGGTGCTCATCGAGACGCCTTCGAGCATGTGCAACGTGCCGCCCGGGCTGAATTCAAACGCACCCACGGTGTGGTGAGTGTCTTCTGTGGCCCAGCCATCGATGAGTTGAACCACCTGATCAGCCTTGTCGTCGCCATCTGTGTCCTTCAAGAAGATAAGCCGCGGCTGGTCGGTGACGAGTACACCACCGTTAAAGAACTCGAAGCCGGTGGGGCACTCGAGTTTGTCGTAGAAGACAGTGCTCTTATCTGCGCTTCCATCACCGTCCGTGTCTTCCAGGATCACGAGCTTGTCCGCAGGCTTGGGATCGCCCGGCTTCCACTGCGGGTAACTCGGCATCGTGCTGATCCAGAGCCGGCCCTTGTTATCGAAGTTCATCTGCACGGGCTTGGCGATTTCCGGGAATCGCTTCTCATCGGCAAAGAGCTTGATCTCGAATCCATCCGGCACTGTGCATGTCTTGATGAATTCATCCGGCGTCAGGATGCGCGGGCCGTCCGGCGATTCGCTGTACTTCTGCCGCGGTTCGCCGAAGCGTGTGGGCGGCGTGATGAGTTCGCCGGTCTTGCTGTCGTCGGGCTTCGCGGCCACTTCCTTGCCCGCGACAATGTCCCAGATGTACTGATCGCGCACGGCGACCATGTTGCGAATCTTGAGGTATTCACGCGGGAAGGTTTCCGTGTCGAACGTGCGACGGCCACCATAAACATACCAGCCGTTGAGCATGCGATAGTCTTGCAGGTGATGCCACGACTTGTCGTTGATGGCGGCACGGAGTTTCTCGAACCGGGCCGAGTCACCGACACCGGGGTTCGGCCCCGGGAAGAGTGCGGAGTCCAGAAGCAAGCCAATCAGCTTGTCGCCGGCTTCGTTCTGGTGGCAACCGTTGATCGTCAGTTGCATGCCGGCTTCCTTGGCGAACGCCAGCTCGGTTGGCCCAAACAGATCGATAAAAGCAAGCCCACGCTTCGCGGCGATCTCCTTCACGGCATCGGCATAAAGCTTCAGGTTCTCGTTCTGCTCCTTGCCATCGGGCAGCAGTGGATCGCCGGTGGCCTCGAAAGCGATGGGCGAAACGAGCACGAAGCGAGGCGGGCTGCCTGCGTCATCACGCGGGTATTTTTTGGTGTAGTCGTCCAGGAATTTCTCGTAATCCGCCTTGAATCGATTCAAGCCTTCCTGGCCAGCAAACGATTCGTTGAAGCCAAAGAAGCACAGGAAGGTGTCCGGCGCGAAGGCATAGAGCGGGTCGTCGAGTTTGGTGTAGTCGTTGGCACGCTGGCGATTGCCGACCTCATCCGCGGGGCGGGCGAAGTTCCGGACCACGAGATTCTTGTCCGGGAAGCGGGAATAGAGCAGTGCTTCGAAGTGGCCGAACAGGTTAAAGCGCTCACCCGTGCCGTTGCCGACGATCGCAATGCGCTCGCCGTTCATCAGTTCGAGCGGCAGTTTGCTCGGCGGCAGCGGCGGCCGCTTGGGACGTGGTTGCGGCTTGAGCAGATCCTGTGCACCCTTTGGCGGCTCCTGCTTTTTCCCTTTCTGGGAGAAAGCGGAGGTGGGCCCAAGCAGCGGCAGTGAAACGAGCGCGGCGGCGAGCACGCTGGCTCGAGCCGTGTGGAAGAGTGTCATAGAGCGATTCTCCAGGTGCGGTGACAACGTCATCATAGGAGGCTCCCTTCTCAGAGTGCACCTGCGGTTGACGCGGTTCGACTATTCCGTTTACCCTCCTGGCGAAACTGATCGCTTCCTCGGTCCACGGGATTGACCGCGATGACCACCGACCGGTTAGTCGGCACGGAGACGGTATTCGACACGGATCGCACGCATCCGCACGGCCTGACGTGGGACGATGCACCGTGCCCGCTGTGTGGTCGAGATGAAGCTGCACTCTTGCTCGAAGCGCCCGATGCAGTGCCAGCGTCGGGTGAAGGGCTCTGGTTTGCCGTTGTGCGATGCGAACACTGCGGCACGACCTACACGAACCCGCGACCGAGCGCGGAAACGATCGATCAATTCTATCCCTCGGATTATCGCCCGCACCGCCGTCCGCGAAAGATGGGGCAGGCCAAAACGGCACGCCCACTGTGGAGCCGACTTTTCGGCCGCCCGTGCAATGAACGACGTGGCACACTGCCGTGGCAAGGTTCGGGCCGCCTGCTCGATTTCGGCTGTGGCGGCGGTGGCTTCCTCAAGCGCATGGCCGATCAGGGTTGGCAGGTCATCGGTCTGGATGCCGCTGTCGGTGCAGTGCGTCGCGTGCAGGAAGAACTGGGTTTGCAGGCACTCGTGGGCACTCTTCCCCATGCGGATTTGGCACCGTGTTCGTTCGATGTCATCACCATGTGGCACTCGCTTGAACACGTCCATGAGCCGCTCGAGATTCTGCGCGAAGCATTCCAGTTGCTGGCACCCGGCGGCAAACTCGTCGTCGCCACGCCGAACATCGAGAGCCTGCCATACTACTGGTTCGGTCCGTCGTGGTTTGGGCTCGATCTGCCCCGGCATCTCACGCATTTCACGCCGAAGTCCTTGCGGTCCATTCTGGAAGCCTCCGGGTTCCGTGTCGAAAATGTTCGGATGCTCCGGCACAGCGACTGGCTTCGCTCGAGCGCAAAACTCGCCGTGAAGCAAAGCCGCGGAGGCTGGAAGGCGAGACTCCTCACCTGGAAGCCCGCTGCCAAGTTCGTTGCCTGGTGTTGCTACGCATTGGGGATGAGCGATTGCATCATGACCATCGCCGAGCGACCGGCATGAGGTGGAGGTCGGCACCTGTCCGGGCGAGGCGATGACGATTCGATCCGCGCTGCACGTTCGAGCGCCGCACCGTTCTTCCAACTCAGTTTCGAAAAGTCACCTGACTTTCTGAGCCACGATTTCCAAAGTCCGGTATAATGGCTCTTTCGTTAGCCATCCCGGAGATTTCATGCCTTTCAAGTCCCTCAATTTGCACCCGCTACTCGTTCGTGCCATCAAAGAACTCGATTTTTCCGAACCCACTCCCGTTCAGGCTGGCGCAATTCCGCCTGCACTCGAAGGCCGCGATGTGCTGGCCACCGCCCAGACGGGCACGGGCAAAACGGCTGCCTTCCTGTTGCCGATCTTGCACCGCATTGTGAATGAGCCGCGTGGCGTCTCACGAGCCGTGATTATTTCACCGACCCGGGAACTGGCCGAGCAAATCGATAACTCGTGTCGCAGCCTGGGCCGTTTCACGAACACACGTTCCACACTCGTGGTCGGTGGTCGCCCCATGGAGCCACAGATTCGGGCCCTGCGAAGTGGCCCCGATCTGGTGGTCGCCACTCCTGGCCGACTGCTCGACCTGATGATGAAGGGAGCCGCCCGGCTCGATAAAGCCACGACCATCGTGCTCGATGAAGCGGATACGATGCTGGACATGGGCTTCCTGCCGGATGTGAAGCGGATCATCGCGAAGTTGCCGGCCCGCAATCAGACGCTCATGTTCTCGGCGACGATGCCGCCCGTGATCGCTCGCCTTGCAGGTGAACTGCTGACGAAGCCTGCAACGATCCAGATCGGCAAGCGTTCGACGACCGCCGTGGGCATCACACAGGCTGCCTACCCGGTGCCAACGCATTTGAAGGTGTCTCTCTTGCGGCACCTGCTCCGCCACACCGAGATGCCATCGGTGCTGATTTTCTCTCGCACCAAGCACGGTGCAAGAAAACTGGCCAAGCTCGTGGAAGCGGATGGCTTCAGCGTGGCGGAACTTCACAGCAATCGCACACCCTCGCAGCGTGCCCGGGCCATGGAAGGGTTTCGCCGTGGTCAGTACCAGGTGATGGTGGCAACGAACATCGCCGCGCGCGGATTGGATGTGAATCACATCACACACGTCATCAGTACGGATGTGCCAGATGTGCCGGAAGACTATGTACATCGCATCGGCCGCACGGGTCGTGCTGGAGCGGAGGGAGATGCATTTATTCTCGTTTCACCGGATGAAGAGCACTCACTCGCACGAATCGAACGTCAGGTGGGAGTGCGGTTGCCGCGAGTGACCTTGCCGGACTTCGACTACACGCTGCACGCACCGAAGATTGTCCTTCCTGCCAACAACGGCCATGCGAACGCACGGCCGAAGAGCCCGCCGAGGCCAGCATCTGCAGGTGCTCCTCACGGCCCTCGGTCGCCACGACCAAACGCGAGTGGCGCTCGCAGTGGTGATCGCAAGGGTCCACCTCGTGCTCGAACACGGTAGTTCCTGCTCCTGATCCGGCGAAGTCTGGCCAGCACCGAAATCGATCGGCACTGGCCAGCTTTGTTTCACCGTTTGCCGCGGCCGATCCCGTAGTAGGTGAAGCCGCGCTGAGCCATTGTGCGTTCGTCGTAGACATTTCGACCATCGAAAATAACGTGTTGCTTCAACAGTCGGCTAATCAGTTCGAAGTCCGCGTTCTGGAACTCGGGCCATTCTGTGACAAGCACAAGCCCGTCCGCTCCTTCGATTGCACCATACGGTCGGTCGGCGTAGTGGAGTTTCGCACCGTAAATCGCCTTCACATTCTCCATCGCCTCCGGGTCGTGCACGCGAACATTCGCTCCGGCTGCGAGCAGTGCGTCGATGAGCGTGAGCGCGGGCGCTTCGCGAATATCATCCGTTCGCGGCTTGAAAGCCAGGCCCCAGATGGCAAACGTCTTGCCCGACAGGTCGCCGGCGTAGTGTTTGGAGATCTTCTGGAACAGCACGGACTTCTGGTCGTCATTCACCTCATCAACGGCCCGCATGAGCTTGAGCGGCAAGCCTGCCTTGCGGCCGACGGCGATGATCGCTTCGATATCCTTCGGGAAGCACGAACCGCCATAGCCGGGCCCCGGGAAGAGGAACTTGAAGCCGATGCGCTGATCGTGACCAATGCCCTTGCGTACGTCGTTAATGTCAGCGGAAACGCGATCGCAGAGGTTTGCCATCTCGTTGATGAAGCTGATCTTCGTGGCGAGCATGGCATTCGCGACGTACTTGGTCATCTCCGCGGATTCGGGTGTCATCGTCAGGAAGGGTCGCTCGGTGCGGAGGAAGGGTGCATAGAGTTCGCGAAGCACCTCGCCGACCTCGGGTTTGCGGATGCCAACGACGACGCGATCCGGCTTCATGAAGTCGTCGATCGCGGCGCCTTCCTTGAGGAACTCCGGATTGCTGGCCACATCGACATGCGTGCACCCCTTCGCGGCAAGACGCTCAGCGACCTTCGCATTGGTGCCGACCGGGACGGTGCTCTTGGTGATGACCACCCGCGAACCCGGCGGGCCAGGCGGTACATCTTTCAACGCCTCGCCAATCGCATCGGCCACTGCGAACACAGCCGTGAGATCTGCATCACCCTCTGCGGACTGGGGTGTGCCCACGGCTATGAAGATGAGTCGCGCGGCGCGGACTGATCCCACCAAGTCCGTCGTGAAGCTGAGCCTGTGGTCCTCTCGGTTTCGCTGCACCATCTCGAGCAAACCCGGCTCATAGATCGGCAAGCGGCCAGCGTTCAATGTCTCGACTTTGCCCGCGTTGTTATCGACACAGATGACATCGTTGCCGCTCTCGGCAAGACATGTACCCGTCACGAGGCCAACGTAGCCGGTGCCAACAACTGCGACTTTCATGGAGTGTCCTTTCCAACTGATCCTTGAAGAACAGACGACTCACGTCGGCCGCTCGCCCTGCGCTGTGCGCCAGTCATTGAGAATGTCAGCGAGCGTCTGGTCGAGCGAGATGATTGGCGACCAGCCAGTGGCTCCGTGAAGCTTTGAGATGTCGGCACGGGTAATGGCAGTGTCCGCTTTACGCGTCGGATCGAGCTTTTGCCGGACCTCGACTTTCACACGCGAGAGCTTCAGCAGACGGTCGAGCAATTCCTGGATCTGGTGTGTTTCACCGTGACCCGCGTTATACGCTTCGCCCGTGACACCCTTCTCCAGTAGCATCGGAAAGGCGGCCACCATGTCGCGCACATCGGTGATGTCGCGGTGGGCCGAAAGATCGCCCGTCTCGATCACGGGTGCTTGCTGGCCCGCCTCGATCGCAGCAATCTGTCGTGCGAAGTTCGCAACGGCATAGTTTGCCGACTGGCGTGGCCCGATCTGGTTGAACAGGCGAACGCGAACGATGTCGAGCCCCGGGCTTCGTGTGAACTGGTAGCTGAGCATCTCGCCTGCAGCCTTACTCGCGGCGTAGGGGCTCGCGGGCTTCAGTGTGGTGCGCTCATCACAGGCACTCTCAGGCGAATCGGGATCACCGTAGACGAGGCCCGTTGAAATGTAGAGGATTCGCGGCCGGAGTGAGGTGCGGGCAATGGCGTCGTAAAACGTTCGCGTCGCGTCGAGATTGTCTCTCCAGCAATGTTCCGGTTCACGAAACGAAGCACTGGTGTTGGCATAGCCTGCGAGATGAAAGACCCAGTCGGGACGCGTGAGCCGCACGATCTCCTCGACACGTGAACTATCGCTGAGTTCCGCAGCGTGCAACTCGGCGGCATCTTCGAGATGGGAGAGTGCCGCCGGCCAGGTTGCGCTTCGGCTTAGCCCAAACAGCGGTCGAACACCGGCCTTGACGAGTGCCTCAACGAGGTGCCCGCCGACGAACCCATTGATACCGGTAATCAAAATACGCATCATTCAAACTCGAAATGCGAGGTTCAAGAAGCGGCCCGCAGAGTTCAAACTCTCGGTCCCGCGTTCCGCATTCCGCATTTGATCAGATCCCGCGAGCCTTGAAGTCTGGCATCGGTTGCCCCTGGAGGCGAGCGAGATCGGCCTTCACCATGCGTTCCACAAGTTGCTCGAAACTGACCTCGGGCTTCCAGCCGAGCTTGGTCTTGGCCTTTGTCGGATCGCCAATAAGCAGGTCCACTTCCGCGGGGCGAACCAGCGACTGGTCCGTGACCACGTACTTCTGCCAGTCGAGGTCGACCGCCTGGAATGCCAGTTCGACAAGTCGGCGAACCGTGTGCGTCTCACCCGTGGCAATCACGTAGTCGTCCGGTGTCTCTTGCTGCAGCATCAGCCACATGGCACGCACGTAGTCCCCGGCGAAGCCCCAGTCCCGCTTGGAATCGATGTTGCCGAGACGCAGTTCCTTCGCCTGGCCGAGCTTGATGCGGGCCACACCATCGGTGACTTTTCGCGTCACGAATTCGCGACCGCGCCGTTCGCTTTCGTGATTAAAAAGGATGCCGCTGCAACAGTACATGTTGTAGCTTTCACGATAATTCACCGTGATCCAGTGGCCATAGACCTTGGCGACACCGTACGGGCTTCGCGGGTAGAAAGGGGTGCTCTCCTTCTGCGGCACCTCGACCACTTCGCCAAACATCTCGCTCGAAGAGGCCTGATAGAAACGAATGCTGTCGCGGCCCAACAGGCGAATGGCTTCAAGCACACGCGTCACGCCGATGGCCGTGAACTCGCTCGTGAGCACGGGCTGTTTCCAGCTGGTCGGCACGAAGCTCTGCGCGGCGAGATTGTAAACCTCATCGGGCTTCGTCTCCTTCATCACGTCGATGATGGAGAGTTGATCGAGCAAGTCCGCCTGGTGCAGATGAATTTTGCCAGAAAGGTGATTGATGCGGTCGAACGTCTCGGTGCTCGAGCGACGCACGATGCCGTGCACCTCGTAGCCCTGTTCGAGGAGCAACTCGGCGAGATAGCTGCCATCTTGCCCGGTGACACCTGTGATCATTGCCCGCTTCATCATCACCCTTTCGTGGGACTGCAGAGCCGTGCCCCCGGGCAGTGTTCGCGAGTGAGCCCGTGGGTTATTGATTTATTCCTCCAGCCTCCGATCGACAAACCCCGGCCCGAGAACGCAAAGAACCCGCTGGGCTTCCCCGCGGGTCCTGCCGTTCGGCTGTTATAGACCAGGTTCACTTCTTTTGAGGGATACTCTGCTCGAGCACAAACAGATAATTGGAGAACCCCTGGTGCACAGCGAGGTAGGCCTCAACTGCATTCGCCTCACCTGCACCGAAGCGAATCTTGTGCTTGTCCATGAACTTGACAAGGTCCTCAACACTGACCCCCGCAGTCTCCCACTGTGGATTAAATAACCCCGCGACCTGCCGCTGATCGCGAAGAACCTTTGCCGCACTATCAAGTTGATTGAGGAAGCGCCGTGCCGCCACAGCTTCTTCAAACGGGAGATTGGCGAGTTCGGGTGTCAGTGCTTGCTGGGCTTTTTTCACATCCGCTTCGAACTTCGCCACCTTGAGTGGGTCGGCGGGTTTGCCGATCCGAACCGGACTGGCCACGGCCACAATATCTTGCTCAAGCGCCGGCTGAAGCGCGGTCAGCGCCGGGATTGATGCAAAGGCTGAAGGGAATTCGAGGTTTCCTGCCCGGCGGATGACCATGAACGCGTCCGCGGCTGGTGAACCGGCGAAACGAATCTCTTCCAAGAGCTGCGGCCCGAACTGCGGAGTAGGCCCTCGACCACCACGCTTTTCTGCATCGCCGATGGCCATGCCAATGCGATTCAGATACTCGCCGGACATCAGTTTGTCGTCATCCTGGGCCTCCAGGGCTGCGATCAGGTCCTGCGGAAGACCGCTGCCAGGACCCGGTGCTGCGGGTGCGTTCGCTGGGCGATTGCCCTTCTCGAAATCCCACTGCTCCGCAATCGCGGCGCGTGCGCCGGTTGAATATTGGTTGTTCGTGCTCGATTGTTGTTGCGCCCGTCCAAGTGCGGTCTGAGCGTTAAAAAGCTGCGAATTCCCAGCACCACCGCTCATGTAGCCGCTGTTGCCACCACTGCGAAGGAAGGAGGAGGGGGTGTTGTAACTCGGTGGCCGCGCCGGGTAGGTGTAGTATCGCGGAGCCAGGGCGGTATCATGCGTCGAGAGGTACCATCCCAGTGCACCGGTATAGCGCTGTCTGTAGCCAATGCTGGGGCCGAATGGTGTGCCGACCCGGATGTTCAGCGAAGAGTTGTAGTGGAACGAAGGCGCACGAAAGGGCACACCCAGTGGGCCAACGGGAAACGACCGGATCGGCCCTGGAAACGATGCCCCAAACCCACCCGACATCTGAAGCTGGGCAACACTCACCGCGGGAGTGAGCAGCACCAGTATTGCTGTCGCGATGGTCATCACCATGCATTTCATGGATGCCTCACGGGTTAAAGGTCAGTCGTTCTTCTCTTCGCGGGGCGGCAGTGCCCCACTCGGAATGAGCTTCCGCCAAGCCTGGTAGCATGCTTCAGCATCCGCTTTTGAACCATCCGGCTTGTACGGAATGGTTTTCCCCTGGGGAACGAATCGCACCATATTCCAGGCTGCCAGATTTCGGATTGCCGGGCTCTCGTTTCGCAGGTATTCGATCATGACATCGAATGTTTCGGGGATAAGCAAATCCTCCGCCGAGAAACCAAACAGCAACTGCACAATGAGCCGAGCCTGATTTTTATCGTAACCGCGAATCGCGATGAGCCCCTCATAAAATTTCTGGTCCTGCCCTGGTGAGCGACCAAGCCAGTGGCGAATCACCGTGATGCCGAAATCCCACTCTTCAAGCGTTTTCGCTTCCGCGAGAACCTTTCCGAGCAAGCCAAGTTCGTCGCAGGCTCCTAGCGTGACGAGCGCGACGTGTTGCTCCACGGGATCCTTCGAGGCCAGGAATTTCGCGACTGCGGCGGAAGGATCCTCCGCTCGCGCAACCCGGAATCGTTCGAGAGCATCTGCGACCTTCTTGCCACGTTCGGACAACACCGTGTCCGGATCGGCCCACACCGGTAATTTCTCTAACTTCTTCGGCTCCGGGCGTGCACCTGTGATACTATCCCACTCCAGAATCGCCGGGCCGGGAGGGGCTTTCATTCCCAGTGTCACATCACCCAGTCGAACGGTTGCGGAACCCTTCAGCACCAGAAACACCAGTGATGCCACTGGCCTGGCAGCTGTGCCGGGCTTGCCGGGATCCTGTGGTCTGAAACGCGAACCGGCTGGCCAGCGACCGCACAACTCCAGTGCAACTCGCGAACCAGGATCGTCAAGCGAAATTGTCCACGTCTGATCCCAGAACTTCACAACCACCGTGGCAGCGCCTTCCGCCTTGTTGCTGGTCAGATCCACCCGTCCACGATCAAGGGTAAAAGAGAGATCCTCGTCCTTGACCGGGTGCAATGTGAATGCCGTCTCCAAAATCGGTAGCGGTGAAATGCCATCGTAATCGGCAAAAGACTTCAGGGTCACCTCGCGATTTTTCGACTCGAGTGATGCACCGGGAAGTGTGACCAACAGATCACCGCTTTTTAATTCCGCCCCTGCAGGAAGAATTCGAAAATCCCTGGCACCTGGCGTTCGTGCGGCAAATGTTGCTGCAGCAGACGTCGTTTGGGCCACGCCGGCACCACCGACATCCTGGGCGAACCCAGTCGATACGAACACAAGCAGCCCAGTTGAGGCGAGCATGCGGATCCCGATCATGCCTACTCCGAGTGCCAAACTTCGGGCACGGATAGCTGACTGGCGAACTCTCACGATGCCTATTTTACGTCGAGAATCTTCAGGTTGTTGGCAAAACAATAAGCTTTCCACTGATCGTGCCCGATTTCTGAAGTGTGTTCTCTTCTTGCAGGCGGTGAGCGGCAGCGGCTTCCGCCAGCGCGAATCGCTTCCCGATCAGGACGTGAAGCTTGCCGTTACCCATCCAGTCGTTTATCTGTTCTGCACAGATTCGCTGCTCATCCGCGGGCACATTGAACATGGCGAAGCCGTGCAGTGACAGACCTTTGATGTAGAACGGACCGTTCGGAAATGCCGGCCGCGCCGTCCGACCCGCCATCACCACAATTCTCCCGCGCGAGGCCATGAGCTCAATTGTCTTGTCTAGATCGTGCGGTGGTTGGGTTTCGTACCACACATTCAACCCCGCTCCGCCCGTGGCTTCCTTCACACGGGAAACCAGATCTTCAGTCTTGTAGTTGATCGCGACATCCGCTCCAAGTTCCCGGACCAGTTTGGCCTTCGCTTCCGACCCCACTGTGGCAATCACCTTCGCTCCGACCGCCTTGGCCATTTGCACGACCATACTACCGACACCGCCGGTGCCGCCGTTCACAAATACCGTTTCACCGACTTTCAGATTCGCACAACTGAACAGACCGAGATGGGCGGTGATTCCGACGAGCGCACAGCCCGCGGCCTGCTCATCTGACACACTCGCAGGAATTGAGTACGCCCAGTTTTCCTCAACGCAGGCGAATTCGGCGAACGTGCCCTGTCGACCCAGCAAGCCCTGGTTGGAACCCCAGACACGATCTCCAACCTTGAAGCGTGTGACAGAGGGGCCCACAGCATGGACTTCACCCGCGAAATCGCACCCGGGAATCGCCGGTTTCGGCAACGTCATGGCGACGGCTCCGGCCCGAATGTACGTGTCAATCGGGTTCACAGCAGCCGCTTTCACCCGCACCCGCACCTCACCGTTCAGCGGTTCGGGCATCGGCAGTTCGCCCTCGCGAATGACCTCGGGAGCACCAGGCGAGTCATAAAACGCAGCTCTCATGGCAAGACCCATACCCAGGCGATTCGGGACGAGCCTGCGGCGAAAGCCGACTCGGATACTCGGTCCCCATCACCTGATGATAGAATAGCGTACCGGACCTGAGCCGTCACCCGATGGCACATCTCGGTAGTGCCTCAGCTTTCGTTGTAGGTCAGCCTTTTCAGGCTGACATACCGAAGAACAGCAGATAAATGCAGAAAACGTCAGCCTGAAAAGGCTGACCCAAGCAAGCTGAGGCACTACCCACAGTTCAAGGAGGTCCAAGCGATGAACGATACTTCACTCACAGAGTATGGCCAGCACATCGACCCCTTAGAAATGGTCGTGCCGCCGGATGTTACCGAACTCCAACTCGAACCCAACCACCCGGGGATCGGCGATCACGCTTATGTGGAACGCCGAAAAGCATTGTTTCAACTCTGCCGCAAGCATCGCCTCGAAAAGCTCGGCCCTCCCCTGATCGACTACTCAGCCGAGGAAACCCGAATCTGGCGTGAAGCAAGCCCGAAGTTGGATGAACTCCACATCCAGCACGCATGCACAATGTACAATCTTGCCAAACGCAATCTAAGTATCACGCGCGATTGTATTCCACAACTGCGATGGATCAGCGAGCGACTGGAACGTGAATCTGCGATACATCTTGTTCCAGCCGAAGGTGCCCTGCCCTACCGCACCTTCTACGAGTACATTGCCAGTCGCGGTTTCCCTGTCACTCAGTTCATCCGCCACGGCTCGCATCCCGAGTTCACACCCGAACCGGATATGATACATGATTGTCTCGGCCACGTGCCACCTTTGATGAATCGCGATTATGCTGAACTCCTGACACTCATCGGCCAAGCTGCGGCCACCACTCCTCACGGCGACCAGGTGCTTGCGTTGAAGCGATTCAGCTGGTTTAGCATCGAGTTTGGTCTCATTGAAGAACAGTGTGATACCAAAGTGTTCGGAGCCGGCATTCTGTCCAGCACGGGTGAGATTACATTCTCACTTTTTTCACCCGATGTGACTCGACGCCCTTTTATCACAGATGATGTGATCGAGACGGACTATGATCCTTCGCGAATGCAGGACACACTCTTCATCGCACCATCCATGCCTTTTCTTCGCCACGAACTCGAATCGCTCGTGAAGCGTTTTGCCATCCCGATCTTGTAAGTCTTTTCTTGACGAGAATACATCATGCAGGATATCCCGCTTCGCAAGATTGATCATGTGCGATTTTTCGTCGGCAACGCCCGGCAATCCGCGTTCTTCTATCGCAATGCCTTTGGTTTCGACGTGGTCGCCTACGCGGGATTGGAAACCAAGGTTAAGAACGAAGCAGCCTACGTCGTGAAGCAGGGAGGGATTAGTTTCGTGCTCGTTTCGCCGCTGCGTCCAAATCATCCCGATGTGCAACGACTTGTCCTCCATGGCGATGGCGTCTCGGATATTGCAATTCAAGTGGATGATGTGCGGTCCGCCTACAACCTGGCCGTGGAACGCGGTGCCCACGGCGTCGTGGGCCCCCAACGACGAGAAGACGAAAATGGCATCTACGAATTTGCTTCCATACGCGCATATGGCGACACTACGCACACATTTGTCAACCGAGATCAGTACAAGGGAGCATTCGCACCCGGTTTCAAGGCGATCGATCCGGCTCGTTACAACCCCGGCACATATCACCCCACCGGCCTTCTCGGAATCGATCACATTGTCGGAAATGTCGAAGAAGGCAAGATGAATGAATGGGTCGAATTCTATCACAAGGTACTCGGCTTTGAACAATTAATGAGCTTCGACGACAAGGACATCAGTACGGAATACTCCGCACTGATGTCGAAAGTCGTGCAAAGTGGCCGCGGGCGCATCAAGTTTCCCATCAACGAGCCAGCACACGGACTTCGGCGTAGCCAGATTGAAGAGTACATCGAGTTTTATGGTGGGGCAGGCGTGCAACACATTGCACTCGCCACGAATGACATAGTCAGGACTGTCAAAGCGCTTCGCGCCAATGATGTGTCATTTCTGCGGGTTCCCAGTACGTATTATGACTCCCTTGCGTCACGCGTCGGCCCGATCAAGGAAGATATCTCCGAACTGGCCGAGTTGGGAATTCTTGTGGACCGAGATGATGAAGGCTACATGCTGCAAATCTTCACAAAGCCTGTGCAGGACCGACCAACACTCTTTTTCGAAATCATCGAACGACAGGGCTCGAAGAGTTTCGGCAAAGGCAACTTCAAGGCACTCTTCGAGGCCATTGAACGCGAACAGGAAACACGCGGCACACTGTGAGTGATAATGTTTTATTGGGGGCCAACTGATGCCTGCACCATTTTCCGTCGCCTCACTGCGCGATTTTTATGCATTCGAGCAGCACGTCAAAACTTGCCGGGCACACCGCGGCCTCGGCATGGTGCCACAATGGTATGAAGTGCCCGTGTTCTATTTCTCAAATCCCGTCGCCATCATCGGTGATGGCGACCCTGTCTCCGCCCCTTTCGGCAGCTCATCGCTTGATTATGAACTCGAACTCGCCTGTGTGATCGGATCCACTGCCCGCGATTTGCCACCCACTGATGCGGCCATGAAATGTGTCGAGGGATTCACCGTGATGAACGACTGGTCGGCCCGCGATCTGCAGAGAATCGAGATGGCCGTGGGCCTTGGCCCTTCAAAAAGCAAAGATTTTGCCACAACACTTGGCCCACGCATCATACCATTCTCCGATCTCAAGGAGTATTTTCGAGGCGGGCGCTTGCACCTGGAGATGACGGCGACAGTGAACGGCAAGGAATACTCGCGCGGCAACTCGGGCACCATGTTCTGGACCTGGCCGCAACTGCTCGCACACGCCAGTCGGCATACAGAACTGCAACCTGGTGACGTGCTCGGTTCTGGCACCGTCGGCACCGGTTGCATTCTCGAACTCACTCCCGAAGCCGTCGGCGGATGGCTACAACCTGGCGATGTCGTGGAACTGAGCATCGAGAATATCGGCACACTCACGAATCGCGTGGTGGAGCGCCCAGTATGACACCCTATGATGAACAGCTCGCAATGCTCCTAACCGAAGACCCGGTGCTGGCTAAACAAGTTGCCTCTCTTCCAAATCTCAATGCGATTTTGAACTGGGCACCGTCGATTGGCATTTCGCTCGCAGGAATCGATCTGATCCAGCAGGACGAGTACAGCCACGACGTGACAATTCCGTTACCCGATAGTCGTTGGCTCGTGTTCGGCGTCACCTGATTTGGAGAACTGACGGCGGTCGCCGTTTGGAATCACCTGCCGACAGCAGATGAATTGTTATCGCGACGAGTCAATCTGGGATATGTTCCGACGGCTTCTTTGTTGATGTCTGGTGCAGAAATACTCGGACATGCAGCCTGCCTTGTCCCCAATCAGAAGGGGTAGTCATGCCTCGCTATCTCACACTTGGCTCAGTACCGAAAAAGCGACACACTGCTAACCATGCCAATCCCGGATTCAAGAATGAGGGCATTTATTACGAAGAGGTCGTCTCTACGCAGGGTTTTTCGCGGGCATACTCCATCGTTTATCATCTTCGGCCGCCGACACGTGTGGTGAAGGTTGAGCCGGCTGGGCGTTGGCCTGTGGAGAGCATCGATCAGTCGGTTCTTCGCCATCATCATTTGAAATCGAATACCATCCCTGCACACGGAAATCCAATCACTGGCCGGATGCCGCTTTTCACCAATCACGATGTCACGCTCTGGCGCTGCCGCCCGGTTGTGGCGCAGGTCGAGTTGTTCCGAAATGCAATGGCGGACGAGATCATTTTCGTCCATGCTGGTCACGGACACCTGCTCACTCAATTTGGCCGCCTCGATTTCAAGCCCTTTGATTACATCGTCATTCCTCGCTGCACAACTTATCAGTTGCACTTCGATCCCGGGTTTCATACCGACTTGCTTGTGATTGAATCCGCCGGAAGTATTGAGTTCCCTCGTCGCTACCTGAACCCGGAAGGGCAACTGAAGCTGGGTGCGCCGTACTGCGAACGCGACATCCATGGCCCCGGAGTGCTCGTGACCGAGGACCGCGAGGAGGAAACACACATCCTGATCAAGGATGGTTCACGGCTGTCGCGGTACACACTCGCCAGCCATCCGTTCGATGTGGTGGGGTGGGATGGTTGTGCCTATCCGTTCACGTTCAACACCGACGATTTCGAGCCGATCACTGGCACAATTCACCAACCGCCGCCTATCCATCAGACCTTCGAATCGCCCGGCGGATTCGTGGTTTGCACCTTCGCTCCCCGGATGCTCGACACACACCCGGATGCGATCAAGGTTCCCTATGCACACAGCAATGTTGAAAGCGATGAGGTGCTCTATTATGTGCGTGGCAAGTTCGGGAGTCGGCGCGGAATCGAGGAGGCATCGTTCACGTTGCATCCGCACGGCATCCCGCATGGGCCACACCCTGGCACAATCGTCGCAAGCCGGGATGTGAAGTGGACGGATGAACTCGCCGTGATGGTCGATACGTTTCGGCCATTGCACCTGACCAAGCAAGCCCTGGCACTGGACGACCCAAACTACACCACAAGCTGGCTGGAGTAATGTTGTGCAAATTGATGTTGCGTCTGCAAATGTCGTTGATGTGTATCACGCTCTCGTGGGTGTGGTCACACCGCGACCGATTGCCTGGGTCACCACCCTCTCACCCAGTGGCGTGGTGAACCTGGCTCCGTTCAGCTTCTTTAACGCGTTTGGTGCGAATCCACCCATCGTTATTTTTTCGCCAACGCTGCGACGGGATGGCTCAAAAAAAGACACGCTGCTCAACGTGGAACAACTTGGCGAGTTCGTGATCAACGCGGCCACCACCACATTAGCCGAGAAAGTGAATCTCACCTCGAAAGAACTCACACACGATGAAAGCGAGGTGCCTCTTGCAGGTCTGCGAACACTTCCCAGCACGAAGGTGAGGCCGCCACGCGTCGCGGAATCCCCTGTTCACCTCGAATGCATCGTTCGGCAAATCATCCCATGCGGGACGGGAGCAATCGCTGCCAATCTTGTCATTGGCGAAGTGGTGATGATGCATATCTCGGAGGCCGTGCTGGACGAAAAGCAGCAAGTCGACCCCAGGAAGTTGCAAACCGTTGCACGACTTGGACAGGACTACTGGTGTCACACCACGGATCTCTTCGAGCAAAAACGCCCGTGAACGCACGCTCACGGCACCAGTCCCCGAAGCTGATACAGGTGGATGAGCGCCCGGTCGATCACCTTTTCACCTGCACCTATTTCTGCCACTGACACCGGAAGACCCGTGCCATAACCGCCCTCACTCATGGCCTGGATCGTGGGGAAATATTGGTGATAGTCATTACAATAACCCAGAAAGAACAGATGTGGCAAGCGG
The DNA here is from genome assembly GCA_041750275.1 of Gemmataceae bacterium. GTDB lineage: Bacteria > Planctomycetota > Planctomycetia > Gemmatales > Gemmataceae > JBGSZR01. The sequence goes on from JBGSZR010000313.1 coordinate 17,794, forward strand.
GCCCGATGCTTCAAGCTCATGGCATGCTCGCTGAAGAATTCGCCCGAGACACCAACGAAACCAATCGAGTCGTCGAGCACCGCAACCGTAAGTGCAGGTCGCACGCCTTGCGTGTATTGCTTTTGGAAGAAGCCCACGAGTTCGGGGAAGAAGGCACGATCGAGTGCTCCGCGAACGAGCGGGTTGCGCACATCGATCGTGCATTTGAAGGCTAACTCCTCCCGGTGTGTGGCAAGCGATTTCCCTTTCCCTGTCATCTTCACGCTCGAGGAAAGTTTCATCACAACTTCGCCGAGTCGCGCTCCGAATGCGTCGGGGCCTGTGATACCTTCCGGTGGTTTTGGAGCCATGTCGCCAGCCGCACCTTGCAGGAAGAGGCAGGGTACGCTGGTTTCGGCTTCGATGTGTTTTGCCATTGCTCCTGGGTAATCTGCAGATAACTTCATCAAGCTTGCCGGATGCATGGTCGGGTGTGCGGCGAAATTCACGGCCACCGCAATCAGCTTTCCGTTCAAGTCTTCCACTCGAAGCACTAGCAACTCACGGTCCGTAGGCGCATCCGGACGATTCGATTGCCGGTTGCGATTGTAGACGACTTCAGTCGATGCCACGCCATACCGGGCCGGCTTCCTCGCTGCGTCCGCTTCACGAATCAGCGTGACGAGTTTGGCTTCCAGTTCGCGCGTCCAGGGTTTCGCTTTGTCGGGCCAGGAGTCAATCTCGAGAACCGGACCATGGTGGGTGTGCGATGCGACAAGAAAGAGTTCGGCGAAATCGTCCCGCTTGATCGATTCTCGGATTCGAGCCATCGATTCGCGTGTCGGTGCCCGACCCAGATCGAGGCTCACAATTGCGATTTTGCCGTCGCCCGCCTTCAACACGAGCGCCCGTGCAAAGAGCGGATCGTGCGTACCTATGCTTGGTTTATCCTTACGGGAAGCATAGCCCCACATCGGGCCACCAGCGGGAGGGGTAATTTCGAGCTTCGCGGCTCCGGCTTCCATTGCGGTTGCCGGGCTTGTGCAAAATGCAACAATTATAACGAGTATGGCTTGGCAAGATCGGGACATGCGGAAGCCTCGGCATCGTACATTGGGAATGTGAGTGATGATACCGCTTCGGAGCTTTTAATGTTGCGACCAGTCACGCCGGACGACACCGAAACGCTCGTCGCACTGACAGACGAGACCGGCTTCTTCAAGCCCCACGAGATCGAGACACTCCGCGAAGTGCTCGACGATTACCATGCGGGCAACTGCGACCTGGGGCACCGAGCCTTCTTGTGGGAAGCGGATGGCCAGATTGAGGGCTACATCTACCACGCTCCGGCGGCGATGACGGATCGCACCTGGTATCTGTACTGGATCGCCGTGGCGAAGGCAGCCCAGGGCCGTGGGCTCGGCGGCACCCTCCTTCGCTTTGCGGAAGCCGACGTGCAAGCCCAGGATGGCCGGTTGCTCCTCATCGAGACATCCTCCACGACCCACTACCAGCCCACTCGGCAGTTTTACTTGAAAAACGGTTACACGCTTGCCGCCGATATTCCGGATTATTACTCCGATGGCGATGGGCTGATTGTCTTCAGTAAGCGTGTGAAGCCAGTCGCGACATGAAAGCCCACTTTCGAGCATCAGTTCAACTGCCGGGTGTTCGGCTGAATGTCAGGATTCGGTTGTTCCCGACTTCTCACTTCTGATCCCGATTTGCGCGGCGCGACCCCTTGCCCGAGCTCCTAAGATGCGTTGCGAGGCGGCATAACCGGACCAACCGATCCCACCGGTCCGCCAGCCAAGGAAGGCACGTCTCCGTGATGAGCTACCACCACAGATTCCCCCCCCTCCGGAACGATCATTGGGACTGACACTACGAACAACCGCGGGGCCGTTGGTCGGCCCCCGGGAACCGAACGATTCTGTCGGCCCGAAGCCCGCAGAGACCGCTACTTCGCGACAACCCCCCAAATTCGCGGGTTTTGCAAAGTCGGCGGGTCGTTCTGGACGAAACAGGTAACGTCAGAGCCGTCGATTGCGGATCCCGGGCCACCCGCCCGGCCTCCCGAGCCCGCCGGGTTTTCCCCGGTAGCCCGAGTTCCGCAAGTTCCGGCCCTGATGGACCCGATTCGACCACGGGTTCCCCGCGGACGTTCACCCACCCCGAGCCCGGTGGCGGCGCGACCCCCTCG
>JBGSZR010000314.1:0-25297 GCA_041750275.1 Gemmataceae bacterium
ACTGCAATCGGAAATTGCCGCCTGGTCCACCCGCGTCAACGAGAAGCAACGAGCCGTCGATTGGCAATTCACGGTCGGTAAAGCGAGGGTGAAATTGAAGCGGCTCTACCCGAAAATTTAGTCTAGACCGAGCACTAGTTCCCCTGCCTGGCAATTCGGTGCATAATCATGAACGCCGGTGTTGTCGTTCGGAGGCGTTCGCGTCCCATCACACACTTCACAGCACCGGGATGATGACAACGGATTGTCACAACAGCGGCGAGACCAAACAGCACTACGAGAACAGAACGCTATTGAATTTGCGCACATCCCGGGCAAGAATCGTGATGCTATTCATGTGATGCCTCCGGGAAGGTGATGGGCTATCCGCAAAGATAACTCACCCACGAACATGAATGGAGTCTTTCGGCGGCGGAGGGCAACGGTGTGGGCGCGACGAGTTGGCGGTACTACACGCCATATTGCCCAGACCCGGAAGCGGCGCTTCAGGTGCTCCGGACGGATGTATTCGCGCGAGGCGAGTATGCCGACCCGACAGGTCCACTGGAAGCGACGTTGCGTCAAACCGCCCGACGACTCGGCCAAGACCCAGACTCCCCGGAGGTCCGGGCCGAGATTGAGAACGCTGTCCGGGTTCAGCGGGCAGTTCGCACCGGGGACATGAGCGGCCTGAGCCGGGCGGATCGGGCACTGGTGCGGCGGTTACAGGCCGTGGGTCAGTTGGCCGACCGACTCGGGTCCCCACGACCAGCCATTGGCGGGTCGCGGCCGGGTTCGATCGCCGAGTTGCTGGAGCGTGCGGCCGAATGCGGCACTCACTCGGTCCTCGATATCGAGCACGTTGCCACCCGGCCAGGATTCGGAATCGCGGCCCCGATGTCCGTGACGACGCGGCTACGGGTGTTCGGTACGGCCGAGCCGACCCACAACGATGTGGAGCGTCACTGGCAGGATCTCGCGGAGAAGCTGGACCGATGGCAGGCGCGGTATGTGGTCGTCTTTCGGGACGGAACGCCACATGAGTATGCCTTTATCGGCTGTTCCGGGGATTGATTTCGAGAGGCGGCCTGAAGAAATTTCCATTGATCTGTGGGTGAACCCGATTGGCTTCACCATGTCATTGTCGCAGTTGGCGTGTACTCTTTCTGGGCATTCGTGTGGAGACTTATCGAGGTTCGCGTTCGATCTGTTTTCCCATTTAACTCCCTTCGATTGAGTGCCTTCCAAAATGACGCGGTCGAGGCGTTCCTGGGTGTCTGCTCCGCAGATATTGGCGCTGCGATCTTGACCAATAAATACTCAGAGTCATTCCTCGCCCGTCGATGCTGGTTCGATTGATCTGTCCGGGTACTTGCTCCGCGAAGGCTGATTGTACCTGACGCGGGCACACGCCACGATCATGCATCAGGTTCTGGATGATGCGGACCAGTTTGCGAGACGTAGACGTGATCGCCTCATGTGCACCATCTTGGAATCGCTGGCGTTGCGGGTACATCCCAAGATAAGCATGGCGGCGAATCTGGCGGTACGCCGGCGGTCGCAACGCCATTGCCGCCAGATTCTTCCTTTTCGCGTCTAATTGCTTTTCACCTTCCCACCCGGCTGCTAGTGGTTGGAGCATCTCCGGGAGCATACGCAACCCGGTCGGAATATGCCGAGACGCATTGCCAAGAGGGAAGTGCGATTGTCGCAGGACGGCGGTGCGATTTCTCTTGACGCCCCTGCGGAAGACCCACCAGTATTTCACCGGACACAGACAGAGAGAAAGGTCGCGTTCTCCGATCGCGGCGATCCGTGCGGATCGATTTATCCCGCACTCGCTGTGGTGAAACGAACGCCGCTCCGCTCTCGACGGATTGAGAACGTCATGAGATGATGTCGGTACCTCGGAGCCTCAACTATGACCCACGCCCGTCTGCTCGTAGTCGCCCTCATTATAGTCCTCTCGCCGGTCAATTCGGTTGCGGATGAACCGCCGATCCGCGTTGAGCAGTCGATCCTCAACCTGGCCCTGGAACCGGTAACGCCGAACACTTCGCCGGGGAATCAGTACACCTCTGCGGTGCTCGACTACGCGATGGTCATCGGCATCGACCGCACTCCTAATGGTCGGCTGTGGGCTGCGTGGGTCGCAGGCGGCGACAGCGAGAAGGGCCTGTTTGTGGCCGCCTCCAGCGACGACGACGGCAGGACCTGGACCGAGCCGCGGCTGGTCATCGACCCGAAGGACGCTCCCACCGGGCTCGCACGCCGGGCACTGGTCGGGAACTTCTGGACTGATCCGACCGGCCGGCTCTGGCTCTTCTACGACCAGTCGATGGGTTACTTCGACGGCAGGGCCGGGGTGTGGGCCATTACCTGCGATAACCCCGACGCCGAGAAACCCGTCTGGTCCAAACCTCGCCGCATCTGGCACGGGGCGACCCTGAATAAGCCGCTCGTTCTGAAGGACGGCGACTGGCTGTTGCCCGTCTCACTCTGGACGCGCAACAAGATCGGTCCGGCGGCCTTGCGTGAGGAGTTCCGCGACCTCGACGAGTTCCGCATGGCAAATGTCTTCGTCTCGCGGGACAAGGGCAAGTCTTGGGAACGGCGGGGCGGCGTGACGATCCCGGAATCGGACTTCGACGAACACACCATGGTCGAGTTGAAGGACGGTCGACTCTGGCTGCTCGCCCGCACCAAATACGGCCTGGCCGAGAGCTTCTCCTCCGACAACGGGAAAACATGGTCGGACCCGAAGCCATCGGCGATCAAGCACACCAACGCACGCATTTTCTTGCGACGCCTGGCGTCGGGCAGGTTACTGCTGGTCAAGCACGGGAAGATCGACGAGCGCACACCGAAGCGGTCGCACCTCACCGCCTTCCTATCGGACGACGACGGAAAGACGTGGAAGGATAGCCTCGTGCTCGACGAGCGGGAAGGCGTCTCGTACCCGGACGGATTTCAAGCCCCCGACGGCTCGGTTTCCGTCATCTATGACCACAACCGGGCAAGTGACCGCGAAATCTTGCTCGCCCGGTTCACCGAGGAAGACATCCTGGCGGGTAAGTTCGCTTCACCACGGGCGAAAGCCAGGATGTTCGTTCACAAGGCCCGCGGGGTGAACTGGGTACAACAGGCCGCCGCGGACGCGAAGCGGGACCGCACGGCGATCGTTTACGATGGCAAGAAACCGAACAGCATGGTGTGCGACACCACACTGCGGGAACTACCCGACGGATCGTGGGTGCTGTTCTTCCTGGCCGGCGGTGACAAGGAACCATCGCCGGACAACTACACCGCAATTGCCCGCAGCACTGACCAGGGTCGAACGTGGAGCGAGTCGAAGGCCTTCGACGTCGGGTTCCCACGCGAGGGAAACACGATCGGGCAAGGGCCGACGGAAGTACTCGTCGTCGGCAAGCGCACCACGCTGTTCTTCTCCACACATGCGAAACACTGGTCGAGCCAGTGGCGGTCGTGGACGATGCACTCGGACGATAGCGGCAAGACGTGGTCGAAACCCGAGCCACTTCCGGGCCGACTCCAGGAGCGCACCTTCATCCGCCCGCACCTCGTCACGCGCGACGGGCGGATTCTGCTTCCGTTCCAGCACTACATTGGCCCGGACGCTGACAAGGAGAAGCCGCCGCTCGACCGGGCGTTCACCAACCCACGACTCGGTGTCCTCAGCAGTGGCGACGGTGGCAAAACCTGGACCGAGCATGGCGACATCAAACTCACCAACGATGACCGATACTTCGGCTGGGCTGAGCCGACCCTCGCGGAGACCGCCGACGGACGAATCGTGATGCTCATCCGGGCCGATAAACTTGGCGGCGTGCTGTATGCGGCCGAATCGAAGGACGGCGGCAAAACGTGGCCTGCACTGGCCGCCAAGACGGACATCCCCAATCCGGGGTCGAAGGCCACACTGTTCCAACTCGGTGGCGATGCCGTGGCGCTGCTGCACAACCCGAACCCTGACCACCGGAGCCCGCTTGCCTTGTGGGTTAGCTTCGACGGGCTCAGGACATGGCCATATCGTCGGGTGCTGGTCGCAGCGTCGAGTGACGGGCCGAAGGGGCGGCTTAACTACCCGGACGGATTCGTAAGCCAAGACCGGCAGTGGCTCCATTTCGCCTATGACGACAATCGCCACCGGGCTGTGTTGTACTCGGCCAAGCTCCCGCCCGTTCCAGCTGAGCCTCAGCCGGCTCCAAAGCCGAAGGACGATCCGGCACGGCTTCCGCCCCCGGTGAACACCACCCCCGGCCCGGAATACGCCGACAAGACCCGCATCTTCCAGGGCATCCCCGGTTTGGAGCGAGCGCGGAACGGGCGGCTGTGGGCGACATGGTACGCCGGCGGGCCTGACGAACCCGGTGAGGGGCCGGGCAACTATGTCACGCTCGTGACCAGTGGCGATGACGGGAAGACGTGGTCCGCTCCGAAACTCGTCATCGATCCACCGGGCCAGGTGCGGGCGTACGACCCGTGCCTGTGGATCGACCCGGACGGCAAGCTATGGCTGTTCTGGGCACAGTCATTCGGCTGGTGGGACGGCCGCTCGGGAGTCTGGGCGATCACCTCCGATAATCCCGGCGATGAGAGCCCGAAGTGGTCGGCTCCGCGGCGGCTGATGGACGGGATCATGATGAACAAGCCGACCGTGCGTTCGACGGGCGAGTGGCTGTTCTCGGTAGCGATCTGGGAGCGAAAGGCCGATGCCCGCACTCCTGCCGAACGGCGACACGAGCAGGGGGAGGCGAGTGGAGCGAACGTCTGGGCTACCCACGATAAGGGCAAAATGTTCGAGCGGTTGGGGCAGGTGCGGGTGCCGAAGCGGGTGTTCGACGAACACATGCTGGTCGAACGCAAGGGTGGCGATTTGTGGATGCTCGTGCGAGCGGCCTACGGCATCGGCGAGAGCACCTCCACCGACGGCGGCAAGACGTGGGCGGTGGGGAAGGAAACCACCATCCCGCACGTCAACTCGCGGTTTTTCCTCCGTCGACTCGCTTCGGGGAAGTTGCTCCTCGTGACGCACGAACCGCCCGACGGGAAGACGCGGTCTCATCTGACCGCACGGCTATCAGCCGACGATGGGGAGACGTGGACCGGCGGATTGGTGATCGACGAGCGGATTGGGGTGTCGTACCCGGATGGAGTGCAGGCGGCGGACGGCACAATCTACCTCGTCTACGACTTCGAACGGACGAAATCGAAACAGATCCTGATGGCCACATTCACCGAGGCCGACGTGACCGCGGGCAAGCTCGTATCCGAAAAGGCACGGTTGCGAGTCGTCGTGAATCAGGCGACCGGCGCGCGAATGGGGAAATAACGCCAGCCGGCGGGCTCGGACTGCTCACACGCTCGCCCCGCGATCTTGTTGCAACCTGACGGCAATCGGGTAGAGTTTCTTCACTTGCCTCCGCACTCGCTGACCCTGGCTCTGCCCCCCCCCGCCGTTGCACGTGCTCCACCCGTGGCTTCTCCTCCAGAAGGGTGTTTCTATGCTTCGCGTCACTGGTGATACCGCACCTTTTTGCGATGGCGTCACCCGCCGGGAACTGTTACGCATCGGTGCCGTCGGGCTCGGCGGCCTGTCGCTCTCGCATTTGCTCCGGTCGCAGGCAGCGGTGGCAAAGTCGGGCACTCAGCCGCGGGCGAAGTCGGTCATCGTTCTGTTTAACGGTGGGGGCATCCCTCACCACGAGACGTGGGACCCGAAACCGGACGCACCGGCTGAGATCCGCGGGGCGTTTGGCGCGATTCCGACCCGCACTCCGGGGTTGCTCGTTGGCGAGTTGATGCCTCGGACGGCCGCGCTGACGGACAAAATCGCGGTCATTCGAACGATGGTCACGGGCGACAACGCCCACTCGACCAGCGGCTATCAGATGCTCACCGGCGTCCCTCACGTTCCCTTGAGCCGGGAGAATGCTGCCCCCGGCAAGCCGAACGATTGGCCGCCCTACAACGCCGTGGTGCGTGCCCTGAAACCCGCGATCGATGGTCTGCCTTCGTCCATCGTCCTCCCTCGTCGACTGGCAAACTTCGACGGCCTTTACCCGTGGCCCGGGACCGATGCCGGGTCACTGGGTCGAAAGCACGAGGCGTGGCTACTGGACTGCGACCCGTCGGACCCGAAGTTCACCGCCGCGGGCTGCGAGCCCGCCGCCGAGTTATCCGCGGTTCGGGTCGATCACCGTCGGGCGCTGCTGGATCGACTTGATCAACGTCTCGCCGGTCACCCCGGGACGATCGATCACGACCGCTATCGAGAACAGGCCATCGACCTGATCGCGGGCCGGCGAGGACGGGAAGCGTTCGACCTGACGCGAGAGCCGGCTGCGGTCCGCGACCGCTATGGGCGAACGAAGCATGGGCAGAGCGTGTTGCTGGCCCGCCGACTCGTCGAGGCCGGCGTGTCGCTGGTGCAGGTGAACTGGGCATCGCAGGACAAAAAACTTCCGAACGGAGGCGGCTGGGATACCCACGAGAAGCACAATGAGAGCCTCAAGGGATGGCTGATGCCGGCCATGGACCAGACGTATTCGGCCCTGATCGAGGACCTCGACCAGCGCGGCCTACTGGACGAAACGCTCGTCTGCTGGGTAGCCGAGTTTGGGCACACCCCGAAGTTCAACGCCAAGGGCGGGCGGGACCACTGGGGGCGGGTGTTCTCCATCGCCTTGGCCGGAGGCGGGGTGAAGGGTGGTGTGGTCATCGGAAAGACGGACCGGCACGCGGGCGAGCCAACCGACGACGCTGTGCGGCCGGCCGACTATCTCGCCACGATCTTCCACTGCCTCGGCCTCCAGCCGGACACAATAGTACACGATGTGGAAGGACGGCCTCTGCCTGTGTCGCGCGGGCGGGTGATCGAGAGCGTGTTGCTCTGAGTATGTTGTTTCAACCCATCTGAGGAAACGACCCTTGATCATTCCCGCCCGAACCGATTGTTTCGCTGTTCTCGCTTGCGTTCTCCTGGCAACATCCGCGGCAGCCGGGGATCCATCAATCGTCTCTCGCATTGCGTTCGGTTCCTGCGCGAAGCAGGACCGGCCGCAGCCGATCTGGGACGCGGTGGTCGAAACTAAACCCCAGCACTTCGTCTTCCTCGGCGACAACATCTACGCCGATACGCAGGACATGGAAGTGATGAAAGCGAAGTACGCACTCCTCGGCAAGCAGCCCGGCTATATCAAGCTAAAGGCCACCTGCCCCATTCATGCGACGTGGGACGACCACGATTACGGGGGCAACGACGCCGGGGCTGAATACCCTGCGAAAAAGGAATCTCAGCAGATCTTCCTCAACTTCTTCGAAGTGCCGAAAGACGACCCGCGGCGATCCCGCGAGGGCGTGTACTCGGCACAGGTGTTCGGCCCGCCGGGTAAGCGGGTGCAACTCATCTTGCTCGACGCCCGCTACTTCCGCAGTCCACTCAAGATGGGATTCAAGCCGGGCGAACCTGGAGAGGGGTTCCGCGGAAAATATGGACCGAACACCGACAGGGACGCGACGGTGCTCGGCGAGGTCCAGTGGAAGTGGCTCGAAGAGCAACTCAGGGTGCCGGCCGAGTTGCGGCTCATCGGTTCCGGCGTGCAGGTGGTGCCCGACGAGCATGGGTCTGAGTTCTGGGGCAACTTCCCGCTGGAACGCAAGCGGTTGTTCAAGTTAATCGAGAACACCGGGGCCAATGGAGTGGTCTTCCTCACCGGCGATCGCCACCTGTCCGAAATCTCGAAGTTGCCCGCAGATCACGCTGACGGCGTCGGCTACCCGCTCTTCGACGTGTGCTCCAGCAGTTTAAACACACCCAGCGGGAACTTCACGAAGTCCAAGGTTCGGTTTGCCAACGAGATCAATTCGTACCGCGTCGGGCTCACCTATTTCGACACCAACTTCGGCACCGTGCTGATCGACTGGGAACCGGCCGATCCAGTGGTGAGGCTTCAGGTCCGCGAGGAGTCGGGCGACGTCGTCCTGCAACAGAGATTGACGCTGAGCCAACTCAAACCCAAGCAGTAAGCGCCTCATCACAGGAGTGATCTCATGCCCCGTCTTTCGTTCGTTGCCCTGGCTCCGGCGGTCGCCGCCGAGCGGCCCACGCCGCGAAGTTGAAGGAAATGGCTGAGTTGCTCGACAAACTCATGGAAGAGCACAACGCCTTGCCTGACAGGATGCCGCTCGATGGGGGCATCAAGAATCTGCTCCCCAAGTTTTGATGGTGCGCACTCGGGCTGGAATCGCAACCGCATGGAGCCCGGAGAACCCACGACGACCGGTTGAACCCGGATGATTCCGTCCACAGACTCCACAAAGCTGCGTGTAGGATCAGAAAAGCAACGTTTGACCGCTCTGCGCGTGCGCCCATCTTTTACGAAGATGGTTGCACTCAGTCGCGATCTTCGCGTGAGCCCGGCGCTCTGTTTTGATAGAATCAAGGAAGGGAAGGATTGTTGTCGCTCAAACTATCGCCGTAGCCCGGCAGTCAGAAAACCATGCAAATCACCCTCTATCGGCGTTCTTACCCTGTCAAGGATGCACCTGTTTCGTTGTCGCTGCTACCGTTTTCGGTCGATCAACGACACACCTACACAGTGGGGAAGAAAGTTTACGAATCAGAAACGAGCGAGCTCCACGTCATCGTCCCGGAAGAGTCCAAGATCGACCCCTTGAAAAACCTGCTGGCGTGGCAAAGCGACAAGGGTTGGGTGAAATCCACCGCAACCGAGGTTCTCGGCTTTGCGGAAGCGAAAGTCTCGGGGTTCCGGACGGTGAAATGATCCAATATGATGCGTAGAGCGATCTCGTGTGAGATTTGGCACGTCGCGAACAGTGCGAATCATTCTTTATCTTCGAGCCGTCCGGAGTGCTGGATGGCCCGGAACAGGTGGAAGCCCAGCACGCAAGCGAGAGCACTGCCGAAGACGCCGAAGATCGAGATGTCGCGAAAGAGTGGCGGAGCGCGATAGGCCCAAAGCATGGAGGAACCGACGAACAACGCGCTCACCATCAGCCCAAACACCACGCGATTGACCGATGGTTCGAGATGCTTGTGGAGCAGCTGCACGCCCATTTCCTGCTTTTGCAGCATTCGGAGAATCACGCCGATTTGTCGGGGTAGACCGCGGAGCAGATCGTCCCAATCTTGCAAGGCAAGCAACGAACGCCGGAGCATTCGCTTCGGTGAGAGCTTCTTGAGCACCAACTTCTTCTTGTACGGTTCGAGTAACTCCACCAGATTGAACTTTGGGTACAAGCGGCGCCCCGTGCCTTCGAGCATCACGAGGACACGGAGCAACAACGCCAGTGTTGGCGGCAGCATCACCTGATACTTTCGGACAGCTTCGGTCATATCGTTGAGTGCCGCACCGAGTTGGAACTGTTCAAGCGGCATACCCCAGTAGAAGGCGAGTTGCTCGGTGATCTCCGCCTCGAGCGCAAGTTCATCGAGCTTCGGCGGGGCATCTCCCAGTTGCATCACCACATCTTTCAAGGCTCCGGCATCCTGCCGCACCGCCGCACCCACGGCACGCTCGATGCGCTCGCGCAATCGCGTGTCGATGCGACCCACCATGCCCACATCCAGCAATCCGATGGCACCTCCCGGGCATTCCGCTGTGGGAGGCAAGAAGAGCATGTTGCCGGGATGCGGGTCAGCGTGGAACAGCCCATCGCCGAAGATCATCTTCAAAAAGAGGCTCGCGCCGCGGCACGCCAGCTCCTTAAGATCACCACCCGCGGCTTTCACCTTTTCCAGCTGGGTGAAGGGGACACCCTCGAAGAACTCCATCGTGAGCACGCGGCCACTGGAGAACGTGGGAAACGGCTCCGGGAATCGCACTGCGGGATCGTCCGCAAACACGGCACGAAACATCTGCAAGTGGCGCAGCTCCCGGCAAAAATCGAGTTCCCGCAGCAACACTCTCTGGAACTCGGCGACGAGTGCCACAGGCCGATACGCCCGCAGATCGGGCAGGAACTTCTCGGCGAGTGTCGCCAACTCTGTGAGGATGGCCAGGTCATTGGCCACGCGGCGTGTGATGCCGGGATGCTGCACCTTCACGGCCACGATTCTGCCATCGTGCAGCCTCGCTTTGTGAACCTGGCCGACGGAAGCGGAGGCGAGCGGAATGGGATCGAATTCGGGGAAGAGTTCCACGAGCGGCCGGCCAAGTTCCGCTTCGATGGTTGCCTTCGTATCGCTGAATGGATCGGCCGGAACCTGCGATTGCAGCTGGCTCAGTTCATCTGCGAGGGCTGGCCCGATCACATCGCGGCGTGTGCTCAGCACCTGGCCGAACTTGATGAATGCCGTGCCGAGTTCCGTGAGCACCAACCGGATGCGTGCCTCCGGGGAGACTTCCGAGAGTCGGGCCAACTCAGTGCCACCGGTCCAGCGGCGGACGAACTTCGAATCCAGCCGGGACATGCCATCGGCGAGCCCGTACTTTCCCATCGTCCGCACAATCTCGGCGAGGCGCCCGAGGTTGCGAGCCAGTTGGGGAATTTCGGTAAGGTTAATCATGGGGAATGCATCTCACGCGATATCGTCCAGTTCGCGCAGGCGGCGATCCGCGTCGAAGGTGGGTGCGGGCAACCGCTCGGCGAGCTTCAAGGCTTCCTCTTCACTGAGATCGAGTTTGGCCGTGCCATGACCGCGGAACACGGGCAAACCCCTCTTGATGGCGATGATCTCACGCCTCGTGCGGCCTCGGGGTGAATCGGGCCAGCGGCCGATGCGTTCGTGGAAGTCGAAGAAGAGCGGCACCACAGCCTGCATGTACTTCCAGTAGCCGGGGTGATCGGTCTGGATCACGAAGAGGCCGCCTGGCACGAGACAGCGATGCACGAGTGCGAGGAACGCCGGTGTGATGAGCCGCCGATGCACCTGAGACGGGTCGTAGTATGGCTGTGGATGATAACAGTGAATCTCGGCCACGGAATGAGCGGGAATGAAGCGTTCCAGCAGTTCGTGGGCACCCAGCACGGCGAAGCGTGCGTTCGCGAGGCCACGCTGGTTGCCGCGTTTGCGGGCATAGCGAATCACCACGGGCAAAATATCGGTACCAAGGTGATCGCTTTCGCTTCGCGTGAGGGCCGAACCAATGAGGAAGCGGCCGTTGCCGCAGCCCAGGTCGATGACAATGGGTGCTTCGCGGCCGAAGAGTTCTTTCCAGTTTAAGGTGCCTTCGGCTGGCATGGCCTTGAGGGCGGTCTGTGTCCATTTGGCAGGATCGAGAATCGTGCCGGGGAAGGCCACGCCAAACTCGCGGTCCACATGGTTCGGCCGGGGGTTCGGTCGTGACATGACGGCTCGAATCCTGGAGGGTTGCGAGGAGAGTGCTCTTCCATCCTACAATACCGGCACGGGAGTTCCTGCTGCCAACCTTTGCGAGGAACGCAATGCCGGTGCTGGCTTCGCTCGATCGCCGCAATCGCATCCCGGAGCTGATGGATGAACCCGGGCTTGATCCGCAGAAACATCGCCAAGCGCTGACAGCACTCGCACGAATCAACCGCCTGAGCCGTTCCGCAGCCATCCTCTGGCCTGAGATTGCAAATCTCGCCTCACGACTCAAGGGCCAGCCGCTCCGCCTGCTTGATGTGGCCACGGGCAGTGGCGACATACCTCGCGGGTTACTCCGACGGGCCAAGTCTTCGGGAATTTCCCTTTCAATCGATGCCTGCGACATCAGCCCCACGGCCATCGAGAATGCAACGGCACAGGCAGCCGAGACCGGCATCCGTTTCTTCACGCACGATGTGCTCCGCGATCCATTCCAGGGAGAATACGACGTTGTGATTTGCTCGCTTTTCCTGCATCACCTGTCAGAAAATGAAGCCATCACCGTCTTGAGACGGATGCAAGAAGCCACACACGATCTCGTCCTCGTGAACGATCTCGAACGCTCGCGTCTCGGCTTCGGGCTCGCCTGGCTTGGCTGCCACGTGCTCACACGTTCTCCGATCGTGCACTTCGACGGCCCCGCCTCCGTGCGCTCGGCCTTCACACTCCCGGAAGCGAAAGCGCTCGCGGAAGTGGCCGGACTCAACGAGGTGCGAATCGGGCGACGCTGGCCTTGCCGCTACTTGCTGACTGGGAGGAAGCACTGAACACGCGCGAGCAGTGGGATGTGGTGGTGATCGGTGCTGGGCCAGCCGGTTCGGTGACCGCACGCGAAATGGCACGGCTCGGTGCCCGTGTGCTCCTTCTGGATCGCGCCACATTTCCCCGTGCCAAGGTGTGCGGTTGCTGCCTGAACCAGGCGACACTTGCGACGCTGGCCGCCATCGATTTGGAGCACATTGTTGAGGCCTGTGGTGCGGTGCCGCTGAGCCGCGTGAGCCTGGCTGCGGGCCGGGCGAATGCGACGCTTCCGCTTCCCGGTGGTGTGGCCCTCTCGCGTGAAGCTCTGGATGCTGCACTGATCGAGGCAGCGGTGAAGGCCGGCGTGGAGTTTCGCCCCGGCACGCTCGTGAAATGGCCAGCAGAAGTGCCACCGGGCAAGATCACGATTCTCGCCAACGGCCTCGCGGGCAATGCATCGCCAGTGGCACCGGGCTCGCGCATTGGAGCCGGTGTGGTCGTGCCAGACTCGTTGGCGCCCGGCTTCTTCCAGCCCGGAACAATCTACATGGCGACAGGACGCGGTGGTTATGTCGGGCTGGTGCGACTCGAAGACAATCGCCTTGATATCGCGGCAGCGTTCGATGCAACCTTCGTGAAGGCGGCGGGTGGGCCAGGAACCGCCGCGGCTGCCATCCTGCATGAAGCGCACTGGCCCAACATTCCACGTATCGAATCGTTATCCTGGAAGGGGACGCCTGCGTTAACGCGGAAGCCAACTGCCATTGCCGGGCCGGGCTGGTTCGCGGTCGGCGACGCGGCAGGATATGTCGAACCCTTTACGGGTGAAGGCATGGCCTGGGCCATCGCCTCGGCGGCGGCCCTGGCACCGCTCGCCGTTCGTGCCGTCGCGGGCTGGGACGATCGATTCATCACGGATTGGGCACGCACGCATGACCGCATCGTTGGCCCGCGGCAACGCATCTGCCGCCTCGTGGCCCGCGGCCTGCGATCACCGTTCGTGACGCGTTCCGTGATCCGTCTCGCATCGGCCGTGCCCATGCTTTCGCGCTCATTCATCGGTGCACTCAATCACCCATCTCGCACCGGGAAAGGCACTCCGGCATGAGCTTCATGGTCCATGGACTTGGCGGAGCCCACCCGCCGCACCGCGTTTCGCCCGAAGATGGCTTGCGAATCGCCCGGCATCTTGCCGGCCCGGATGTTCGCACCTCCACCTGGCTTGGCCCGATCTATTCGAACAACGGCATTCGCAATCGCTACCAGGTGATTGGCGGCGAGCCGATGCGGGATCTCTTCGACGGCACCAATGAATCTGGTTCTCCGTTCTTGCCCACACCGGCGAACGATGGCGTCGGGCCGACCACTGCCGAGCGTATGCAAGCCTACGCGAAGGACGCCGGTCCACTTGCAGTCGCAGCCGCTCGCCGAGCCGTCATCGAATCGCGGTTCACACCAGCCTCGTTCACGCATCTCATCACGGTGTCCTGCACCGGCTTCGCTGCACCCGGTGTCGATCTTGCCCTGATCCGCGGGCTCGAACTCCCCTCCACCATCGAGCGCACACACATTGGCTTCATGGGTTGCCACGGTGCACTCAACGCCCTGCGTGTGGCGAATGCGTTCATCTCGGCGAACCCGGATGCTCGCGTGCTTCTCTGCGCCGTCGAGTTGTGCAGCCTGCATTACTATTATGGCAACGCCGCGGACAAGCTCATCGCCAACGCCATCTTCGCGGATGGTGCTGCCGCTCTCGTCGCTGCTGCTGGAGAAGGTTTAAACTCGTGGCGGCTCGCAGCATCGGGTTCGTGCCTGATTCCTGAGTCGCAGAACGAGATGACCTGGTGCGTGGGCAATCACGGTTTCGAGATGACGCTATCACGCAAGGTGCCGGGCTTGATCGCCAGGCATCTGCGCCCGTGGCTCACCACCTGGCTCAGTGACAATGGGCTGTCACTCGACGAGGTTGCCTCGTGGGCCGTGCATCCGGGCGGCCCGAAGATATTGTCCGCCGTCGAGGAGAGTCTGTGTTTAGCGCCAGCCGCCCTGACTCCCTCGCGAGAGGTGTTCGCGGACTACGGCAACATGTCCTCGCCCACGGTGCTGTTTATCCTGGAGCGCCTGCGTCGGACGAATGCGGCACGCCCCTGTGTCGCACTTGGCTTCGGCCCTGGCCTCGTTGCGGAAGCAGCACTGTTCATCTAACTGTGTGTGTTCCTCAAGAATCTCGTTCCAAAGATTCTCCGTGAGAACGGCTCGAAGGACGCTCTGCCTCCTTCACATAATCACCCGTGTGAGTGCGGGCGCGCGACGCGGAGCATCGAAGCGATGCTACCACGCTGAGTTTGGTCGCGAGGGGCACGGAAAGTGTTAATGAAGGGCTGAACTCTCGTCGCTATCGGCTTCCCGTGATCTCGACCGACTTCTCGGCAGTCATGGGTCGGTCGCCGAGTGAATCCGCGGTCATCTTCACCTTGAACCAGGCCTGGGCACTCTGTTTGGCCTGGTAGGTCACGGTGTAAATTTTCTCTCCATAGGCATCGATCACGTCGGCCGGAAAGACGATGGTTCGCCCCACAGGGTTCACCGATGGTGTGCTCTGGTGGAAGCCGACCGCGTCGGGAAGTTCGATCTCGATGCGGACGTTGCGGGCGGCCTCACCACCGTTGTTCTTGACGCGAATGGAGAAGGTGCCACGCTGATCGACGGCGATGGCCACGGGGTCCGGCACGGTCTCCCAGACGAGTGCTGCCGTGCCCTGGAAGAGTGTGGCGAGTTCTTCCGAGGAGCGTTGTTGCCGGCCATCTAGTGCGCTGGCCACCACGACGCGTCGGCCCGTGGTGTTGGCCTTCAAGCCGAAACGCATCGAGACCCCTTCACCCGGCTCAAGGCGGGGCACCGTCCAGACAATCTGATCGCGGTAAAGCTGGCCGCCGTCCGTCTTCATCGTGGCCTTGCAATCCGAGGGAATGGTGCCCGAAATGCGCACATTCGTGCTCGGCAATGTCCCCGTGTTCCGCACGGTGATTTCGTACTTCGCCACATCGCCCGGAGCCACGATGCCGTTGGGGCCGCTGAGGTTCACCGAGATTCCACCCACGAGCACCTGAGTCCGCGTCTCGGCTTTCTCCAGCACGTTTTTCGCCTCGGCGACCGTCATGGTGTTGCTGTCCGCGGCCTGATGTGGCGTCACGCGGAACTCGATGATCTTGCGTTCACCCGGCATCAGTTTGGGGAACTCCCAGACCCACTGATTTGCCTCGGCGACCCCGCGCTTGCCACCCGTGGTGATGGCCTGAAACTCGGCGGACCTGTCCACGTTCTCGACGATTCGCACATTCTCCGCGGGCACCTTGCCGGTGTTATCCACGGCGAGGAGGACCACGAAAGGCTCATCGCGCACCGCCTGTTTCGGGGCCACTTTCGTAACTTTCAGCGTGGGTTTGTTTATCCGTGTAATCACCTGTTCGCCATGCTCGAATTTCACATAGGCGAGGTTCTTGAGTTCCTTCGCATCCGGTTTCGGCTTCAACACGAGCGTGATGGATTTGCTTTCGCCCGGCTTTAATGTCCCGAAGGACCAGAACAATTGCTTCGGCGTGGAGAGCTTCTCATCAGGTGGTGGATCGGACTTCACAACTCCTGCCACGCTGTCCGTGAGCGGATTGCGGACCGTCACTGCATGTGCGTCCGCCTGCGAGGTGTTGGTGACGATGATGGCATATTTCACATCGTCGCCCGGCGGTGCATCGGCGGGAACGCGAACCTGGATTCGCACCATCGGAGCCGCCGGATCGGCCACGGTGCGCGAAGGCGTGACCAGACCGGATGGCAATGGCCGTGAGAACTGTGCCGGTTGCACTTCAGGGTCATCGAGCACGAGCGGCGGCAACAGCTCACCTTCGGCTGGCGACGGAGAGATGAGCGGCGTGCTTGGCAATTCTGGCAGCCGTGCGGGATTTTGAGCGTGAACGCCGACGGCCCACGTCAGCGCCGCAACCGCAAGCAGCCCGGCCGATCCGAGTGTCGTTCGCTTCGATTTCCAGGCCGTCATGCGTCTTCCCTCCGCTGCCCGAACGCCCGGAGTTCCCGGCTCGCGACGGGGATATAGCGGTTCCTGCGAACCGGGGGAAGACGAGTTGCGAGAAGGAGAATCAGCGTTCTCACGACGATTCAATTCGTACGAACTGAACGCCGAAGGCGGTGAGTGCCTGTTCAGGGGTGTGATTGAAGAGGACGCGACCAGCGGTGTGCCAATGGCCTTGCGCAAACGTGAAGAGAGCCGTGGCGGGACGTGGTTCGCGGGCGGCGGGCACCTCTTCCATGTCTGAACCTTCAATGGGTTCGAAGCTCAACTGGACCGGAACGAACGCCATGATTTCTTGCGTGGCAACCTCACGAACCAGCAGGGCGTCGCTGGTGATGCTACACGCGAGCCAGCGCAGGCCACGTGGCTTGCCGGATTCGCCCGCCACTTTCAGCAGTGCCTCTTCAAAGCGTTCGTGTTGCAGGCGAAAAAGTTCGCGTGCTCGCTCGACCTGGATCGCCTGGCCAAGGTGCCAGAACCAGCGTGCGGCGAGCACCGCCACGAACAGTCCGCCAACGCCGACGAACCACCAGATGGAGCCATCACCCATTTGCTCAGTTCCCTGCGAAGACGCCAATCTTTGCCTCACGCAGCATCGGGATGCCACGAATCGCCCGTGCTTCTTGACCCGTGCCAACCAGGTTTCGCGCCACGATCCACTCTGCCGGCCAGCCTTGCTGGGCATCGACGGCAATGGCCTCGTGACGTTGCCGGAGCGATTCACCGTCGCGCAAGCCGACTTGCATATTCAGCTGAAAAATCAGGGCCGCGGCAAGGCACAGGCCGATGGGCACCCACTTCTGGCCGTGCTGCACGCACACGAGGTACGCCAGCCCCAGCAGTGGCCAGGTGAGCAGGGTATAGCGGGACCAGAGACCCATGTCCTCGAAAAAGCGGCCCTGTTGATCGGTGAACCCTGAACGCCCGACGCCGATGGCCAGTGCCAGCCCAGCAACGCCAAGCGCAACCGCGAAGAGCCCAAGCGAGGAAACGCGGTTTGGGGCCCTTCGCAACAGAACGAGCGAATACCCGCACAGGATCACGACGCCAGCCGCGGCCCAGGGCCAGACGATCTCGGCACCGATGCCGAAGGCCATGGCGAGCGTTTCACTGGTCGTGATGGCAATGATTCGCGGTCCACCGGCACCGGGTTCAGGGTGAAAAGGTGGGCGTTCATAGCCCGTGCGGTAGAGAGCGAGATACAGCAACGGCAGAACTGCGAGAACGCAGAGAAGGGTCGTTCGTCCGTGCGGTGCCGCGTGTCGGCCACGCGCCGCGAGGTACGCGAGCCAGCAACACACGGGGAGTGCCACGACGATGCCGAAGCCGCCACAGAGCGAAAGCAGCAGGGCCAGCACACCAGCCTTCACTCCCGATGCTGTGGCATTCTGCTGTGTGGTGCGGAGAGCGACGACACCGATACTCATGACAAGCACGGTGAAGAGTGCGAAGCATACCTGATAACCCATCAGGAAGTTTTCCCAATTGCCGATGTGGAGCAGCGCGATTGGGAAGAACGCATCGGCCCAGTGTGCACGGCCACGGAGCCGTGCCGCGACGCGCATCAAGGCAAGGGCGAGCGCAGCAAGCAGAACGATTTGCAGGTACATGCCGCTGCGAAAGTCGTGCGTGAGGCGGAAGAGCCCGAGATAAAGTGCCCGCGGCAAGGGGAGGCGATGCTCGTTGTGCTGCATCCAGAGCCAAGGGCCGATGGCTTCGTGCCCGTTGAGTGCGGGGACGA
The DNA here is from genome assembly GCA_041750275.1 of Gemmataceae bacterium. Taxonomy (GTDB): domain Bacteria; phylum Planctomycetota; class Planctomycetia; order Gemmatales; family Gemmataceae; genus JBGSZR01. The sequence continues at coordinate 17,923 of JBGSZR010000314.1, forward strand.
ATTCCCACTCGTCTGCATAGGGGAGGTTCGCACCGAATGTGTAGACGAAACCGAGTGCAGCGGCGGTGAGTGCCAGCCAGACGGCCAGCAACAGACCGCGGGTGAGGCGGTCCGGGTGGCTTGTCGCGGCAGCGGGTGGGTCGTATTCTTGACTCATCGTAACCTGCGAGCACTCGAACGCACGATTGGAGAGAGTATATGGTCGAGCGGCGAATCGAACTCAACCGACGTTATCGGCGGAAGGCCAAGATGACGAAACTGAAGGCCAAGTTGGAGACGGCCACCGGCGAAGTCCGCGAGAAGTTGCTGTACAAGATCAAGCGGCTCAGCCCTGCCTGGACCGAACCGCCGAAAGAGTAAGCCTTGCAAGAAGCCCCGGGTGATTCCGGGGCTTCTTCATCAAGATCGCAGCACTTCCAGATCCTGCCAGAATCCTGGGTACGTCTTCGCCACGCAACCAGGATCGCGTATCACCACACCCGGCACCTTCAAGCCAATCAGCGCCAGGCTCATCGCCATGCGGTGATCGTGGTAGGTATCCACGGCACATCCCTTGAGCGGCCCGGGTGTGATGGTCATGGCATCGGCATGTTCCTCCACCTCTGCACCGAGTTTGCGAAGTTCGGTCGCAAGGGCCGCGATGCGGTCCGTTTCCTTGTGGCGAATGTGGCCGATATTGCGGATCGTGGTTGGCCCCTCGGCAAAGCACGCCACCGCACCGAGCGTCATGACCGTGTCGCTGATGTCGTTCATATCCACATCGACGCCGCGAAGCGGTTTGCCGTGAACGGTAATCCCCGCCTCGCGCTCCTCGACGCGGCAGCCCATCTGCTCGAGCACTCGAACAAAGCGCACATCACCTTGAAGCGACTTGCGGGTTAGACCGGAGACGGTGACACGACCGCCCATGATCGCGGCCGCAGCCCAGAAGTATGACGCGGCGGAGGCGTCGGGTTCGATGTCGTAAGATGATAGCGGGGGTGATGGCGGCTTGTCGGCAAGTACAAATGAGATGTGAGGTTCGGGACCGTTTGCGTATCCACTTCGACCCCAAGCCAAGAGCATATCCATCGTCATGTGGACGTAAGGTTTGGATACAAGCTCGGTCTCGTTAGAGATGTTGATGTGAATCGGTTGGCGTGTGAAAGCGCCAGCGAGCATTAGTCCACTCAGGAACTGGCTGCTGACATTCGCCTTCACCCAAGCCGTACCGCCACTTACTCCAGATGATGCAACTACGACTGGAGGACATTCATTCCCGGTCTCGCTCTCGGCCGAGACGCCGAGTTGAGACAAAGCCGCGAGGAGGTCGCCAATCGGACGCTCGCGCATCCGGGCAATGCCATCGAGACGGTAACGGCCTTCTCCCAGGCTCACCATCGCGGTCAGGAAGCGCATCGTGGTTCCGGAGTTGGCGACAAATAGATCAGCGGACTCAGCGGGAATAATGCGGTCGCTGTCGTGTTTCGCCACGATGATTCGATTCGCGACCCAATCAGCTTCAAGCGTAAAACCGAGACGCGCGAGGCAATCGAGCATCACCTCGGTGTCTTCGCTTCGCAACGCGCCATTCAGCACACATGATGTTTCCCGACTCGCTAGTGCCGCCAGCACCAGTGCGCGGTTGGTGATGCTCTTGCTGCCGGGGACCGTGACGGTCGCGGACGGCGGCTTCGTCAGTGGGGCGATTTCGAGTTCAGCAGGGTATGTGAATTCGGACATGGTTTCTTGATCTTGCTGAAGGTCAGCCCGACGGATCCGCGAACGGTGACCGTTCCCACTCGCAGGCACGTCGGCTAACAGGAATAAGTGACACGCATGAGGAACAACCCCTCGGGCGGGGCTGTGGGCCCAGCGAGGCGGCGATCCATCGCATGCAGCACCTCGGCCAGTTGCGTCTCGGGCCAGAAGCCGCGGCCTACTTGCACCAGGCTACCCGCGATGGCGCGCACCATGTTGTACAGAAATCCATCCGCTTCTACATCGATCCAGATGAACTCGCTGAAGCGGTTCACGGCCAGGTGAGTGATGGTCCGCACGCTGGTCAGCCGATTGGGCCATTCCGTCTCGAAGCAGCGGAAATCGTGCCGCCCCAGCAGGCAGCGCGAGGCACGACTCATGGCATCAACATCAAGCGGTTGCCGCACAAACCAGGCATATCTTCGCATGAACGGATCTTGCAGCCGTCCATCCTGGATCACATAGCGGTACATTTTCCGGACGGCATCCTTGTTCGCACAGAAACTCTGCGGCACCTCACTCAACACACGCACACTCACATCGTCTGGCAGTTTGGCGTTGATCGCCTTCAAGAGTGTTTCACTGCTCAGTTTGGACGTAGTAAAAACATTCGCCACCTGCCCGACCGCATGGACACCCGAGTCGGTCCGGCCGCTGGCATTGATGCGAATCCGCTCTTCACGTGTTATTGCGGTGATGGCCTTCTCGAGGGTCTCCTGCACGGTACGACGACCCGGTTGCGTCTGCCAGCCAAAGAACTCCGAGCCATCGTAGCGAATCACCAGTTTCAAGTTGCGCATGAGCATTTGCCGCACGATACTGGTCAAATACAGTTGCTCGATCCAGACTGATCAACACGATTCAGAAACATGGAGATCATGACATTTCAAACACAGGTCTCATGTGGTTTCTGTCTTGCTGGTGTTCCTGATCGGTTTTCATCGTGCAGCCCATCTCACTTGACGATTCCTCTTCGAATGAGTTCCTCGGCACACTGCACGGCATTGCTGGCGGCTCCCTTGCGGAGGTTGTCGGCCACCACCCACAGATTGAGAGCGTTGGGATTGCTTGGGTCCTGGCGGACACGGCCCACGAAGGTGAGATCGCTGCCGGCGGCGTGGATGGGTTGTGGGAACTCGCCCTTGGTTTCGTCCATGAGCAGGACGCCAGGGGCTCGTGCGAGCGCCGCCCTCGCTTCCTCGGCGGACACCGGTCGGGCGAACTCCACGTTGATTGATTCGCTGTGGGCAATCCGCACCGGCACGCGAACGCAGGTGGGATTCACGCCGATCGTGCTGTCGCCAAGAATCTTCTGCGTTTCGTTGATGACTTTGTTTTCTTCCTCGGTGTAGCCGTTGGGATCGAGTGTCCAGTCGAGCGTGACCACGTTGCCAGCCAGCTGGGCCCGGTGGGAGGTGGGAGCAGGCACGGGGCCGCCCGCGGCGAAAGCCTGCAGTTGTACCTCGAAATCGGCGAGGCCCGTGGCACCCTTGCCGGAGGACGATTGATACGTGGAGACCACGATCCGCTTGATCTTGCCGATGTCGTGAAGCGGCTTCAGGGCCACACAGAGTGGAATGGCCACGCAATTTGGATTGGCGACGATCCCCTTCTTGATGTGGTGAAGTTGCTCGGCGTTCACCTCGGGCACGACGAGCGGACAGTCGGGGTCCATGCGCCAGGCGGATGAGTTATCGACGACGATCGCTCCCGCTTTCGCTGCGAGGGGGGAGAACTCCTTGCTGATGGAGCTGGGCGTGCTGCTGAGTACGATTTGAATACCGTCGAAGGCTTCGGCACGGATGGCCTCGACCGTGTGCGATTGCCCTGCGAACTCGACGATTTTGCCGGCGGATTTCTCAGATGCCAGGAACTTGATGGACTTCACGGGAAACTGCCGCTCGGCGAGCACGCGCCGCATCAAGTCGCCCACGGCACCCGTCGCGCCGACCACCGCCACATTCACGGACACGGTAGCTACCTCGCAGTTGGAGAGAATTCGACAACTTAAAGATTACGGAATCTGATTGACACGGGTGAGTGGTGCGGGTTCATGTTTAAGGCCGGCTTCGTCGCTGCCATTGATAAAAGGAGCAAATCATGCGCATTGCCATTGGCGGTTTCATGCACGAATCGAACACCTTTGCGCCGCTCCTGGCATCGCGAGAACGCTTTCTCGAAGGCAGCCTCAGCTATGGGCCGCCACTTGTTTCGATCTGGGGGGAAGCACACCACGAGGTTGGTGGCTTCATCGCCGGGGCCACGAAGTTCGGCTATGAACTTGTGCCCACAGCGATGGCCTGGGCGACGCCATCCGGCCCCGTCACGAATGAGTTCTTTGAACATCTGGTGGATGCCTTGATCACCGGTTGCCGCATGGCGGAGGCGGATGGCGTGTTGATCGCATTGCACGGGGCCATGGTGACGCCGAGTTTCCCCGATGCCGACGCCGAGATACTGCGACGCCTGCGTGCGGCACTCGGGCCGAAGTTGCCGATCGCTGCGACACTCGATTATCACGGCAATCTGTCGCCGCAAATGACCGAGTCTGCGACGATCCTGGTGGGCTATCAGACTTATCCGCACATCGACCAGCGTGCGCGGGGCCTCCTTGCCGCCGAGTTGTTGACGCGGACGGTGAAGGGTGAGATCCATCCCGTGTGTGCCATCGCGAAACCGCCAATGCTGATCAACCTCCTCGGCCAGAATACAAATCGACCGCCCATGACCGAATTAATGCAGATGGCCCGCGAGATGGAGAAGCAACCGGGATTACTCTCCATCAGCATCATTGCGGGCTTCACCTATGCCGATGTGCCCCATCTCGGACCCAGTGTCATCGCCGTTGCGGATGGGGATGCGGAGAAAGCGACCGCTGCGGCTCAGGCCATTGCCGATGCGATGTGGAAGCTGCGGGCAGAGCTTCACGTTGCCTGTCCAACACCGGAAGCAGCTGTTCGCCGTGCGATCGCCTCGAATCGACCACCTGTGCTGCTGATCGATCTCGGGGACAACATTGGTGGCGGCTCGGCCGGGGATGGCACCGTGCTCCTGGCCGAGTTGGTCCGTCAACAAGCAAGAGGGTTCATCGTCGCGCTGCATTCACCGAGCAGTGTCGAGGCAGCGAAGGTCATTGGCATTGGAGCGATGCTCGAACTCACCGTGGGTGGTGCAGTGGACCATAAACACGGCGAACCGGTTACCGTCCGTGGCATGGTGAAGTCGTTGCACGATGGCAAATGGCTCGAGGCCGAAGCTCGCCACGGCGGGCGAAGGCAGAACGACCAGGGTCATGCCGCCGTGCTCGACATAGGCAATGGCAACGTCCTTTTGCTCAACTCTCTTCGCACGCCTCCGTTCAGTCTGGGGCAACTCACGAGCGTCGGCATCGATCCGCAGCAGGCGAAAATAATCATTGTGAAAGCGGCAGTCGCGTACAAGGCTGCTTATGCCCCCATCGCTGGCGAAATCATCGAAGTGGACACCCCCGGGCTGACTGCCATCAATCCCGCCCACTTCACATTTCTCAACATCCGTAGGCCGCTCTATCCGCTGGAGGAGTGAACTCTTTGTTCTAAACTCGATGGCATTTGTACTGGTTAAACCTCGCACACAGGTTTAAGGCAGAAGAAATCTATTGCGAGGTCAGAGAATTTCGCCAGTTGGTCATCATGAGTTAGAAATTGATCTCAGTCCGCTTCGATGGCAGCAGCAAGATGAAGGGCGTCTGCCAGACCATAGCGTTTCGGTAGATGCTGTGCGTTTGACACAGGAGAATGGTGTCGACCTCGGATTGATGCTGCACACGTGCATATTGCTGTGGATGAAGCGACTACTGTTCTGATACTGGTTGCATGAAAGCAGTGGAGGAAATCCGAGAGATGCTGGCCACTTCCGGGTCCTCATACTGGAACCAAACATTCCGTCAACGACGGGTCACTGATAGTGAAGTGGTGGCCCAACTGCTCCAACATGGCGAGATGATTTGCGAATAGAGTTGATTTGCGCGATCGCCTTCGACAGCATAAATGATAACGATCGTGGCGACTTCAGCGTCCAAGCTAAATGTTGGACTTGCTTGGGTCAGCCGTTTCGGGGAACCACTTTGTCGAGAAGGAGGTTTCCAGGAACAAGAAGTATCTCGTCCGGCTCACGGATGAAGAGCGGGCCGTCTGCGAGGCCACGATCAAGAATCAGAAGGGCAAATCCGAGAAACTCCGCAGAGCCACGACGCGTCCATGCCTGGCCGACCGCCGAATCACCGATTTGTTGACGCTCCAAGCGGAAATCGCAGCTTGGATGAACCGGACCAACGCCAAACAACGAGTCATTCGTTGGCTATTCACCATCGAAAACGCTCGCGTGAAGCTGAGAAGCTTATACCCGAACATTTAGCCCGGACGCTGCACGAGCTTCCGCACCGCCGCTGGCGTCAGTGAACCGGACGCCGTTCTTGGCGATGGAGTCGATGTGTGGCGTCGGGATGTCCTTGCACCCGTGACAGCCCACGTCGGCATAGCCCATGTCGTCGGCAAGGATCAACACGACGTTCGGCTTCTTCGCCCCGGGTTTCGTGTCCTTCGGTTTTGCGGCCGGGGGTTGTGCCTTCGGAAGAAGAAGTTCGACCGCCTCGGGAACCCAACCGCTATCCCAGGTGTGCTTCCGCTGGGTGCCTTCGCGGTACTCGTGGGCGATCTTGAGCTTGTCCATCAAGGCGTGTGCCTGCTGGTGCTGGCCCTGCAAAAAGCCCTTTCCGAGCAGGATGAGCCGCTTCTCTTCGGCAAATGTCTTGGCATGTTTATGCAGCAACTTCGGCACGCAATACTGCTCGAAGTTCTCCTGTGTGGCGAAGACTTGGCTGCCCTTCGACAGTGTTTCCCGCATCAGCGGCGAGTCGAACGCCAGCGCCTTTCCGAACGTGTCCGGGTTCCGCAGGATCAGCGAGTACGCCCCCGCCCCGGACTTGCTGAAGCCCAACAGCAACCGGCCGTCCCGCTCCGCTCGCACCGGGTAGCTCTTCTCGATCAGCGGAATGACGACCCTGAGCAGGTGGCTTTCCTGCCGCAGTTCGGCTTTCGTCGGGTGGTCGGCGTACCACGGCAGCGTGGAGAATGTCGGGGCGACGAACACGGCTTGAAACGTGTTGTGCAGGTCGTGCTTCTGGATTTCGAGCAAGCCGTTGCCGAACTTGGCATCGTCCTTCGCCTCAACCGGCAGGACGTACACCACCTGGTACTTCTTCCCCTTTTCAAGACGATCCGGAACGAGGACGCGAACCGGCAACTTGCCGGACTGGTATGGCGATTCGAGTTCATGGACGAAGAAGCCGTTGGTGTCTTTTGTGGTTTTGTCATCGGCGGGTTGGGCGAGCGTCTGCGTCACGGCCCCCGCCGCCAACAACAGCAACAGCGAGGAATGGAAGTGAATCATGGTGGATGCCCCCGGTTACGCGAGAATATCACGGACGACGGTGCCGCCCACGTCGGTCAGTCGCATCGCGCGACCGGCGTGGCGGAACGTCAGCTTCTCGTGGTCCAGGCCGAGCAGGTGCAGGATGGTGGCGTGCCAGTCGTGGATGTGGACCTTGCCGGCGATGGCTTCGTAGCCGTACTCGTCGGTCGAGCCGTGCGAGATG
>JBGSZR010000315.1:0-5602 GCA_041750275.1 Gemmataceae bacterium
GGTGCCGGCGCCGGCACCTCGGCAACGCGGAAGCCCCCGGGGACGGTCGGGGGCCAAGCGATTCGCGCAGGCTCGAAGTTCCGGAAGTTTTCGCGCGGCAGACAGTGCCTGCGCCGCCACCGACTTTGAAATTGTCCTGGAGATCGGTCACGATCACGCCGTCCAGGCCGCGGAAGTAATTACCCGCGGAAAGCTGGCGGGGTGTTGTGGGGTGCGGTTCCTTCCCTGCAGTGCCCTGCCGGCCGCCTGGATAACAGGAACCGCATCATGTCTTCTGCACCGCCACAGCCATGGCCGTCCGACCCACTCAAGTATGCACCAACCATCCGCGTATCTGACCCAGCCGCGTACAGTGAACGGGCGAAGAACCTTCAGGCTCCGTCGCTCGATGAAGCCCGCGGTATGATTCGTGTTGCGATGCATCACGGACTCGGTTCACTGTCGCAATTCACTTACACCATCAAACTTGCCCACCATCTGGTGCAGTTGATTCGAACGGGCAAGATGCACATTGACGACTACGAGGAATGGGAAGACGCCACAGTCCAGCTTGATAGTCAAAACAGCCATCTGGCCGCGATCTATGATTCCGTCGCGCACTGGTGGGTGGCCAATTCGCCGCCCAGTTTCGAGGCGACGGCGGCCAGCGTGCTCGAAGGGATCCTGGTGAGATCTGTCCGGTTACAGGCGATGATCGAAGAAGTGGCACCACCCTCATCTCGCAACTCAACTCACCTCACCTGCCTGTGTGTGGCTCGGCATTCGGCTCCCCTCGAAGAAGAGACCGTGGCTGCGGCCTTGCGATGCGAGGCCCGGCTCGTGACGAGCCGGGAGCCGATCGCGATCGACAATGGATTCAACGAGTCCAATGATCTCATCAACCACGCTCGCTTCATGGCCGATAAGGAACTCCCGATCGACTGGTATGAGATGACAGATGACCAGCGCATCGTTGCAATGAGCGACACAGGCCCACACCTGACCAACACCTCAGATGAAGTGCCGATGCGAGATTTTCCACGCAGGGCCGGTCGGCCACGAGATGACAAGATGGATCTCGTTGACCAGCGAGTTTTCGACTTGCGGGAGACAAAAACGCCATGGGGGGAAATTGCTAAAATTATCTTTGATGAATTTGGTATAAAGCGTTCACCCAATTGTCTTCAAAGAAGACACCGCGAATTTCTCAAAAAACGTAGGATTAAATAGGAAAATAATTACTTCCTATTTAATCCCAATTCACTTCTCTGCACATCACTGCAACAAAGCACTGTCTCATACAACGAGGAGTGCTTCCAATGGCCGAATCCCGTCTCCAATCAAGTTACCTTCCGCTCCGAGATTTCACGAGTCGTCTGCCTGGGCACCGCCCGGGAACGCGGACGCATGTGTCCACGCTCATCCGGTTCGCCACCGACGGGGCCAAGGGCCTCGGCGGTGGCCGGGTGAAACTCCGGGCCATTCGCATCGGCAACCGCTGGCTCACGACCGAGGCCTGGTTCGCCGACTTCCTCGACGCGCTCACCACTGGTTCCGACGCCGACGAAGCCGCGGCGCACGTCCTACCGACCCCATCAGCCGCCGATCTCGCCACACGCAAGCGGGCCGCGAAGGCCGCGGCCGAACTCGACGTCGCCCTCGGTCGCTGAGGTGCTGGCGCCCCGCTCCAGGAAAATGCAGTTGCGAACCTTGGTCCAAAAAACGTTCCGTGTATCGTGGCGTCCGCATTGACGTGTCAGTGACGTGTCAGTGACGTGTCAGTGATCGCGACCTGGGAATGGAGCAAACGAATGAGGACGTTGCCGGACATTGCCGCCGAGCTTCGGGCCCCGGTCGATTCGCTGCGCCGGATGATCCGCAAGGATGCCCGGCTCCGGGCCATCGGCACGCGGTTCGGCTGCACGCGCGTCTTCGATGCCAACGACCAGGCCGAGATCCAGGCCGCCTGGGAAGCACTCAAGGCCAAGCGTCAACCCGCCTGAAATGCGATGAGCCCCGAGGGCCGAAACCTCGGGGCTCATCATTACCTAAGCACGACCAGGGATGATCGAGCAGTGATGATTCTACCACGTATGAAGATCTTCGAGAAGTCCCCCGGTGATGGGTTCGCCGCATCGCTGGCCTTGCCGAGGGGGACACGATGAGTGGCAGGGGCATATTAGATCGGGCTCGCGAGAAGGTCCTACGGGATGAGGCCCGAGAGAAAGAGAAAAGCCCGCGTGGCGGGCGAACCGTAGGATCTGCGGCGGCTGAGCCGGGCCTTCCGCTCGAATACTACATCGACATTTCCCCGGTGCTCGACGCCGCGGACTTCGTCGAGGACTTGCTGATCGAAGGCGCGATGAGCGTCGTCTACGGTGACTCGAATTGCGGAAAGACGTTCCTTCTACTCGACCTGGCGTTACACGTTGCTGCTGGCATCCCGTGGCATGGCCGCGAGGTGAAGAAGGGTGGCGTACTGTACTTGGCCCTCGAGGGCGGCCACGGCATCCGCAATCGGGTGAGTGCGTTCAAGCAAGCGAAGAACATGAACGCGGTCGATCTGCCGTTTGCCATTGTGCCTGTCGGGTTGAACCTGCTGGATCCGGTCGCCGACACACACAAAGTCATCGACACCGTGAAGGCCGTCGCCGACCGAATGCAACTTCCTGTCCTGCTCGTCGTGGTGGATACGCTCGCACGGGCGATCGCAGGAGGAAACGAGAACAGTGAAGACATGGGCGCGTTGGTGAATAATGCGGACTGGATCCGCCGGGAAACTGGGGCACACGTCTCGTTTATCCATCACAGTGGCAAGGACGCCTCGCGGGGCGCTCGAGGGAATAGTTCGTTGCGGGCTGCCACTGACACCGAGATTGAGGTGAGTCGCGACCACAGCACCGGCTTGTCTGTGATGCGAGTCACGAAGCAGCGCGACCTCCCGCTTGAGGGTGAGTTCGCTTTCCGGCTTCAGTCCGTCGAACTCGGCACGAACGCCCGCGGCAAGCCCGTGACGTCATGCACAGTCATTGAGGCCGAGGTTGTTGACCCACCCGGCCCGAAGCTCCGTGGAGACCAGGCCAGAGCCTTCTCGATCCTGTCCGAACTCATCACCAATGACGGCGAAACCGGGGCGACCGGGCTTCCAGTTGACGCTCGCTCAGTTCATGTGGAGACATGGCGGCAGGCGTTCTACCGCCGCGCGAAGGCCGCACAAACACCGGAGGCAAGACGGCAGGCTTTCGGGAGGGCTGTCAACAACCTCGATGAGGCGGGATTGATCAGAACCCTAGATGATCGTGTGTGGATTCCATGAACGAGCGTGACAAGCGTGACATGTCACGGATTGTCACGGCAAGTGAGAGCGTGACAAGCGTGACACACCCCTTTAGGGGTGTCACGTATGTCACGCCTGGCGCTTGGCCCGATCTCGTCTGGGCAGGGCGCAGGAGATAATGTCACGCCTGACTCCATATCACGTACTCGGCGGATTTCGATTCCCGCGAACCGACACATCACCCCGGGACGCGTGCCGGCCCAGCCGCGACGACGAGGCTGAAGGATCGCACAGGTTACAGCGGATCGAAGATCGCAAAAGTGACTGCATCGCTGATCGAGGAAGTGAGTTCCAGAAGGTGTTCGGCAACGGCGCGAAGCGAAATATGCCAGGACCTGGGAGAGTCGGAAGAGTGGTGCGACACGACCCACAAGCCCCGCAATGCTCAGCGTGATCGGGTTCCGACCAGACGCAGGGGGCACGCAAACGCGTGCCCTAAAAAAAAGGGCGCACTGCGTTTCCTCGACAATTGTTCGGACCATGGCCAAGCGACGTCGAAACCCGGGGCGACGTTATTCCGACGAGGACCGCGCGAATGCCCTGGCCGCACTCTCGGCGAATAACGGCAACTACAAACTCACGTCCCGCTTGATCGGGATCCCGGAAGCGACGCTACGGGACTGGGCCAGGGGCCGCCGGCATCCTGAAGCCACGACCTCGGCAGGCCGGGCCAGGGGGACGCTGGCCGACGAACTGGAGCGGGTGGCCTGGGAACTCTCGGGCATGCTCCCGAGCCGAATCGAATCGGCATCCCTGCAGCACCTGGCCATTGCCCTCGGCATCACGATCGACAAGATGCAGCTGCTGAGGAACAAGCCGACGGCGATTAGCCGGGAGCAGGTCGTGGACGATGATCTCCAGCAACTCACTGATGAGGAACTCGAAGCCCAGCTTGCCGCGGCTCGAAGCCGAGCGGACTCGCCGGGAAGCACGTCGCCGGGAAGCAGCACGCCTGGAGACGGAGCGACTGGAGAAGGAGCAGAACCGCCGCCTGGCGGAACGGGGCCGGACAAGCCTTAGTGCATACCTCCAGGCCGCCTGGAGCCTTGTCGAGCCGGGGCGGGTGCTCACCTGGGGGCGGCACATCGACGCGATGTGCGAGCATCTCGAAGCCGTCACTCGCGGACAGATCAAAAACCTCATCATCACCATCCCGCCGGGCTGCACGAAGTCGCGGCTCGTCGGCGTCTTCTGGCCAAGCTGGGAATGGCTTGAGAGGCCCGAAACCCGCTGGCTCTTCTTCTCCAACGCCGACGACCTGGCAACGCGCGAGTCCCTGGCCTGCCGCCGTCTGATCGAATCGGGCTGGTACGCGGAGAACTATCGGCCGACGTGGGCCATCACCACCGACCAAAACACCAAGAGCTGGTACGAGAACAGCCGGGCGGGACACCGTCAGGCGCTGTCGATCCTGGCCAGTGTGACGGGCAAGAAGGGCGACCGGCTCGTGGTGGACGATGCCAACGATGCCGAGAAGGTCGAGAGCGAGGCGAACCGAAACCTCATCAACCGCCGCTGGGACAACGCGATTTACGATCGAACGATCGACTTCAAGGAAAGCTCACGCGTGCTGATCGGGCAGCGGACGCACCGCGGCGACCTGCTCGGCCATGCCCGCGAGTCGGGCGAGTTCGAGGAACTGTGCATTCCGGAAGAGTTCGAACGCTCGCGAACCCGAGTCACGTCAATCGGATGGTCGGACTGGCGAACGCAAGACGGCGAGTTCCTCCGCCCCGACCAGTTCGCCGCCCCGCAGAAGGTGGCCGCGATCAAGCGGCTCGGCTCGGCCGGGTACAGCGCAAAGCACCTTCAAAATCCGCTCAGCAAGGAAGGTTACCGGTTCAAGGCGGACTGGCTCAAACGGCGGTGGCGGATCGATCCCGCGACACCGGACTGGATCGTCCTCGAAGACGACCGCGGCCTGTACCGATTCAAGCTGGCCGGCGCCCCTCGATTCGCCACGGCCGACGGGGCCTCCAGTGCGAAGACCTCCGCCGATTTCACGGTGATCGCCGTCTGGACGACCACGCCCCGGGGTGACCTGCTCTGGCTCGGTTGCGTGCGTCGCCAGGCAGAGATCCCCGACCAACCGAAGCTCCTTCAAGAGGTCTACGATCGCCACAAGTTCAAAAGTATCGGGATCGAGGCCGTGGCATCGAACCGGGCCCTGTTCCAGTTCGCCCAGCGGCTGCACCTGGCCGCACTGCCGATGACGCCGAAGGGGCTCGACAAGCTGTCCCACGCCCAGGGCGCGTTGATCCTGGCCGAAGCCGGCGGCCTGTGGCT
>JBGSZR010000316.1:0-5578 GCA_041750275.1 Gemmataceae bacterium
CGGGGCCATCATCTCGGGTGGCAGCGGTGCCGCCAGCGACAAGATCGCCGCCCTCCAGAAGGCCGGCATCGCCGTGGCGGACACGCCCTCTGATCTGGGTGCTGCCGTGAAACAGGCCATCGCCAACAAGAAGTGATTCGAAACCGGGAGCGGCAGGCGAGCATACTCGCTCGCGCTCCCGATCAATCTTACCTCGCAAACGGGTCGATCTTCTTCTGCTCGATGAGCACTTTATCCTCGGCGACGTGCATTCCGCGCTTGGCTTCAGCAAGCCGGGCCCTGGCGGCATCGAGTTGTTCGCCGGTGATGCCGAGCCGCTGCAACTGGGTCACTTCCACCTGGGCGAACTCGAATTGCAGATTCGCCACTTCGAAGTCCACCTGCGCCAGAGCGAACTTCTGTTGGGCGTTCGGGAAATCGACGCGGGCCGGCAGATTATTCTGGCAGCGTGGCGGGATCGTCGTGATGACTTGCGGAGCCACGGCGGCCTGCGGTTGCGCCTGCGGTTGCTTGAGGGCGGCCTCGGCTCGTTTGGCTTCCGCCAGTTTAGCTTCCGCTTCCGCTATCTGCAGGTTCGTTGCAGCCGCTTCAACATCAGCCTTTGCAGTTGGGACATTTGCCTCGCGAACCGATTGCGGTTTTGCATCCGTTGAGGTCGGCGAAACCGGTGTCACGGCTGTTGCGGGCACGGGTGCCTGCCCGGGTGGGTAGAGGCGTTCCAGCCGTCGCGTCTCACATGCCACGCGCAATTCCGCGAGCTTGAGTTCGGCCTTGCGCACATCGATTTGAGCCTGAGCCAGGTCGATAGCTGCCTGGGCATCTGTCTTCTCCTGGGCGGAAGCATTCGGTGCTTTCTCCAGCACGGATTGCTTCCGCTTCGCCACATCCAGTTGCACCTCGGCGGCCTTCAACTGCTCGCGTGCAGTATCGCGCTGGGCGATCCGGATTTCCAGATTCTCTATCGCTTGCTTGCGAAACTCGGCCAGCTGGTTTGCCGGAACGGGGTATGTCTGGATCTCGATCACCTTCGGCTGGGCGACCGCTGAGCCCGCAAATCCGCTGATGAACAAGATCGCGGAAAGACGTGAAAACATGGTGCACCTCAACGATCAGGGAGTGCGTGGTGAAACGTGAACCCGCAACTTCAGGTTCGCGGTTCGCAACGATTGTGTCAACCGTGCGGCGTGGAACTGTCGCGAGTTTGGTAGCGGATGTAACGATTGTAACGAAGGAAGGGGCGCGTTCACGCACGGAAGGGAAGTCATCCAGCACCCGCCGCGGCATCATGGCAGCAGATCGCCCACCAGCAGCATGGCATGCGGAACGGCCAGCGGTGCAATTCGCTCGGTTGGCTTCACGGTGAGGTGCGTGCGGTACGCGGTGGCACCGAGCCCGGCGGGAAGCGGTGCGGGATCGCGGAACACGTGCAACTGCTGGCCCGCAATATCCAGCACCCAGTAGTCGGCAATGCCCGCCGTGGCGTAACGCTCGGCCTTCTCGGTGATGTCAATCTGCAGTGATGTGTCTGCAACCTCGACAACCAGTTCTGCTGTCGATGGATGAACGCCGGAGTAGTCTCGCGGCGTGCCACGCACCACGGCGAGGTCCGGCAAGGGATAGTTGAACTCATCCAGGTTTAACGGCATCTGACCGCGAACCCAGTAGCCCGCCGTGAAAATCGATTGCAGCCCCTGATGCACAAGGCCAACGACAACGGCGTGCGGCGGGTCCATGGGTCCGTTCTCCAGGATGATCCCATCGAGAAGGAACGCACGGCGGCCCTCGAACCAGCCGAGGTCGCCCATGTGGTTGAATTCGGCAACCGTGAACCGGTGACGCTGCGGCGACGAGGGCAAGGCGGCGGGCGGCGGCTTCAGCATCGAAGACATGACGCCTCTCCTCAACTCATCAGTTTCTGGAATGCTTCGATCGTCTGCGTCGCGGCAGCGAGCGAATCCGGCACGGGCAGCACCTCGGCGGACAGATAACCTCCATAACCCATCTCACGCAAGGCCGCGATCACCGGTGCAAAGTCGGTGTGCCCCATACCGGCAGCCCGGCGATTGGAATCGGCGAAATGCACGTGCCCCACGAATGAACCCGCGGCCCGCAACGCCTCGGCGAGGTTCACTTCCTCGATATTCATGTGGTAAAGATCGGCGAGCAATTTCACGTGCGTCAGCGCTGTGCCCTTCAGCAGGCTCACTCCATCCGCGAGCGTGTTGATGAGGTTCGTTTCGTACCGATTGAGCGGTTCGTACAGCACAAAGGTGCCGAGTTCGCCCGCATGCACATCGAGCTTGAAGAGGGCATGGCCCAGCCAGCGGAGTGCCACCGGCTTCGTGACGCCTTCGCCCCAGCGGCCCTGCATCGAGCCGATGATCGCAGGAGCACCGAATTCCGCGGCGAAGTCGAGCACGGAGCGGATGAAGTCGATGGCCTTTTCGCGAACGGCTTCGTCCGGGCTGGTGAGCGAAAGCTTGTGCTCCACCCAGCCGGCACCGGTGCCGACCGCGGCCAGTGACAGTCCACTGTCACCGAGCAGCTTCTTGAGATGATCGACGTCGATCGCGTCGGGATCGGGCGGGAAGATTTCAACGGCATCGAAGCCGAGTTGCTTCGCCTGACGAATCCCGTCCGCCAGATCGTCCCAGAAGACGAACGGCCCGCCGCGGGCTTCGGGAACCAGGGAGATGGTGACGGCCGATTTCATGTGTGTTTCTTGTCGGGGTGTTTCGTGTTGAGTATTTCGTTTGAACAGAATGCACCGCGAACGAATGCCAACACGAAACTCTCAACACTCAAAACGGAATACTATGCTCGCACCAGTGCCGCGTAATCGGCTTGCAGTTGCTGGGTGATCGGGCCGATGGGGTATTCGCGGCCATCGATGGCTCCGACCGGTTGCACTTCCACGGCCGTTCCCGTGAGAAACACCTCGCTCGCCTGGCTGAGTTCCTCGGGGTAAATCTCGCGCTCGATGACGGTGATGCCGCGTTGGCCGGCGAGTTGCATCACGGTTTGCCGGGTGAGGCCATTGAGAATGGTTTCGGTGGTGGGAGTGTGGAGTTCACCGTTGATAACGAGGAAGAGGTTCGCTCCGGTGGCTTCGGAGAGTCGGCCCTTGTAGTCGTGCATGAGCGCATCCTGGACACCGGCAGCGAGGGCTTCGTCCTTGGCGAGCGTGCAGATGATATAGAGGCCCGCGGCCTTGCTTCCGGCCGGGCTCGATTCCGGGCTGGGTCGCTTCCACCGGCTCGTCACCAGTTTGATCGCTTTGTGTTCGTAGTACGCGCCCCAGGGGAAGGCCGCGATCATCACGTGCACTTGGGTGCCCACCGCGGAGACGCCGATCATCTCGGCCCCGCGCCAGGCGAGCGGCCGCACGTAGCCAGATTCGAGCTTGTTCTCGGCCACCACGAGTTTGGTGGCGGCATCGAGTTCCGCCACGGAATAAGGAACCTCATAGGCCAGCATCTTTGCGGACTTGTGCAGCCGGGCCGAGTGCTCGGTGAGCTTGAAGACCTTGCCGTTATAAACGCGGGCCCCTTCGAAGACGGCATTGCCGTAGTGCAGGCTATGCGTGAGGACGTGGAACTTCGCCTCTTTCCAGGGCGTGAGCGTGCCATTGTACCAGATGACGCCATCGCGTTGATCGAAGGGGAGGCCGGGTGCGCTCACGGAAAGGCTCCTGCGGTTGCCAAATGTGTTGCCAATTATGTTACCAGCCACGTCGGATCGTGTCTTGCCAAGGTGCGGCCTGGCGAACTGCGTCGTTGCAGTAACACGGACTTTCCGGTAACTTCACTCCAATCCTGCCTTTCCTCCCGCCGGAGATTGCTCCCCGTGAATCGACGCACCCTTCTCGCCCTTTTCACACTCGCCACTTTGATCGTTCCAGTGGCTTTCGCCGAGAACTGGCCACAGTGGCGTGGCCCGAAGAACAACGGCCATTCGGGCGAGACGAACGTGCCCACTGAATGGGGGCCGGACAAGAACATCTTGTGGAAACTGCCGATGCCCGGGCAGGGTTCGTCCACGCCGTGCGTCTGGGAGGACAAGATCTTCGTGACGTCCCCGGATGGCGATAACATCGTGCTCATGTGTGTGAGCACGGATGGCAAAGTGCTCTGGAAGCAACCGCTCTCGAACACGGGCAAAGTGGTTTACAGGAACGAGAAGGCCAACGACGCCTCGGCCTCATGCAGCACCGATGGCAAGCACGTCTGGGCCTTCTCCGGCAACGGTGCGCTGGCCTGCTTCACGATGAGTGGCGAACCGGTCTGGAAGAAGGATTTGCAAAGCTATGGCAAGTTCGCCATCCAGTTTGGTTGCCACTGGACGCCCGTGCTCTACAAGGGCGTGCTCTACGCCCAGGTGATGCACCGCAACGCCCAGATTCTCATCGCCCTCGACGCGGACACCGGCAAGGAACTCTGGAAAGTGGACCGCCCCGGCTACAGCAAGGGCGAAAGCCCGGATGTCTATTCTTCCGCTTTCATCTGGGAAGGCGAAGGCGGGCCCCTGCTGGTGTCGCATGGCAACGATTATTGCACGGGCCACAAGCTCGAAGATGGCAGCGAGGTCTGGCGCGTCGCCGGGCTTAATCCCACCGCGAACGGGGCCTGGCGTTTCATCTCCTGCCCGATGCTCAGCCCCGATTTAATCGTGGTTCCCTCGTGCAAGAACGGCCCCACCGTGGCATTTAATCCCGTCGGTGCGAAGGGGGAAATCAACCCGAGCAACAAAGCCGAACTGTGGCGGCTCGATTCCGGCACGATGCGTACACCAGATGTGGTGACGCCCTTGCGTGTGGGCGATATCGTGTACGTGGCCGCGGATGGCCCACTCACCGCCCTCGAAGCGAAGACCGGCAAGATCCTCTATCGCGAGCAACTTAGCAAGGGGTTGCATCGGGCCCACATGGTGACGGCGAACGGCAATATCTATGTGACGTCCACCACGGGTGCGATTGACGTGGTGAAAGCCGGGCCGAAGTTTGAGAAGATCGCGACCAACACGATCCCGGACACGCTGTATGCGTCGCCAGCCATCTCGAATGGCCGCATCTATCTGCGGGGCTGGAACGCGCTCTGGGCCATCGGCACGAAGTAAGCGATTCTGGGAGCACGACCGGATCATTCCCCTGCGGGCAAGGGTGTGGCGGAAAGCGTGCCACCCCTCTCGACGCAATCGGTTGCCGTGCCCAAAACCCGGGTTAGAGCCTCTAATGAATCTAAGGGTTGGTGGCACCATCTTTAACGGTATGAGCTCAGATCGAAAGCCCTATCCAAGTGACGTGACGGATGACGAGTGGGCGTTCGTCGCTCCGTATTTAACCTTGCTGCGGGAGGATGCCCACCAGCGAACGCACGACCTGCGGCAGGTGTTCAATGCCGTTCGTTGGCTCGTCAAGACGGGGGCCCACTGGCGGTACATCCCATACGCATCAAGTTAACTCGAAGTCCAGCAATTTCACGTTGTTGAGCAATTCGACTGTGCCGGGTTTTGTGCGGCGATTCCGCCGACACGTTGCGCCGACCACCCGGATCAAATCCACGAGCACACCTTCCAACGC
>JBGSZR010000317.1:0-7455 GCA_041750275.1 Gemmataceae bacterium
GTCGACCGCATCATCACCGGTGCCGTGCTGGTCGGGCAGTTCGCGCTGCTGGCCCTGGCGCTGGAATCGTCTGTCAGAATCGAACTCAGTCCTATCGGTCAACCACTCTGGAATCGAACCCCCGCGGAACTCGCCCATGCCTTCGACCCCACAGCGTGGTTGCTGCTGGGCGTGCTCGGCTGCGTGCTCCTGACTTCACTCCGGCTCCGCAGCAGCGAGGAACCCGATAGCGATGCCACACTGATCGGCCTGGCCATCCTCGGGCTGACGGTGCCAATGCTCTGGGCCGGAAAATTCGCCCCCGAACTCGCCGCGAGTTCCGCCCTCCGTTGGGGCCTCGCCCTCGCATTCGTGCTCGGCTCGATGATGATGCTCTTCCGCGGTGCGCTGCTGCAAACGGCATTGAAAATGGGCTTTGCGATCCGTTCCACGAAGTTCGCCGTGCGCGGCGTTTATGGGCTTCTCGCGTTCGCCGCAACCGTGGCTGTGCTCCTCACTGCGACCGTTGTGGAACTCGGCTTGAACCGCCTCACGCCACGCGGTCCGGATGCGGACTCGCTCTTCGCGCAGCTCGGCTGGACGGTATCACTCGTCGTTCCCATGCTGCTCGTGATGCTGGGCTTGACGGCGACCGCCTTCCGCGAACGCCTTGCGGGCTATGCATTCGCCGCGGGACTGGTCTTCGTCGGCACGGCAACCGGCGGCTATGCCCTGTCCATCATCACGGCTGGCGGCACACTTGATGGAACGGTGCTCGTTCGCCTCGGCATGCTCGCGGCTTCCTGTGCCGCCGTGTGGGCCCTCTCCTGGCAGGCAGTCGAACGCCGCGTGCCGGGCGGGGTGTTCCTTTCGGTGCAGTCGGCCTTCGGTCTCCTCGGGCTCGGACTGCTCGCATTGGTTCCGCTCACCACGCTACTCGTTCTCCCTGCGGAATCGCTGCCAGAACGATTCGTGGAATTCGGTCGGTTCGGCTGGCTGGCCCTGGCGCTGGTGGGCTGGGCTGCGTTCGAATGTGCTGCTCGTCGTTCACCGGCGGCGCGTTCACACGTCGTCGGATTCGTCGGCATGATCGGCGGTGTGCTGGCAGCGTGCGCAGTGCAGCCGCTTGATGAATCGGGGGCCTGGCGCTCCTTCCCGGCACTTGCCGCGGTGTGGGCCATCTCCGGGCTCGGTTTCTCGGCCGCGCTGTTCCGCGTCAGTGCACGATCGCATGGAATCTGGTTAACGGTCCTCGCCATCGCTCTGATACTGCTGGCGATTCGGACGACAGCATCACTCGAAGCCTACTGGTTCGTCCCGATACTGCTTGCAGTTTATTCACTCGTTTCGTCGGGCTTGACACTCGTGTCTGGTCGGTCTGGTGAACCGGGTGGAGTGGACTTGTCGCGCTGGTCGCACCTCGCTCGATCTCTATCGCTCTTGACGATTGCGACAACCATTCTGAGCGTCATCGTCTCGCTCTCGCATTTCGACCGCTTCGAGCGATTGAGCGGACCTCTCGCTGTGCTGCTTCTCGGTGCATCCGTGGGATTGTTGACTGGAAGCGTGACGGTGGAATGGGCCCGGCGCTTTCGGGCCGCCACAATGCTCCTCACAGCCTTCGGCGTCGCTCTCATTGGCTGGGCTGTGGTGAACCCGGATGTCGCCGCGGTCTGGCTGCAGCGCAACGGCTGGGCTTTCGTGGCTCTCATTGGCGGTATGATTGCTTGCCTGGAATTCCTGCGTCGTGTGCTCACTTCCTCGCAATGGGCTTCGGATACGCAGCGTATCGGTGGCGGGCTGTTCCTCGCGGCACTGGTCTGGCTCGTGGTGGTTCTGGTGCAGCAAGTGCCTGCGTTCGATCCACTCACGCGGCACACGCCACTGGAACTCTCCGCCGTGCTCGCCATCCTGGCCGGCATCGCCGTTTTGATCGTTTTTACCCTGCGGTTCGCGCTGCGCCCGCTCCTCGATCCATTCGCCCTGCCAGAGTCGCGACGCACGGCTTACGTTTATCTCGCCCAGGTTCTGCTCGTGCTCTTCTTCGTCCACATCCGCTTCAACTTGCCTGAACTCTTCCTGGGCCAGGCTGTTCGCTACTGGACATTCCTGGTGATGCTGCTGGCTTTCGTGGGCATTGGACTTGCGGAGTTGTTCGAGCGAAAGGGCATCACCGTCCTTGCCGGGCCGTTGCGGCGCACGGGTGTGTTGTTGCCGTTGATTCCGTTACTCGCCTTCTGGGCAAAGCCGCCGGGTGCGTTGCTTGCCTTCGCCGATGGCAGCGCCCCGGGGTTGCGGCCGCTGCTCGGCTATCTCGAGAAGTTGCCTCAGCACTTCGATGCGTATGCCAGCCTCTGGCTCCTCGCGGGGCTTCTGTATGGCTTGCTTGCCTTGCGACGCCAGTCGTTCGGTTGGGCACTCCTTGCTGCCCTCGCGGCAAACGCGGGGATGTGGGCCTTGCTTGCTCACAACGATGTCTCGGCACTGGTGCATCCCCAGGTCTGGGTGATACCGCTCGCATTGATTGTGCTGGTCGCCGAGCATATGCATCGCCGCGAACTGCGACCCGAGGTTTCAAACGGCCTGCGCTATCTCGGCATCGGCATGCTCTACCTTTCCTCCGCCGCGGACATGTTTCTTGCAGGAGCGGGCGAGTCGATCTGGTTGCCAGTGATCCTGGCCGTGTTCTGCGTGGCGGGCATCTTTGCGGGGATCATGCTGCGGGTGCGAGCCTTTCTCTTCCTCGGTGCCGGGTTCCTTCTGCTCGATATCTTCGCGATGATCTGGCACGCCGCCGTGGACCGCGAACAAACATGGATCTGGTACGCCTCCGGCATCATTCTTGGCGTGGCGATCCTGGCACTGTTTGCGTTATTCGAAAAGCGAAAGAACGATGTGAAAGAAGTAGTCGAGCAGTTGCGACACTGGGATTGAGGCTCGGCAGCGAGTATAAGGGAGTGAAACTCGCTCTCCCGCCGGAGTTCGCCATGTTCAGTGCCTTTGCCGTGTCACTGCTGTTGCCGCCCGCACCGATGCCTCGTGAAAAGCCGAATCTGGTACGCGAAGCGGTGATGCGTTCGTTGCCTCAGGTGCGTGCGGGTGCCGAAGGGCACATCGACAAGAAGACCTGTTTCGCCTGCCACAACCAGGCGTTTCCGATGCTGGCTTTCGCCACGGCGAAAACCCGCGGTTTCGCTGTGCCTGAGGAACTGTTCACGAGTCAGGCACTGCACGTCAGCAACTTCTTGCTGGAAAACCAGGAGCGTTTTCGCAAGGGGCAAGGCACGGGTGGGCAGGTTGACACGGCGGGATACGCACTGCTGACGCTCGAACTCGCCGGGCACAAGCCGGATGAAGCGACGGAAGCCGTGGTGGAATACTTGATGAAGTTTCCAGGCAAGGCGGACAACTGGCGTTCGACCTCGAATCGACCGCCGACCGAGGCGAGCGCGTTTACGCCGACCTATCTCGCACTGCGCGGCCTGCGTGTGTGGGCAGCAGACGGGCAAAAAGAGCGGGCGAAGCAACGCATCCCATTGGCCAGGAACTGGCTGCTCAAGACGGCAGCGAAGGACACGGAGGACCGAGTCTTCCGCTTGCTTGCCTTGAAGGAGGCGGGTGCGGATGACATGGCACTGTCCGCGGCAACATGGGAGTTGCTGCGCTCGCAACGCCCGGACGGCGGCTGGGCCCAACTCGACACGATGGAGAGCGATGCATACGCCACGGGTTCGGCGCTCGTGGCATTGCATGATGCAGGCGGTCTGAAGAGCAATCACCCCTCGTTCCGAGCCGGCGTCGCGTTTCTCCTGAAGACACAGGCTGCAGATGGGACATGGTGGGTGCAGTCGCGTAGCAAGCCGTTCCAGCCATATTACGAAAGCGGCTTTCCGCATGGAAAGAATCAGTTCATCTCCATCGCCGCCAGCAGCTGGGCCACCACCGCACTTGCGCTGGCATGCGAGCCGCGATGAGTCAAGGACGAACCGCACGACTTGGCAAAGCCATCTCGAGCAGGCACTCTTGTGCAGCTCGAACTCACTCGTAGATCGGGCAAAAAGTGTTGAAGGCGGCTTCACAGAAGTCGCCAGGGTCGTTGAAGCGGCGGTTGCGATTCAGGGCGGTGAGTGCACTCATCTCATCCGAGGTCAATTCAAAGCTGAAGACATTCAAGTTCTCACGGAGCCGATCGCTTTGTGAGGTTTTCGGCACCACGGCCGTGCCGCGCTGGATGGCCCAGCGCAGCACCACTTGGGCCGGAGTCCGGCCATGCCGCGTTGCTGCACTTTGCACCACGGTTTCTTCGAGGACCGATTCTTCCGGCGTTGCCATGCCGAGCGGCACATATGACGGTGCACCGAGCGGTGAGAAGCCTGTCACGGCAATGCGATGCTCCGCACAAAAGCGGAGCAACTTCGGCTGGGTCAAGTAGGGGTGGAGTTCGATTTGCAGCACTGCCGGGCGAACCGTGGCAGTGGTGAGCAGATCACGGAGCAGAGCCGTGTTCATGTTGCACACTCCGATGTTTCGCACCAGTCCCGCGGTGACAAGTGCCGCCATCGCTTCCCAGGTCTCAGTCAGCGATACGCGTTCGAACTCCATCCGTGGCTGCGGGGCATGGGGATCGAAGAACCAGCCCGGCGGATAGCGCCGCTCAAAGGGCACGAAGCGCTGCGCGATGGGGAAGTGGACCAAATAGAGATCGAGGTAGTCGAGCTTCAGGTCGCGGAGTGTGCGTTCGAGGGCCGGGCGGACGTATTCCTTGCCGTGATAGGTGTTCCACAGCTTCGAGGTCACCCAAAGTTCTTCGCGCGAGCAGAGCCTGGCGTCGAGTGCGGCGCGGAGGCCATCCCCCACTTCTGCTTCGTTGCCATAATCACAGGCACAATCGAGGTGGCGATAGCCGACCGTGATGGCCTCGTGCACGAGCGACGCTGCACGGGGCTTGTCGACCTTCCAGAACCCCAGTCCGAGCATCGGCAGAGCATCGCCGTTGTGCAGTGTGATCGCGGGTGTCATCGCAATGTCTCCAGTGGAAGCAGCCAGACTATCCGGCGTGTTGTGAGGTGTCCCGCGGAATCTCAACTGAATGAGAGTCGCCTTTCGGTTGCCCCAGCGTGGCCACGTGCGTATCTTTCGATTCAGCATTCTCCCCATTCTGAATACCCAGCGGAGCCTCACCCATGCCGACCGACAAGAAGGTCCGGGTTGCTATTGTGGGCCTCGGATTCGGTGCCGAGTTCATCCCGATTTATCAGGCGCACCCCAACGCCGAGCTGGTTGCGATCTGTCGCCGCAACCAGACCGAACTCGACAAGGCCGGCGACAAGTACCAGATTGCCAAACGCTTCACGAGTTTCGAGGAGATGCTGAAGGATCCGGATATCGATGCGGTTCACATCAACAGCCCCATCCCGGACCACGGGCCACAATCGATCGCAGCACTGAAAGCCGGAAAACACGTGGCGTGCACGGTGCCGATGGCCACGACGAAGGAGCAGATTCGCGAGATCGTCGAGTTGCAACGGCAAGTCGGCAAAGTCTACATGATGATGGAAACTGTGGTCTATAGCCGGGAATACCTGTTCGCGAAGGAACTGTACGAATCGGGTGAACTCGGCCGCATCCAGTTCCTGCGTGGCAGCCATCAACAGGACATGGACGGCTGGCCCAACTACTGGCCGGGATTGCCGCCAATGTGGTACGCCACGCACTGTGTGAGTCCGTGCCTGGCGATTCTCAGCAAACCCGGTGCACCGGCCCACGCGGACAAAGTGAGTTGCTATGGCTCGGGCCGCATTCGCGAAGAACTGGTGCCGAAGTACAACTCACCCTATGCCGTGGAAACGGCGACGTTCAGCGTGCGCGGCTCGGATGTCTGCGCCGAGGTGACTCGCAGCCTGTTCGATGTGGCCCGGCAGTATCGCGAGAGTTTCGACGTGAGCGGATCACGCAAGAGTTTCGAGTGGCAACAGGTGGAGAACGAAGAGCCGGTGATCCACACCAAGAGCACGCCGGAAAAGCCACTCCAGGAGCCCGAGATTCCGCAGCGGGTGAAGGTGCCTGACTACGCGAAGTTGTTGCCCGAGCCGATCCGCTCGTTCACGATGCCGGCCGCAATCCAGGATGCGGATCACCTGAGCTTCCTGCAAGGCGGCGGGCATGGCGGCAGCCATCCGCACCTGACGCACAACTTCCTGATGGCGGTGCTTGGCGAGAAGGAAGCCTTCCCCGATGCACCGACCAGCGCGAACTGGACACTCGTCGGCATCTGCGCACACGAGAGCGCCCTCAAGGGCGGCGAGCAGGTCCCGATTCCGGTGTATTAAGCGGCGAGAGATCGACGTGCGAATACAGGGCGAGCGGCCCGCGTGAGCAGGCTGTTCGTGATACCGTATCGCGTTACGTCAGGTCATTTCACATTTAACGGGCGAGCGGGAACAGCACACTCACGTGGGCCGCTCGCCCTGGCACGCGTCAGTCTTTCTTGCCGGCCGGGATCAGGGGTGCGGCACCGTTCAGTTTCTCCTCGGGGATCTTCTCGTCACCGGCCCGGGTGGCCATGCCCTTGAAGATTTCGGGGTCGATGTCGGCCGGGATGAAACGCACTGAGCCGTCACCCATCAGTGCATAACTTCCGGGCTTGGCCTGGCCGGGGTGCTTGTACGTGAACTGATCCATCGGGTGGCCGCTGCTGGTATTGAGGCCGACGACTGTGGAGCCGCCACCCGCGATCCAGGGTCGCGGCACACCCGGAGCAGCCTGCATCATGTAGATGGTATTCGAAAGGCCATCCTTCACTTCATCGGGTGTGGACTTCCAGTCGTATCCCGTCATGCCCATCAGTTTCACTTCGGCCTTGTTGTCCGGGTTATAGCGTGCGGCACGCACCCCGACGCCGGCAATGGCGACATAGTGTGTGGCACCAAGTGAGCGTCCCTGCGCGAAGGGGGACTGAGCCCGCCACGAGGACGCGGGATAAGAAGGAACGAGCAACTCGGGCACCCACATCTCGGCGGCGTCCATGTTGCGGGTGTTGAACCAGGCCACATTGCGATCGCCAACACGCGGATCGCGGCCGAGGTACGGCAACAGATCCACGAAGAGGCTGAGCCGTGTGTCCGGCGGGGCGCCATCCGGCAGCGGTAAGCGGCTGTCTGACGCGCGATCGACGGTTCCACGCGGAAAGCCTTCCTTCTCGGCCCGTTCGGGGATCTTCGACAGCGTCTGAACGTTATAGACGTCGGAGTACACTTCCAGTTTGCCCTTGAGCCCATCACTCTGGTGACGCAGCCAGGGGTAAACGACCGTGTTAAAGGTCTCGGTTTTCCAGGTGATGTCCACCGTGATGGTGACGCTTCCGTTGCTGCTCGAATCAAGATCGATGTGCGAGAGCAGCGGGTATTGCTGATTGGGGTCAAAGCCCGGCTGCCCTTCTCCGCCTGGCCCTCCCGGGCCGCCCGGCCCAGGGCCGAG
>JBGSZR010000318.1:0-9912 GCA_041750275.1 Gemmataceae bacterium
GCACCACCGTGGCCGTGCTCCGCAAGCTGCTCGAACAGGGCCGCATCCCGCGCGATGAAGAGATCGTCATCTGCATCACCGGCAACGGCCTGAAAACGCAGGACGCCGTGTTCGATGCCATCGAGGAACCTGCCGTGATCAAGCCCTCACTCGCCGA
The DNA here is from genome assembly GCA_041750275.1 of Gemmataceae bacterium. GTDB lineage: Bacteria > Planctomycetota > Planctomycetia > Gemmatales > Gemmataceae > JBGSZR01. The sequence goes on from JBGSZR010000318.1 coordinate 158, forward strand.
GTTCGAGGCACTCTCCGGCGTACCGAGCGCCGAACCGGCACTCGTCTAGTGGCGAGCAGCCCCCGTGAGAGGGCTGTTCCTATGAGAATGTCGTAACTTCGATTCCGACGTAACGATTCTGACTTCGTTTGTGTTTTTATCGTGCCTGTGAACAGCCCCCTCATGGGGGCCGCACGCCTGAGATTTTGAATCCTGACTCCTGGAATTCCCATGCCGATCAAAGTTCAGATTCCGACGCCGATGCGTGAACAGGCCGGTGGCAACGCCGAGGTCGTCGTGAGCGGGCCGACCGTGAAGGCGGCACTTGCCGACCTGATCGCGCAATACCCCGGGCTCGCCACCAAGCTCTTCGACAACGGCAAGATCCGGCCGTATGTCAATGTCTTCGTCAACGACGAGGACATTCGTTACCTCGATGAGATGGATACGGCTGTCACCGATGGTGTCATTGTGGCCCTCATCCCCGCGGTGGCCGGTGGCTGATCAAGCGGACGAAGCACCGAGCGAAGGTGACGAGGCACCCGAAGGAGCCGCGGTTTTTCCGCTCATCCCGGAAGAACTCGGCGTCCACCCGCTGTTGCTCGCGGCCCTTCATGGCTACGTCTTCCTGGAAGGCTCCGAGGAGACGGTGTTGAACGCCGCGGTCGCCGACGAAGCGATGAATTATCTGGTCACGTACATGCAGCGCCTCGCCGGTGCGGATCTGCAACGCATCCGCGAGGACATGGCCACGCTTGCCAGCTTCGCCAAGGCCGAGAAATGGCCCAAGCAGCAAGTGCGTTTCTTGCAAGAATTTCTCAAGGACAACGGAATAACGGGTGCTGTTGCTTTCACCTCACCGGAATGATGAACAGCCGACTCACGTCCGCCGCTCGCCCAAACCGCTCGACATGAATCAACCATGAACGATACCTCTCTCGAACGTTATTCCCGCCAGATGCGCTTCCCGGGCATCGGCAAGGCCGGCCAACAGAAGTTGCTGGCTTCGCGCGTCACGCTGTGTGGCTGCGGTGCGCTTGGCACTGTGCTCGCCAATGTGCTTGTGCGGGCCGGTGTCGGGTTCGTGCGCATCGTCGACCGCGATTTCGTCGAACCCTCGAACCTGCAACGGCAGGTGCTGTTCGACGAATCGGATGTCGCCAACAACATGCCCAAGTCCGAGGCGGCCGCGATCAAGTTGGCCCAGATTAACTCGGGTGTTGCCATCGAACCGGTGGTCGCGGATATCGATCGCACCAACATCGAAGACCTGTGCCGCGATGCGGATGTGATTCTCGATGGCTCGGATAACTTCGAGGTGCGGTATCTCATCAACGACGTGGCCATCAAGCTCGGCAAGCCGTGGGTCTACGGCGGTGCGGTCGGCAGCCAGGGCATGAGCATGACCATCATCCCGGGTGAAACCCCCTGCCTGCGTTGTGTGTTCGAGGCCGCCCCGAACCCCGGCGACGTCGGCACCTGCGAAACCGCCGGCGTGCTCGCCTCCACCGTGAACATCGTCGCCAGCTACCAGGCCACGGAAGCGATCAAACTCCTCACGGGCAACACGGCTGCCGTGAACCGCGAGTTGCTCATGCTCGATGTGTGGGAGAACACGCAACGCCGCGTGAAGGTGGCACCGCTGAAGGGCCGCAAGGGCGAGTGCCCCTGCTGCGCCAAAGCCACTTACGAATGGCTCGACGGAGCCCACGGCACACAGACGAGCACGCTTTGTGGTCGCAATGCCGTCCAGGTGAGTCATCGCGCTTCGGGCAAGCTCGACTTCGAGCAACTCGCCGGCGTCCTGCGTGCCACCGGTGTCGTCAGCTTCAACAAGTTCCTGTTGAAGTTTCAGCTCGAAGAGAAGGGCGAGCCGTACGAATTCACGGTCTTCCCCGATGGCCGGGCCATCATCAAGGGCACCAGCGACACCGAACGCGCCCGCACGTTATACGCGAAATACATTGGGCACTGACACGCATGCGAAGCGGGGAATTCAGAAAGCGGTGTGAAGACACACGACTCCAAACTCCAAACTATTTCATCACCCCCGCCTTCTCCAGGATCGCCCGCAGCTTTGCTCGCTTCTCTTCGCCCATCGGTGCAATGGGGTCGCGGTTGGGGCCAGCGGGGCGGCCCAGGAGTGCCATCGCTTCCTTGATGGCACCGTTGCCCGTGCCCAGCGCCATCGCCATGCGAATGGGATGCAAGCGTGACTGGAACGTCCGTGCGGCTTCGAATTCACCCTTCGTGAAGGAATCGTAGATCCCCACGCACAATTCCGGGGCGATGTTCGCGGAGGCGGGGATCGCACCCTGAGCACCAAAGGTCAGTGCCGCCAGGATCAGCGTATCCCGGCCATTGAGCACGGCGAAGCGCTCGCGCGGCGTGTTGCGGATGATCTCGATGGTGTTCTGCAAGTCGCCAGATGAATCCTTGATGCCGATGATGTTCGGCACTTCCGCGAGCTTTGCCACGGTGTCGGGCTCAATGCTCAACCCGCCACAGGTCGCGGGGTTGTTGTAAAGCACGACAGGCAATGAAGTGCTTCCCGCGACGCGGCGAAAGTGCTCAATGAGTTCAGGCTGCGAGGGCTTGATGAAATAGGGCGTGATCACGGACACGCCATTGATGCCTTCCTTTTCGGCCAACTTCGTGAGGCGAATCACCTCACGTGTCGTCTCGGCTCCTGTGCCCGCATAAAGCGGCAAGCGACCATTCACATGGGCCACCGCCGTCGCCATCACGGTCTGCTTCTCGTTTTCGTCAAGAGCATAAAACTCCCCCGTGGTGCCGAGCACGAAGATGCCGTGCACGCCCTGGCTGATCTGGAAGTCGATCACTTCACAGAGCCGGGGCAAGTCCAGTTCCTGGTCCACGGTGAACGGCGTGACCACAGGTGGAATAATTCCGCGAAGTTTCATGGTAGATCAATCCTGGAGAGTCCCGGCACCATCGGCGTGGGAAGATGTGGTTCCATAGCAGTTGCGTCTCAACTGTTCTACTGATGGGTGCAACCATTTTCTCTGGGGGGTGGGACGAGGACCCTTGCGTCGGTTTGCTGGTTTTTTTTCTTCCGCATTCCGCATTCCGCACTGCAGGACCACGTTCCTGCGGTGGAATTCAAGAGCACAAGTAAATTCGACCAGGCCGAACTCGTCCTGATCGGCAAACCGTTTGAGGACGTTGAAGCCGCACAGCGCCTGGATGCGGTTCGTCAAACGGGCCTCAGCTTCCGCATCGACGCCAACGCCAGCGTCCTCGTCTTCCTGGGCATCGCCACCGAACGATTCTCCTCGGCGAAATGATTCCGATGCGATCCCCCACCCCCCTCAATCGGAAGCACTGGAATCATGCCCATTTTCCGGATTCATCGCGAGTGGGCGACGCAAGGCCTGAAAGGGATTGGGGTAATGATTCCGAAGTCAGGCGATATGGCATTGGTGGCAAGAGCGTGAGAGGGTCGCTCAACGGCTGGTCAAAAGAGAGAGACTCGGCATGGGTCTGGGGTTTGAAACACACAGACACTGAGGAAAGTCCCGCGGACTCACTGCGGATCGTTTTCGGCCTTGATGCGTGATTTGGCCAGGAGCGACTCTTGAAGGGCGATCATTTCCTGGATCGGATTGGCGTGCTTTGGAGGCCGCTCCAATGACCCCTGTTTGGCGGGGCGTCCCAGGTCTTTCTCATATGTATTCCAGACAAGTTCGAACGTGTGCGACAAGGCCTCAAAGGCCTCTCCCGCCGGCCCATCGTAGCTTTTACTGACCAGCACACTCGGCATATCGACGCCATTGATGGTGAAGTCATCGTGGTTGGGCCGGCGATGAACGTTCATCTTGTCCCAGTGTTCGCGGTAGGCCTCCGGATCCCGTGTTCGGAGCCAGTTCAGTGTCGGCATCCAAACGTAAGGATTAATGAGGTAAGCGCTCTGATCGAGTGCGATACCTGAAAAAGTTGGGGGGCAATCGTAGTAGCGGATGTTGATGCGTCCTTCGTCGATGTATCGACAAAGATCGGCCGTGTCTGCACCCCACCACTCCCTGAGTAAGGCCCCCTGACGGCTGCTATCGAGTCGACGCGCGGTCTCAATCGTCCCCATGAAAATGCTGATGTGCTTGATCTTGGTCCCGAGGAGTCGCCAAAGCAGATCGCCCAGAGTGTGGCCGGTGAAGCAGACGATCCGGGCCGACTCAGGATTCAAGCGTTTTTGCAGGCGAATCAGCATATCGAAGCCGAGGCCGCGCTGGTTGAAATCGAAGTGGTGGAGAAGTCCGCTCCCTTTCATTTCGAGTGCCGCCGGGTCCGCGGTCGACCCAGAAATCAAGGGCAACGAGGCTGCCGATGGAATGGAGGCCTCATCTGCAGACGCGATATAATCGATCTTCCGAACCGCGGTGTTTAGTTTCGAAAGGCAGCTGGCCATCATGGTCTCCTCGCCGACCGAATCACGATCTTTCGCGGCATCGGCCTCATTGCGACCCGCGCCGAAGGAGACCAGTTCCGTCTGATTCACCTCCAGCGCCTTGGCGATCGCTCGTAGCGTACTGGATGTGACCGCAAATCCGGTTTCTGCCTTCTCGATCGTCCGTTTCGATAAGCCCGAGGCTTCGGCGAGTTCGAGCTGTGTCAACCGTCGCTCCTGTCGAAGCGTGCGGATTCGCTCACCATCCGGGTTCGTGGAGCTATCGAGCATCAGTGCAACCTCACCTTGAGCCTGGCGTCAGCCCGGGTGTCGCATGCGATTCCCATCGAATTCTTATTTCGCCCTCTTGACATCTTACAAATCAGGCGAAATGATGAATGCGAGTCGCATGCGACTGGTTATCGGACGCCGTGCCGGGCAGGTCGTGCCCCGGTGGATTGCGGTGGATCGAGGTATTCCGACCCTTGAACGGACGGCGTTCGCATTCCCGCGACTTGCTCGGTCTCTAACCGAGCCCCTTCCCATCTTAGCGAAAGTTCGAGGTACCCGTGTTTTGGTTGATCACCCGTGGCGCTGCACTAGCCCTGATTCTTGGGGCTGCACTGGGGTACGGCTCCAATGCCTTCCACTACTTGCAGGCGATTTGGACTGGGTATGGCCCTTCAATCGAGTTGCCTCTCGAGGTCGAACTGAATGTTGCCAAGAGCAAGGCAGCTGCCATGACCGGCGAAATCGAATTGGCTCAAAAAGCGGTCTCAATCGAACGCGTCGCCACCCGGCAGTCGCAGGCTGAATACGACAAGGTTGCGACTGCGATCCTTGCCGAGCAGTCGTCGCTTCGTGAGTTGGCGTATGTACTCCAAGCTTCCAGCTGCGAGGTCCGGGCGGCACTTGAGAATGAGTTTTCCGCGAAATGGGCTGCTTATAAGCAGCTCGAGCGTCTCGCCAGCGCCAAGGCGGCCGCACTGAAGTCCCATCAGGATCGCCTCAAGATCGCCGAATCGGAGCTGGACACGCTCATCGCAGGCAAAGCCGAGATTGAGCAGGAGATTGTGGAACTCGAAACTGCCGTCCTCCAGTTGCGTAATGACCAGTCTCGTTCGGCCAGCAGCAAGGAGTCGAGGCTTGGCGAGATCCGCGATCGCATCGGCAAGCTTCGTTCTCGGGTCGAGGTGGGTCAGGAGCTTCTTGTCGTGCAAGGCGAGGCCCGCCCCGTGCCAACGAGCCGTGCCAGCGAGTCGACTGCGATTGCTTCCCCGGTCAAGCCGGCACCGGTCGGTGCTCTCAAAGAATACCAGGAGCGGTTCCCTCGCTAGGCAGATCTTCTTCCCGGCCGGACGTTGCGGCGTCCGGCTGTCCCCATCCTTTTTTTAAGGTTCGTCATGAATTCGACAGTACTGAGAAGTGTGACTTTCGTGCTGCTGATATTGGCGGCTCCGGTGAATGCCAACAGCAGTAACCTGCAACGTGAGGTTGAGGAGCTGTGTGCGAAGTCAGTTGCCCCTGACCTCCTCAAGTCGGGTGTTACGGATGTTGCGATCGAAACTGTGATCTGGGCCGATGGCCGCCGTGCTGATGCCAGCCCGGCGATTGTCGAAGCGCTCGCCGGTGCGTTGAGCCGGCACGGTTTTCGGATCAACCCGAAGGCCGAGGCTCGAATTCTTGTCACCCTTTCTGGGCCAGACGCCGATCCTTCGACCCGCCAGCCTGCAGTTCGCATCTCGGCGACGTTCCAGTTCGGAAACGTTCGCAAACTGGTCGGCACCCGGAGGGTGTTCGGTGAGGAAGCGATGGTCACTTTGCTCGCACCTCCTTCCTTGCTGATCCCGCCCCAGACCGAGGCCGGCGACCGAGCGCTGCTGATCGTGAACGCGGCCAAGCAGCCCACGGCTTCTGATCCTGCCCCGCCACCGCAATTCCACCTGGAGATGCACTTCTCCCAGGATGGTGGTGCTTTCCGGCTTCGGCCTGCTGTCAACGGATTTGTTCGGGCCACGGAATTCGAAACCTACCGTCTGGTGTTTCGCAACGAGGAGAACTTCGACGTGGTGGTCGGCTTTTCCATCGATTCCCTGGCCTTCGACCATTTTTCAGACCGCGTCGATGACAAGGACGATCAGAACCGACTGGTGTTCGTGCCGTCCAAGTCGCAGGTCTGCCTGAAAGGATGGTATAAAAACGAACGTGAGAGTTATGCCTTCGATCTGATGGCTTTGCCCACCACGGCAGCGGCGCGAAAGAGTGAGGTCGGAGTTGTCCAGGCGAATGTTTATCCAGCCTGGAAATCGGGTGGTGTCGCGCCGAATGGTGAAGAACGCTCACACCGAGGTGCGACGGTGTATACCGCGGCGGCACGGGTCCAGCAGGACGAATTCCGCACCATCCCCATGCAAGTCGGCCGGCTCCGCGCTTCGTTTTCGCTTCGGTACCAGGCTGATTAAGTCGCTGTTCTCCAGGCAGAGACGTGTTGTCTCCGCCCGGCTCCTTCTCGATTCACTCTTTAACCCTAGCCGAGGAAAACCATGTGTCCAAGCCTTCTTCGCCTGTCGTCGGCTGCGGTGCTGCTTCCTCTCTTCGCGGGAGCGGCTCGTGCCGAGGACGCTTCGCAGGTTCATGTGTTGCTGGTGAACGTCTCCACGTACTCGAAAAGCAAGGTGTTGCCTCAGTTGCGTCCGACGCAGAAAGCTGCGGAGGATCTGGTGTCCCTGATTGCTGGCAAGGCACCAGGGCGGACGTCCATCACGCGATTGACGGACGATCCTGTCTCCCCCTCGGAGAAGCAGCCCACTGCTGCGAATATCCGGGCGGCACTGGCCGAACTGGCCACACGTGCCAGGGGAGATGACGAAGTCTACGTCCTGGTTGCGGGTGTAGGTTTCCAGGCCCGGGTCGGCGGAGCTATCTTTTGTGGGAGTGACGCAGTCGATTTGTCGAACCCGGAAGCTCTGATCCCGGTCGAGGAACTCGTGGACTATGTGAAAGCCATTCCCTGCCGACGGCGTTGTCTGGCCATCGATGCCTGCAGGCAGTTTATCGACACCTCCATCAAGAAACAGGAAGTGCCTCTGCCCCCTTCGGATAGTATGTCCATGCCGCTGGATTTGCAGAAACCGGGCACGTTTGTGCTGCTAGAAGCGGCAAGTGCCCACCAGCTCGCGTACAACGACGACAGCGGCCTCGGCCTGTTCTTCAGGGCGATGATTAATGGACTGACCGGCAAGGCGGATGCCTCAAACGATGGCAATGTCACCATGACGGAATTGTGTGCATTCGTCCGTCGCGCGGTCCCAGCCGAGGCACGCGACCTCCGTCAGAGCGTTCAACATCCACAGGTGAGCATTACCGGTTCGGAAGAGGAAGAATGGCTGATCTGTTCGTGTCCCATCAAGGCGAGCAATCCAGCCTCGCCTAACCCGGTGGTCGAACCCGTTGTGCTTGCGAGTGCCCCTCCTTTGCGGATTACCTCCGTTAACAACTCCAACCCCGTGACAACGGGAGTGTACAGCCCCTATTCGACGAATCCAGTGGTGAACGCGACACCCAGATACCAAACAAATTATCAGCCAAGATACTCAGGTGCAGTCATGCAGGATCGGCCTGTGCTCCGTGCCGCAGCTCGCGCTGGAATTGCCTACGGGCTCTCGCGAATTCCACGGTAGATCGAATCATCTCTCTTGAGACCGTTTCAGAGCTCGCAAACGTGGTTCACACGCTTGCGGGCTCGGCTTGTTTTTCGCTCGTGGTCTTCGCTTGCAACTGCTCCACGGGGAGGTCGGTGGGGGAATGTATGCCGGAGAAGTTGATCTGCTGAAAGGCTTCCGAGAGGGCCTCGGTTTGGGCGAATTCGTTGCTGAACATGGGGAGGGAGACCAGGAGCCATGGCAGCCACTTCAGCACTGTCCAGCGTTCGATCTTCGAGCATTTCACACCGATGTGAGCATTCGTGTGTTGCGATCGTGAGGATGAGAGTGGAGGTTGCCACGCTAACCGCCGGTACACCTGGCCGCAAACGCGAACGTGCAAGAATTGGGGAGAATGTTCCTGGTGGCGGGGCGAGTCGGCGGGCCACTCGAAAAGCTGGCTTGGGCGAGCGGGATTTCCTTCGTAACATGGGATTGCCCGGATTCGATGCTGTGGGAGGGTGTGAGATGGGTCTTCCGTCAGGTGAAGTTATTGCGCGACCGAAAGTGGCGCGGGCCTGCGGCTGCCTCAAAGAGTTCCAGCATTATTCGATCGACAAGTTTCGTGCGGCGCGGCTGGCGAAGTTCCAGTCGACGCGGTGCGAGGATTGCGTCGCCAAGCTGAACGAGGAGCAGCGGATCGCCGCTTCGGCACTGCCGAAGAAGGGCGAGGCGTTCAAGATGCTCCCGGCCGGCACCGAGATTTTCATGAGCCGCAAGGCTGACGGCACCTGGGCGGGCACGCTCTCGGGCAGCGGCACGGTGGTCGAAGCGATCGGTGATGGCCCGCAAGGGCTCACGGTTGCGCTGGCCCGTTTCTGGGTCGCGGCCAAGGGGCTCGGCCCACCACTGGAAGAGAAGCCCGCGGCCGAGAAGGTCGAGGCGAAAAAGCCCGAAGTGAAGCAGCCTGGAGTGAAGAAGCCCGAGACACCACGATGACACCGAACCCGAAGAAGTCCGCGGCGGGCTTCGATCTGACACCACCCACTGCGACCGAGCGAAATACGCTTGAAGCATCACTCACGCCGGAAGAAAAGCGTGTGCTGTTGCATCAGGGCACCGAACCGCCGTTCTGCGGCGGCCTGCTTACCAACAAGCAGCCGGGTGTGTACGAGTGCCGGCTCTGTGCGTTGCCGTTGTTTCGGTCGAGTGCGAAGTTCGAATCCGGCACCGGCTGGCCGAGCTTCTTCGAGCCGTTCGATCCCGAGCATGTCGTCACGCATCGCGACACCAGCCACGGAATGGTCCGCGATGAAATCGTGTGTGGGCGGTGCGGCAGCCATCTGGGGCATGTGTTCGAGGATGGCCCGCGGCCCACGGGGTTGCGTTACTGTTTGAACTCCCTTTCGCTTCAATTTTCCGAAACCACCGAGACGCGTTCGTAACGCACGATCATGCTCGCGTCTGCCGAACCTGCCCTGATTTTGGCCCCGATGGAGGGCGTCACCGACGCACCGATGCGGGCGGTGCAGGGCGAGGTTGGTGCGTTCACGTTCGCGGTGACGGAGTTCCTGCGGATCAGCCAGCAGGTGCCGCCGCGGTCGGTTTATTATCGCCATGTGCCGGAGTTGCGAAGCGGGTGCGTGACGCCAACGGGGCTACCGGTGCAGGTGCAACTGCTGGGCGGCGATCCGGGTCGCATGGCCGAAGCGGCGGTGCGGGCCCACGAG
>JBGSZR010000319.1:0-10956 GCA_041750275.1 Gemmataceae bacterium
CGGGCGTCGATGCCACGCGCCGCACCGTGGACGATGTGCTCGGCGTGATGGCCGCGGCCCCCGAGCGAGCCAGCCAGACCGCCCAGGTGAAGCAAGAATTGATCGTGACCCGGCTCGCCCACAGGCTCGGCTTGCGGCAAGAGACCGTCTGGGCGAGACTGGGCGAGCTCAAGCGCGATCGGCAGACGAAACAACGCCAGCAGCCCGAGCGAGTGGAACCGCTCGTTCAAGCTTCCGCGGCTCGCATCACCGAGCCCGGCAGCACCGCCCGCAACAGCGCCGCGATCACGGCCCAGCTGAACCTCGTGGAGTTGATCCTCGCTCAGCCGCTGCTGGTGGGGCAAGCCGAACAAGCGGTGACACCGGATGATTTCACGCATCCGGATGCGAAGCGCGTGCTGCAAGAACTCTATGCGATTCACGCCAGCGGCCTGACACCGGATATGGACTTGCTCCGAGAACGCCTGGCAGACCGCCCGGATTTATACGAGGCTGCCGAACGCCGCCGTTACATCGGCCAGCACATGCTCGAACCGGAGCAAAACCTCGTGCGCATCCTGGGCTGGTTCAAACGAACAAAGCGCGAGACGGCGGAACGCCTGCTTACCGCGCAGTTGAAATCCGATTCGCTCAGCGCAGACGAGATGCGCGATGTGATGCGAAAGTTGAAGGAACTGCAAGAGAAGAAGTAAGGCGAGGCAGTCGGTTCAGACCGATCGCTCGCATGAGGTCCACCAGAGTCGGCACCGCGATATCACGATTCCACCCACCCCGGCGCTTCACGGCTCCGGTGGTCGGCACGAGTGGGAGGGGTTCGGAATGGACTGGAAGAGCGACGAGATCCTCAAGGTTCTCATCGAAAAAGGCAAGCAGTCGGGCTCGCTGACCTTCGACGAGGTCAATGCCGCACTGCCTGAACTGTCCGAGCCGGACCGGCTGGCCGAGATCCAGGAACTGCTCGAGCAGTACGGGATCAGCCTCATCGACGAGGCCGAGACCGAGGAAGGGACGGAATCGCCCGTCAACCTCGCCGAGGAACTGCTCGCCGAGGCCGAGCTTCCCTCCTTCGAGGACTCGGACGGCGATGGCCGGCACATCGACGATCCCGTCCGCATGTACCTCACGCAGATGGGCGAAATCCCGCTGCTGACGCGCGACAAGGAAATCTCGCTGGCCCGCAAGATCGAAGTGACCCGCCGCCGCTTCCGCCGCAAGGTCCTCGAATGCGATTATGCCCTGCGGCAAGTCGTCGAAACGCTCAAACGCGTGATGTCCGGCGATCTCCCCTTCGACCGCACGATCAAGGTGTCGCAGACGGAGAACCTCGAGAAGGACAAGATTCTCCAACGCATGCCGCACAACCTGCGGACGCTCGAGCCGCTGATGGAACACAACGTTGAAGAGTTTCAGCTGCTGGGCGATGGGCGCACGGCCGAGACGGATCGCGATGCCATCCGCGAGCGCCTGAGGCTGCGCCGCCGCAAGACGGTCACGCTCGTGGAGGAACTCTCGATCCGCACGCAGAAGGTTCAGCCCTTGATGAAGAAGCTGGAGCAGATTAGCCAGCGCATGGACGAACTCGAAGGGGACATTAACCGGCTCGATGGCGTCCGCACGGCCAAGGAAGAGCGGGCCAACTTCGAGAAAGAACTGCAGGACCTGATGCTGATCACGCTCGAGGAACCCGCCAGCCTGCGGCGACGCGTGCACATCATGAAGACGCGCTTCGCCGAATACGAACATGCCAAGCGTGAACTCTCCGGCGGCAACCTTCGCCTCGTTGTCAGCATCGCCAAGAAGTACCGCAACCGCGGTCTCTCCTTCCTCGACCTGATCCAGGAAGGCAACACCGGCCTGATGCGCGCTGTGGACAAGTACGAACATCGCCGCGGCTTCAAGTTCAGCACGTATGCGACGTGGTGGATTCGCCAGGCGATCACGCGAGCCATCGCGGATCAGGCCCGCACCATCCGCATTCCAGTTCACATGATCGAGACGATGTCCAAGCTTCGCAACGTCTCGAAGCAACTGTTGCAGGCACTGGGTCGCGAACCGACGATCGAAGAGACGGCCGAGGCCGCCCAGATCACGTACGAGGAATGCAAGCGCGTCCTCAAGATTAGCCGGCAGCCGATCAGCCTCGACCGCCCCGTGGGCGAGAGCGAAGATTCATACTTCGGCGACTTCATCGAGGATAACTCGGTGGAATCGCCGGTGAATGCCGCGACCAACGAGATGCTCAAGGACAAGATCGAGGGCGTGCTGAAGACGCTGACCTACCGGGAACGCGAGATCATCAAGCTCCGCTACGGCCTCGGCGACGGCTACACGTACACGCTTGAAGAAGTGGGCCGCATCTTCAAGGTCACCCGTGAACGCGTCCGGCAGATCGAGGCCAAGGCCGTCCGCAAGCTCCAGCACCCCGTCCGCAGCCGCCAACTTGAGGGCTTCCTCGACGGCTGGCGCCGCAATGGCGGAATGTAGTGGGCTAAATTCCGAGAGATCCGCATTCCGCGAACAGAAATTCGAGGCCAGCCGTCAGGGGTCAGAAGGTTTCTTCTGCCTGATTGCTGGCCTCGGTATGTTCCTGAATCCTCAATCCTGAACCCTGAATCCTGAATCCTGCTGATAGAATGTCGGTAAAAGGAGCCCGCACCCATGGCGAGTGTCACCGACCTGTTGCGTGAATGCCATCGACTCCGCAAGCACATCAAAGCACTTCAGGAAGAGATCGATCGTGGGCCGCGTGTGCTCAAGGCCCAGCAAAACCGGCTCGCCGGCGAGGAGCAAGCCCATCAGGCTCACCACGACAACATCAAGAAGCTCAAGCTCAAACAGCGCGACGACGAGGGGACGCTGAAGGAGACGGAAACGCGGCTCATCAAGCTGGCCGAGCAACTCAACAGTGCAGGCAACTCCAAGGAATTCGATGCCAAGACCTCGGAGATTCGCCAGGCTAATGAGAAGAAGAGCCTGCTCGAAGATGCGATCCTGACCACGATCGCGGAGATCGAGGACCGCACGGGCGAGATTCCTGCTGTGGAGGCAAAGTGGGCGGAAGCCCAGGCCGAGTTCGCCGCGTGGAAGCAAGAGGCTGCCGAGCGACTGGAGCGGCTCAAGACCGACCTGGTGACGTCGAACGCCGACCTCGCGAAATACGATCAACAGTTGCCGGACAAGGTTAAATCGTATTACGATGCGCAGGTGCGCGGGCACGGTCCCAATGCCCTGGCGGGCGTGAAGAACCGCGTGTGCCAGGGTTGCCAGACGAGCTTGACCGAACAATTGATGATGAACCTGCGCTCCGGCCAGTTCCACGCTTGCTCCGGTTGTGGCAAGCTGCTTTACCCGGTCGAATAGCCTGACGAGCTACCCCATCAAGGGCGAAGTCTTTTGCGAACTTGAGAAAGGAGAGCGGACGTGACCAAGTGGAAATACATGACCCAGCAATTCGTCACCGATGGGCTCGACGATCCGCTCCTCGTTGATCGCCGGCAGGGCGAGATGAACCTCATGGGCGAATACGGCTGGGAACTCGTCTCCACCAACGTCTACCACAAGCCCGATATCGGCACCGACGTGGTCATCCTCTTCTACAAGAAGCCGGTGGAATAGTTGCCCTGGCGAATGGCCCCGTCCGGGGCTGTTCCTGGTGGGAGTGATGGCCAATGGAACAGCCCGCTCATGCGGGCCGCTCGCCGGGGTTGGTCGAAAAGCCTCCCTTGCGGGTGGACTCACTTCCCAACCTTCACCACGAGTCGGTAGCCGAAGTTCGCACCGCCGAGATCGTGGGCGTCGATGACACTCAGGTAGTACATGCCATCGCGTGTCAGTTCCAGTTTCAGGCGGGGGTCAGGAGAATTGTCGGTGTCGTCGGCCGCGGCTAGGATGACGTGCTCCGCGTCGTAAAGCGTCAGGATCGCATCGACTGGTGAGCCGTGTCGGGCCGCCTGCAGATCGAGTTCGATGCGGTCGCCCTTCTTACCCTCGAAGCGAAACACATCGACGTCGCGTTCGCCTTTGATCGTGCCCTCGATGGCACAGGGCACCGTCACCAGTTGAGCCGTGTCGAAGCCCGCGTTCTCTTCTTTTTCGACCACGACCGTGAATCCGTCGCGGAGCAAGAGCGTGAAGGGTTCCGTCTCGCCACTGGGGCTCGTCGCCAGGAGTTTCACCTCGCCGGGCTTAGCGTCCTTCGGTAATTCCAGTTCAATCTCGACTTCGGAGTCGCCGATGCGTTCCGCGGGATAGTTGTTGGGCACGCCCGCCTTGCGGGCCGCGATGAACTTCACCTTGGCACCGTCCGCACCGCTTACCTTCACATCTTTCGCGGTGTCGAGGTTCTTGCCGCGGAGCACGAGCTTCTGCTTCTCGCCGGGCCGAGCCACCAGCGGGATCGTGTAGAGCACCTTGCCGGGTGCGTCCTTCTTGGGGGGTTGTTTGTTGTCCTGCGATGTGGCGCTGGTGAGCGTGAGAATCAACACCGCACACGAGATGAGACGCATGATTCCACTCTCGAAGTGTAGCCGCGACGCGGAGCCATCGGTGGCCGAGCGCCATTTGCGCTCTGCTCCGATGACTCCGCGTCGCGGCTAAACGGATAGATCGGTTACGCGAACAACTCGGTGATGGCTTCGCCCTTGTCGAGGATTTCGATGGGCCGGCCATCCGGGGCGATGAGTTGCTTGCGTGGGTCGATGCCGAGTGCATCGAAGATGGTGAAGGCCACGTCGGCGGGGGCCACGGGCCGCTGGACAGCGTGGCCGCCGTGCTTGTCGGTTTTCCCGAGGACGAAGCCAGGCTTCACACCGGCTCCGGCGAACAGCAGCGAGGCGGCCTGGCCCCAGTGGTCGCGGCCGGCGTCCTTGTTGATCTTGGGTGAGCGGCCGAATTCCCCCATCACCACCAACAGCGTGTCCTCGAACGTGCCACGGATGTGCAGGTCTTCGACGAGTGCCGAGACGCTCTGATCAAATTCGGGGAGTTTCTTGTCGAGCCCTTCGAAGATCTTGCCGTGATGGTCCCAGCCGCCGTAGTTCACGGTGACGAAGCGGACGCCCGATTCCACCAGCCGGCGAGACAGCAGCATCGATTGCCCGGCCGTGTTGCGACCATAACGGTCGCGCAGTTTCTGCGGCTCCTGGTCGATGGCGAAAGCCTTGCGGGTCTCTGTCGAGAGCACCATCTGGCGGGCCCGGCCATGGAACTCGTCGTATGTGGCAATGGCGTCGTTGCCTTCCACCCGCTTGGCGAGGCTGTCCACCGTTTGCAGCAGAGTGTCGCGGCGGTCGATCTGCTTCTCGCTCATCGGAGCGGCGGCGAGATCCTGCACCTTGTAGTTGGCCTGATTCGGATCGCCGGCCTTGAAGGATTCGTAGCGGCCGCCGAGGAAGGCGCTTTTGCCGAGTTCCCAGGTGAAGGAAGGATTGCGTGGCACGGAGACGTATGGCGGCAGCGTGCCGGAAAAGCCGGACTCGTGTGCAACCACGGCCCCGATGGCCGGGAAGTCGCCGAAGGGGGTGCCGAAGCGGCCGGAGAGCACCCAGTTCGTGGCGGTTTCGTGGTGGTCGTTGTTGTGGGAGCCGGAGCGGATGAGGGCGATCTTGTCCATCACCTTCGCCATCAGCGGCAGCTTCTCGCTCACCTGTGTCCCCGGCACCACCGTCTGAATCGCCTTGTATTTGCCGCGGATATCTTCGGGAGCGTCGGCCTTGAAGTCGAAGGTATCATGGTGGGTCATGCCGCCACCGAGATAAACGAGAATCACCGACTTGGCCCGGGCACCTTTGTTGATTCCCGCGGCTTTCGCGGCCGCTTCGCTGCGGAGCAAGGTGGGCAAGGCCAGGGCACCGAGGCCGCCGATGCGAAGGAAATCACGGCGGGAGTTGCCGGCACAGGTCTGGTTCGCACGGGAATTCAGGACAATGTCGAGCATGGCGGCCCCTCGGGTTGTGTCAGCAGCGAGTCGCGGTGTGTGTCGTGAACCTTGTGGGTCTTGAGTATTTCATTCGGTGTCTGGTTGGGTGCTTCTTGCGCTGGAGTTCGAGAGAGTCAAGGTCCGTTGGAAGCCGAGCCCGAACATCTGGAACGCCGTGCCGAAGCCATCGGATCGTCAGTCCTGGTACCGGGCGGCACCGAAGCCAAGCACGGGATAAAAGACGAAGCCAAACACGGCCAAGCCGAGACCAAACGCCTCGCTGCGTCCGAACTTTTTGGCAACCTCGACGTTCACCAGAATCACGGCGATGAAGTTCACCACCGGCACCAAAACGAGCACGAACCATAGCAGACTGAGGCGGGCAACGCTGACAACCAACACATAGATGTTATACACCGGAATGAGGGCGGCCCACCAGGGCTGTCCCGCTTTTACGAAAACGCGCATCCAGCCAATGATCACGCCCGGGATGGTGACCGCACCCCAGATCAGCAGGTACGGTTGCAATCCCTCCATGCGCCGATCTCCGCAACGGCATCGCAAATGGCAATGCCCGTCGCGAAATGGTATCCGCAATGCTCCGCTTCAGCAACGCGATGAACGGGAATTCAGGTGTTCGGTCGGAGCCCGCATCACCCCATCGATCGGGTTCATGACTGATCGGTCGTCGCCGTCGCACCAAGCCGTTGCTTCGCCGCGGTGGTTTCGGCTGCCTTCATCGTGCGGAACTTCTCCAGATAATCCGAAACCACGGGCGAGGACTCCCAGCGAATGAACCGTTCCCAGGTGCGCTCGGACCGGGCAGCCTGTTCCTCGAATGCTTCGCCGTACACGATGCGGCCCTGCTGCACGAGTTGCACGAAGAGCGGTTCGCCGTCGATCTCTTCGGACGCATCAGCTACAAGAAGCGTGTCATCCTGGCCATAGACGCGGATGTGGCCCGGTAGCGTCTCCTTGCCGGGTGAATTCGAAAACTTGATGTTCGGATGCGTGCCGGTAGCGGTGCGCTTGAAAGCCGCGCTAACCGTATCGCGATGCACCAGCTTCCACCAGTACCCGCCGGCACCCGGGAAGAGCATCGTCGGTTCCTGGCCCGTTCGCTGGCGAAACACCGCGTAGACGTGCCGCACCTGGTCCGGGCTCACTTCATCCTCGAAGACGATCATCCGTGGCGTGATGCCGAGTCGCTGCATTTGCTCGAAATAGAGCACGCACTGCCCCGCAATGTCCCCGCTATCGACGCGGATGCCGACGCGATCCGTCTCGGGGTGTGAGCGAATGACGCGCAAGGCGTTCTCGAGCCCCACGCTCTCGGCATCGACCAGATCGCACAAGAGCGATGCGGTGCCCATGCGGCTGACGAATCGGTCCATCATCTGGAACTCGGCCTCGGCGAGCGGCTTGTCGAAACTCTGATCGGCACACATCATCTCGTGGCCGATGGTGCCGATCGATTGAAAGAGTTCTGGATACAGGAACTCGGCGGTGTCGTTCGAGGTGAGTCGGCCGCCGCCGCCCACGTAGCGAGCGAGGAGCAGGATGAGGTTGCAGACCTCGACCGGTGCCGAACGCAGGCCGAACTCAGCATCGCGCGGCGTGGCCTGTTTCATCAGCCGACCCTTGGTGGCCTGAATCACCGGTGCGAAGTAGCGGCACATCGCGGATTCGAGATACGACACGATGCCGCCCATGCCTTCGAAGACCAGGCATGGCACGCCGGCGAGGAATGTTTGCCCGCCGGGGAAGCCCCAGATGTCGATCGGCAAGCGGATCTCGTCGCCGGGTTGCCGGAGCACGGCATCCCACACTTCATCGGGGAAGGCTCGGGTGTGGGAATGGCCGCGGTACCATTGCCGCGATAGTTCGATGTCGCCGCGCTGCAGCGGCCGGTGGAACCACTGAGCCAGCATCGCTTCGTGCCCGGCCATGATCAGGCGATTGTTCGCACCCGGCTCGGGCAAACCCTTGCGAAACGTGAGCGAGTACGATGCTTGCGTGAGTGCAATCTCGGGCACCGCAGCCCACATCGTTCGCTTGTAGGTATCCGTGGCACCGGTCCAGCCGCCGAGTGCGAAGAGCTTGGCAAAGAATTCCTCGCGCATGGCCTGGCGCTTGGCCGCGAACGGATCGGTGGCCATGCGTCAGTCCTCGGCAATGGTGAGTGAAGCCGCCATGGCCAGGAGCACGGGATCGTTGGAATCACGGTCGAAGTCGCTGACCTGGACCATGAGCAGAAGCGGGCCCGTGGGTGCTTCCAGACAGCGCGTCCGGCAGGTGATGGCGGCATCGAGCGAGAGAAAATCGACATCGTGCCCGATGGCGAGCCGCCCACCGAGCGTCTCGACGCGGTTCTCGCTATCAAGATCGGGGTACTCGGCCCGCATCGCTTCGAGTGCCTCGTCGGCAAGCTCCGCTGGATCGCCGGCCTCGGGTTGCAGGGAGAGCACGACGAACGCAGTGCCCGGGCTCTGGATCGTGGCCGTCCAGGCACCGGATTCGTCCGCATCGATCTGTAGTTCCCAGTTGGAGGGATAGGCGAGGCGAATGCCATCACGTTCGAAGGTGGTCATGGCTGATTAATGGTCGAGGCTGGTGGATGATGATGGAGAATGCAATGAGGCATCCGTTCGCACGCTGCGTTGGCAAGAGGTCGAAACAATCCTTGCTCACGTCGCGGCTCGCCCGATTCGGTTAACAGTGCTCAGCCGTTTCAAATCGTGCGAAGACCAAAGGATTGATATGAGCAGGAGCCGGTGCACCAATGCCCTTCCCTCATCCTCCATACACCGTGATGACACACCGTACCACACCCTCGATCTCCTTTTCCAGTACCCAGGGCCGCAAAGTGGTGGTCGATCTTTTCACCGGACCCCACTGCACCCTGTCGCCGGAAGATTGTGTGAAGCCAATGACCCGATCGGGCGGTCACACCTCTTTCGCGGGATCATCGGAACCGTCGCCACACACCAACTCCAGCGAGTCCGACACCGGCTAACAACACCGTGGCGGGTTCAGGTGTGCTCACCGGCCCCAGATCGGACACGCTCATCATAATGCGCGAAACCGACTCATGATTCTCCGTATAGAAGCGCACTCGTGCCTGATTGTCTCCCAGCCGGATATCGTGAGACTCGTCCAGTTCAAGCCAGGTGTTGCCTGTCCCTGTCACAAACACACCAGTCACCGAAGCATGGCCCCGATCGAGCCCGACCTGGTATTCTTCCCCTTCCGAGAAACCCCACCACAATTCAAAGGCATGATCCGAGGTGATGGCGGGATCCGGGCGAACCTCCGTGATGCCCCACCATCCATGCCCGAAGCTGAACAATTCCACTGTGCCCGGTTCCGTGAGAAAGCCGAGGCGCGAAGTGCCGAATGAACCGATATCGTAATAGAGGAAATACTCTTTTGAGGGGCCTTCTGAACTCTGGGACCAGTACTCCGAACCGAGGAGTATGTTCTCGGCGGCGTCGGCCGGTTGGAATCGCACGACCCACGGCCACGTGATCGGCCCGGCCCACGATACCTCAGAACTCACCAGAATCAGCCCGACCGCAAGCAGGCAACGCCGCATGGCAAAAAACTCCAGTGAAATCGAACGCAGCTGATGTACCACGTGTCGCGAAAGCGTCGCAATACGAATCAAAGCCAGCGCGTGCATCAAGACGCGAGCGATGGTGATATGGTGAATGTGAGAGTAGAGCGCAGGCTGATGTTCACACGAATGGAGTGCGGACGAGAAGTTCACGAACAATGCCCTTACGGGCACCGCTGGCCTTTCCTCTCCTCGTTACCACGCTCTGCGTGGTAACGCTCGCATCGACGCTCTGCGTCGAGTGCCTGCACGCGCCCGTGAGAGAACGCGCAGGACGCAGAGCGTCCCAAAACCGTTCCCACGGAAGACCGTGGGAACGAGATAGAGATGGCCTTCCGGCGAGGCACAGTCACATAATTCCGTCGTCATAAACCCAATTTGACCATCCACGTTCCACGATGTGGAGTTGATTCCGAGACGTGCACATGATTCCTGACTGGCGGGTCGTGGTGTGTTGGAATCACGTTCTCACATCTTTGCGTCCAGGGCTTTCTTCACGGCGACGAGCAGGTCGGCGGGAGCGTGCGGTTTGGGGAGGAAGCTGGCAGCGCCAAGGTCCGTGGGAGCGGCACCCGAGACATACAATACCTTGATCTCGGGGCGGCTGGCGTGCAATCGCTTCGCGAGTTCGCGGCCATCGATCTTCGGCAGACCAAGATCGGCGATGAGCAAGTGAATGGGGCCGGCGAAGAGGCGGGCGCGATCCTCGCCGGCCTCGCCGTCGGCCGCTTCGAGCACGCGATAGCCAGCCTGCGTCAGGGCCATCACGCTCAGGTCGCGAAGACGGTCGCCATCCTGCACCACGAGCACGGTTTCACCTGCGCTCGCCTGTGTATTGCGTGGTTTCGGTACAGCCACCACGGCAGAAGGCTCGGCCTTGGGCCAGTAGACACGGATGGCGGTGCCCCAGGCGGGAGACGATTCGATTTCGACGTGGCCGCCGGCTGCGAGAATGATGTCGCGGACATTCGCGAGCCCGAGGCCGATGCCCTGCTCGCCCTTGGTGGTGAAGTACGGCTCGAAGGCACGGGCCCTCACGTCGTCGCTCATGCCGATGCCGGTGTCGGTGACAGTGAGGGCAACGTAGCGGCCGCCAGGAAGATGGGCGGGCCAGCCGGTGCGGCCGGGGCCGGCCTCGGCAATGGCGGTGCGAACCGTGACCATGCCGCTCTCGGGGATGGCATCGCGTGCGTTGGCCACGAGGTTCAGCAGCACCTGATCGAACTGGCCGGGGTCAGTGCGAATGAACGGCAGCGTGGGTGAGAGGAGCAGGTCCAGTTCAATTTTGTCGCCGGCAATGCGGTGCAGCAACCGCTCGGTGGCACGAATGGCGGCATTCACATCGACGGGCACGGGCTCGGGGGCGTGCGGCTTGCCGAAGGCGACGAGTTGCCGCGCGACACCCGCGGCCGTGTGGGCCGTG
>JBGSZR010000320.1:0-24887 GCA_041750275.1 Gemmataceae bacterium
GGCCAGCCCTTGCCGCGACTCGCCCACGATCCGCTCAAGGAACGCGACCGCCTGGCCGTGCGGGCCAACTCGCTCGCCACGCGCTGCGACGGGAATCTCGAATTTCACCCGCAAACCGTGATTGATGAAGTGATTTCGCACGGCCCCAACCAGGGCTTCCGTATTGCGGGCCGCACCAATCAGAAGGCCGCCTCCTGGGATGTGGAGCGTGTGATTTCCTGCGTCGGCTACCGCGCCGATCTCGGTTTCACCTCCGGTCTCCGGGTCGATGAACCCTCTAGCCGCATCGAGACGCGCGAACCCGGCTTCTTCATCCTTGGTGCCAAAAGCCTGGGCCGCGATTCAAACTTTCTCCTCCGCGACGGCTTCGACCAGATTCAGAGAGCCTTCGCGTCCATCACGGGCAACCCGCGCCTCAACCTGTACGCAAGGAAGGCCGCGTGACCGTACTCGTCACCGGCGGGGCCGGATTCATTGGTTCGCACCTCGTCAGACAGTTGCTGGAACGTGGCGAGCAAGTTCGCGTGCTCGATCGACCCGGTGCAAAAGTCGATCACATGCCGCTTGGCCGCATCGATCTCGTATTTGCTGATATCCGCGATTGTGAAGCCGTGCGACAGGCGGTCCGCGGTTGTGATGTCGTTTATCACCTCGCCGCGAACCCCCAACTTTGGACACATCGCCGCGGCCACTTTCACAGTGTGAATTATCTTGGCACCGTGAACGTGCTCACCGAAGCCCTGAGGGCCGGTGCTCACCGCGTCTTGCACACAAGCACGGAAAGCATTCTCACGCGTTCCACGCAAACCACACCCATTGCCGAGGATCAAGATGTGCCGTCCCGCGATGTGATCGGCCCCTATTGCCGCTCAAAGTTTCGGGCCGAACGCTTCGCATTCCACCTGGCCCGTGGAGGTGCACCCGTTGTGGTTGTGAACCCCACACTTCCGATCGGACCTGGTGACTGGGGCCGTTCGCCACCCACGCAAATGATGCTTGACTTCTGCCTCGGCAAGCGTTCGGCTTATCTCGATGCGGAGTTGAATCTGATCGATGTGCGCGACGTGGCCCAGGGAATGATCCAGACGATGGAACGCGGCCGGCCCGGAGTACGCTATTTGCTGGGTGCTGAGAACTGGTCGATCCACAGTGTGTTCAACTATCTCGCGGAGATCACGGGCTTGCCAGAGCCGCGCTGGCGCGTTCCGTATCCCGTGGCGCTCGCGGCTGCCTATGTCAGCGAATGGATCGCGGATGTCGTGACGCATATCATCCCGGCAGCGAGTGTGACAGGTGTGAAACTCAGTTGTCGTCGCATGCATTTCGATGCATCGCGAAGCATCGCGGAACTCGGGCTGACGCTTTGCCCCATTGCCGAAACAATGCGCCAGCAAGTAGACTGGTTCCAAAACGCAGGCTGGTTGGACTTGAAGTCGCCGTTTTCGAGTCGTTAGACTTGACGCGTGTTCATTGTAACTGAGGGAAAGGACTCCTTCTCGTGACCCGCACCATTGCCGATTCCACCGTTCACGACGCCTGGCTGCAGGAAGTGGGAGCCACGCTTGAGCGGGGGCGCGAGGGATTGCTCGCACAACAGCAACCCGATGGCCACTGGGTCGGTGAACTCGAGGGAGACACGATCCTCGAATCCGAATTTATTCTTCTCCTGACATTTCTCGGCAAGCGTCACGATCCCCGCATACGACTGGCCGCAAACTATCTTCTGGCAAAGCAACTTCCGAGTGGTGGCTGGCCGAATTACCCAGGTGGCCCCGCGGAAATCAGCGTCTCGGTGAAGGCCTATTTCGCTCTGAAGATCGCGGGCCACACCGCTGACGAACCAGTGATGCTCCGCGCGGTCCAGGTGATCCGTGGCCTCGGTGGTGCTGAAGCCTCGAACTCATTCACGCGTTTCTACCTGGCGTTGCTTGGCCAGTTGCCATACGCCGCCTGCCCATCCGTGCCCGCGGAAATCATCCTGCTGCCGCGCTGGTTCTATTTCAACATCTATGCGATGTCCGCCTGGAGTCGCACCATCTTCGTGCCGCTCAGTGTGGTCGATGCCTACAAACCTGTGACGCAGTTGCCGGATTCCTTGAGCATACATGAACTTTTTCTCGAAGCACCTGCGACACCACGCTGGCCGGCGAGGCCGACGAAAAAGTGGTTTTCGTGGACCAACATTTTTCTCGGCATTGACTGGTGTCTGAAGGTGATCGAGCGAATGCGGCTCCTTCCACTGCGACGCTATGCCGTTCGCAAAGCCGCTGAATGGATGCAAGATCATACCGCAGATAGCGATGGTATTGGCGCGATCTTTCCCCCGATCGTCTACCACGCCGTCGTGTTGCATTGCCTCGGGAAAAGCGATGATGATCCCGCCATGCAATATGTCATTAAGCAACTCGATGAACTGTGTATCTATGAGAATAACACACTACGATTGCAGCCCTGCCTATCGCCAGTCTGGGACACGGCACTGAGCATGATCGGTATGATAGACGCCGGTCAACATCATGATTCGAATGAAACTCGCCTCGCCGTGCAGTGGTTGCTCGAGAAGGAAGTGCGACGCTCAGGCGACTGGATGAAAACCGTGCGTGGCATCGAGCCCGGCGGCTGGTTTTTTGAGTATCGCAATGGCTTCTATCCGGATACTGACGATACCTCGATGGTGCTTATCGCTCTCACACGTAGTGGGTACGCAACAGAGCCTGCGTGCAAACCGGCGATTGAGCGGGCGATCGCCTGGTTGCTAGCCATGCAGAATCGTGATGGCGGATGGGCTGCTTTCGATCGCAACATCGACAAACAAATCCTGGAGAAGGTGCCATTTGCCGATCATAACGCCATGCTAGATCCGAGCTGCCCGGATATCACAGCACGCGTTCTCGAAGCACTGAGTCACTACGACTATGGGGTTGGCCACGCTGCCGTGGATCGTGCCATCGCCTTTATTCTGGATCGTCAAGAAGAGAATGGATCGTGGTTTGGCCGCTGGGGTGTCAACTACATTTATGGCACCTGGCAAGTATTGGTGGGACTTGCCGCTGTTGGATTCGACATGGGAGTGCCAGTGGTTCGGCGAGCAGTTCACTGGCTCAAAGAAGTGCAAAACCCAGACGGCGGCTGGGGGGAAAGTTGCCGGAGTTATGATGACCCCTCACAGGCGGGTCAGGGAATCTCGACCGCATCACAAACCGCATGGGCTCTTCTCGGATTAATCGCAGCCGGAGAGGCACAGTGTGATGAGGTTCGAGCTGCTGTAGAATACTTGGTTGGGACCCAGAACACAATGGGTGGCTGGACGGAAGAGCCCTTCACCGGTACGGGATTCCCACGTGTCTTCTATTTGAAGTATCACATGTATCCCATCTATTTCCCACTCATGGCAGTGGGCCGCTATCGTGAGGCAATCGCGAACGCGGATCTGCATCACTCTAATTATCGCTGCGATCGTGGTCACGCGAATCCGTCTCGCAAAGGATCTGTTTCCAACATTCATGCCGACAGCTAATTGCTGAGAGCCGGGAGTCATCCATGCGTTTTCCGCTAAGCCTCACGACCGATATGGCCGGGTACATGATTAAGAAGAAGCTCCGGCGCGAGCCTCGCTTCCCACTGGTGCTGATGCTCGAGCCGCTTCATGCGTGCAACCTCACCTGCACGGGTTGCGGCCGCATCCGCGAGTACGAATCGACGATCAAAGAGAAACTCAGCGTCGAGGAATGTCTGGAGTCCGTGGATGAGGCGGGTGCTCCGATCGTGAGCATCTGTGGCGGCGAACCGCTCATCTATCCGCAGATTGGCGAACTCGTTCGCGGCATTCTCAAGCGCCGCAAACATATTTATCTCTGCACCAACGGCATGTTCATTCAGAAGAAGTTGCACAAGTTTCGCCCGACCTCGCGCTTCTTCTTCAATGTGCATCTTGATGGTCTCAAAAAGACACATGACATGGCCGTCGAACGTGATGGCGTGTTCGATGAGGCCATTGAAGGCATCAAGGCGGCGAAACAAGCCGGTTTCCTGGTCTGCACGAATACGACCGTCTTCAAAGAAACCGATATGGCCGAGATTGATAGTCTCTATGCCTATCTCACACATTTAGGCGTGGATGGATTCATGCTCTCGCCCGCCTATGGCTACGCGGCTGTGTGTGGCACGAATCCTGATGCTGCCGCGGAAATCTTCCTCACACGCGACGAGATCAAACAGAAATTCATCCAGGCCGAGGCGCTCTTCAAGAAATACAAAATGAACACCTCGCCGATCTACAAAGAATTCCTGCAAGGCAAGCGAGATCTCACATGCGCCGCCTGGGCGAGTCCAACACGGAACGTCAAGGGCTGGAAGGGGCCGTGCTATCTCATCACGGACGAACACCATGGATCGTTTGATGGTCTGATTCATAACACCGAGTGGGAAAACTACGGCTATGGCAACGACCCACGTTGCGAACACTGCATGATGCATTCCGGTTATGAAGTCGCTGCGGCTCTCGGTGTGAATGCGAAACTGGGCGATAGCCTCAAGATGCTCCGCTGGCAACTGACGTGAGTGGACGCGTTGCAATTCTGTTTGCCCTCGAACGCGAGGCGGCACCATTCCGCCGCCTGTTGAACGCTCGGCCCAACTGCCGTATCATTGTTACCGGCGTGGGCGAGCAGGCTGCAAGGCTGGCTGCTGAAAAACTAACAAGTCATGATCAGCCTGTCACGATAATCATGGCGGGTTTCTGCGGAGCCTTGCATTCAGAATTTGCTGTGGGTGATGTCGTCTGTGCTCGCGAAGTACTCGACACACATGGCAATACCTGGCTATGTGAGAACGTAGGTCAAGCTGGTTCGCGGTTGCTGACCGTCTCGCAACTCGTCGCGACGCCCAACAAGAAGCATGAATATTTCGTACAATACAACTCCGACATTGTCGACATGGAATCGGCCGCGGTTGCAGCGGTGTGTCATGCCCGAGGCGTGCCATTTCTGGCAGTTCGTGCTGTTACGGATACAGCAGACACGGCATTGTCACCACGACTCATGAACTTGCTATCCGGTGGAAACGTCTCGCCGTTTCGTGCCGCCATGGCGGTGTTGAAACAGCCATCTATTCTCAAGGAGTTTCGTCGCCTGGCGCGCGACACGAAGTTCGCGGCCCGGCAACTCGCGGCTAAATTAACGGAGACCACATCACTAGCGATGCACATCACATAATCACCACGTTCACCAACTTTCGTGGCACGACTCTCACCATCTTGATGGTTTTCCCGTCCAGCATCACTCTGACTGTCTCATCGGCAAGTGCGGCCGCTTCGAGTTCTGTATCGCTGATCTCGGCGGGCACTTTCAGGCGTGTCTTGAGCTTGCCGTTCACCTGCACGGGCACCTCGATTTCATCTGCTTTCGTGAGTTCAGGGTCGAACTTCGGCCACGGCTCGTAAGCCAGCGTGTTCGCGTGGCCGAGCGCTCGCCACAGTTCCTCGGCGACGTGCGGGGCATACGGCGCGAGCAGCAGCACGAACGGCTTGACCACACTGCGCGGCCGCACCTCCAGCTTGGTGACGTGGTTGACGAACTCCATCATCGCCGCGATCGCGGTGTTGAAGCGCAGGCCGTCCGTGTCCTCCGTCACCTTCTGAATGGTGCTGTGCAGCACGCGGAGTGTGTCCTTGTCGGGTGTGCCATCCTTCACCGAAGCGTTGAGTTGGAACACTTCGCTGTCATCGACGATCAAGCGCCAGGCACGCGTAAGGAATCCGTAGACCCCCTTGATGCTTTTGGTATCCCAGGGCTTCACCGCTTCGAGCGGCCCCATGAACATCTCGTACAACCGGAGGCTGTCGGCCCCGAACTCACGAATGACGTCATCGGGATTGACGACATTCCTACGAGACTTCGACATCTTCTCGGCCTTGGGGTTGAGTTCGATGCCGGTTCCTTTCAGCAGAATCTTACCTTTCACCTTTTCCACAAGTTGATCAGGCAAATTGACCAGTTTGCTTCCATCTTGGTTTTTTGCCTTCAGAACATAGGTGTCTGGCTTCTTCTCGTCCTCCGACTTCCGAAGCGTCGTAACGATCCCCATCTCATCGAGCTTTTCCTTGCTCGATTCGTGTGCATCAACGCTCGTGTGGTACTCATACTCCCCCAAAATCATTCCCTGATTCACGAGTCGTTGAAACGGTTCGATGCAAGGCAAGTAGCCACGATCGTGGAGCACCTTGTGCCAGAAGCGTGAATAGAGCAGGTGCAGCACGGCGTGCTCGGCACCGCCGACGTAGAGATCGACGGGGAGCCAGTATTTGAGTTTAGCTGGGTCTGCGAATGCATGTGTATTCTTCGGATCTATATAGCGCAGGAAATACCAGCAGGAACCAGCCCATTGCGGCATGGTGTTGGTTTCGCGCTTGTAGGGTTTGCCATCAATATCGAGGTTCACCCATTGTGTGGCTTTGGAAAGTGGCCCGTCCGGCGTGCCAGTGGGCTTGAAGTCCTCCAGATCGGGCGGAACTAATGGCAAGTCAGCGGCGGTGAGTGGAATCGTTTCGCCATCGGATCCATGCAGAACGGGAAAGGGTTCGCCCCAATAGCGTTGCCGGCTAAAGAGCCAGTCACGAAGTTTGTAGTTCACGCGGCGTGTGCCAATGCTGCGTTCTTCGAGCCAGGCGATGATGGTGGATTTGGCGTCTGTGGTGTTCAATCCATTGAGGATGCCCGAATTGATGGCATCTCCATCCTCACAGTACGCCTCCTGTAATTCATTGAGTGTGCTACCCGTTTGCTTGAGCCATCCCTCAGTTGGCTGCACGACGGTGATGATGGGCAAGTTAAACTGTCTGGCGAATGCAAAGTCGCGTTCGTCGTGGCCGGGCACGGCCATGATCGCGCCGGTGCCGTATGTGGCGAGCACATAGTCCGCAATCCACACGGGGATTTTCGCATCATTGACGGGGTTGATGGCAAAGGCACCTGTGAAAACGCCAGTCTTGGTCTTGGCCATCTCCGTACGTTCGAAATCACTCTTGCGTGAGGCAACTTGCTGGTAGGCCTTCACGGATTCTGCTTGTTCTGGAGTCGTGATCTTTTCGACTAGTGGATGTTCCGGTGAGAGCACCATGTATGTCGCACCGAACAACGTGTCTGGTCGTGTGGTGAAGACACGTATCTTTTTAGTGTGATCGGCAAGTGAGAAATCGACTTCCGCCCCGACGCTCTTGCCGATCCAGTTGCGTTGCATTTGCTTGATCGATTCGGACCAGTCCAGTCCGTCCAGATCATCAATCAGGCGCTCCGCGTAGGCAGTGATGCGCATCAACCACTGCCGCAGGGGTCGGCGTTCGACGGGATGGTTGCCGCGTTCGCTCTTGCCATCAACCACCTCTTCATTGGCGAGCACAGTGCCGAGGACCGGGCACCAGTTTACGGGCACTTCGGCCTGGTAGGCGAGTCGGTGGTCGTCCTGATATTGACGAACCGCGGCTTCACCTTGATTCTGTACTTCCGCGGGTATCGGCAACTCGGCGATGGGCCGGCCTTTCATTTGAACGGCGTCGTACCAGGTGTCGTAGATGGTGAGAAAGATCCATTGCGTCCATTTGAAGTAATTGGGATCGGTGGTATCAACTTCGCGATCCCAGTCGTAGGAGAAACCGAGTGCCTTGATTTGTCGGCGAAATGTGTTGATGTTCTGTTGTGTCGTGATGCGGGGATGGACGTTTTTCTCCACGGCATACTGCTCTGCGGGCAAACCGTAGGCATCCCATCCCATCGGATGGAGCACGTGGAAGCCGTTCATCCGTTTGAAGCGAGCAAGAATGTCGGTGGCGGTGTAACCTTCGGGGTGGCCGACGTGGAGCCCGGAACCGCTGGGGTAGGGGAACATGTCCAGGATGTAGTACTTGGGCTTGCCTTGCACTTCAGCTGCATCCGGATCGGGCGTGCGAAAAGTCTTGTTCGTGTCCCAGAATAGTTGCCAGCGACGTTCGATGTCGGCGGGATTGTAACTCGGCATGGATCGGTGGCTCGGCTAGAGTGTATCGGTTCCGTTGGCTTATGCGTTTGCGAATGTGCCGTCCACATCCGGGACACACGGTGCGGACAGAGGTTCGTGAAGGTGGTACAATCTCGCCGTTCTGATATCACGGTGCATTCGAGGGCCGGTCATGCTCAAAAGCATTCTCGTCGGCCTGGATGGGTCGAAATTTAGCGAAGCCGCCACGGATTTGGCTGTGCGCTGGGCGAAGCGGACGGGTGCCACCCTGGTCGGGCAAACGGTCGTGGATGAGCCCGGGATCACGGTTCCGGAGCCGGTGCCGATGGGGGCAGCCTATTTCAAGGGGCAGCGCGACGAAGAATTGCTCGCCGAGGCTCACGCTCAGGCGGATGGATACCTCAAACGGTTTCTTGCTCAGGCCTCCGGTGCCGGTGTTCCGGTAACAGTGCTGGAAGCCACAGGGGTGCCCGCGGAAACGCTGCTTGCAGAGGCCCAACGGCACGACCTGATCCTGCTAGGAGTCGAGACGTATTTTCGGGCCGGAGCGGCCGATACGCCGTGCGATACGCTCGATAAGGTGCTGCACTCGCCACCGCGGCCCGTGGTGGCTGTTCCTGATTTGTTGCCGGATGGAAGCACGGTCGTAATCGGTTACGACGGCAGCTTGCAAGCGGCTCGCACGCTCTCTGCTTTTGTCGCGACAGGACTGGCCGGGTTGTTCGAGAACGTCGTGGTCACCATTGATGAAGATGTGGAGGAGGCGGAACGAATCGCCTCCCGTGCCGTTGATTATCTGAAGTTGCACGGCGCGACGGTGAAGGCACGACCCGTGGAGACGCGACTCGATCCCGCACCCGTTCTACTCGACCACACGGTGCAACTGAATGCGCACTTGCTCGTGATGGGTGCGTTCGGGCACTCGGCCCTGCGTGAATTTTTCTTCGGTTCCACCACGCGTGGCGTGCTTCGCGGTAGCACTGTTCCAGTCATGCTTTACCACTGAGATTCCCGATGATTGAAAATATTGGTCTGTTCATTCTGGGTTTGATCTTTCTGGTGGCAGGTGCCGAGTCGCTGATTCGCGGTGCGGTTCGCATTGCCAGCGGCCTCGGCGTGAGTCCATTTATCATCGGCTTCACGCTGATTGGCTTCGGGACATCGGCACCCGAACTCGTGGTGTGTCTCTCCGCGGCACTCAATGGCAGCCCGGAACTGGCCCTTGGGAACGTCATCGGAAGTAATGTCGCCAATGTCGGACTCATTCTCGGGATAGCAGCCCTGGTGTCGCCTCTGAATGGCCACATGCGCGTGTTGCGAGTCGAACTACCCCTGATGATTGGCTTCACGGGACTCCTCTGGTTCCTCGTCGGTGACAACGAACTGACCCGCAGCGATGGTATCGTGCTACTCGTGGGATTTGTGGGTTTGATGCTCTTCATGCTCCGCTCGGCACGCAAGGAATCGTTCGCCGTGAAGAAGGAATTCACGGAGGAGACGGAGCCAGCCAAGGGAATGCCCGTGTGGCTCGCGGCCATCATGGTGTTGGTGGGATTGGGTGGTTTGGTCGGTGGCGCCAATCTGATGGTGACCGCGGCTGTGGAGATGGCGAAAGCCTGGGAAGTGAGCGAATGGTTGATAGGGCTCACGATCGTGGCCGTGGGCACTTCGTTGCCGGAAGTCGCCGCCTCCGTTGCTGCAGCACTCCGCGGCCATTCCGATATCGCGATTGGGAATGTAATCGGTTCGAACCTGTTCAATATTCTCTTGATTCTCAGCACCACCGTCGTCGTAAGGCCAATCTCGCTGTCAAACGAAGTCGTGACCCGTGATATCCCGGTGATGGCCCTCTTCTCATTGATGTTGTTGCCCATGCTCGCGAACGGGCTCAAGATCCACCGCTACGAAGGGGCGATATTGCTCCTTGCCTATGCCGGTTATCTCGGTTGGCAAATCAGCCGGGTCGGCGGTTAATGTAATACGCTCGCACGTTCCAGCCACTTTTCGCGGAGCACTCGCTCCAGATGACGCACGAAGGGGATGGCCTGGGTCACAGGTGACTGTTGCATCATCTCGCGCAGACTGCTCCGGAGATCCGCCAGGCCGGCACGTTGCTCACTCCAGATCGCAGCAAGCTCCACCAACTTCTCGGGCGAATCGGCGGCAAACTCGGGCAGCCCCAGGTGGTTCATGATGCTGACGCCTTGACGGGACCGCGTATCAGCCCCTGCCACGGTCAGCACGGGAGCGCCCATCCAGAGCGAGTCGCAAGTTGTTTGCATTCCATTGAAGGGGAACGGATCAAGGCACAGATCGATCGGCTGGTAGGCTTCGAGGTACTCGTTCGCGGGCAGTCGGTAGACGAGTTCCAGTCGGTCCGTCGCGATGCCCTGCTGTGTGAAACGCTCAGAAAGCGTGCGGGCACCTTCCGTCGAATGACCCGACATCAGCACGAGGCGTGAACGCGGCACGGCTTTGAGAATCGCGGCCCAGGTTTCGATGCACTGATCCGAGAGTTTGGCAGGATTATTCAGGCAGCCAAACGTGAACGTGCGGCGTGATTCGGAGGGCAACGCATTCGCCTCCGGTGCGGCTTCGGGTGGCGTGTAGACCCAGCCGACCTCGGGCAGACGCAGGATGGGTTCGACACTGAACTGATCACAACTGGGCGGCGATGCTGAAGGATCCGAGATCCGAAAGTCGATGGCTTCCAGACCGGTTGTGCAAGGGTAGCCGGATAGCGAGACCTGCAGTGCAGCGGGTCGGCGGGCCATGGCCAGTAGACGATTGCCTGCGGTGTGGCCGCTCAGATCGACCAGGACATCGATTTCATCGGCCCGCACTTTCTCAACCACGGCTGCATCGCTGAGGCTGGCCACGGGGCACCAGGCGTCGGCCAGTCGGCGCAAGCGCTGGGTAATGTCGTCTGGGCGGTTCACATTGGAGTAGCATGTGATGTGGACGGCATTGCGATCATGATGGGTGAGGAGCACCTCGATAAATCGCGAGGCTGGGTGCTGGCGGAAGTCACCACCGATATAGCCAATCTTCAGTCGGCGGTTGCTCCTGGGATCATGGGGCTGTGTGGGTTCACTCGGGGTGAGAGGCTTGGCAAACTGCTTGCCCCAGCTGGCATGTTCGTCCCGTAATTGTTCAGCCGAGATCGCGGATGTGAATGTCAGTGCGAGCAGCAGATTGCTGCCCGAGCGTGCGTCGGCACGGAGCGATTGCGATTTACGAAGTGCCCGGATCGCCTCGGAAACCCGGCCCTGCTCGGTGAGGCTTGTCCCGAGGTTGCTCCATGCATCGGCGAACTCGGGTTTGCGTTCGACCGCATCCAGGTAGTGCTGTTGTGCCTCGTCTGTGCGGCCTGTGCCCTCGAGAAAGATACCCAAAGCGTTGTGGGCTTCGGGATAATCGGGGCGCAGTTTCAGGGCCAGTTCAAGTTCGACAATGGCGTCATCGAAGTCGCCGCGGGCACCCAGTGCCAGGCCGAGGTTGTGGTGCCCGCGTGGGTCTTCCGGGTATCGTGTCACGAACTCGCGAAAGACGGGCAACGCTTCATCCACCTGGCCCATGCGGGTGAGGGTGTCGCCGAGCAAGTTGTACGCTTCGGCAAGGCCGACATCGTGGGCGATTGCCTTGCGGAAGCATTCGATCGCAGATCCTCCATCGCCGAGGTCGAGTGCGACGAGGCCTAACTGGTTGAAGCTGCGGGCGTGGTTTGGGTCGAGCCGGAGGGCCGCGTGAAAGGCCAGGGCCGCGTCCTGGGGTCGGTTCAGCTTGCGGTAGAGGTTGCCAAGGTTGAAGTGGGCGTCGAGCTGGCGCGGGTTGCTGGCAATGGCGGACTTGTACAGGTCGGCGGCTTCTTCCAGCTTGCCAGACTTCGTGATCAGGACTCCGAGATTCGTGAGGGCTCCCGCGTGGCCGGGGTTGGCTTCGAGGATGGCGCGATAGAGTTGCTCGGCCCCGGGGAGGTCGCCACGCTGATGGCAGTTGACGGCTTCTGCGAATTGATCATCGATCGGTGTCACGGTTCACTTCCCTTCGCAGCGCAAAAACAAACCCAGCCCGATTGGACTGGGTTGTTGTATTCGCGAGGGCTGCTGTGGGCTTACTCGCCGACGTACGGGAGCAAACCCATGAAGCGGGCTCGCTTCACGGCGACGCTCGCTTCACGCTGAAACGCCGCGCACAGCCCGCTGCGCTTGCGGCTGAAAAGCTTGCCCTGGCTGGTGACGAGTTTCTTCAGGTTCGTCACGTCCTTGTAGTCCACAAACGCTGGCCGGGGGCAGCCTTCCTTCGTGCAGAACCGGCACCGGCTCTTGCCCGTCTTCCCGAGCTTCTTCCGCGCTGCAACCATGACCCATATCCTGTGAATGAACGGTGGAATTCCGGTGAATCGGAAAGAGAAAGGATAGGAACTGCCGGCGAAGCGTCAACGGTGTGCGACAGCTTTGCGCCCGATCGAGACCTCCGGCCGATTTCGCACATTCGGCACGTTCTCATCGATTCTGCCACGACTCCACATAGCACTCAATCGGAACGTCAGGAATCGTGCCCAATTTCCGGAATCATCGCGAACGGCGACGCAAGATTTTGGAGGGCATGGGGTAATGATTATACAGACGATGTTGCCAGTATTGATGAAAGATGATAAGGGCGTATTGTGTAGTGGCCTGATAGATGCTCAGCGTCTTACGCACTGTGTGGGACGGAGACAGTCTACTTAATGTCGTAGGTCATCATTGCTTCAGGCGTGGACGAGGAGCGACGTTGCGAACAGGGTTTACAGATGTCTTAGAGATTGTCGATTGCCAGTAGCATCCTTGAGGTGGAATGAGAATGCGAATATACCACGGGCCATTCGAGTCGAATTCATAGAACCGTTCGTTTACAAGTACAAAGCCAAAGGAAATAATTTTGCGATCCAGTGAGGCACGGTTCATGAGCAATTCACTACTCTCACTTTCCTGTAATGCATTCGAGTTTATATGATGATTGTATTTCATCTCTGGATCACCAGGAGAGGGCGGGACCTTTCCGCCAGGGCGACGTAAAATGCTGATACTGTCGCATACATAAACGTCATTGATGGATCGCGATGTAATAGACACTCTGTCGCCGACATGGATGTCATTGAGTCGATATGCTTGGTATGGCAGAATCAAGCCGCCGGATGGGTGGCCACCTCCCGCGAGACGAGAGTTCACAATGAATAGCTTGGCTGCCTCCGAGGGCTGATCGCTACCATGTGTGCTCCAGCCAATCTGTATTCCGTCCATCGTTTGAATAGCTTGCGCTGGTTGTTCACTGATGAGTGTAAGCGTCAGCGATTTATTGCTCACTTTTGTCACCCATCCCTCAATCGGGGAGCCTTCCAAACGATTCTTTGGTGGCGGCGGTGGGTCTGCGACCGATGTGGCTTGTATTGTCAGTACGAGGCGAGCATCGGTAAGAATAATTATTATGAAGAAGAGGTTAAAAGTAATATGCATATATCTCTTTTCGCTAGTAGTTGATTCTGGTAAGGCGATCGTTAATAACAGGATGCAATACATGTTTTATGACTTCGTAACACCGATTCGTACTCGATTCTGGGGACTAGGTTGCCATGTGAAACCATAATCATCAGGGCTTAGATTTCCGGGGAACTGTGCATTAATGCCCATTTGAGCGTGTATGGCGACATACCGTCTGCCTTGTGGGATATTTCCGTTATGGTTCCACGCCTTAATTTTTGCTGCGCCGCCTTCGTAGGCATCGGCCAGTGCTGATATGGAGGCGGCGGGCACGGTGCGCTCTTCAAGCATTTCACACCGCAGTGCTCGGTGAACGATCAATCGTTTTTTGGGGGGCAAATGTGCGAATGAATCGCTTCGCCTGTTTCACAACAACCGGGGCAGTCGCACGGAAAGCTCCGGGAGTCGATGAGAATGCACGGGAATTGAAAAGGATAATAAAACCGTAACAGCCCGCATGACCCATTGCAAGCGCGAATGTGCAAGAGCCTGGGAGAATGTTCAAGTCGTGTGAAGATCGGAGAGCGTGAAATGTGTGTTCAGGGAACAGCCCGCTGACGCGGGCCGCTCGCCTGACAACGCTCGCCTGCGGTGTTACTTCTTCTTGTTCTGCTTTGCGGTCTTCCAGCGTAAGTAGCCTTGCATGAACTCATCGAGGTTGCCGTCCAGCACGGAGTTCACGGCGGGGATTTTCACGTCGATGCCGTCGCGTTCGTCGCGAACGAGTGTATATGGTTGCATGACGTAGCTGCGGATTTGCGAGCCGAAGGCGATTTCGCCCTTCGAGTCGTAGCGCTGGGCCAGGTCGCCCATGCGTTTCTGTTCCTCGATGGCATAGAGGCGGGCCTTGAGCATCTTGAGGCAGTTATCGAAGTTTTTGTGCTGACTGCGTTCGGTGCGGCTTTCGGCCCGCACGCCCGATTTGTGAACCAGACGCACGCCCGATTGCGTCTTGTTCTGGTGCTGCCCACCGGGGCCGCCGGCCGAGAAGGTTTGCTTGATGTAATCGTCGTCCTTGATCTCGATCTCGATGGTGTCGTCCAGTTCGGGCACCACATCGACCGCGGCAAAGGAGGTTTGCCGGGTGTCGCCGGAGCCGAAGGGGCTGATGCGTACGAGGCGGTGCACACCGATCTCGCTTTGCAGATACCCATAGGCGTAGGGTCCGACGACGCGGAACGTGACGCTCTGGATGCCGGCTTCGAGATTGGGTTCCAGGTCCTGTTCCTCGAGGGCGAAATCGTTGTTCTGGGCCCAGCGGATATACATGCGATAAAGCATTTCCGCGAAATCGCAGGCATCGGTGCCACCCGCGCCGGGCTTGATGGAGACGATGGCGTTGGCCGAGTCCTGCTTGCCACTCATCATCGCCTGGAGCTCGAACGCGGCATACTGGGTCTCGGCCGTGGCGAGCGCAGGTTCCATCTCGGCTTCGAAGCCGGCGTCTTCCGCTGCGAGTTCGGCCATGGCATCGAGTTCACCGATGGCGCGCAACAATTCTTCGTACGGCTTGATGAAGGCGTTCGCGATCTTCAATTGCTGGATCGTGGCCTTGGCGGCATCCTGATTGTTCCAGAAATCGGGCTCCGCCTGCCGGGCTTCCAGTGCGTCGCGGACAATGATTTTGCCAGGGACATCAAAGAGAGTCCCGGAGCTGGGTGAGCCGCTGGGTGAGGTCATCGTGACGGCGACGAAGATCGGGGTTCATGGCAATCGTTCCTGCTGGTGAGCGAGCGGCGAACGGGCCGCCTGTTCTTCTGGACACTAACATAGCGATCACGGTTCAACTTCCAAACCCCCGGCCTAATTCAGGAAGCAGTCATGGGCAAACTCACAGATAAAATTGCGGTCGTCACGGGCGGCGGCTCCGGTGTCGGCAAGGCGGTCGCGCTCTCCTTCCTGGCAGAAGGGGCGAAGGTGGTGATCGCGGGTCGCGATGCCGCCAAGCTCGCCGCGGTTTCGCAGGAGGCGAACGCGGGCGAGCGACTCGTGACGGTGCCCACGGATGTCGGCAAGGCGGAGCAGTGTCAGGCGCTCATTGAGGCCGCGACCAAAGCCTTCGGTCGCATCGATATTCTGGTGAACAATGCTGGCACGAACTTGAAAGCCCGCACCATTCGCGAACTCACGCCGGAAGCATGGGACATGATGATCCGCACGAATCTGGATGGTGCGTTTTACTGTACCAAGGCGGTGTTGCCCCAGATGTTCGACCGCAAAGATGGCGTGATTGTGAACGTGGTATCCGTGGCTGGCAAACGGGCCAACCCTCTGGGCGGCGCGGCTTATGTCGCCTCCAAATTTGGCATGGGCGGGCTGGGGTTGGTTCTCTCGAATGAGGAAAAGGACAGCGGCGTGCGCGTCAGCAATATCTACCCGGGGGAAATTGATACACCCATCCTGGTGGCCCGGCCGAAGCCGGTTTCTGATGAGCAACGCGCAGTGATTTTGAAGCCCGAAGATGTGGCCGAGGCGGTGCTATTCGTGACGACACTGCCCGCACGCGTCTCGATTCCCGAACTGGTGATCAAGCCCACCGTGCAGATGTACTGGTGAGAAGTGTTTGGTGTTAGCAAGCGTTCGGTCTGAGCCAACCAGAATAACAGACAGAGACCGAAATACAAAACACTCAATACTAAACACTCAAAATCAGCCACTAACTTCCGACGATGTCGATGACGATGCAGGAGACATTGTCGCGGGACCCCTGATCAAGTGCGAGCTGGCCGAGTTTCTCGGCACAGGCTTGCACGTCTGGAATCGCGCTCATCTCGGCACCGAGTTGCTCGTCGGTGACGGCTCCGGTGAGGCCATCCGAACAGAGGAGCACGCGATCGCCACCCTGAATGGGGACGACGCTGACATCAGGGCCGTCGCCGAAATCTTTGCCGCCGATGAATTTCAGCAGGACGTTCTTGTAGCGGTGGTCCTTGGCATCGGCGGCGGAAATCGTGCCAGCATCGACGAGTGCCTGCACGATGGTG
This sequence comes from Gemmataceae bacterium, assembly GCA_041750275.1. Taxonomy (GTDB): domain Bacteria; phylum Planctomycetota; class Planctomycetia; order Gemmatales; family Gemmataceae; genus JBGSZR01. The sequence goes on from JBGSZR010000320.1 coordinate 16,496, forward strand.
TGGTCCACTGTCAGTTGCTTGATCGTCTTGTCACGAACGAGATAACCGCGGCTATCACCTGCCCACGCCACGAATAGTTCCGAGCTCTTCCGCCACACGGTCAGCACGACCGTGGTGCCCATATTCTTGATGTCCTTGTCCAGCGCTCCCATCGCCATGATTTCTTCGTTGGCCTGCGTCACCGCCTGCTTGATGACGTTGCGAACGGCTTCGCCGTTGAGATTCGCCGTGAGGTTCTTGCGGAGCTCGCGTGGGATGATCTCGACGGCCCGCTTGCTGGCGATTTCGCCGGCCGCTTGCCCGCCCATGCCGTCGGCGACGATGCTCACAGTGAGATCGGGGAACTGCTTGACCTCGATGGAATCTTCGTTGTTTTCGCGGTAGTTGCCGAGCAGGCTGCACTTGCCGATGTTCAGCGTGAACGCCATGTGACCGATCTCCCTCGCGTCGCGTTCGAGTCCGTCACTGTGCCCCGTCCGGGATTCCGCGCTGGAAAGTCGGAATGGCCCGGCGTGGGGTGGAGAACCCGCGTCGTCTTTCGATTCAACTTACAACGATAGCACGCGCGGTGCAACTCGCGCCCGGCGAAAGCTCATTTTCTGCATGAATTCTGCAAGCCGAAAGCAAAGTGTCGTTTATGTGTGAAGATCCGTCAAATCTCACCGGAGTTGCGGTGAGCCCTCAAAGATCAACTGAGCACACAATAGGGTAACTGCGCTGCCTGAAGCGTTTCTTACGAATCGACTGGAACCATCTCCTCCTGTTGTGGCAGCGCCCGTGTCCGGCTTGAAGACTGGATCCAGTCGGCACACGCGGCCGAGGTCGGGACTCGCGCACAGAAGAAACCATTCACCAACAATCGCTGCAGTGCCTTGATTCGAGGCACATTCTTGTTGAGCGTCTCGACCACGCACACGGCAGGTTGTCGCTGATCGCTCCTGGACGATTAACTGGCAGAACTGCCAACGTGTCACACCGGCTGCCCTCGCTCGCGAATACTTTTTGCGGTGCCTGTCCGTTTCAGGTCCGAAAACCGAATGACTCAATCACGGCGGAGCCGTCCCGGGATCGTGTGCCGCTCTTTCACTCCAATCCGGGCTGCCGGGTTGCCGATAATTCCCACCGGTCTCCGTCCGCGAGCCCACACAGACCTGGCACTTGATAGACACTCCATGAAGCCTGATTACCTGACGATCGAAACAGCACGCGATCGCTTCGCAGCGCGAGCGGCTGGTGATCCTGGACAGCCGGTGGCATTGTGCCTGCACAGTTATCACAACGATGCGAGCACTTTCGACGAGTTGCTCGACTGGCTTGCGGGTCACGGCTTCCGCGCAATTGCACCCGTGCGACGCGGCTCCGTTCGCACGCCGCTGGCCTCCCTTCCGCACGAACACGATCCCATTGCCAGTGCCGCTCGGGATGTGTTGGCGATCGTCGACGCGATTTCTCCGACCCAGCCAGTCTGGGTTGTCGGTCATGGTTCGGGTGCTCTTGTGGCTTATCGGGCCATGAGTGAGGCCCCGGATCGGTTTGTGCGGGCCGTGGCTCTCTCGGCCTGCCACCCTGGCAAAAGGCGTGTCTGGTGGAAGTGTCCGGGTGACAGGGCTCTGGCACTCCTCACGCGGATGCTCCGGTCGAGTCGGGAGGTTTCGCACTCGGAAGCGCATCCGTCCCGTTCCTGTCAACCCATTGGCCTCATTCGCACACCGACTCTGCAATTGTTCGGTGCGCTCGATCGCACAATTTCGCCTGCGCAGATCGAGGGTCAATCGCAGTGGTTCACAGCGGCACACCGTTCGGAGATCATTGCGAATCTCGGGCATGACCTCCATCAGGAGGCTCCCAAGCAAATCGCCCATGAGATTGTGGACTGGCTGACGATGCCCGCGACGGCGGTCCTTGGCAGCACTTCACGATCCCATCATCCGCGGCCGCAAGTTCCAGCCGAGTGGGGTCGTGTGATGGCCTGGTCGCAACCGATGCCTGTCGAATGGTCCTGGTTCGCTAGTTAGAGCGACGTTCCTGTCGGATCCGCAGCGCACTCGTCAGTTCTTCACTTGGCATCTACGCCATACTCGGATTCAATAGCCGCGGTCGTTCCTCATGGTTGGGCACCGTGGCATGATTCTTCACGTCATACGTTCTCGTTTCGTGGACCGCTGGTGGACGGGTGGCGATCTCGATACGGCGGCCGAGTTCTGGCTCAGGCTGTACGAAGCTGCGGCTCACTCTCAGGGATTTGCCGATACGCCCACCCACCGTACCGAGATTCGCCTTCGTGGCTTCCCGCGTTCCCGTGCGGACACGCTGCTTCGCGAAGTGGCGTCGCGTGTCGCCGATTCGGATTTCCCGGCCCCGGAAGCGGACCTGCCGGACCTCGATACCCTGGTGCTTGCTTCGGGCGAGATCCACGGTGCGGAGCAAGCCCCGGCCGGGCTCGGCTTCCCGATTCTCCTGGCGCCAGCATTCGAGGGGCTCATGGTGGAGTTCCGCTTCGAAGTCCGGGCGGATGAACGCAAGACACTTCGCAAGGTGCAACTCGAATCCACACTCGTGCTGGTGGGTGAGCTTCGAGCGGGTCAGTTTCTCCTGAAGACAGCGTGGCGAGCCGGATCGCATGGTTGGGAAGATCGTCTTCTGTGGCACGCACCGTGGCCCGATGAAGAAGCGTGGTTCCACGCCCTCGATGCTTATCGTGAGAGCGAGGAGGTGCCGGCCGCACTCGCCAAGAAGTTATTCATCAGCCGCGGTGCCGATCGGACGGGCAACCTGGCCGTGAAGTTGATCCACGTGCCGCTCGATGCCCCTCGCCTGGGCGGTTTGCTCAGTCGCTTCGCGTTTTTTTCGGCCTTGCTCGGTGCGATCGGGCTGGGTGCCTGGTGGTCGTATCAGGAGAAGAACTGGTTGCTCTTGACGTTTGCCGCGTTCGCCTCGGGGCCGCTGTTATTATTGTTTTTCTTCTTCCTGCGAAATGAATGGCGGCTGTGGGAACTGGGCTTTCGCCGCTTTCGGGCTGCTTATGGCAAGCTCTATAGTGAAGCGACCCGGCACATCGCCCTGAAGCGTGTCGAAGCGGATGCCGTGCTGGAAAATCCCTGGACGCGCAAGTACACTGCGGACCTGGAATCGGCCGGGTTCCGCTATGCGGGTGATATTCGGCTCGAATCAACACACGCGGTCGGCCAGGGCATCTTTCGAGCGTTCTTCGGGCTCGATGGCTGCAGCTATCTCACGGTCTTCTTTCACCTGGCCACGCCCGAGGATCAGGACCCGCACTTCAAGAACTGGCCCGCTGCTGTTGCATTTTTGGGGCACACGTTCTTCGCCGATGGCGGATATGTCACGTGTGTCAGTGGTCGAAGTGTGGGCTACCGAAAGAAGCGGACGGGCCCCGAGCACCTGATGCAAATCTTCCCGGATGTGGACGATCCCGTGGAGTTTGCCCGGCTTCACGCGGTAACAGCGGCTCGATTTGGTCGCGACACCAGTCGGCGATCGCTGCCGCACCAGCCCTTCGATTATTATCTGCGGAAGCTCGGCGAATTGAGTGATGAGGAGCGGCGCTTGTTCGTGGATCACCCTTACTCACGGGGCGATCATTTGCACTGGTACTTGCAGTCCATTCGCTCGACGTACCGTTGCCATTCGAACGCAACAGACCCGGTGTCACGCCATTGAGCCATTCGCGCTGAGATCGCAATAATATTGCTCGAAGCGGCGGCGCATCGCATCCCGGCTGAAATCGGCTTCCACCCGTTTGCGAGCGGCAGCACCATACGCGGCAGCGCGGAGGGGATTGCCCAGATAGCGGCCAATCGCTTCGACCAGGGCCAGGTGATCGCCCGGAGGCACGATCAGGCCGCTGCGGTCGTGCTCCACGAGTTTCGCGTTGGCCCCCACGTTCGTCGCCACCACGGCCCGCCCCGCGGACATGTATTCGAGCAAGGCGTTGGACATCCCTTCAGAATGCGAGGGGAGCACGGCAACATCGACTGTGCGCAGGAACTTGGCCACGTCCGTCACGGAACCGCGGAATAGGAACTTGTCGCCGAGGCCAAGCTCGGCGTGCAGACGCTGCAGTTCGGCGCGTTGCTCACCATCGCCCGCCACCTCGAAGACGAGTTTCGGAAAGCGTTCGAGCGCTGCCTTTGCGGCCCGCATGAAGCCATCGATGTTCTTCACCGGCCGGAGGTTGGCGACGCAACCCACGCGCACGCGCGGCTTCGATGTGTCGGGGAGCAAGAAGCGGTTGAAGCGGCTGGTATCGACGCCGTTTTCGAGCACCTGCACCCGCTGTTCAGTGAGCCCTTCCTGTTGTTGCAACGCGTGTTTGCCCGCTTCCGTATTGGTGAGCATCGCATCCACGAAGGGCCGCACGGCTCGGCCGAGGAGCCGGTGCTTGAGTGTGCGCCAGTAGCCGAGATTGTTCCGCACGTGCAGCACTTTCCGAACGCCGAATAGTCGGGCGAGCGGCGCACCAAAATAAGCCGAATCGAGAAAGTACGTTTGCAGGATGTCCGGGCGATGTTCACGCCAGAAGGAGCGCAACTGGCTTCCGGCCCGGCATGCCGTGAAGCTGAGGAGCTTGCGGACACCGAGGCGAATCGTAGGGCAGTCGCCAGGCTCCAGGGCTTGTGATAGATCGTCCATGCCATCGAGGAGCACCAGTGAGGGCTGCACCCGGCGACGGTCGAGTGACCGGATCAGGGCGATCAGCTGCGATTCAGTACCGGCTCGCGTTAGCCGATCGATCATGAAGCAGACGCGAACAGGATCGGTTGTCACCGCCGGTGCGGGCCAGGCTTCAGCATGGCGTGGTGCAAGCAATGCAGACATCAGGCCAACCCTCACACTTGATCAACTCGGAATTCGGAATTCGGAACTCGGAAAGGAAGAATTCCTTCGGTGCTGTGCGTGGAACTCACACTTTCAACATTCTGTGCTCCGCTGGCGTGTATCAGTTCTTCAAGCAGTTTGGTGTAAGCCGTGGCTTGCGAATCAAAGGTGAAAAGAGCCCGCATGCGAGCGCGGCCGGCGGTGCCGAATTGCTCGCGGACCGAGGCATTCGCCAGAAGCTCGATCATCCGGGCCGCCAGAGCGGCTGGGTTGCCCGGTGGCACGAGCCAGCCAGTTTCGCCATCTGCTATCACTTCTGGTGTTCCGCCGACTGCCGTCGCCACCACGGGCACGCCTGCGGCACTCGCTTCCAGTGCCACGTTTGGCAGCCCCTCGGTGAACGACGGCAGCACCACCACATCCGCAGCCGGAATCAAGTGGTCCAGATCCGGCCGAAAGCCTGGCATCACGAACCGGTCCGATAAACCGCGTGCGCGAATGCCCGCCTCCAATTCCGGCCGCAACACGCCTTCCCCGAAGAGCGCGACCGCTGCGGACGGTCTATTCCGAAGGAACGAGTCGGCGGCCTCGATGAGGACAGAAAATCCTTTCTCCGGCGAGAGCCGACCCGCAGCCAGGACGATCTCGGAGATATCCTGCGACGGTGAGAAGCAGGCACGCAGTTTCTGACGAGCATTCGGGTCGGGGTTTTCGAACGCTGCGAGTCGAGCACTATTCCGAATCACGTGAAGCCGCGATTCTGGAACTCCACACCAGCGCCGCACCTTTTCGGCTTGCCCTTCCGATACGCAGACGACGCGGTCCATCCACTTCAAATGTCGGCGATCCAGCCATTCGTACAGTTGCACCTTGCGAGTTTCTCCCGTCCAACCGCGGGACACGGCCACGGCGGGAATCTTCAATCGCCTCGCCGCGAGGCGGCCCAAAATGTTGGCCTTGTAGCCGTGACAAAGCAGCACGTCGCAGGCGAGATTCTGAAGCGTATGGGTCAATTCTCCCAATGTGGCCAGCACGTGTGGGAAGTCTTGTTGGATTGCGTGCGCTGCGAAGTGATGGCGTCGCACTTCTTTGAGGAAGGCTTCGCACCGGTTGCCTTCGTGAAAGCTCAGAAACGTGGTGTGAACGGATTGAGGCAATGCCAGGGCGAGGCCCAGCATTTGCCGCTCGGGGCCGCCGAAGAAGGTGCTGGATGTCAGGTGAACGAGATTCATGCCCGTGTCGCGTCCTTGCGTCGGGTCGGGCGAGCTCTGGGTCAGGGGAGAAGTGTAGGGGTTTGGGTCATGCCGTGTCCAGAGAGATCAGTTTGAATCCGAGGGTGCAACCAATTTATTTGGGGGTGGCACCAGGACAATTGAGGAGATTTACTGGGTCTTTCATTCCGCATTCCGAATCCGCATTGCAGAACCAGATTCCTGCTGAGGAAATCAACGTCCCCAGAGAATTCGGATACACCCGAATCCGTGCAGCTTGCATTCCGCGGTTGACACCCTGGCGGCGCTGCGTATAAGAGTGCGACTTCATTTATTACCGTTGGCGTTGTTGCCGTGGGGGCTTGGATGCCGCTCTGGACGCGGTGGGGCTTTGCCGTCGCCATACTGGTGCTGATCGTGGCACCGCCGATTGTGCTTTACCGGGCGCAATACACGAACGCCAAGCGTTTCCGCGAGGTGTCGCCGGGACGCGTCTATCGCTCCGGGCAGATGACCGCCAGCGGCTTTCGTGAGAATATCGAACGCTACAAGATCAAGACGGTCATTAACCTGCAGCACGAGAACCCGGACCCCGCACTCCGCGAGCAGTGGCTGGGAAAACCGGTCACCACCGAAAGCGAGTTGTGCAAGGAACTCGGCGTGCGTTATGTGCTCTTGACGCCGGATATCCTCCCCGAGCCGAACGACGTCACCAAGGAACCGCCCGCCGTCACCGAGTTCATCAAACTCCTGGACGACGAGACGGTTTACCCCGTGCTGCTCCACTGCAAGGCAGGTTTGCACCGCACTGGCCGGCTCACGGCAATCTATCGCATGGAGTTTGAAAACTGGGACCCCGGTGCGGCACTGCGTGAACTGCGTGCCAATGGCTACGGCTTCCTGAACTCCAGCGAGGCCGATAACTTCATTGTCCAGTTTGTGCAGAACTATCAGCCACGAAGCAAGGCGAAGGGTGCCGCTCGGGGGGTGCAGCCGTGATATCCACCCTCGACCGCATGGTGCTCATCGCGTTTTTTCGGTCGTACGCGATTGTGTGGACCAGCTTGCTCAGCCTGTATGTCGTGATCGATCTGTTCACGAACATCGATTCATTCGGGCGAGCCGGTGGCGGTGTGCTCAATGTGGCCGAGCACATTCTGCGTTACTACAGCGTGCAAATCACCCTCATTTTCGACCGCATGGCCGAGGCGATCACACTGCTCGCGGCGATGTTCACGGTGTCGTGGATGCAGCGCAACAACGAGTTCCTGCCGCAACTTTCGGCCGGGATCCCCACTCGTCGAATCATTCGCCCGGTGCTTCTGGGTGCCGCACTCACGCTCTCACTCGGGCCGCTGAATCAGGAGTTCGTGATACCCGAGATTGCGGATCAGTTGCTCACGCCGAAGGATGATCCGGAAGGTGGCAAGGCCCAGCCCGTGATGGGTGCCTTCGACCGCGACGGCCTCCATTTTGAGGGTGTGGCTGGCTTTCGCCGCGATCGCGTGGTGAAGTACGTGTACATCACCTTTCCGGACACCGCCGCCAGTGGCATGTTTCACCTCGTTGCGGATGAAGCGACGTACATTCCTCCCGATGGAAGCCCGCTGAGTGGTGGCTGGCTGTTGAAGCAGGCGACACCCGAGACACCGGAAGCCGCCCGCATCCCCGCGGATCGCATGCCGACGAACCTCACATTGCTCGATCCAGGCCGGTACTTTCTCAAGACGGAAGACATCGATTTCGACACCGTGAGCCGCGGTGCGGGCTGGTTCATGTTCGCGTCGACGCCGAAGCTGCGGGAGATGCTCGCTCGCCCGGAACCACGCCGGCAGTCGAAGGTCGCCGTGATGTTCCACATGCGGTTTACACGCCCCGCGGTCGGTGCGCTCTTGCTGCTGTTCGGGCTCTCCGTGATCCTGCGCGACCCGAACCGTCACGTCTTTATCAGTGCCGGCCTGTGCCTGGTGTTCAGCGCGTGGTTCTATTCGTTCGTGCTCGCTTGCAAGTATCTCGGCGACAACGACTACGTCGCCGCGCCGCTCGCCGCCTGGCTGCCCGTGCTGGTGTTTGGGCCCATCACGCTCGTGTCGTTCGATTCCATTCACACGTGATCTCGAGCGGTGCCCCCACGGGCACCGTTTGCCCTTCGCCGAACGCACTTGTTTTTCCCATTCCCCGCGTTATGATGTCTCACCTTGAGTTACCCGGAAGCCCGGGGCAAAGAAGGAGTGAGGCGATGCGTAGATTGACCCGTGGTGCCGCGGCCCTGGTGATTGGCTCGGCTCTGTCCGTCTCGGCCGCAGCCCAGCCGCCGGTTGCTCCCGGCGCTCAGCCACCGG